>CAUEFX010000011.1 GCA_958477465.1 uncultured Bacteroides sp.
GCTGGCCGCGTAAAGCGGCTTAGCCTTTATCTCAAATTTTAACGAACTATTGTTTCAAAACTTTCCTTTTAAAATATTTGGCAGAAACAACAAAACTCTTTATCTTTGCACCCATTGAAAAAATGCGGAAATAGCTCAGTTGGTAGAGCATAACCTTGCCAAGGTTAGGGTCGCGAGTTCGAGTCTCGTTTTCCGCTCTCTCTTTGAAAGGATGCTCGAATGGTGGAATGGTAGACACGAAGGACTTAAAATCCTTTGGCCATTGCGGCTGTGCGGGTTCAAGTCCCGCTTCGAGTACGAGTATCCCTGATGAAAGCTCTGTAAATCTTTGATTTACGGAGCTTTTTGTTTCTTTTACGTTTCCCCAAGGAAGAACAGTTCTGGCTTTAAATTAGCAACATTTCCTACGAATTATGCGGTTCATGCAAACCAAGATGTAAATCGAAAAAAATATTGACAGATACGATGTTACCCCCTTTCTACAAGCATATCATACTTATAAAAAGAGGGTAATAGCAAAAAGGCTAAGGACTAACTATAATTACTTCTTTAATACTATCTTATCATACTGTTCTTCGGCCTTTATTTCAGTATATTTCGGTGCATCGATCATTTCAACCAGCGCCCGAAGTACAGGTCCTTCTCCCATCGGATCATTTTCCTGAGTAGGACGGTTATAATAATAAGCCACGGAAGGCATGATGCCGGTACCGACACAAATAGCAGTCACATCACCATTATCGGAAATCTTCTTCATCATTCCTTTTAAACCTTGTTCCGCCACATAAATAAAATCAGGATGCAGCCAGCCTTCTTTGACACCACGGGCAATGCCGAAGACAAACATGGCTGTCCCGGTAATTTCCTCGTAAGAATCTTCTTTATCAAGCAACTGGTGCCACAAACCGTTTTTCCCCTGATAACGGGCAACGCCGCTGGCCTGCCGGCGGAAATTCTCAATCACCGCTTCGCGCATCGGATGATCTTCCGGCATCATACCAAGCAAATCCGCCTGTGCCATAAACACCCAACCGTTTGCACGGCTCCAGTGGGCCACCCCATGTTCTTTGTTATCAGTATGGTAGCAATGATAATAGATGTTCTTTTCCGGACACCACAAATAGCGGGTATAATTCAATACCTGATTGGCGGCATCGTTAAAATACTTTTCATCACCGGTCATTTTTCCCATACGTGCCAGGAAAGAGATAGCCATGAAAGCGTCATCCGCCCAAATTGTATTGACATGCGGCCAGAGGCGTGCAATCGTACCATCTACCAGGCGAGGCTCGGCATAATTCAAATGATCGGCTGTTTCATTCACATAATTAAGAAAAGCCTCATTGGGATGCCGCATCTGCAAATCAATCAAACTGGCACCCATCGGTCCATTGTCATCCAAACGTTTGGCACGGAAAATCATGTGCCAACTCAACTTACGAATAGCATTCCAACCTCCCTCTTTGAAAGCCTGATCGTATTGGCGGCGGAAGAAATCAAGATTGCCTTCATTGAATACAAAATTCATGTTCTTCAAGACGTATCTGTCATACTTCTGATCGCCTACTTTGTCGGCAAGCTCCATCAATGCGATGTTAGTAACACCATTCGTATAATGCCAGTTGTTATACTTACAGGCTACTTTCACATCCATTGACAAAGGAAGTTTCTTTACCGATTTGTAAACTTCTCCTGTCTTGGTGTTTTTGAATTCATAGGTAGTACTATCTAATATTCGATCGGCAATTTTCAGCGCTGCCTCTTTCGCCGTCATCTTAGTCTGGGCGGAAAGAGAGATAGTACACAAGAAAAGAGCACAAGATATAAAGATTTGTTTCATGGATTGATAGGTTCTTTTTTATGATTATTTAGGCAGATTAAAAGCGGCTGTCATTTCCCGCATCTGTGCTTGAGACATGCCATCCGGAATGAAGCCCATATTACGTGCACTGATATAAATCTGTGCAGACTTGCTCAGCACATCAATCTGATCGAAAGCATCCATGATATCCTCGCCGACAGCACAAGCGCCGTGTTTCTCCCACATGACCACATCGTACTCATCGAGTTCTTTAATGGTAGCTTCCGCCAATGCCACAGAGCTGGGCAATGCATAAGGAATTATGCCCAGGCCACGCGGGCAGAAAGCCTTCGTTTCGGGTATCATGCTCCAAAGCAGGTTGGTCAATACATCTTTTTCCAAAAAAGGTTTGTGATGCGTCATAGCGATCAACTCAATGGGATGTGTGTGCAAAGAGGCTTTGTAGGTAGACCCTTTACTGATAAGGTAATTGTGCATGCACAAATGTGACGGCAACTCGGAAGTCGGCAATACCGGCTGATCGGCGATGATAACATAATTTGCGCAATCATCGAGGATACGAATGATGGAGCCGTGTTCCATCGGCCAACGTGCCAAATCACGCATGCGTTTATTCGTTCCTTTGCAATAGAAATAACAACCTTTCAGATAAGGCAATACGGTACCGATGGGTTTTGCTTCACTAATAGGAGCCAGATTGCGTATCTCATCATCCACAAACCCGGTAATATTCACAACGATATTGCCACCATTACGTTCGGCCCAGCCTTTTTGCCAAAGATATCCGGCTACTTCGGCAGCCTTATTTACTTCATTGGTAAGAGCCGGACGGTTTTCCAAAATTGATTTCATCTTTTTATCTGTAATTTATTCCCCATGGACATAACCCTTATTCGATCTTTATCCATAAGTACGTTAACTATTTTCTGCCTGATTTATCTTATGCTTGTGCCATCGCCACTACCACGATGGAAGAAATGAGAACAATCAGTCCGAGAATCAAAACAGCGATTGTCGAATTGCTTACTCCTTTCCATTCTTTCAAAAGAATTCCCCAAACATTGCTGAAAGTAACATTCAATGACATCAGAATGCTCCATGAAAACGCCAATAAGACAGGGCTTTCAGTCAGGAAACTTTTCCCCATCTCCAAGCCAAAGAACTGTGAATACCAAAGTACTCCGGCAAGGGCACAGAACAGCAGATTATTAACCAGCTGCCCGCCTTTCACAGCGAAGTATTCCTTGCCGGTCTTATTCTTGATATTCTGTTGTATGCAATACGCTGCATTGGTAAAGAATCCGCCCAAAGTCACTAAAAATATAACCGGAAGGCCGGCATATAAAGCTTCCACTCCATTGGCAAGGGCTGCTTCCTTAATAGGCGTACCGGCATCCAGTCCAAGAGCGAAACAAGCGCTCATCACACCTGCCAGCAAAGCAACCAGCAATCCCTTTGTCAATGCAAAATCTTTAACAGCAGCCTTTTTCTCCTCCTCGGTCATGTTTTTGGAGCGCAGGCTTCCGGCATAACCGATAACCGCAATGCCTGCCAAGGTGATACACACACCGATAAGCAGCATCAGGCCATCACCGTGAAACAGATCTTTTCCGGCAAAGATGGCAGGAAAAAGCGTGCCAAAACCGGCACAGGTGCCCAATGCGATACTTTGTCCCAAAGCCACACCAAGGTAACGCATACTGAGTCCGAACGTCAAACCTCCGACTCCCCATAGCACCCCATATACCATAGCAGGTACAGCGCCACCGGAACTCCACAGATCCATCAGATTACTCCCGGCCGGCACAGCCAACAAAGCGCCCAACAAAGGAAATACGAGCCATGCAAAAATCCCCTGTACCAGCCAGAAACTTTCCCACGACCAGTTTTTTACTTTATTAATAGGCACATACGAGCTGCTCTGCCCGAAACTGCCAATAGCTATAATAATAAGGCCTATCAGTGTATTCATGTATTTAGTGATAAGTGATTAGTGACCGCTGTTTTTATTCTCTTTTCAATGTTACCTCTGTTTCGTATTTCTCTATCTCTGCAATAAACTCCTCGCCAACCGGAACATTATTCTTCAAACAGAACATATCCCACACGGCATTCCACGGAAGTGATTTAGCTTCTTCGAGCAGAGCCAGGCGTTCGAACAACTGGTCGTTGGCCTCATATTCACGCAACTTGGCAATCGGCTCCAGCAATCCCTGTAAGAAACATTTCTGTGTGGCACGGCTACCAATCACATAAGCACCGATACGGTTAATGCTGGCATCAAAATAATCCAATCCGATATGTACACGGCCGAGGGCATTGCAGCGTACCACCTCTTTTGCCAGATCCAGCGTCTCATCATTCATGATAGTCACATGATCACTATCCCAACGGACTGGGCGGCTGACATGTAACATGATTTCCGGAGTATAAAGCAGCAGTGAAGAAATCTTGTCTGCTACACTTTCGGTAGGATGAAAATGGCCGGTATCGAGTGTCACTATCTTATTACGACTTGCACCGTAGCCGATATAGAAATCATTTGACCCCACCGTATAACTTTCCAGACCGATACCGAACACTTTCGATTCGATGCAATCTTTCATATTCTTATATTCAATGGCAAAGATCTGATCCAAAGAGTCTTTCAGCAGTTCACGGTAGAGCAATCGATTCACCGTGATATCCTTGCTCCCGTCGTGTACCCATAAGTTCATGATGCAGGGATCACTCTGACGCTTACCCATCTCTTCGGCAATAGCACGACAACGCTTGGTGTGCTCGATCCAGAAATCACGAATACCTTTGTCCGGATTCGACAAGGAAAGATTCCCACTTCTCGGATGAGAAAAAGAAGTGGAATTGAAGTCCAGCTTCATGCCGTGTTCCGCTCCCCATTGCATCCAACTCTCAAAATGTTTCGGCTCTACCTGGTCACGGTCCACAAACCGGCCGCCGAAATCGCCATAAATCTCATGCAGATTCAAACGGTGAGTTCCGGGGATATAAGAAGCTGCTTTCAATATATCCTGTCTCATTTCTTCTATATTACGGGCTTTCCCCGGATAGTTGCCGGTAGCCTGAATGCCTCCTGTCAGCGAACCGCCCGACTCGAATCCCGTTACATCATCCGCTTGCCAGCAATGCAAAGACAATGAGATCTTCTGTAAATCTTCCAAAGCCTTATCTGTATCGACACCTACAGCCGCATAACGTTCTACAGCAATCTCGTAAGCTCTCTTAATCAATTCTTCTTTCATGATATTATATTTTTAAAATGTATATAAGCTTGTCCCCAATTTTCCATGTTTCGGGGTTGGTAAGTTTTCAAAGGAACAGAGTGATGAATGAGCTTTCTCATTTCCGGCACATCGGCGGCTTCGCCTAACGCCATAGCCTGCATCATGACATTGCCGAGAGCAGTCGCCTCCGACGGTCCGGCCACCACCGGAATACCTGCCGCATTCGCCGTAAATTGATTAAGCAATTCATTGCGGCTTCCTCCGCCTATCACATGAAGTGTTTCTATCGGTTGGGAAGCCAATCCGCGCAGATCATCCAATACCTGGCGATAGCGCAATGCCAGACTCTCAAAGATACAGCGTACAATCTGAGCACGGGTCTCCGGGACAGGCTGATTCGTATCCATACAATACTTACGAATGGCATTTTCCATATCATCGGGATTGGCAAAAAGTGGATTGTCCGGATTGATAAGGCTGCGGAAAGGTTCTGCCATTTCGGCTTCGGCAATCAAATCCGGATACGAAGTCTCTCCCCATCCGGCACGACAGCGTTCCAGTAGCCACATTCCACAGATGTTCTTCAGCAAACGGATCGTTCCGGCCACTCCTCCTTCATTCGTAAAGTTCAGTTTCTCCGTTTCTTCGGTAATTGCCGGCACATCGGTTTCTATTCCCATCAGCGACCATGTCCCACTGCTTAAATAAGCAAAATTCGGATTCAATGCCGGGACGGCCGCCACTGCCGATCCGGTGTCATGTCCGGCTACAGCAATTACAGGGACGGCCCCCAAGCCGGTGATTTTCCGTATCTCTTTTGTCAGTGTTCCGACTGTCTCTCCCGGATATACAAAACGTCCGAAATGCTCTTCCGTCAGACCGACCGCTTTCAATAACTCCGGTTCCAATCTGCGGGTTTGTGCATTTACCAATTGTGCCGTACTGGCAATCGTATATTCCGTTACCATCTCCCCTGTCAGCATATAGCTCAAGGCATCCGGAATAAACAGTATTTTATCTACTGCAGCCAGGGCGCTGTCATTATTGCGTCGCAATGTGTCCAATTGGAACAGCGAATTAAAATTCATGATCTGAATGCCCGTTAACTTATACACCTGACTACGGGGAATGCGTGAGAAGAGTGCTTCCGGTGCCCCGTTTGTCTGAGGGTCGCGATAAGCATACGGCTGGCGCAACAAATGCCCGTCCTTTCCGACACAGACGAAATCGACTCCCCAAGTGTCGATACCGATCGAAAGAAGTTTCACATCCTGTTTGCCCGCAACCAATTTAAACCCTTCTATTACAAACTGATAGAGTGCATATATATCCCAATAAAAGTGTCCTCCAACCTCTATGAGGCGGTTAGGAAAACGATTCACTTCTTCCAATTCCAATCTGCCCTCTGAGAAAGAGCCTAATATCGTACGGCCACTGGTAGCTCCCAAATCAACCGCAAAAAAACAATTTCTTATCATGTCTTATTTTAATATTGACCTATCTTTCTATACTGACGCAAAAATAAAGGAATCGAGTCCTATTCATGCTGCATATTTTGATACAAAAAATATCTTATTTGACAGTTTGATTCACCCTTTCACAAAAGCGGGTTGTCAACTTTTCTCCCTTCTCATGATGAATCGTCACATTCTTCAACGTTATGTTCCGGCTATATACGAATTCGGCCCCTAATTGGGAGGTAATGTCCAAGTTCTCAAGCGTTATGCCATCGATCGGCATTTCCGGAATACCATTGAAGAAGAGTGCTCTCCGGGCATTGGAACATACCAGATTCGAGATATGGATATTCCGGAAACAAGGGGTCGTCTCATCCACCGGCAGCGGGGCTACTTTTGACGGTACTGTCTCACCACTTTCCAGCACTTCAACAGCCGATTTACCTCCGTAGTACAAATTGAAAGTAACAGGCTCTGTAGGAATGTCCATCATGGAGACATTACGTATCCAGATGTTTTCAACAATGCCACCTCTACCACGCTTACTTTTGAAACGAAGGCCTACATCGGTACCCAAGAATTGGCAATTACTTACAGACACATTGCGCACTCCGCCACTCATCTCGCTGCCCACCACGAATCCGCCATGTCCTTTGAACACCGTGCATCCGTCTACCACCACATTTTCACAAGGGCGGGCACGCCGGCGTCCGTCTTCATCCTTTCCACTCTTCAGGCAAATCCCATCGTCTCCCACATCGAAAGTAGAGTTTACAATCAGGGCATTCTTGCAAGATTCCAAATCCAGGCCGTCACCGTTTTGCGCATAGCTCGGATTGCGTACCTGTACTTCTTCTATCAGCACATTCTCACACATCAGCGGATGCAGATTCCATGCCGGAGAATTCTGAAAGATAACACCCTGCAGCCATACATTTTTACACTCTATCAGACTCACCATCACCGGACGAAGGAAATGACGCACACTCTGCCATTCTTCCTCCGTTGTCAGGTTTTGAGGTACATTCATATTGCTGACCGTATCTCCTTTCAGCGTCTGTGGGTAGGGGAACCAATAGGTAGGACGCTTGTAGACTCCGCCCCGGGCGATAGTCTGTCTCCAAACACTTTCCGTTACTTTCTCCCGTTTCAAAGGACGCCAGAAGTGACCGTTCCCATCAATAGCACCCTGTCCGGTGATGGCTACATTCGTTAGGTGACGTCCCGATACAGGAGATTGGCATCGGCGGGTATCCAGCCCTTCAAACACCGTTTCAACCAGGGGATAAAGTTCCACATCCGGCGAGAAAAGTACTACGGCACCTTTCTCTATATGAAGATCGATGTTGCTTTTCAATACGATAGGACCGGTCAGCCAGATTCCTGCCGGAACAATCAAGTGCCCGCCTCCGCGAGACGACAATGTTTCGATGGCCTTTTCAAAAGCATCGGTACAGAGTTCCACTCCGTTGCCGACAGCACCAAAATCCGACAATGACACCTTCAAATCGGGGAATTGGGGTGCTTCCACCTTGGGCATTGCAAAAGGAAGGCTTCTGTACACTTCTTCATATTTATAAGTTTGTGCCCGGGACGGCAATACCGTCCATGCGCAAAGAGACAAAACAATTAAAATTTTCTTCATTCGACTTTCTTTATATTAACTTCAACTTGATATAACGAATCGTACTGTATAGGAATCATGACGGACTCAGGTTCACTCTCCAAGATAATAAGAAGGTACCGGTGATTGCGGATACCCCATACTCCGATGTGCAATATAACTCCGGTAAAGTGCATCTTGCATCAATGTTACACGGCGGTCTTTTGCCGGAATGCAAGTGTGATAAATGCGCAACTCTCCGGGGAGTGCAGTTATCAACTCCTCCCGCCAATCCCCCTCCATATCGGCTATCATCAGGATGTCCCCTTCGATTCCTTCGGTCAGCGTCTCTCCACCCCATTTCCAGATACTTAGCTTCTTACCGTTCGAGGAAGAGCCGGCTCCCCAACGGTTATCATCCCCCCGAAATGTTTCACGGAGCAGATCGGCATCCCACCAAATCCAATTCCGGCATCCCGGCACTTCCGCATTTGTTGTATTCAATTTCTTTCCATCCGAAGTTAACAGGTATTTATCCGTACTTCCGCCTTTGCGGTCTTCACTGGCAAAACATTCCATGCCGGGATGCTCCGGATCAAAATCCGCCACCATGCCATCCCCCACATGACAGGTAGTATGTCCGATACCCCATATCAGTTGCCCGGTACGGGCATTCACCACAGACACTCCACGGCCGTCTTCCTTCTTGGGCTCGCTAACCATGAAAACCTGCAAATCTTCCTCATCAGGACGCAGCTTACACAGATAAGCCTTGTCACTATGCCCCAGTCCGGACGACCATAACAAAGTCCCGTTATCATCGAGCATACAAGATCCCAACAAGATCTCATCCCGACCATCACCGTCTACATCACCGGTCACCATGCTATGTGCACCCATACTACGCACTACAGGATTCTCTTCATCACCATCCCAACGCCACATCCGTTGCAGCTTTCCCTCTTTCAACTGCCAGGTATCCACCACCATCAGTTTATAAGTGCCACGAGCAGCAAGAATGCAAGGTGTTTTCCCGTCCAGATAAGCCATTCCCATCTGATTCCTATTCTGGCGAATAAGGTTTCCGTACCGGTCATTCCGTTCCGGCCAGTCCACCCGGTCTATCTCTTTCCCCGTCATCCCGTCTAATACGGACAAGTATTCACTTCCGCCGCAAACGCGGCCTTTTTCATTCTTCACATAATCATCACCGGCTGTTTTCACCGCAACCTCTGCCTTGCCGTCTCCGTTGAAATCATAGACAATAAAAGGTGAATACCAGATACCCGGCTCGATGCCCGGTCCCATATCATACGTCCAGAGCCATGTACCATCACTCAAATAAGCGGAAATCTGATAGGTCTTACAGGATGTATCTCCCGGCATGCCCGGATCTACATTGGTTTCGGGAGTACGGATGATATAATCGTAGATGCCATCTCCATTCAAGTCGGCCAGAGCCATCTTACCTGCTTTGGCATTATCTTTCAGACGGATGGATGTATAACTCTTACTCTTTCCGGCTTCTACTTCTATTCTTTCGGATGCGACGGTTTTCTGCTGCCCTTTCAACACAGGCACCACCCAATAGGAGGCTACTCCCTCTGCAGGTGTACTGTCTACAAAGTCACAAGTTTGCCGTATGGGCCTGTCCGTCAAACGATGGGTTTTGCCATTTGCTTCACGATATACATGAAAAGCAGTAGCCGGTGCATCCGTATCCAGCAACCGCCAGCTCAGGTAAACACCCTTCCCGTCTTGAGAGGGCGTTGCATATAAACCACGGCTCAGCCGTTCCGTAATCCGCTCTGTGGCAAATCCTTCCACCAATGGCTTGGATTCATGTCGGGGATCCAGTATCTCGTACATATATCGTCTTTCGCGGGGATCTTGCGCAAAAAGAGTAGCCACTGCAAAAGAAATGCAGAGTACAAAAGCAATTCGTCTGTTCATGATAAATAATTAAAAAAGTACTTCTTTCATCGGAATCAATTTCACCGGGCCTAACAACCCGCTCGGCACGGGCTGCCAATTCTCATATCCGGACTTTTTATAATGGAGGCTGACAATGTTGGCGTCCTTGAAAATGCGCCAAGGTATCTGTCGCCTATCCATATCGGCAATACGATTGGCCGGTAAATTGGTTACTTCCACTTCCAATGTATTTTCGCCCGGATGCAGATACCTGCCAATCAGACAACGGAAAGGAATCGACCACAAGACAGTGACCTCTTTTCCATTGACACGGACACGGGCACTTTCACGCACATCTCCCAAGTCGAGCATCCATTCGGGAACCGCAGAATTGTCATGATGGAATTTAAGAGAATAGCAGGCTGTCCCCATCGTATTTTTCACTTCATTTGCCGACAACTCCGTCCACGAATCCAATTCCACAGAGTCAGGAGCGGCGGTCACAACCGGTATACTTTCCACAAAGCGGAATCCCCATCGATTCGGCATTTTTTCCCCTTCGGATGCCGGATGCCAGTAATCCCATGCAGAAGCCTGTATATCACTTCCGGCAAAAGTCTTCAGCAACAAAGACTCTCCCGAAGCCAACTGCAAATACACCTCCGTACACCCGTCGGCCTGACGAACCGCCGCCTTGCCACTCTCACCATTCACCGGATTGTAAATCATGGCAGACTTCGCCTGTACCCCCAAAGGAATCCATCCTTCCGTATCCTCCGCCTTCAATGCAGAAATAAAATAATGGTTGCCTTCTTCATTGGTGCGCCGGATACAGCTTAATCCGTATTCCGTTTTCATCGCTTCCGGCAAAACCCCTGTCTCTGCCAAGGTACGCTCATAGTCCGTGCCGAATATAATCCGTCCTTTACGTACCTTATCTTTTTGTTCCATCAACTTCCGAAAAGCTGCACGACGTGCCTCCAACCGGGCATATCCGGGTACATCCTGCGGGAATTGCTCCAAAAGAACAACCGTTGCCCCTTCATCTGCCAGACTCCATAATTTAGCAAGCACATCGTCCGGCATCAAACGGGCACCGGGAATAAGCAACGCGCGATAAGCCGTTCCTCCCGAAGTGACCAGCTTCCCATTGACACAAGTAAGGCTGCGTATAAAATTATCGGAAATATAATCCAGATCATACCCCGCATCATTGATCCGATGCACCGCATCGATAAAACGGGGAGCACGTTTCGCCATCTTATGAATGTCGAACATCAGCAGGTGTCCGTCCTGCTCCTGCCACATATCATAAACTGGCAGATAGATCAGAAAATCATTATCCGGCTTTCCCATCTGCAAAAAACTTTGGCAACGGGCTATGTAATCAAAAAATGCCGGTGCGTCACGCCAGATACTATTCGTAGGGCTCATATCGACGGCAGCATAGAATTTCCATCCCGGCCATGCAGTCTCAGCAGGCGAATAAGTGGTGCCATGAAAATACGTATGATTCACACCCGAAACAAACATCAGATCGATATCCGGTTTACACTGCGACAGTGAAGTCCGGAAATGCTCCGTCAGCCAAGTGAAGGTTTCGGAAGTCGTGTAAGGCTTGCCGGCTATATGAGCAGCCGAAGATGCATATTTCAACATAGACAGATCCGAATCGTTGGGGCGTGTCAACGAATCTTTGCGCAATCCCCGGATACCAAAATCGGAAATCCCGAATCCTTCACACTCGGGGATATCTACCGTGGCATACAGGTCAATCAGATTACCGGGCGAGCCATGTGCCTGATTACGGGTTTGGGAACCATGTGAATGTGCCCATTCCGTCCACTGTCGGGTAAAATTCTCCAATAGCAATTCCGCCATCGTCTCCCGATAATCAGAGATGATGCGGGCAACCGTATCCGTCCGTCTCTCTGACAGGAATTCCGGAAGATGTTCTTCCAGTTTATAGCCGCGACGAATGGCGAACTCATCAAAAAGATTCTCCGTCCAATCCGCTTTATAGACCTCATAAGAATCATTGAAGAAATTATGCGGATAGGGCGTTTCCGATGACTCGAAAGCACGCTCGAAACGCTCCAGGTAATTCTTCACGGCACGGGCGGACAAATGGTCCATCACGTATCCCTCACCGCCGGGGGCCGCCCGTTTCACTTTCTGAAAAGTCTTCCCGCAAAAAACTGCAATCAGTTTCCAATTATCCTTCGGGGCCTTCCATTGCAGTCTGCCGTCTTTTGTCACCTTATCCGTCACGTCAATGCACCGGCCTTTATCAGAATAAGCCATAAGCCGGTTCAACTTTGCATAAGGCTGTTGCCTGGAATCGGTAACTTCTATTTTTTCTTTTAATAGTTCCCCGCCTTTCAGTTCATATTCTGTGATGAGAAGTTTGCCGGCAGCATCTTCTATCCCGACTTCCGGACCTCCGAAAGGCCATCCGGTTCCGGTGTTCATGTCAATCTGCATCCCCAGGCGGGCGGCTTCACTCTCCGTATATTGCAACATCTCCATCCAAGGGAGCGAAAGAAACGGAATCTCATTTGCCTCATTCCCCTGTACCCCATAAATAGGGGTAACCTCCATCGTTCCCATCCCGGCTTTCGCATAGGCATCCAGATTACGGGTTATGTTTTCTTTATCTACGGCGCTTCCCATCCACCACCAGCGGGCGGCAGGTTTCGCCTCAGTCTGTATTTCCGGCCAGTCCACCGTCTGTGCATCGGTAAAAGTACATACCAACAGAGCCACCAACAATATCTTTCTTTTCTTATTCATCCTTTTTCTCTTCCTTCCTCCCCACAACTTGGTTTCTCTGTATGGGAAACGCTATTTGTTCAACTCGATACATCCCATTATAAAGGGTCCGGTAGCCTTTGCGTCATTATCACGCATTTTCTCTCCGATATAATATTCGAAACTGCCGTCACGATACGGATGTCCGCCCAAACCGCCTACTTGGCAACAACGGGTCAATGTCAGTGTTCCATCCGTATTTTCTACCAGCAGTTTATCTTTCAATCCTTTAAAGGCCTTCTCTGCAACAGCTTTGTATTTTATATCGATATATCCTTTATTCATCGCTTTGGCATAGGCATACATACATTGTGAAGTAACAGACGCTTCCGGAAAATTCCCTTCACGATTGGGCTGGTCAATCACCTGATACCACAAACCGGCCTTATCCTGATATTTGGGGAGAGTATCTGCCAGGCCCTGTATCCAGCTTATCATATCGGCACGTCCGGGATGTGCTTCCGGAATATAATCCAGCGCATCGACCAATGCCATAAACCACCAGCCGATACTACGCCCCCAGAAATTAGGAGAATGCCCGGTTTCCGGATTGGCCCAGCGTTGACTTTTACTCTCGTCCCAAGCATGATGATATAAGCCTGTTCCGGCATCATAGGTATGCTTGTGGCAAAGTGCGAACTGCTTCACCGCCTCATCGATCCACTCCGGGTGATTGAACTCCACACCATACTGCGCCATGAAAGGAGAAGCCATATACAAGCCGTCCAGCCACATCTGGTGCTGGTAAATCAATTTGTGCCAATATCCTCCCTCCAACGTGCGCGGATGCCTTTTCAACTGCTTTATCAGTTCGTCCATCGCTTTTTTATATTTTTCGTTTCCCGTCTCGCGGTAAACATCGAAAAGCACTTTTCCCGAATTGATGAAATCCAGATTATAAGTAGACATATCATATAAATGAATTTCTCCTTTCTCATTGATCAATGAATCGGCCCAGGCCTCCACATAATCAAAATAACGCCGCTCGCCCGTTTGTCTCCACATCCGGAGCATGGCACAACAGCCCACTCCCTGTGCATAACCGAAAAACAGACGTTTGCCATGATCCAGTTGATACGCTTTCGGAAAACGGCGCATCTCCGAATCAGCAAACCTGCGTGCATAAGTATCGGGATCAAAATGATCGGTACGGAAAGGAACTGCCGGAAATCCTGCCTTATTATAAAGATTCACCCGGAAGAAATTTCCATAGCCATAACGTACGGCTACCGGCTGAGGAACTTCCGGTGCCGACAATTCCAGTTTACTGCCTTGAACAGTAGCCGTAGCCGGATAAAAACGGGCATCGGCTCCGGAGATAAAGAATCCTCTTACCGGGGTATTTTCCGGAGTCTGCAATCCGCCTTCCGCATAATCAAAAGTCAACGTTACTTTTCCGTCCTTGACTTTCATGCTCTTATAAAGCGGTCCCGAATAAGCAGTTTTTTTACCATACTGTTTTGCTAAAGCCCAGGCAGCCAAACGTTCACCAGTCACCCGTTTGTTGCGCGGATGAATATCCGTAGAATCACCGGCATCTGTTATTACCACCATGCCTGTATTTTTCAAACCGTTTTGCCAGGTTTTCAATTGTGCTTCACGAATACCAGCCGGTTGTTTGTAATGCGGTGCAATCTGTACGAAATAGAAGGGCATATCAGCCTGCCTCCATTCCTGCCTCCAACTGCTTATCAGATTAGTGAACACCTTCTGATATTTTTCATAACGGATTGAATTGGACTCTCCTTGATACCAGATATTTCCCTTAATGGTATATCCTTTGATCGGAGCAATCATACCGTTCCACAACGTGGCAGGTACTTTGCATTTGTCTTTCTCACGCTTCACGTTCTGCGGGGCAAACTCTTCCATGACATCGGTATACAAAGGATTGTCTTTCATTACCCCCATCTCTGTCCATGATTCGGCATGAGTACCTCCCCAAGTGGACTGAATCAGTCCGACGGGTATCTGCAATTCTTTATAAAGTTTACGGCCGAACATAAAGCCGACTGCCGAAAACTCTTTCACATTTTCCGTAGTACAAGCCAGCCACCGGCCGATGCAGTCCTCTTTCTCTCCCTCAGGGGCCAGTTGATGTTCCACATGGAAAAGCCGGATGGAGGGATAATCGGCATCTTCCATCTCCTCCGCTTCATTCAGTATACCTGTTTTCCATTTTACATTCGGATCACGAGCCACCGGAAACTCCATATTCGACTGTCCGGTGCAAAGCCATACTTCACCTATTAATATATTATGTATTGTGATTGTGTTCTCTCCCTTTACGGTCAGCGTCTGATTATCCATCACACCGGGAGTCTTGATTTTCATCTCCCAATGTCCGTCAGCGGGTGTCTGCACCGTATAAATGTTTTTATTCCACGAGGTAGAAACTGTAACTTTCTCACCCGGACGCGCTTTTCCCCAGAAACGAACCAGAGAGTTTTGTTGCAATACCATATTGTCTGATAAGATAGCGGGAAGTGTAATCTTGCCTTGTACAGGCAATGTACCAATGCAGAAAAATAAAAATATAAAATACCAAAACTGCTTTTTCATGTGTTTTTGATAGTTTAAAAGATTAAATGGAATTATTGATGATGCAAAAATAGGCAGAATAGACCGAAGTATCGGTTTGCTTTTTGATTGTAATCTTATTCTTTTTGTTGTTTCATATCCAAAAATTGAGTTCTGAAGATTTTGAATCAACGCAAATATAACAACTAATGAATCAAAGGATACATCCCAATGATTCTCCATTTGTTTCCCAATCGGTAAAAATTGATGGAATATTTGAAAGAAGTGAAAATTATAGTACTCACACAGACACATTTCACACAAACTTCTGCATTACTTCAAATAGAAAGCCTATCTTTGTGATATACATATAAAACGATGATTATGGAAACAATGGACCGCTATATCCGATTTGACTGGGCTATTAAACGACTGTTACGCCAAAAGGCCAACTTCGGGGTACTCGAAGGACTACTGACGGTATTGCTGAATGAGGAGGTGAAGATAGTGGAAATCCTCGAGAGCGAAAGCAATCAGCTGACTGCCGATGACAAATTCAACCGGGTAGATATCAAGGCAAAGAACAGTAAAGGAGAAATTATCATCGTAGAAATACAAAACACCCGTGAGCTGTATTATCTCGAACGCATTCTTTACGGAGTGGCGAAGGCAATTACCGAGCATATCTCACTCGGAGAACGCTATTACGAAGTAAAGAAAATATATTCTGTCAGCATCCTCTATTTCGATATCGGCAGAGGAGAAGACTACCTGTATCATGGGCAAAACGTATTTATGGGGGTACATACCGGTGATCAGTTGCAGGTTACCACCAAAGAGAAGAATGCCATAGTGTCCAAGTTGCCGGCCGAGATATTTCCCGAGTATTTTCTGATTCGCGTAAACGAATTCGACAAAGCTGCCATCACCCCGCTCGAAGAATGGATAGAATATCTGAAAACCGGGCGAATACGGTCAGATACCGTAGCACCGGGACTTGCAGAGGCCAGACAGAAACTCATTTATTATAATATGACTGCGGAAGAACGTCGTGCGTATGATGAACATCTGAATGCCATCATGATTCAAAATGATGTACTGGACGGAGCTAAACTGGAAGGATTACAGGAAGGGCGTGCAGAGGGATTACAGGAAGGACGTGCGGAAGGATTACAGGAAGGACAAAAAAGGGGCCAAATCGAAGTAGCCCGCAATTTTAAGAAAATGGGGCTTTCCACTGAAATGATTGTTCAGGGAACCGGCTTATCCGTAGAGGATATAGAGAAACTGTAAGATCTGTGTGAACCGCTCTACCATAAATGAGGGTGTGTCAAAACTAAATTTTAGGAAAAGAAAACTTTCAATCTAAAAACTGACGCTCTATTCAACCATAAAAAGAGCCATATCATTACTCAAAAATAGAGTTGATATGGCTCTTTTATATCTATTGATTACAATCTGTAACTTTTCAGAGTGGACATTTTAGTTTTGACACACCCTCATTTTATTTCTTGCTGTTAAAAGGCTTCCATAATTTTTATATACAGAAGTCCATTACCAATATACGTGAAACCCACTGCCAATTTTTTTTTCTTCATTCTATCGTTGTTATATTGTTAACAGCTTTCACCAACAAGCAATTTTCTCATACTCTCTCTGTTCATGCTATTATGGTAACTCCTTTCATCATCTCCCTCACCAAAACCTTTTCTGAATAAATTCTATGTTTATGTATAAAAATAGTGAAAAAGTTGGGTTTTATGCATGATTTCTCCGGTTTATTGCATATTTTTGCATCATTCTTAGAATAATTATGCAAGATGAAGAAGAAAACAAACCGATTAGATGCTATCAAAATGATTATCTCAAGTAAAGAGGTAGGTTCACAGGAGGAGTTGTTACAGGCTCTTGCAGCCGAAGGTTTTGAACTGACGCAGGCCACTCTTTCACGTGATTTGAAGCAATTGAAAGTAGCTAAAGCAGCCAGCATGAACGGTAATTATGTATATGTATTACCTAATGACATCATGTATAAACGTGTTGGAGATCAAAGCGCCACTGATATGTTAATGAACAATGGCTTCGTCTCCCTGCAGTTCTCCGGCAACATAGCTGTAATAAAGACACGCCCCGGATACGCCAGCAGTATGGCTTATGATATCGACAACCGTGAATACGGTGATATACTGGGGACGATTGCCGGTGACGATACCATTATGTTGGTGTTGCGTGAAGGAGCCGAGCCTCAAACGGTACGAAACTTCCTGTCGCTTATTATCCCGAATGTACAATAAACAGATAACTATATACCCGATACTTATTTATATACTCGACACTTATTAAAGAAATGGAGACTCAAAAAATAGATGTGATGGTAGCCGACGCCTCACATGAGGTTTACGTTGACACTATTTTGGAGACAATCAGAAATGCAGCGAAAGTACGTGGAACAGGAATTGCAGAACGTACCCACGAATATGTTGCAACCAAGATGAAAGAAGGGAAAGCCATTATCGCCCTTGAAGGAGATAAGTTTGCAGGTTTCACTTATATAGAATCATGGGGTAATAAACAATACGTAGCAACATCCGGACTGATCGTACACCCCGACTATCGCGGCTTGGGACTGGCAAAACGTATCAAACAAGCTTCTTTCAAACTTGCCCGTCTACGCTGGCCATGGGCCAAAATATTCAGTCTGACCAGCGGCGCTGCCGTTATGAAAATGAATACGGAACTTGGTTATGTGCCCGTTACATTCAATGAACTGACTGATGACGAGGCTTTCTGGCGCGGCTGCGAAGGCTGTATCAACCATGACATATTGGTAGCCAAAAACCGGAAATTCTGCATCTGTACGGCAATGCTTTACGATCCGGAGAAACATAAAGGAGAGGAATAATGTGAGAATTGGTCTCTGTACCAATATGCCAATTAATAGAGAAAGAAAAGAATTAAAATAATATAATGTACCGCATCGGCAATAGACCCATCGGCGCATTAACTAATTATTAAGATCATGGAACAGAAAAAGAAAGTGGTAGTTGCATTCAGTGGGGGATTGGATACCTCGTTTACCGTAATGTATCTGACCAAAGAAAAGGGCTATGAAGTGTATGCGGCTTGTGCCAATACGGGTGGTTTCAGCGATGAGCAGTTGAAACAAAATGAAGAAAACGCATACAAACTGGGAGCAGTGAAATACGTTACACTGGACGTAACTCAGGAATACTACGAAAAGAGCTTGAAATACATGATATTCGGAAACGTACTGCGCAACGGCACATATCCTATTTCCGTCAGTTCGGAACGTATATTCCAGGCATTGGCAATCGCACGTTATGCCAACGAGATCGGTGCGGACGCCATCGCCCACGGTTCTACCGGCGCCGGCAACGACCAGATTCGTTTCGACATGACTTTCCTTGTACTGGCTCCGGGTGTGGAAATCATTACATTGACCCGTGACATGGCACTGAGCCGCCAGGAAGAAATCGACTATTTGAATAAGAACGGCTTCAGTGCAGACTTTACCAAACTGAAATATTCCTATAACGTCGGATTGTGGGGGACTTCCATCTGTGGCGGTGAAATTCTCGACTCGGCACAGGGATTGCCTGAAACAGCCTACTTGAAACAGGTACAGAAAGAAGGGAGCGAACAGCTGCGCCTTGAATTTAAACGAGGAGAACTTCATGCTGTGAACGGAGAAGTTTTTGAAGATAAAATTGCTGCCATCCAGAAGGTGGAAGAGATTGGCGCTCCTTACGGAATTGGACGCGACATGCATGTGGGCGACACAATCATCGGCATTAAAGGTCGTGTAGGTTTTGAAGCAGCCGCTCCGATGCTGATTATCGGTGCACACCGTTTCCTCGAAAAGTATACACTGAGCAAATGGCAACAATACTGGAAAGATCAGGTAGCCAACTGGTATGGCATGTTCCTTCACGAAAGCCAGTATCTGGAGCCTGTCATGCGTGACATCGAAGCCATGCTGCAGGAGTCGCAACGCAATGTAAACGGTACGGCCATTCTCGAACTCCGCCCATTGTCTTTCTCTACCGTAGGTGTAGAATCAAAAGATGATTTAGTAAAGACCAAATTCGGTGAATATGGCGAAATGCAGAAAGGCTGGACTGCGGAAGATGCAAAAGGGTTTATCAAGGTAACTTCTACTCCGCTGCGTGTTTATTATGCCAACCACAAGGATGAAGAAATTTAATTCTCAACTCTCACGATAATGATAAAAGCAGGAATTATTGGTGGGGCAGGATATACGGCAGGCGAACTTATCCGCCTGCTTATCAATCACCCCGAAACGGAAATCGTATTTATCAACAGCAGCAGCAATGCCGGTAATAAGATTACCGATGTACACGAAGGACTGTACGGAGAGTGCGATCTGACTTTTACCGACGAACTTCCTTTGGAAAATATCGACGTACTCTTCTTCTGTACCGCTCACGGCGATACCAGGAAATTTATCGAAAGCCACAATATACCGGAGAATTTGAAAATCATTGATCTCTCCATGGATTACCGCATCGCATCACCGGAGCATGACTTCATCTACGGGCTACCGGAATTGAACCGTCGCGCCACTTGCACAGCCAAACATGTAGCCAATCCGGGATGTTTTGCAACCTGCATCCAATTAGGGCTTCTTCCGTTGGCCAAACACTTGATGCTGAATGATGATATAATGGTAAATGCTATCACCGGAAGTACAGGAGCGGGAGTAAAGCCGGGTGCCACCAGTCATTTCAGTTGGCGTAACAACAACATGAGCGTGTACAAAGCCTTTGAGCACCAACATGTACCCGAAATCAAACAATCGTTGAAACAGCTTCAAAACAGTTTCAACTCAGAAATTGATTTTATCCCCTATCGGGGCGACTTCCCGCGGGGAATCTTTGCTACGTTAGTGGTAAAAACCAAAGTAGCGTTGGAGGAGATCGTACGCATGTATGAGGAATATTATGCAAAAGACTCATTTGTGCACATCGTAGACAAGAACATCGACCTCAAGCAAGTGGTCAACACCAATAAGTGCCTGATACATCTGGAGAAACACGGAGATAAACTGCTTATTATCTCATGCATCGACAACCTGCTGAAAGGTGCCAGTGGACAGGCGGTACACAATATGAACCTGATGTTCAATCTGGAAGAAACGGTAGGTCTCCGGTTAAAGCCATCGGCTTTTTAGATTGTAAAATCGCAAAATCGTAAATATCATCATGAATCTATTCGACGTATATCCTTTATTCGACATAAACATAGTAAAGGGAAAAGGTTGCCACGTATGGGATGAAAACGGAACAGAATATCTCGACCTCTACGGAGGTCATGCCGTAATCTCCATCGGACATGCTCATCCGCACTATGTAGAGATGATCAGTAGTCAGGTGGCAAAACTCGGTTTTTACTCCAACTCGGTTATCAACAAGCTGCAACAGGAAGTGGCTGCCCGCCTGGGAAAGATTTCCGGGTATGACGATTACTCGCTATTTCTGATCAATAGTGGCGCGGAAGCGAATGAAAATGCCTTGAAATTGGCCTCTTTTCATACCGGACGAACCAAAGTGGTCTCTTTCTCCAAAGCCTTCCACGGACGTACCTCACTGGCTGTAGAAGCGACTGATAATCCCAAAATTATTGCCCCCATCAATGCAAACGGACATATCACTTATCTTCCCCTGAATGATATAGAAGCCATGAAAGCTGAACTGGCTAAAGGGGATGTCTGCGCTGTTATCATCGAAGGTATCCAGGGAGTAGGCGGCATCAAAATACCGACTGCAGAGTTTCTGCAAGAGTTGCGCAAGGCATGTACGGAACATGGCACCGTACTCATTCTTGATGAGATTCAGAGCGGTTACGGACGTAGCGGTAAATTCTTTGCCCATCAATATGCAGGCATCAAGCCCGACATTATCACAGTAGCCAAAGGCATTGCCAATGGTTTTCCGATGGCCGGTGTGCTCATCAGCCCGATGTTCAAACCGGTTTACGGCATGTTGGGGACAACTTTCGGAGGAAATCACTTGGCCTGTGCCGCTGCACTTGCTGTTATGGATGTCATCGAACAAGAGCATCTGATCGAAAATGCGGCTAATATCGGTACCTATTTATTGGAAGAACTGAAAAAGATCCCACAGATCAAAGAAGTGCGCGGATGCGGACTTATGATTGGTATGGAGTTCGAACAGCCTGTAAAAGAGATACGCAGCCGTCTCATCTACGAACAGAAAGTATTCACCGGAGCCAGCGGAACAAATGTTATCCGGTTGTTACCCCCGCTCTGTCTCAGCAAAGCGGAAGCGGATGAATTCCTCATCAGATTCAAGAAAGTTCTCTAAAAATAGAAGAGGGTGAATGTATCAAAACAGACTGAGACATTCACCCTCTTGTTTTATATCCGAAAAAAACTACTTCCCTACTTTTCTTTCAAACAGCATTACCCCTTGAAAGTGCTATCGGCGAAGCGTGAATTTCTTCTTCAGACGTATGTCCTCCGAACTTGCGCCAACCAAGATTTCAAAATCACCCGGTTCTACTTTCCACTCCATATTACGGTCTAATATTTCCAGTGCTTCCGGCTTTAAAACAAAATGTATACGCTTGGTTTCACCGGGTGCTAAATATACTTTCTCAAAGCCGCGAAGTTGAGAATCATAAGTGACCACAGAACTCACCAGGTCGCGGATGTATAACTGCACGATCTCTTCACCGGCACGTTTTCCGGTATTGGTCACATCGACAGAGACTTTCACCTCTCCCTGAGTACCCTGTTTGGGCGCTTCCACCTCAAGATTGGCATAAGAATACGTTGTATAGCTCAATCCGTATCCAAACGGATAAAGCGTTCCGAGCACACGCGTACTACCACTTCCATTAGGTCCCGACTTCGGCTGGGTTCCGTGAGAACCTTTCTTAAAAGGAAAGTTCAGTTCGATCTGCCCTACGCTTTTCGGGAAAGTGACGGAGAGCTTCCCACTCGGATTATGCTCACCAAAAAGGGTTTCTGCAATCAATCGCCCGCCTTGATAACTGGGAAA
Source organism: uncultured Bacteroides sp. (assembly GCA_958477465.1). Classification (GTDB taxonomy): domain Bacteria; phylum Bacteroidota; class Bacteroidia; order Bacteroidales; family Bacteroidaceae; genus Bacteroides. Next base: position 22,434 of record CAUEFX010000011.1, read on the forward strand.
CCAGGCTTCAAGAATGGCAGGCAAGTGAGCATCCGCCCAGTTTATGGTCAACGGCTGACCATTGATCAATACCAGAACGACCGGTTTACCTGTAGCATACAATGCCTCCAGCAATTGTTGCTGACGTCCAGGCAGTTCCAAAGATGTACGCGAGCGACTTTCACCTACCCGAAATTCATCCTCGCCCAACACGGCAATAACCACATCTGCGGTCCCGGCTTGTTCCACAGCCCGCTTTATGCCATCTTGTTCATCGGCAGTAAGCGGAGTATGAAAAAGCTCACTTGCAGGCCAGCCTTTATCAATAATGTCACATCCTTTTTCATACATCACTTCCGCACTGTTTTGCAGATATCCTTTCAATCCTTCCAGTACTGTAATAGTAGAAAGTCCGTTAGGACCATAACGGCTGATCATGAAATTACTTTCATCCGCCAAAGGACCGGTAACAAGCACTTTCTTTATTTTCTGCTTGTCTAAAGGAAGAAGTTGATTCTCGTTTTTCAACAGGACCATTGCCTGACGCTGCATCTCATCCACAAAGTCCGAGTGTTTATCGGCACCTACTACCTTATCGGCCAATGCCGGTTCCACCGGATAGGGATTGTCAAAGAGCCCCATGCGAAACTTCACAGCAAGTACCTCACGTACCCGCTGATCGATAACCGACATCGAAATCTTATTCTCGGCAAGCAAACGGCGGACCGGTAAAATGAAGTCTGCGGGCGGTGTGAAATGAGTACGGACATTCATGCCGGCTTCAAGTACCTGACGTACTGCATCGTCATAACTGTCGGCCACCTTGTGCTTGGTATAAACAAACTCTACAGCCTCACTGTCGCTGACCACATATCCATCGAAACCATACTCCTCACGCAGCAACTTAGTGAGAAAATAATAACTGGCCGACACCGGCACACCATCCCAATCATTGTAACTGCTCATTACTCCCCACGGTTTTGCCTCCTTAATAACCCGCTTGAAAGGATAAAGCAGCAACTCATGCATTTCGCGGGGAGAGACGTGTGGATCGGTACGGCAATGTCCGTCGCGCCCGCCTTTCGGAATGCTGTATACGGCAAAATGTTTCAAAGTAGCCCCGATGCCTTCAGACTGAATACCGTTCACCATCTGTATGCCCAATTCTGCTATGAGGAAAGGATCTTCTCCGTAACACTCCAACGTACGTCCCCAGCGAGGATCACGCACCACATCGAGAATGGGAGCATACACATTGGTATATCCCAACGCTTTCCCCTCTTTACCGACAATATGTCCTGCCTGGTTCACCAGATCGCGATTCCATGTACACCCGATTGCTACCGGAGCCGGCAGAGGAGTCGCCAGCGTATGATTCAATCCATGAATGCCTTCGTTGGAGAAATCGACCGGAATTCCCAGCCGCGTCTGCTCTACAAACCAACGTTGTGTTTCATAAATGGCTTTCACATGATTCGAAAACGGATAAATCAAGTCGTAAGCTCTTTTATAGCCTTTACCCACTCCATTCAGTTGCTCGTCGATATTGGCAATTCCGTCTTTCCAGACCTCTTCTTTCCAGCGTTCGGTAGGAAGAGAATCTTTCAGGACACGCCCAAACCCATAAAGAGTGGCAAGTTGACAGCTTTTCTCTTCAACGGTCATTTGAGACAGTAGATCTTCCACCCGTTTTTCGATGGGCTGGGTAGGATCTTCATAAATATCCTTCTTTCCATTTTTATTGAAATCGATCCAGCCTTTCTTGTAAATGGAAGATGAACGCACCTGCATCATTTCATCGGCGGAAGCCGATAACGCAGAAGAGTTTTGCCCTGCAAGCAGCAAGGCTACAAACAGAAAAACTTTTCTCATAAATAGAGGATTTGTATATGGTTTCAAATGATAGGATACCGGAATGTTATCTTATAAATCACTGGTATTCCTACAATTATCAGACAAAAATAGTATATAAATTTATAAAATCAAATTCCCGTAAGAAAAATACCTGGCACAATTATTCGAATTTTCACTTTTTACATTTACCTTTGTCTCCAACGTACTAAATAACATCAAATTATGAAAGTAGCTATCATTGGTGCAGGAAATATGGGCTCTGCCATTGCACGCGGTTTGGCGCAGGGGCATTTGGCCCAAGGAGATGAAATTGTTGTATCCAACCCGACTGACGGGAAATTGGAAAAGCTAAAAGCCGACTTTCCCAACATTAAAACCACGAACGACAATATGGAAGCAGCCAGCAATGCCGACATTGTAATCGCTGCAGTAAAACCCTGGTTGATTGAAGAGGTACTCGAACCGCTCCGTTTGAAACGTACACAGATACTCGTATCGTTAGCAGCCGGTATCTGTTTCGATGATTTAGCGCATTTTTGCGGTGAACCGGAAATGCCGATCTTCCGGGTTATCCCCAATACGGCCATCGCCGAACGCGCCAGCATGACTCTCATGGCCGCCCGCAATGCTTCAGACAAACAGAAGAAATTATTAACGGACATGTTCGATGAAATGGGACTGACCATGATGATACCGGAAAGTAAAATAGCAGCGGCAACAGCGCTGACTTCATGCGGCATTGCCTATGTGCTGAAATATGTGCAGGCAGCCATGCAGGCAGGCGTCGAAATGGGAATCGCCCCTAAGGACGGAATGAAAATGGTTGCACAAACACTGATAGGCGGAGCCGAATTGCTGCTAAACAAAGATACCCATCCCAGCGTTGAGATTGATAAAGTGACGACTCCCGGCGGAATCACCATTAAGGGCATCAACGAATTGGAACACGCCGGATTTACCTCGGCAATAATAAAAGCAATGAAAGCTTCTAAATAACACCACCAATGGAATAGGCCCTCAAACAATCAAGAACCGTTGCGAGTATGAAAACGGGCCGACAAACTATTAACATTTAATTCATTAAATACATGGATGACCAAATTAAGCAAATAGCCGAACGCCTACGCGGATTGCGCGACGTACTGGAACTTACAGCAGAAGACATCGCCCGCGATTGTGACATTTCTGCCGAAGAATACCGTTTGACAGAAACGGGAGAATATGACATCTCCGTAAGTATGCTGCAAAAGATAGCGCGCAAATACGGCATCGCCCTGGATGCACTTATGTTTGGCGAAGAGCCGAAAATGAGCAGTTACTTCTTGACCCGTGCCGGAAAGGGAACAAGTATCGAACGCACCAAAGCATACAGATACCAATCATTGGCCGCCGGATTTATGAACCGGGATGCCGACCCGTTCATCGTAACCGTTGAACCGAAACCGGATAACGAGCCGATACACTACAACAGCCATACCGGTCAGGAATTCAATCTGGTACTTGAAGGCCGCATGCAGATTAATATCGATGGCAAAGAACTGATACTGAACGAAGGTGACAGTCTTTATTTCAACTCAAAACTTCCACACGGCATGAAAGCACTCGATGGGAAAAAAGTGCGCTTCCTTGCCGTCATCATGTAATATTATTATGGTAGAAAGATTCTTATCACAGACAACATTCTCCTCACAGGAGGATTTCATCAAAAATCTTAAGATTAACGTACCCGAGAACTTCAACTTCGGATATGATGTGGTAGATGCCTGGGCAGCGGAAGAACCGGATAAGCCTGCGCTACTGTGGACGAACGATAAAGGCGAACATATACAGTTCACATTCGCCGATATGAAACATTATACGGATATTACGGCCTCCTATTTCCAGTCATTGGGAATCGGACACGGTGATATGGTAATGTTAATCCTGAAACGCCGGTATGAGTTCTGGTTCAGCATTATAGCTTTGCACAAACTGGGAGCTACGGTTATCCCCGCCACTCATTTGTTGACTAAAAAAGATATTATATATCGCTGCAATGCCGCAGACATCAAGATGATTGTCGCTGCCGGAGAAAAAGTGATTACCGACCATATCACCGATGCCATGCCCGACTGTCCTTCCGTGCATAAGCTCGTGAGCGTAGGTCCCGAAATCCCTGAAGGATTTGAAGATTTTCATCAAGGTATTCAAGCTGCAGCCCCATTCGTAAAACCTGAACATCCGAATACGAACGATGACATCTCTTTGATGTATTTCACCTCCGGCACTACCGGTGAGCCCAAAATGGTGGCGCACGATTTCACTTATCCGTTAGGACATATCGTCACAGGTAGTTTTTGGCATAATCTTACCGAGAAAAGCCTCCACCTCACCATAGCCGATACCGGCTGGGGAAAAGCCGTATGGGGAAAGCTCTACGGACAATGGATTGCCGGGGCCAACATTTTTGTATATGACCATGAGAAATTCACCCCGAGTGACATCCTGAAAAAGATACAAGATTACCACGTCACGTCTCTCTGTGCGCCACCAACCATCTTCCGTTTTCTTATTCATGAAGACCTGACCAAATACGACCTTTCTTCATTGCAGTATTGTACCATTGCCGGTGAAGCACTGAACCCCGCCGTATTCGACACCTTCAAGAAGCTGACAGGCATCAAACTGATGGAAGGGTTCGGCCAGACTGAGACGACACTGACCGTAGCTACTTTCCCATGGATGGAGCCGAAGCCGGGAAGTATGGGAGTTCCCAACCCGCAATATGATGTGGATCTGATTGACCATGACGGACGTTCGGTAGAGGCCGGCGAGCAAGGGCAAATCGTCATCCGTACCAGCAAAGGAAAGCCATTGGGACTTTTCAAAGAGTATTATCGGGATGCTGCCCGTACCCAGGAAGCATGGCACGACGATATCTATTATACCGGTGATGTCGCTTGGAAAGACGAGGACGGTTATCTTTGGTTTGTAGGCCGTGCCGATGATGTCATTAAAAGTTCCGGTTACCGCATCGGCCCGTTCGAGGTGGAAAGTGCGTTAATGACTCATCCGGCCGTTGTGGAATGTGCCATCACCGGAGTTCCCGATGAGATTCGCGGGCAAGTAGTAAAGGCTACCATCGTTTTGTCCAAGGCATATAAAGCACAAGCCGGTGAAGAGTTGATAAAGGAACTTCAAAACCATGTGAAAAAAGTGACAGCACCATACAAGTATCCGCGTGTCATTGAATTCGTCGATGAACTTCCGAAAACAATCAGTGGCAAAATCCGCCGTGTAGAGATCCGGAAAAATGATGAGAAATAGAAGGATATCTTAAACTCCACTTTTCAAATATCAAGAACCGGTTGTACGGAGCAGCGTTTGAATCACATAAAAACGCTATATCCGTGCAACCGGTTCTTTTTTAGTGCCAATTTTACATATTACCTACCTTTTTTACAATGCAATCTGCTCCATCTACAATCTTTACCAAATACAAGGAAGAGGTTCCCAATTGAACTGTTTCTAATGTATTCTCAATAATGAAAGACTTAACCGCCTGACCTAATACATCATATACAAACACTTCACAACCAACTTTTCCATTTTCAATAACCAAATTGCCATCTTTGGCATAGACCGTCGTATTGGCAAATTCCGTATTGGCAACAGAAACATCACCACTAAATACCGCACGGAGAGAGACACTCGCAAATACCGGATAGGAAAACTCTTTACTATCTCCCAACTCTTCCAATAAGCCAGCTTCAACTAAATCATATTCATCATCTGTACCTTCTTTTATCCATAATTTGTCCAATTCGCATCCCTGTTCAGGTACCCAGGCTATAAGCAACTCTTCATTGTTGACAATCTCACTCTGATCAGCCAGTTCGGTCCCGTCGCTCATCCTTTTAACTGTTAGCTTCCCTTTCTTTGGTGTATCATTAGCTAAAGTCAGAAAATATTTCTCGGCTTCATATACCACTTGAACCGTAGTCTCTTTTATAATATTCAATGAGAATGACTTATTGGTTAATATCTCATCCACTTTCTCCTCACCGTCAATCATTACGCTTGCAATATAACATCTGACAGCCGGCTGGAGTGTAAAGGTTACTCTTTCATTATAAGGTATTAAGTCTCCGGAAATTACATTCTCACCAGTCGATTTCTGTACCACCATCTTTCCTAAATCTTCATTACAAGAATAATTCAATAAATAAGAGTCGATAGTAAATTTCGCAACAATATTCAAATTCTCATTTACCTCCAAAGAATAGCCGACATCTGATATACATTCCTCTGTCTTATCAGCACCATTTATTAAAACACTTTCTACATGATAATTCTCATCTGGAGTTAATTTTATTGTCACAACCGAACCCTTGTTTACAATTGCCCCACTCTCAATCTCATTTGACGCATCATCCAATACAGAAAGTTTTCCACTCCCTATCACCTGATAATTTATAAGTTTGCCTTTTATAATATCCAATGAGACAATGACATCTCCTGTCAACACAAACGTATTGTTTTCAAGTTTTTCACCGTCCACCAAGACTGCACGTATTATATAATCATCAGAAGTGACCTCAGTATTCACTGAAAGGACTGTTCCTAAAGGTAAACTGTCACCGTTAGAAACCTCCTCTTCACCATTCATTATCCGTAATACACTCCCTTCTGCTTGTTCAAAAGAGACACTCGCCTCCACTACCTCGTGAATATTAATGGTAAAGTCACAGATCGTACCTCTATTTTCGGCTAATTTCAAAGCACCACATGGATCCAAGCTATTCCAATCGGCTTTAAATCTGATACGAGTTTCCCCTAATTTAGCATTATCAGGAATTATAAAACTCGGGAGTCTTCTCTGTACCACCCCTGCTTCTACAACATTTTCTTTACTATCATAGTAATCCGTTCCATTATCACTATAATGTGTATACGAAACAATCTCATTCGACTCAAAAACACCATTTTGATTATAATCTACATACACGTAAAAATGTGTCCAGAATAGATTATAATCAGAAACCGTCAAAGACAATTCATTACCGATAGTCGCGTTTAAAACATCATCTGTATTGTCATAATTTATTTTACTTTGAGAGATAGCGCTCGCCCCGGCGATTACTGTCGTTAGGCTCTGGCTTATACCGGCTTGAGAAGCCCCGCTTACACTCAACGAGCGAATCACGCGGTCTGTACCTCCTCGTGGATAAGTATCTTCATCCCATATACAATACTCTCCCGGACGAATAATCGTATATGTAGCGGTTGCGATCTCACTGTTGGCCAAACCGTCTTTTATGGCAATTGCCTTTACTGTAGTTGTCTCTTCTATTGTAATCGGCCCTTCATACAAAACGGATTGTCTGCTTGGCGTACTCTTGTCCAATGTATAATAAACAGATGCTCCTTCAGTAGCAGTCTCCAGTTCTACCTTTACGGAATTTTCATATTCCCCTTCCGGAGCCGAGAACGTAGGAGATTTAACAACTTCCGTTTCTCCGGCGGCATAATAGGTATCCGCTCCATCAGTCAACCACTCTAAAGAGAAATTATTATAATAGAGAGACATATTATCCGTATTATTATTTTCTTCCACATACGCCCCGATAGTACCGTCAGGGAGAATAGTCAATGAAGAATAGGCAGAGCCGGTAGGACAAATCGCCTTCTTAACCGGCCAGGTTTGTCCTTCGTCATAACTTACAAACACGGAGACATTCCGTCTGCTTACTGCATCATTGGGGATACTGTGTAATAGACGATTTTTCTCATAACCATCACTGACAGATGTATATCGGATTATATCACCGTTACAATTGGGTTCAAGCATTTCAGCCCATTCAGACACTTCTCCCCATGTGATACCTCCATCAGTTGATTTTGTATAATAACGGGGACCTTTACCTTGACGACGGATACTCATTAAAATTGTTCCATCATTCAATTCGGTAACTTTGGATTCGTCGCCGCCTAATTTAGCCCGTTGAGATACATTCCATGTCTCTCCGTTATCATCTGAATAGTAAACAAAGTTAGAAAGGGTATTTGCTGAATTCTCACGAACAGCACCTACAAACATAATTCGTCCATCTCTTGTCTGCAATCCATTGCCCGAAGCGCAGAAAGAAGCATACCATCCTTGTCTGTCAGTAACAGTGCATTCCGTTCCATAAAGTTGTCCGGTAATGTCACGAGGCTCACTCCACGTTTTACCATTATCCGTACTTTTACAAACATAAGTACGGGTAGGATTCGAAGGAGAGGAATTATTGAAAATACCTTCGCCACCTACAAAAATACAAAGAAGCCCATTTTTCTCCGTCGTACGTACTAAACCGGCATCACCAAACCCTTTACGTACTCCTGTTCCCTCGGCAATGGTTAGCGGTTCAGACCATGTGATGCCTCCATCCTCACTTCTTCTTATAACCACATCTATATCTTCGGGCAAGTCACTTTGATTATATTTGCGTCTGTCTGTTGCAACAACCAGAGAGCCGTCTTCAGCAGTGATAATCGCCGGAATCCTATAGTTTTTAGAACCGGCATCGCCAGGTGCAAAGAGTAACTTACGCTTCAATAGAATAGTACGTTCTCCTTCAACAGAACCTCCTGTAAAAGTATATGTTTCATCTGCAGTAGTAATAGAAACTATATTCGCATCTACTTTGTTGCCTTCTATTGCATTATCAGCTATATCGTATGCAACCCATAAATAATTGGTTCCCGAAGTCAGTTCTCCTGTAAGTTCACAAGTTATTTCTCCGGAAGCGGGGTTACAATTACCTAATAAAGTAGCGGTAGTAGCAGCATAGCGAGCATCAAAACTATTTGTATTTCCGGTAGAATACACCTTAATGTTTTTCACATCCTGCACATTGGTAGTTCCATCCATATTCAAAGTAAGTTTATTACACTGAACCGGCTCTGTTCCTTCCATGTCCAACACGACTTTCAGTACCACTTCATCCGCATTACCACGACCGGTAAAATCAGCATCCTGCACAACAGAAGCTGAAGCCACTTTACAAGGACCATCAACCGGATAATTCACAAGTACTCCGTCATGTCCGTTTCCACTGACATCCGGAACGGTCAATCCATTGATGTTTTCAAAATCATAGGCAGCCACCAATCCTTCCGATATAAGCATTTCGTCTGTCTTATCTGTATTGATTTCATCCAGTGATAATGCTTTTTTCCAAAAACGCAGGTTATCAATTTCACCTTTCAAAAAATAGGCGTATTCCGTTGCTGAAGTCCGTCCGGCTCCTACAGTAACGTCATAATCATTTTCCACATACCATGGACTGATATTTTTTGTAGCGGAACTTCCAACCTGTTTTCCGTTATGATACAGATACATTTTTCCATTTTCTCTATCGACTACAAAAGCGACATGTGCCCAGGTATCCAAACTACCGGATTCGGTAGACCATACACTCATGGAATTATCATGATTTCCGGCGTCATTTGGAGCATTATCTGCATAAAACTGACTCGCACTTTGTCCACCCCACAATTCATATCCGCTTTTGGGAGTACCGGTCATACTCCGTTTTGCAACAAACCGTTGGCCGGCTGCCCATCGATTTACCTTGACCCAACAGGCAACAGTGAAACTCTCTTCGGTTGAGATGTTAAAGTCATCATGAGAAGTAATCTTCATCAATTGATCTGTACCATTCAGTACAAGTGATTGCCCCGATTGCCCCCAAAGCGGTAGTACACTCATCAGGACAAAAACTGTAATTAAAGAAATGTAATGTTTCATTTTCAATAATAGATTTTTTTAGTTTAACAAAAAGGAATTATATGTTTAGAAAACGATAAGAACAAAAGGAGCTGCTACATACTATATTTACATTACATAACAGCTCCTTTCCCCATCAAAACATAGATATAATATGTTGAGGATAATAACTAATATTATTTCTTTATAATCTTCAGTGCCTTCAGAATTTTACTATCCTGTTTTATATTAATAAAATAAATACCAGCAGCACCATTTACACTTAAATGAACATTTTCGCCATCAGCTACCATCGTTTCTTTTACACTAACCGTTTTTCCTGTAGCATCGAATACTTCAACGGTATATGTGCCCCCATTTACAAAACGGATATTTAATTCATCTACAAACGGATTCGGGTAAGCATTATAAGCAATTTCCAATTCGCTATCAGCAAAACCGCTTCCGTCATCTTTCACTGTTACTGAACGGTACGTTTGGGATACTGCTCCCCAACTATTCTCCAATGTCAAGATAGCGTTGAATTCGCCTTCTGAAGGATAAGCCGCTAGCACACTTCCTGCTTCACCCGTTCCTGCAATATCTCCATTAATCTGGGCGTCTTCCAATTTCCAAGACGGTTTAGTCTCAACTTTAAAGATACTGCCTGAGATAAATGGTGCACCTGTCCCATAAGTGATATCTACTGGAACATATTGGTTCACCCCCTGAGAGACGGTCTTGATTTCAGTCATATAACCTTTCAGAGTCTTGTCGCTACCTGTACTAAGAATTTCATTATTTTCATTTGGCTCTGTCTCAAAATCCCAATAGCCAATCAATGATTCCGGTATTACTGTTTGGTGTTCCATTGATTTTTTTACTTCCTCTGTAGTCAGACCTTTATTATACAATTGGAATTCATCCAGATAACCATCAAAACCGGCTCTATTGGCAGCAATACCACCAACCATGATCGTGTAAGCATTCTTCCAGTCTTTTACATTCGTTATCTTCTCACCACTATTGATAAGCTTTCCGTTGATATACAACCGAACATCACGTCCGTTATTATAATCTACCACCAATGCCAAATGATACCATTGGTTAGGAACAAAAGTAAAATCCTCTGCTACGAGTTTGGTTTCTGTACCGGCTCCAGATTCTCTTTTCTTCAAATTGAATGAAAGTTTATTAACTTGGTTAGTTTCTAAACCATCACCTTGGCCTGAAGTTATATGTGTCCAAAGCCAGCCCCAATCACTGTCCGGCCAGCGATCTTCCGCTGCACGTATATTCAGTAGATGTGTACCACTGCTTATGTGATTAAATACAGCCGGTTTAAACCAGAAAGCAATACTGAAAGGAGATTGACTATTAAAGTTCAATTGACCGGCAGGAACCCCAAAAGCAATCTCATTCAATCGCAAGCCACGAGAGACATATCCGTCTGCATAGCGTCCTGTATATTTATATATTACCTCATCACCCTTTTCTATTGTAATAGGCTCCTCACTGTCATTTGCTGTCAATGTTTTAATTTCAGGCATAGCTCCTACCTCTTCAGAAGAAATCTGAATTAGCGCTTGATGTAATTCCACACTTTCTCCTGAAGTAATACGAAGGTCATAAATGCCGATTTCTTCAAGAGAAGCTTCAAGTGATGCGGAACTTGGGAATTCATTAATAACGACTCCAGTCTGTGCATCCAGAATTTCCCATTTATCAGCCGGTGCGTGAGTTGGGTCAATGTACTTAATCATAAATAATTCATTAGCCTTAATTACTGGTTTATCAATCTCAATACCTTCAACAGCTGTATTATCCGGTGCAACCAGCCAGTCCGTCCAAGCAATTTCAGACTCACTCTTACCATCCAAAGCAACCGCAGCAACTCCTAATTTGACCTTTTTACTACCCTCTATATCAAATGGAGCACTCACTACATAAGCTGCCCATGAAGTAGTGGCCGTACACATAATCGGTTCGTCTCCCTCCTGCTGCATATAGATTTTATAGTACCAAGTATTAACATCTTCATTATAGATAGGTTCTTCAGGATGAGCGACATCACGATCCTTCATTTTGAAGGATAATTTAAAATCTAATCCTTTGTAATTGGTAGTCAAAGCTTTAGAGTTGGTGATGGTTGGCTGAACCGGAGTCACAGCATCTGAACGTGTCAATGAAATCTCACCAATCAGTACTTTAAAATCAGCAGATGTATTCTCAAAACTCAAACCAAGCATAGCAAGCGTTTTATTATTCAATCTTAAAGCCCCCGGGATCACACCAACCTTAATGTTTTTCTCAACCCACTCCTTACTTGAAACCATACCGCTTTTGACAATAGCCGATACTTCTGTGTTTTCCGTACCTTCTGCTGCACATGCTACAGTCATAGATCCTGTACCGCTAACAACCTTATAACGGATAGTCAATACATCACCGGTCTTTAGTGGATATTTGGTTTTAAACAAGTGTAGGTATTCTTTATCAGTCTGGCCTGCTATAGAAAGACAAGACCCGCCAAACCAAGCGTCGTCCCAAGTAAACTCAGCCTTCAAACCCTTTTCCGGGACATCCTTCACATCTCTTCCCATAAAATCGGAAGTAAACCACCATCTCCATGTAGGCAAATAATCTTGTATGCCGATATTGTACCATTCATTGTTGAATGTTGTCTGTCCGTCGACATTGAAGAAAGTACCATTACCCAAATTGAAATAGGTAACAAATGGTTCTGCCGCCAAATCATCAGCAGCCAACACACTACGAGCAGTAATGAACTTAGAAAAACCATGAAAATCTTTGGCAGTTGTAGAATGTCTTAAAATATTTTTTATCTCCAAATCATTTACAGGATTATAAGTAGACCCCGTAAATACATTCTCACTAATCAACTGATATGTTTTTTGCTTGGTCAATGGGCTGGAACCTAATTCTCCTCTTCCTTCAAAAATCATATTCATATTATGAGCTCCCCAAATTCCTACAGAAATCTCTGCATTTTCTAAAGCAATCCAATCAGCTACAGATCTACCTTGAAAATCCATGCCACCATATACGTCATAAGAAGAACGGCCTGTAAAACTTTTTGCCGTGCTCTGAGAAGTAGACAGCCCGCTCGCTCCCCAGTTATAATTCATGAAATATGCATCGGATGTAGGATTCCCATTCCAATGAAACCAATCCTGGTTCGAAGAGCTAAGTGCATCTGTTCCACCGACAGACCCTCCACTACTCATTAGAGAGTACCAGGCATTAGTAAAATACGGCCATTTTGCATCTTCTCGTTTAGCAAAACATTCGGACAGTAATGTCTTCAATGCAGTAGCACTTAAGCCTGAACCAATATTGAATTCCGAGTTATAACCGATTCCGTCAATACCATAGTATCGCAAAAATTTCAGCAATTTGTCTGCGCCACCATCAATCATGGCTTTCATTGTCTGCCCATGCCCACCATCTGTTGCATTAATTGTCGCAGCCCAAGGTATGGCAGCCAATGTCGATGTCCTTACACCATTCTTATGACAAACATCCGTAAAGGCGCCGGCCATACGAATCATTGGAGCTGTCCAATTTCCATAGATGTCAACATAACTCCACATACTAAACACCTCCGAATCAAAAAAATAAGAGGGTAGTGATTTCCATCCTCCACCATCAGTTGCACCAATCGGGCACCACCATAAAAGTTTTCTGTCCGAAGTCATTTCCGGATCAATCTGAGTAGCCGAATGTGTAAAACGCTCTTTAGGCTTCACACGAGAAATAAAGAACTCTTCATCCTCGGCTGCTGCATCTGAGAACAAAGCAGTTCCTGGTTGCCAATTGGAATAGGCTTCATAAAAAGAGATACTCTTACCACTTTCATTCACATACATCGGATGTGAAGGAACTTGGGCGAATGCCACGCTACTCATCAACAGACAAATCCCTACATAATAACGTTTGATTTTTTCCATAAAAGTAAAATTTGATTAATTAAACCCCGGAGTAAAACACTCCGGGAGTAACACTATATCTAAATGATTGATTATAAGTTAACAGTACCATTAATCGTAGACTGCTTGTTTGAAATTCCTACCTTAAAATTGAAAATCAACCTTCCTCCTTCTACTTTCAATGTACCACTCAATAAGTTGACAAGAGTCTGCTCTTCCTCTGATTTATAATACGTTACTTTCCCTGATAAGTTCTTGCCTATTTCATAAGTATGTGTGTCTTCCAAATTAATATCCTGATCGAAATCAAAAGTCACATAATTCGTATAATTATTTTGTTCAATCTCTTCCTCAATATAAATCGAAAGTGTTTTCAATGTCTCTTGATACCATACGAATCTATCATCGAATGTAAGGTCATAAATATCAATGCCGTCAGCATTCCGTACCAAAATTTCTTTTCCTGCTTTTACAACATTTCCCTTATCGTCTGTTATAGAAACGGTTATCGTTGAGGTTCCTGCAGCAACAGCGGTCACAACTCCTACAGCATTTACGATAGCGACTTCTTCGTTAGAAGATTCCCAAACAAAACGCTTCTCCGGAATATTTTTCAAATTGGCCTTTACCTCAGTCGCAAATTTGAAAGACTCACCAGCATAATAGGAATCCGCAACATTTATAAAACTGATGGAATTGACTTTTAATAAAACCTTAAAATGACATTTTGCACTCTTGTCTCTTGATGTAGCAATAATATCAACTTCTCCTGGAGAACGGAATACAACTAATCCATCATTCCCTACCGTTGCTATATCTTCATCAGAAGAGGTCCACATCACAGGCCAATAATCAGTAATACCAAAAGGTGCCACATCAACTTCTGGGAACAAATTATAAAAAGATACATCTTCTATTGTATATTCCGGATTAAGCATAGTGACAGATTCAACCGTATAATCATTTTTATCATAAACCTCACAACTGGCTGTCACTTTCCGACCTTCTGCTTCTATTGTCACGGTTGCATTCCCCGGTATCCCTCCGGAAGTAACCACAATAATGTATTCTCCAGATACCTCATTGCGCATTCCATGCTTATTCACAACCAATCCTTCGCCGGAAGTTGACACTTTAAAATCAAGATTGTCTATCGTTGCCTGATCATCCGGATATGCCCTATAATACGCAACAATCGTATCCTTTCCCTTTTCATCATTATTAATTGTAAATTTATAGCTGCTCTGCTCTATTTCTACTATTTCAGCCCCTTCAAAAGGCAATAAAGACAAATACAATTTCACTTTTACATAAACTTCGCATTCTATCTCTACCGCTCCTAACTTAGCTATTATTTTCACAGGCTCTTCTTTCCGGACATTTTGCGGATGAATACCTATTTTGTAGGTACCCTCTTGTGTTGTTTCCTGCAATTTACTTGCATTATCCACTAATAATACAGATTCATCAGAGGAAATAAATTCTAATGGATAAAGTTCTAACAAATCAGGAGCTATGTTTATAACCAACGAGTCTGAAATAGTACTGGGATTGATATAATATTTACTCTGCTCGAACGAGAAGCTCGGATCTGCCGGTCCGATGCGCTCCGTCACAGTCACAACAGCCAACAAATAACGTCCATCCTGAAGAGTCGCTTTCACTATCGCTTCTCCATAATTAATTCCTGTAACTTTACCGGATTCATCAATTGCCGCCACACTTCCCTGTATACCGTCATCGGGAATTTCCTCTTTAATAGTCCAAACGACTTCTCCCGGAAAAATATCTTCTCCTGCAGCAAGAACTTGAAATAGGTATGACTCATTGGGATATAATGTTACTGTTGTCTTGGAAATCTTAACATACTCCATATCGTCATCCTTACACCCCGTCAAACTTAAAAAGGTAACGAATAGCGTCAAGACATAATATATAATTTTTTTGATCATCATATTTCTCTTATTATCTGTTTACACATTAAAAATTTCTCGGAACAATACGATTATTCTCATCACGTCCTTCTGTTGGTACATCCCACCATACACGTGTACCGGCTGCGTTGTCTCCTCCAAGCGCTGCTTCAATATACGGGATATTCACATTCTCATTAGAGGAACTTTCGCCAAATGGGATACGCCGTATCTGCAATTCATTATCAAACGATTTATCCGGCCAGTTTCGAGCTACCCCGTTAACTTCCTTTACAACCGAAAATAGCCGAGGATATCCTGTACGTCGAAACGTGGTCCATGCTTCGGCTGATTGAGGGAAAACGGCAATATATTTTTGAGTAATGATTTTCTCCAATTTCACTTCATCCGGATCACTTTCATCCCATTTTACCCCTACTTGTACGCCACGGCTCTGATCTGTTTCGCTAAACTCAGATTGGTAGTAATCCTTATAGACAATCTTTGTATTAGCAACAGTCTGTTTAAGATAAGCATCAGCCGCACCAGCCAGACCATTTTCTTCAAAAACCTTTCTGATTCCTTGCTCGTAAAAATCTTTTGCACTAATCCCCCCTACATTCCATTGCCGGAGTTTCGCTTCAGAAAGCAGGAAAAGCACCTCGGTAACCTTAAATAAGGTACGTGGCATATATTTAACTTGAAATTTAGAAAATGCTTTATAACCGTTCTCCGCCGGACTTGGATCTACGGAACATCCTTGACGCATACCGACGCAATCTTTTGCGACATCCAATGTCTTCTTCCCTGATGTTTTGGAATTAATGGCAGCTCCATTTTTGGAGAACCACACTTCAAGTAGCGGATTGTTATAACGTTTCATAATGTTCTCTAAAGAGGCCCCCAAACGGGAGTCCTCCCATTCTGAACTGATTTTATGTAAAGGATGCTGATAAGTATTGCCATTATCTGTTGGTAGTCCAAAATCCTCGCTAATCAATCCTATTTCATCGTTTGCCGCATTTTCTGCAATATTCTGCGCTTCCTCCGGATTGACTTTCACCATATTTAATGCCATTCTTAATCGTATAGAATTGGCCAATCGTACCCAATTCCTCCAATCTCCTTTTGAATATCCCTCTTTTTCACCTTCCACACGTCTCAATTTTTCTGCAGACGGTTTTCTTTCCTTCAAAGTTGTAATTGCTTCCCCCAAGTCATTAAAGATAGCCTTATATGTATCCTCACAAGACAGATATTCCAATGGATTTGTCTCTTTCAACTTACGATAATCATTATACGGAATCACTCCAAAAAAGTCCACCAATTCATGCATACTATAAGCATACAGAATTTGGGCTATCGCTTTCCATTCCGGAAGTCCATGACTTTCTGCAAAAAAATAGGCATGATAAAGTTGAGGAAATAATTTCTGGCTTTCACCAAGCGGACCTCCATAATATCCGTTTGGATAATCATAGGTGTGATACAAGGGCTGCCCAAAATCAAATTTGCTTTTTGAGACCGTACAATATCCGGCAAAAACATCTATATTCGTATTACGCTGATATTGATATTTATGTTCTCTAAAATCAATGACATACTCCATTGCCTGCCGCAATTCTCCTTCCAGCACCTCATCAGAAACATCCCCCATGCTTACGCCGTCTCCTCCGGAAGTATCACTTTGCTTATCGTCAATAATCTGCCAATCAGGATAGTCAAATGCATCTCCACAACTCCCGACAGTTAATGCGCCAATCCCCAATAGGCCGCAAAAAAATATTGATTTATATATCTTTTTCATATTCAAATGGCTAATTAATATGTTAATTTTATGTTAAACCCAAAACTACGGGTAGTCGGTAATGTAAATGAGTCTACCCCACCAAAAGCATTAGCAGCCGTTGCAGATATATCCGGATCCACCGGTGAGTCTTTGTACAAGAATCCTAAATTCCGTGCAATTAAAGACAAAACCAGATGTTTGGAAGGTCCCAGCAAATCATAAAATGTATACCCTAAAGAAATTTCCCGTAATCTGACGTTTGTTCCTTTATAAATACAGTCCAAATGCGCCCCGCCTATGGTTTCATAATAATTACGGGCTGTTATTTGCTGTCCGTCAGGTAAGTCCACCATTCCGTTATTTGTCAAACGGGCTTCTGCACTCCTTTCAGATAATCCATAAAAATCCATTTCAGCTTGTGTCAATGAGATTACTTTTCCTCCTACTTTTCCATCTATTAAGACATAAAGAGAAAAATCCTTATAGCTAAAAGTATTATTCCATCCGAAATTAAATTTGGCATTTGCATTACCAAGGTAACGGCTATATTCGCTTGTTAATACAGGTTTTCCATCTTGTATTTTAATTTTGCCATCCTCTCCATATACAAAGTCTTTCCCGTACAAGTCTCCATAAGATCCTCCCTTAACAAACTTAGTCTGAATCTCAACGCCACTCGCGCTCATAATACAATCATCCGTTGTTCCGTCCGGTGCTGTATATGTTTCTATAATTTTGTTATCATTGTAAGATAGATTTAGACCAGTAGTCCATCTGAAATTTTTAGTAGAAATCGCATTGTAATTAGCAGTAAATTCAATGCCACGATTTCTGATTTTACCTGAATTGATAGGTTTTGTCTGTCCTGTAGCAGTACTAATCCTCATAAACTGATTTTCCATGGTACTTTGATATGCAGTTACATCAACATTCAGTTTATTATCAAACAACGTAGCATCCAAACCAACCTCAAAAGCCCGGGTAGTCTCAGGCTTCGGATTATCAAAACTCGGATTCCTTGCATCGATGTTGCCCGTCAAAGGATTAGCAAACTGTGCCGCATAAAATTCTGCCGGTATAGAATTGCCGACAACACTATAAGATGCTCTCAATTTCATTGCATCGACTTCAGGCATACTAAAGGGCAATAATTCTTTCAATAAAAGATTTCCCCCTACAGAATAATAGGGAAAACTCTTATATTTACCTTTGGTGGCAAATTGTTGAAATGCTTTTGACCAGTCATTACGGAAACTAACATCCAGATATCCTTTATCCCAAAATCCGACTTGCGCTGTGGCAAAGATTGCAGTTTCCCAATTTGTTGTAGGCGTAACATCCTGTCCCGTCAACAAACTTCCTTTATAGCCTTCTTTATTAGAGCCCAAAGCACCGGATATAGGGTAAGGAATATTCGGAGAGACATAGGTGTTATCGTTTGTTTTAGTCATGTAAATAGAATGGTCCTTAATACGTTTAAGGCTAGTACCGATTGTTGCGTTAAATGAGATTTTATCTTTAAATCTTTCAGCATATGTCAACAGATAGTCTGAATAGATCTCACGATGTGAGGCTCTGTCCCCCCAATAAGTAGCACCCAATGTTTGGTTTTTAGCCACACGTATAGTAGCCAATTCAAGTACAGTATTCTCATCATGAGTTTTATCCAAACTTACACGTCCTTGAGCAGACAGGCTTTCCAGTATTTGGTATTTCGCTGTAAAGGAAGCCATTATACGATCGCGAAAAGCCTCATCATCAATCGCATCCAACATGAAATAAGGATTATTGATATACGGATTATTCACCCATGGAAAATTTTGTACTGCCACACCTTCCAGATTGGGATTCACCACATCATTTTCCTTGTTCGGATCAAGAGCAGGATTGGTTACCAACGGATCATTCTTATCTGCAATATAAGTTCTATACTGGTCAAAATAGCGTAAATCTATTGTTGCAGGAGTCAGATATAGTCCCGGTAATGCGCCTTTTGCCTTGCCGATAACAGGACGATTGTTCGTTTTCTGAGTCACATAATTCAATGAAAGGTCCAATTTTAATTTTTCATTAAACAGATTATAGCTTTGCTTAAAAAGGAGATTATGCCTCACAAATTTGTTTTTATCCATCAAACCTTTCTGTACAGTATTCCCATAAGAAAAATAAGTACTGGAATGTTCAGTCCCTCCATTTAATGAAATCGAATTATTATAAGTCTGTCCTGTTTTAAAAAAATCAGTAATATTATTACCTGGATTTTTAGTTAAATAAGGGAACATAGCCAACTGATCATCTGTTATATCAGAAATTTTACTACCCCAGGCATTATAACGTACTTCACTGCCCACTATTTCAGGGGCAAAGACTTTCTGTTGTTCCGGATAGACCAAAGGTGTTTCCATCGTCAGGTTACTGGAAAAGTCCACTTTAACTTTACCTTCGTGCCCGCTTTTCGTAGTAATGATAATGACACCGTTATTAGCAGCACTACCATACAATGCAGCGGCATTGGGCCCTTTCAAGATGGATATATTCGCAATGTCATCCGGATTGATAGTGGACAGTAAATCACCTCCGTCACGAGAAGCAGCCATAAGGATTTCCTGAGATTGTCCGGACATTCCATTCGACATCGGAATTCCATCCAATACTATTAATGGTTGGTTATTGCCTAAAATAGAACTTTGCCCACGGAGAGTTATTTTAGAAGAGCCGCCACCGGCTCCTGAAGAATTAGGAGTAATTGTTAAACCGGCGCTCTTTCCCTGCAAGGAATTTACAAAGTTTACATCTTTTGCACGAGTTAATTCCTTACCTCCGATTTGCTGGGTGGCATAGGTCAAAGATTCTGCTTTCCTTTCGATGCCCATTGCAGTAATCACCACTTCGCCTAATTGCTGGGAATCCTCTTTCATTATTATATTAAAGGAAGTCGTTCCCGATACTGAAAGCACTACTGTTTTATATCCGATATAAGAAAATTCCAATATATCTTTATCACTCGTTACCTCAATGGCATAGTTCCCATTCAGATCCGTAATAGTTCCTGTGCTGGTTCCCTGAATCTTGACACTTACACCGATAAGAGGTTCCCCTGTCTTCTCATCAGATATTACCCCTTTAATAGAACGTTTATCTTGCTGTGGCGCTTTTCCCCCCTTAGATGAAAAAAGGACTAAACAACCATCTTTCAATGTATAGGTTGTGTCTGTATTCTTCAATAGATTAGCCATAACAGATGCCAATCTTTTCTGATCAACTTTCACAGAAACAATCTTATCAGGATCTACATCTTTCGTATTATAAATAATGCGAAGTGAGGCTTGCTTACCAATCTCATTCAAAACCTGACTTAATGGAGCACTTGTAAAGTCCAAACTAATTCTTTTTTCTTCTTGCACGGTAGCATTCAAAAAAAACGGGGTAAGAAGGAATAAGATAAATTGTGAGATTTTAATCTCACGGTTCAAATTTTTTCTCATTTAGTATTCTTTTTAACGTTAACAAAATACTGACTATTTCCATTTAGATACACGCAGTTAGTACGAAATAGTGTCTCGGCTATATTAATTACCTTTATCCATGTTTTTCACCTTTTAATTTATCCAACTATTCATTTGTATATTATATATACAGTTTAAAAGAATACCCTACTAAAAAAAACAGAAAACATTTCCACAAAATCCGGCAGAGAAATTTGTAAGCAAAATATAAGGTTCGCAATCTCGACAATAAACGATCATTCACGTTGATAGCTTTGGGGAATATTCAAATAAAGTAAACTGATTGTCACTAACTTCTCTGGTTGCTGATGATCAGCTTTATTATACCTGCTTGTATGGATACATGATTCACAACGTTTTTACAGTATGAAGATACGAGTACTTTTACAAAATGTCAATGTGATATTTTTGTTGATGCAGAATCCCCTTATTGAAGTAGAAGATAGTGTTGGCGCTAAAAACTGTCTACATTTTCATGTTGACTGTTTAAAATAGCTATCAATGTGAATAAATAGATGTCATCTGGGTTGGCGGTTTTGTGTTTTGCTTGCATTTTGTCGTAGAATATGCATATATCCGTCCTTATTCTATTTCAAAGAAGACAGAATTCTATCTACTGTTAGCATAAAAAGTGGGTCACTACAAGAGAAAAATACTTTTCCCGTAGAGACTCTTATGGTTTCTCGTAGAGGAACGACTCGTTCCTCTACGAGAAACTGAAGCTTTCCACCGGGAAAAAGTACATTAACATGTCGGGTAAAACTGCATATTTATCCTCTTTTCGTCTAAAAATATGCAGAAAAAGTGTATATTATCTATTCTTTTATGCACTTTTTTCTCTATTTGCAACTTTTTAGTCAAAGCACCTGTTAGCAAAAATATCAATATAGAAGATTTATGTCAGTCTATTCGTGTTTATCACAGCTTTTGTCTAAATTCGAAATCCGATAATGCAAAGAACTGGATGGAGGATGAGGCACTTTTGTGAAACAATACGACAATTCTCAGACACACACACAACTAACCTTTTTACTTTATTAAAAGCTTTTCCAATGAAAGAATTGTAAATCGTAGGGCTTTTAGAATATTATGATTATCTTTGGCTGCTGTTTCCTATTATTTATTATTATGACAAGGCACCTATGACTAAGCATTATAACGATTTGGGAGTTGAATTCAAGTATTTGATAGTTAATGAGCTGGATCGTAAGTTTGGTTTATGGGTCAATACTGTGGGGTTTCAGTCTATTTTGCCGGACTCTCCTTATCCATTGAAAAATCACCCTTCCGGTTATTTCTTTAATACCAGTAAAGGGCGCGTTTTGTGTGAATACCAAATAGTATATATAACCAAAGGACGAGGTCTGTTTACATCAGAAACAACTCCTGAAAAGCAAGTCTGTAAAGGACGGCTGATGTTGCTTTTCCCGGGTCAATGGCATACGTACCACCCTTATCGACAGACCGGTTGGAATGAATACTATATTGGTTTCGAAGGACCGGTAATTAATAACTTGTCCGGAGAAGGCTTTCTATCTGAAGACAATCAGGTACTTGAAGTCGGGCTGAATGAGGAGTTGGTCTCGCTCTTTTCCCGTGCATTGGAGATTGCAGAGCAGGATAAGATTTCTGCTCAGCAATATCTTTCGGGTATTGTAATGCACATGCTTGGCATGATTTTTTCTATTTCGAAGAATAAAATTTTTGAAATAGGAGATATAGATCAGAAGATCGAACAGGCAAAAATTATAATGAACGAAAATGTCTTTAAGGATATTGATCCGGAGGAACTGGCAATGAAGTTGAATATCAGTTATTCGTGGTTTCGTAAGGTCTTTAAAGATTATACCGGTTATGCTCCGGCAAAGTATTTTCAGGAGTTGAAATTGCGCAAAGCAAAACAACTATTGGTAGAAACCTCTCAATCTGTTAAGGAAATCTCTTTTATGCTCGATTATAAATCTACTGAGCATTTCTTCTCACTATTCAAAAGACGTACCGGTTTTACTCCGCTGGAATATCGCTCTTTTGGACGCGAAACGGATATTCAGAAGGAGGGGAACGATTAAATCAAAAAGAGCATGTCTGCATTTTGATTTTACTCGATCTTGTGTTTTTCTATCTGATTATTATTGAATTAGTGTTCGTGTTGCGATGAAAATATAGACTACTTCTCTATGTTCAAGAGGGTGTGTCATAATGCCCTAATAGAAAGATTTACCCCTGCCACGAATTATCTGTAGCAGGGGTGAATTTCTAAAAAAGGAGTTTTGACACACCCTCTTGGCTTGAAAATATATAAGGAATTAGGCTTTTCTTCATAATGTAGATAGGCTACCGCAAAAATACTGGATGAGATACCGCAAGTACATCAAACGGAATGCCACAAAAACGCCAAACGGGTTATAGCGAAAACTACAAATAAAACACAGCGAAAATTATAAATAGAATATATCTAAAATTTAAAATGAAACACAATGAAAACTTAAAATAGTCTTTGTAATTAAATAAAAATGAGTAACTTTACGTCAGAAATTAAGAAAAACAAAATATACAAGTGAATATGGTATATTTAAATAGAGTTTTTGACGTGCAACTTAAAGCGCATCTTAAAGCAATGGGGGCCGTGCTCATTGAAGGTCCAAAATGGTGCGGCAAGACTACTACAGCCAAGCAGTTGGCAAACAGTGTTATAAGTTTGCAAGATACAGATCATCGCGAAGAATATCTGGCAACAGCTATTACCAAGCCGTCATTCTTGCTTGAAGGCAATGTGCCTCGCTTGATAGACGAATGGCAAGAAGCCCCAATGCTATGGGATGCAGTGCGTACAAAGGTGGACGAGCGAGGCTTGCCAGGACAATTCATATTGACAGGCTCAAATGCAGTAGACGACAATAAAATCCACCATAGCGGAACAGGACGTATTTCTCGAATGGAGATGTTGCCTATGAGCCTATGGGAATATGGAGAGTCTAATGGCAGCGTATCATTGATGGAGATGTTTGACAATCCTCAGCAAGAAGTGTTTGCCACTTCAGAACTGAGCATAGAAGAACTTATTTTTTCTGCGTGTAGAGGAGGTTGGCCAGCTACATTGAATTTAAGCGATGACAAAGCAAAACTGTTTGTCGCTAAAGAATATGTAAAGTCTGTATATAAAAATGACATATCTCGCATTGATGGAGTGAAGAGAAATCAGAAATTGGCGCATATGATTATGAAATCATATGCACGCAACATCTCTACATTGGCAAAAACCACCTCAATCTTAGCTGATGTTACAGCTGCTGATGATGTGGAATGTACCCGACCTACGCTTGAAAGCTATATAGAGGCACTTGAAAAATTGTTCGTCATTCAAGACATAGAGGCTTGGTGTCCGTCTATAAGGAGTAAGGCAACTATTCAAAGTAGGCCCAAACGTGCCTTCTGCGATCCTTCTGTTGCAGTTGCATCACTCAACTTGTCACCTGAAGTCTTGATGACTCAATTAAAGACATTCGGTTTTATTTTCGAACAAATGTGCGCACGCGATCTTAGGGTGTATTCTGCATCTCACGACAGCCGTTTGTCTTATTATCGTGACCGTTATGGATTGGAAGCCGACTTGGTGCTTCATCTTGATGATGGACGTTATGCGTTGATAGAGTGTAAGTTGGGCAGTTGTGAAATCGAAGAAGGAGCCAAACACCTTTTGGAGATTAAGCGGCTCATTCAGGAACATAACAAAACCGAGAAGCAGGTTCCACTGCGTGAACCCGATTTGATGATTGTCATGACGGGTGGAGAAATGGCTTATACACGCCCTGATGGTGTCAAAATTATACCGCTTGCTTGCTTAAAAGATTAGAACAGGTCATGTATGATATAAGTGAGGATAAGGACTATCATTATACGTTCTAACTTTTGGTATACCTTGTAGTACAAAAATAAAATCTGAGTCACCCCCATCGCTGTATCAGAAATAAATATCTTGTCGGTTATTAAGCAGAAAAAATTGCATAAGCAGAACGAAAGGGATTTACCGAAGTCATCAAAAAAGGCTGTTGAAAGTCAAAATGATTGTTAACTGTCTCTTCCCCTGCTGTTTTTTTGCATAAAAAGAAGAAGGTGCGAAATTTGACACACCTTCTTCTTTTCACTCTATATAAACTTATAATGGATATCGATTAATATCCAGGATTCTGTTCCACTTTCTTTTCTTCAGGAGTCAACGCATGACCGTGCTTTTGGATAGCATCCAGGTAGGTTTGCGGGATAGGACGCAAATTATGACGTTCCTGAATATTGGGTGCGGCATCCGGATTAAATGCTTTGGCGCGTTCGACCAAAGTCAACGTTCTTGATAAATCTTGCCAACGATGAAATTCACCACAAAGTTCCCGAGAACGTTCGTTCAGCAACAGACACATCATGCGGTCATAATCCGTACTATACCCCAACTTACTGATAATAGCCTCATCTTCGGCCGGCAAGTTGTGAAAATCTGTAATCTTCAAGTCTGTGGCGGATTTAATGTTTCTGTCGATGTTATTGGACTCATAATAGGAATTCTCCGCAAAATAGGAATTCACACCGTTGTCCTTATATCCCAATGCTTTATCATTGTAAGCAGCGCCACCATCGCAATATGCAGAACGGTCTTCTCCGGCTTTATAAGCAGCACGTACACGAAGATCGTTGATATAGCCTAAAGCATCAGAATACTTGCCTTGACGAATCAGCACTTCTGCTGCAATCAAATAGGTTTCACCCAAACGGGCAAGAATACCGTCACGAAAACCGACACGACTATCTCTCGATTCACGTGAACCGTCAATATACTTATTCAACGTACAATAACGATTAGTATAATCATATAATGCTTCATCATCTTTTCCATTGCGGTCTTTCGGGTAAGCTACAAACACTGTCGGAATTATTTTCTCCGTCTTGTCATAACTTACTTGATTGTTAAGCTGTACAGCATCAAAACGGGTGTCACCGGGACGATTAATTACATACATGATACCTAAATCACCGTGTGTGTATCCGGAACCTTTTTGCGGGTTGTTCACCGCATATTTTGTTTTAAAACTTTTCCAGAAACGAGAGTCATTGACCATATCATACACATTGTACATATAATAAGTGGTTCTGAGACGTTGATACTCACGTTCACCGGCAATATCACGTTGCATTTGCGGTAAATCTTTGTATACGGAAACATAATAGAGATGACACTGGTTTCCATTAGCTCCTTCCGTTGCTTTATCAGAAGAAAACTGAGCGGCCAGAATTATTTCATCTAATAGCTCGTTTGCACCGTTTGGTTCGGTATAATTCCACAAATCTGCGTAATTGGGAGCTAAATTATGATGAGATATAACCTCTTGCGCCAAACGTAGTGCTTCTTTCAAATCAGCCTCTTTCGTCGCGTTGTTCCAATCATCATTAATCTCACTGGTACGCAGTAAGTATGCTTTGGCAAGAAAATGCGCAGCTGCATCTTTCGTCATCTTTCCTGTCATGAGAGCTGTTTCGGGCAGATATTTATAAGCGTTCTTCAAGTCACTGATTACCTGTTGCAATGTTTCTTCGGCAGTAGCGCGAGAAAATTCACGTTCCGGAGTCTCGCTCGGAGTAAGCTTCAAAGGAACTCCACCATACTGAGATACCAATTTTAGATAATTGAACCCACGCAGGAAATAAGCTTCTCCCATATAAGTATTCTTATTGCTTTCTTTGTAATTATCCGGAGTAACCTTACTCAATAGCAGATTGGCATTGTTGATGCCGATATACATGCCATCCCAGACTTCATACATATTGGTAGAGTTGCCGACAATCGATGACTGGAAGTTTCCATCATAATTATTCCAAGAAGCATTAGAACCGTCTCCGCCTACACGAAACTCATCCGTACCATAGTTAGTAGTGGCACATGCCCACTCTTTTGCAAAATGGAAACGTAAATTGTAGTAAAGGCTGATTTCCAAACGGTCGATACCTTCTTGAGTATCGAAGAAATCTGTATTCT
Organism: uncultured Bacteroides sp.; assembly: GCA_958477465.1. Lineage (GTDB taxonomy): Bacteria > Bacteroidota > Bacteroidia > Bacteroidales > Bacteroidaceae > Bacteroides. The sequence goes on from CAUEFX010000011.1 coordinate 49,179, forward strand.
GCTGAGTAGTCAACTCTTCATCCAGAAAATCACTGCAAGAAGTCATAGGACCCACTAAAGTCAAGGCTAACAAGCCAAATGTTATTTTTTTATGTAGTTTCATAATTGTAATACTTTTAATGACATTTAAAATCCAACATTCAAACCAATCGTGAATCCACGATTCCAAGTAGAAGTAAATGCTTGCGAAGCATCCAATTCCAAGAAATCAATATTAGAGAAAATTCGTCCCGGGTTTTTGGCCTGTACAAAAACTTTCAAATTTGAAAAATTCCACTTCTTGATGAGTGTCCGCGGGAAAGTGTACCCCAAAGATATGTTACGTACTTTTAGGAATGAACCGTTCTTATAACCTACAATACGATAGTAAGGGTCTCCACCGCCAATATTGTAAATAGGTTTCTGATATTCTGCATTCTTATTGTTTTCGTTATAATAATTTATCTTACGTTGCATATAACGTCCACCCTGCCATTCGCCACCGGTGTCTACCATATAATCGAATCGTCCGTACATCATAACAGAGAGGTCGAAGTTCTTGAAAGTAAACGTATTCGTCATGCCAAAAGTCCAACGTGGACGAGTATGCCCAATGATTACACGGTCATCATTCGGGTCAATCTTATAGTCACCATTTTGGTCAACCGGACGTACCATACCTGCTTGGAAAGAGTGTCCTTTGGCGTTGAACTTAGACATTTCGGCTGCGTCTTCTTCTTTCCAGAGTCCGCCACACTCGTAGCCGTAAATTACCCCCAATGCTTGTCCTATAAACCAATTATTATTTATATCGTCCTCTTTACCATTAGCCAATTCATCAATCTTATCTTTCTGCCATGCTACATTGATATTGGTAGACCATTCAAAATCACGTGTTTTGACATTAACGGTATTCAATGTTATATCCACACCGATATTGGATGTTTTACCTACATTGGCATACGTATTAGTATAACCATTCAATGAAGGAATTGTCATTGCCATCAACAAATCGGTAGTACGTGAAGTATAGAAATCAAGAACTCCCGAAATTCGTCCGTTTAATATCGAATAGTCTAGGCCGATGTTATACTGCATGGTCTTCTCCCAAGACAAATTTTTGTTGGCCATTGCCACAGCTCCATCTTTAATCAATGGTTCCGAAGCGGCATAACCGGGAGCAAGCGTAGAACCGAACGGATAATAGAGTGAAACAATAGCACCCTTCGTCTGATAAGGATCGATAGCCGAATTACCGGTAACACCAACACCCAAACGGAATTTCAACTGGTTCAGCCAAGAAACATCTTTCAGGAATTCTTCCTGATCAAGACGCCAGCCCAAGGCTGCACTGGGGAAGAAAGCCCATTTATTGCCTTCTGCAAGCTGTGAAGCACCATCCCAGCGACCGGAAACAGTCAATAAGTACTTATTATTATAGTCATAGTTCACACGGAACATATAAGAAAGGAGTTGTTTCTCAATCAGTCCGCTATTCCAGTCATCCAGTAAAGGGACATTTTCTTTTGATAACGCATTCCATTTCGCACTTTCCAAAGGAATGCCTTCTGCCGCCATGGAGGATTTTTCGTAGTGGTATCCTGTAGCACTCTGCAATAAAGTAACTCCCACTGAATGTTTTCCAAATTCTTTGTTATAGAAAATCAAGTTATCCAACGTCCAGGAAAAGTCAGACTGGTTGGATAAGGAAGTACGATTCTTACCCTCACTGCTGATTGACTCTTCATTACGGAATGTTCCGTTTCTATAATAACGGAAATCCGGTCCGAAATTAAAACGATATTTAAGACCTTTTAAAGGAACGTAAATTTCACCTAAGTCCAATTGAGCATACATATTACCGATAGCACGGAGCATACGGCGTTCATTCTGACTGTTGTTCCATTCGTTCATTACATTCTTTACTTTATCATCACCACCGGGATATTCAATACGGTTGCCATCCTCATCATAAGGTGAAGCATAAGGGAACAAGCTGGTAGATGCTGCATATAAGTTGGAAGGCATGCCTTTAATTAACTGGCCGACAGAACTTGCAGATGAACCGTATTGCTGTTCACTAAACGTACCATTAATATTCAGTCCTAAATTAAACCATTTAGTAGGCTTCAAATCCAAATTCAATTTTGTGGTATAACGAGTATAAGATTGCCCTTTTACCGTACCCTCATTATCCAAATAGCCGATAGATGCATAACCATTTATTTCGTCTGTACCGCCACTGGCACTCAATGTGTGCTCATGGGTAATTCCGGTCTGCGTAACCATATCACACCAATCCGTATTAGGTACGCGAGAACCGTCCCAACCTCCACCTGCCCAACCTTTTTCAATGTTCTTCCAAGCCGTAGGGTCTGTCGCACCTAAAAAGATTTCATAATCATTCTCTTTAGTAGGTTGGTCTCCTCGGGGATATTTAGAAGGATTGAGATAGTAATAAGACCAACGACGCCAATCGATATACTCTGCAGAGTTCATCATTTCGGAATAGTCCTGCAAGTTTTCGATAGTGACCGTACCGGAGTAGTTTAAAGTCCTCTTACCATCCTTACCTGATTTGGTAGTAACCTGAATAACGCCATTGGCACCACGAGAACCATAGATTGCCGTAGCAGAGGCGTCTTTCAATACATCAATAGATTCAATGTCCTGTGGATTCAAAGTTTCAATACCGCTATTGGACATCAATGGAATACCATCCACTACATACAGCGGAGTATTGCTGGCGCTCAAGGAACGCACACCACGTACGTTAATCGTTCCTACTTCGCCTGGGCGTTCATTGCTAACAATGTCCACACCGGCTGCTTTGCCCTGCATCGCTTCAAAGGCGTTGGCTACCGGACGTGAATTCAACTCCTCGGAGCCTATACGAATCATGGCACCGGTAACGTCCGATTTCTTCTGAACACCATAGCCTACTACCACTACCTCATCCAGCATTTCGTTGTCTTCTACAAGCATCACCTTAAGATAGGTCTTGTTCTTAACGGAAATTTCCTGAGTCTTGTAGCCGATATAACTGAATTGGATAATTCCCACTTCAGGCACACCATTCAGTGTGAATTTACCGTTGATGTCAGTGATAATTCCGTTCGTTGTCCCTTTGACAAGAACACTGGCACCGATGGTGGGTTCACCGCTTCCGTCTACTACAAGTCCTGTGATTGTTTTGTTTTGCGCAAATGCGCATAAGGTTACTGTAAAGGTAAAGAGCACAAACAGCACCTGACGCTTGAGCATACTCATAAAATATACTCTTTCTTTCTTCCTGTTTCTCATAGAATAAATCTTGGTTTATAATTAATTTAAAATAGCGTTTCCGAACACGGTGCCCTACCGCGACAAAAGTATCGGTTCTAAAAACATTACAGAATAACTGTTTTGATATTAAATATGCTTTTTTTGCTATAAATGAACAAAATAGGAGAGAATATCGAATTGCCGGCAGACTAAACAATGATATATACATTCGGAATAAAGGCATCGTTTAACGGTAATTCAAAAGACGTACCGGTTTTACTCCGCTGGAATATCGCTCTTTTGGACGCGAAACGGACATCCAGAAGGAAGAAAACGATTAAATCAAAAAGGGCAGTTGAAAATCAAAATGATTATTAACTGCCTCTTTCCCTGCTATTTCATGACTTAAAAAGCACAGACTCCCTGGAATAAAATCAAAAATGGGAGTGTTTATGCCAAAAGATGTATATCCATAGATTATAAGCCCTTTTATCTTTGCAGATGTAAACTCCGTGTTCGATAACAGACATCCTTTGTTGAACTTGAATTTATTTATCAATCAAATTATATATTAATAATCTATGAGAATCTTACGCAAAAACCTCAGCTTATTGATGCTTCTGTTAATAAGCTGTCCTCTAAGTGTTTTCGCTCAGAACAAGACGATCTCCGGTACGGTCCGTGATGCGATGGACGTGGTGATTGGTGCTTCTGTGACTGTGAAAGGCAACAACTCTGTCGGTACGATTACCGATATTGATGGTAATTTTAAACTCTCGGTACCTGCTTCTGCCAAGGAGTTGCTTGTTTCATTTGTAGGCTATGACAATCAGACTGTCTCAATCGGCAGCAAGACTCATTTTGATATTACATTAAAAGAGTCCAGTGTGATGTTGGACGAAGTCGTGGCAATCGGTTATGCGAAAGTAAAACGTAGAGATCTTACGGGGGCCACCTCTTCTGTTTCAGCGGGAGAATTGGCAGCTGTGCCTGCAATGACTGCGGCACAGGCATTACAAGGTAAGGCGGCCGGTGTTAATATTGTTACGGCAGGCGGTGCGCCGGGTGCAAAGGTTGAAGTTACAGTGCGTGGTGGGACATCTATTACACAAAGTACTAAACCGCTCTATATCGTTGATGGCTTTGAGATGGAAGATGCACTTACGAATATTGACGTTAACGATATTGAAAGTATTGACATTCTGAAAGATGCTTCTTCTACGGCAATCTATGGAGCGCGTGGTTCTAACGGCATTATTTTGATCACGACCAAATCGGGTAAAAAAGGTAAGACTCAGGTAACCTATAATACTTACTTCTCATTTGACAAGCTTTCCAAAAAACTGGATGTGATGTCTAATGCCGAAGAGTTCGTGAAATATCAGTATGAGTTGGCTGCACTTCAGGGAGGATTGGCTAACTACAGCAATGTTTTCGATAATAGTTTAGGGGTAGATACTCCCGATTTCTATACAGGTGCTTATAGCCGTATCAGCGATCGCTATGCCGGAGTTTCTACACTTGATTGGCAAGATGAAGTTTTCGGTGGTTCTGCTTTGACTCAGTCTCATAATGTTAATGTTACGGCCGGTACAGAGAAAACTCAGGTGATGTTGAGCTATAACTTCAACGGACAGGATGGGTTATTGGTCAATCACGGTATGAAGAAAAGCTCTTTTCGCGCTAAAGTAAATTCTGAACTCTATAAAGGTGTCCGTGTAGATGTAAATACGATGTTCTCCAATAATTCGGTTGATGGCGGTGGCACTTATTCCGGTATGAAGAATGTGCTGCTCCAGCCGATTATCGGTGGAACACTCTTTACTCAGGATGAATTGCTGCATACACAGACTTATCCGGATTTCTCTGCTTTGGATGCCAGTTTCGATACAGCCAATCCGCTTGTGCAAAATGAGGCTTCCACTTCCAGAAAACGTTCCCGTATTTATACCGTTAATGCTGGTCTCGAAATAGACATTCTGAAATATTTCACTTGGCGTACAGCCGGTAGTTATACCTGGACAAATTCTAAATCTACTTCATTCGCAGATGAAAATTCCACTTCATACCTGATGGACCAGAATACAGGCATGAATGGTAGTATTGAAAACAAAGAGTCTTATAAATGGCAAATCACCAACACCTTGAACTACAGTCAGACATTTGCTAAAAAACATAAGCTGAATGTCTTATTGGGGCAGGAAGTAACTTATTCAGAATCTGAAGGAAATAAAATGGAACTTACCAAATTTCCTTATCCTAACGTCTTTGGGTTGGATAAAATTGATAACGCTACCGTAAAATCAAAAAAGGTGACTCACTCGCGTAATGGCATTGTTTCTGCTTTCGCACGTGTAAATTATTCCTTTGATGAGCGTTATCTGTTGACTGGTACGGTTCGTGGTGACGGGTCTTCCAGATTTGCAAAAGGTAATAAATGGGGCGTATTTCCATCAGCCTCAGGAGCATGGCGCATTTCGGAAGAAAGTTTCTGGAAAGATAATAAGGTAGCAGATGTTGTCAATAGTTTTAAATTGCGTGTAGGTTATGGTACGACAGGTAATTGTAACATCAGTGATTATATGTATGTTACCTCTTTCAAAGAATCTGATTATCCGATGAATAGCATTGTTGGCTCTCCTGTTTATGTTATAGATGATACTTTGGGAAACAAAAAGTTGAAATGGGAGACTATGCGTTCTACTAACATTGGTTTGGATTTGTCTCTTTTCAATAGCCGCTTGAATATTACTGCAGAATGGTATAATAATCAGGTCAATGATTTGCTGCTGAAGTGTGTGATCCCTTCTTCAACCGGTTATAAGTACCAGTATCAGAATATCGGTAAGATTCGTAATCAGGGTTGGGAATTTTCAATCAACACCGTAAATGTACAGACAAAGGATTTTCGTTGGACCAGTGATTTAAATCTGGCTTTCAACCGTTCAAAGGTTCTTTCTTTGGAAAATGGAATCGAGAGCAAAACTTTCTCTGTTGGTAGCAATCGTTCGGGCATGGTGAACTATTATGCAAAAGTAGGTGATGGCTTGGGGGATATGTACGGTTACATTTATGAAGGTGTTTATACCACGGATGACTTTGTTCAGGGCACAGACGGAAAACTGGCCCTGAAAGAGGGTATTGTCAGACCGGAAAAAGGAACACCGCAACCGGGTGACATCAAGTTTGCAGCGAATGATGTGGATGAAGATGGCAACCCTCAGTTCACCAAAAAAGAGACAAAGATTGGTAATGGTACCCCTGACTGTATCGGAGGATTCAATAACACGTTTAATTATCGTGGATTCGACTTGAGTATTTTCATGAAATTTTCTATTGGCAATGATGTCTACAATGCTACAAAACACAGTATGAGTCCTTATGCTGCTTTCCAGAATGTACCTGTCGAATTCGGTGATCACTATTATCACCTGATCGATCCGCAGACGGGCAAACAAGCCACGACTTTGGAACGTTACAAAGAGCTGAACCCGAATGAGTCTTCTGCAACATGGAATTTAGGTAAAACGAATTCCAGTTATATCACTTATCCTTCTTCTTATTATGTGGAAGACGGCTCTTATCTGCGTATTGCACAAGTGACACTGGGGTATACATTGCCTAAGGTATGGCTGAAGAAGCTTATGATTTCTAATGCCCGTCTTTACTTTACTGCCAATAATCTGGCAACGATTACCGGCTATTCGGGCTATGATCCTGAGGTGTCTGCCGCTAATGATGAGGTGGTTTGTACTCCGGGATATGATAGTTCTACTTATCCGCGTTCAAGAAGTTATGTCATTGGTCTTAACTTAACATTCTAAATTTAAGCATTATGAAAAAGAGATTATTCAATACGAAAAAGATATTAGTCGTTTTATCTGTAATGGCACTCTCCATGGGAATGATGTCATGTGCGGACTGGCTCGAAATGCCTTCTTATACATCGGCCGACTCTGAAACGGCATTTAAAAATGAAGAAGCTGCCGAATTATTCGTGACAGGTTGTTATCGGGGGATTATTCCTACCGAAATGATCTATCAGTTGATGGCAGGGGAAACTGTAACTCACTCCAGTGAGGACGGCACTACTAACAATGGAAAGTATAATATTTGTAACTGGCTTTATGATTCAACCTCTCCTTATACTGTAACTACGCTTTATAATGAAGAGTACAGTGCTATTGAGTCAACTAATATTGCTATCAAGAATCTGAATATGATGCCGGAGACTACCAAGCGTAATTTCTTGTTAGGTGAAGCACTTGCATTGCGTGCTTTTGCCTATCTTAACCTGATTAGTATTTATGGGGATGTTCCTGCAATTTGGCAACCTCTGGAAGATATGGATCCGGATGATGAAGCGACTTTCTATCCGAAACGTACGTCTCGTGATGTTATTTATGATCGTATCGTATCGGACTTGCAAGTTGCGGCAGATTATATGCCGTGGTTTGAAGATAGTGGTTTTGCAACTACCGAGCGTTTAACCAAGCAGAGCACTTTGGCACTGTTGGCACGTGTGGCTCTTTATGCCGGGGGGTATTCATTACGTTGGAATCTTGAAACGAACGATCCTGCCACATTGAAAGTTTCCCGTCGCAGCGATGAAGCGCGTGTACGCGAACTCTATCAGATTGCCGATAAAGCTTGTAACGCTATCATAGAGCATGGGCAAAATTCATTGGTTCAGGCAGGAAGCGGAATGAGCGGTTTTCAGAATTTGTGGTACAATTACTGTCAGCGCAATTTGACCGGTTTGAATAAAGAAATTCTTTTCAGCTTGGCGCAGTATGGAGCAACTACAAATTCGAGGTTTGGCTTGTATGCACATCCGGGTACAAGAGGCGGGACGTATGGTTCGCGTAAAGCGATGCAGTTTATTTTACCTACTTACTATTTGTCTTTTGAAGAGGGGGATGCCCGTCGGGATGTGACTTGTACTTCTTACAGCATTTATTTTCTGGAAGGTGGCGCAAGCAGTGATACTTGGGTGGATGTAGGTACGACTTATTCATGTATCATGTCGGGTAAATTCCGTATTCCCTGGTGTGTGGCACCGGAATCTGATGCGACCAAACGTAATGTAAATATTCCTATCATACGTTACGCTGATGTATTACTGATGTATGCTGAAGCTCAGAACTATTTGAATGGTACTCCGACCCAACCAGCTAAGGATGCCTTAAAGGAAATCCGTGATCGTGCCGGAGTAGGGGCATTGCCGATACCTACTGATCCGCAGGAATTCGAGGATGCTTTGGCTCAGGAACGTAAGTGGGAATTTGGAGGAGAACTTTCACTTCGTACAGATTTGATCCGTATGGGGCGTATCTCCAAAGAATTGGCTGCAACAAAGCAAGCAATGAAAGATCTTTCGGACCGTAAGAACAAGTATACAGACGTGGCGGTATATCGTTTGTATAAGTTCCATAAAGATGCACAGACTTATGGTGATACTTTCTTGGCGATTGATTATATCGATCTGGTCGATGAGAATGAAATTGCAATCGCAAAAAATGTACCGACCGATAAGGCTGAGTATGATGCTTTTCAGGCAAAACTGGCTGAGATTGTTCGTGCACACGGCATTGCAGTAAATACAGGTGATAAATGGTATCCAGTCAATATGTTTGAGGCCTATACCAGCACATTCAATGGCAATGCCCGTAAGGCTGTAGGCTTTGGCAAAGGTTTTAATGCGCTGCAAATCGGCAAGATTATTTATCAGAAGCCTACAGGCTCTGCAGAAAACGGAGGTAAATATCCTGATTGGATTGAAGCGGCAGACGGTAGTGACGGCCTTTACTACGGTTATAAGGAAAACTGTTCGGAATTGTTGCCTTTTGCAGCCAAGTCTGCCGGTCATCCGTTGGTTGATAACCCGAATCTGACGCAGCACCCCGGATATAAATAAATTTGAATTCGATATAACGAATCGTGTTGCATTGCTTGAGGTGAACAGGTAAAAGAATGCTTTTCCCAATTTATGCCTGCCAGTCCGCCTCTCGGACTCTCCCTCTTTCCCGAAAGGAAGGGAAATGTATCGGAACGATTGGCATGGTCGTGCATAGAAGCGTTTGCTTAAGGCATCTCTCTATTGTGAGACGTGCGTCTCACAATGGAGAGATGCGCGTTTCATAGTCAAGAGACGGTCGTCTCAGAGATGTGAGACGATAACAGAACAAGTATCAAATATAGCTTATTATTCATCATGAAACTTATCTTACCTTTCCTGTTTGCTTTCCTTTTTCTGACCATGTCTGCCCAGTCCACCTATCGGCAATACCTTTCAGGAGAAGGACTGAGCCACACGGTAATGTGGGACTTTTATTGTTCCGATGGGAATAACAGTCATCGTTGGAGTAAAATCGAAGTCCCTTCACAATGGGAGTTACAGGGTTTCGGAACGTATACTTACGGGCGTTGGTATAAGGAGAAAGGCGTGAAGAATCCCAGTATGGAAACCGGAATTTACCGGCATTCTTTCAAAGTGCCTAAAATGTATAAGGATCATACGGTACGGATTGTTTTTGACGGGGTGATGACGGATGCGGAAGTATTTGTCAACGGTTCTCCTGCCGGTCCGGTTCATCAAGGTGGGTTTTATCGTTTTTCGTATGATATCACCGATTTGCTGAATGTGGGTGGAAAGAACAAGCTGGTAGTACGCGTCAATAAACATTCGGTAAATAAATCCGTCAATGCTGCCGAGCGCAAGGCCGACTGGTGGTTGTTTGGGGGAATTTATCGCCCGGTGTGGCTTGAGATTAAGCCCAAAGAACATATTGAAAGGATTGTAACCAATGCTTCTGCCGATGGAGAGCTGAAAGCGGATGTTTATTTGACCGGTGCTTGTCCAGGCTATCGGTTATCCGCAGCAATCGCTTTTCCGGATGGTAGCAATAAGGGCGAAGAACAGTTCTTTACACTTGCAGATACCACTTCCATGTATCGGATAAATACCCGGTGGAAAGGTGTCCGTGTCTGGACTCCTGAGACTCCGAATCTCTACCTCCTTACCTTGAAACTGTTCGATGCTGAAGGTCGTACTCTCCATCAGTATCAAGAGCGTATCGGATTTCGTACGGTAGAATTCCGCCCTAAAGACGGGCTTTATGTCAATGGAGTGAAAATTGTGATGAAAGGTATCAACCGCCATTCATTTCACCCTGACGGTGGGCGTACCACAAATAAAGGAATCAGCATTCAAGATGTACTGCTGATAAAGGAAATGAATATGAATGCTGTCCGTTCCCATTATCCTCCGGATACTCATTTTCTGGACGCTTGCGATTCGTTGGGGCTTTTTGTGGTCGATGAATTGGCCGGTTGGCAAAATGCCTATGATACAACAGTGGGAAAGAAACTTTTGGAAGAGATGGTAGTCCGGGACGTCAATCACCCTTCTATTGTGCTTTGGAGTAATGGCAATGAAGGAGGGTGGAATACGGCACTCGATAAGTATTTTCCTTATTATGATCCCCAGCAACGTCACGTGATTCATCCGTGGGCTGACTTTAACGGACTGGATACGCATCATTATCCGGCCTATCTCACCGGTGTGGGGCGTTTTACAAACGGCTATGATGTGTTTATGCCTACTGAGTTCATGCATGGGCTATATGATCAGGGACATGGTGCCGGGCTGGAAGATTTCTGGGCAAACTACACCTTGCATCCTCTCTTTGCCGGTGGTTTTATGTGGGCCTTTTCCGATGAGGCTGTGCGCCGTTCCGATCATAACGGGCAGTTGGATTCTGATAAGTTCAATGCCCCTGATGGAATTGTTGGCCCTTATCGTGAGCGTGAAGGAAGTGTCTATACGGTACGTGAGGTATGGGCGCCCATACAGTTTCGCCAGCTCTACATCACTCCCTCTTTTCGAGGAGAGTTTGCCGTAACCAATACTTATTTGTATACCAATCTGCGGGATTGCCGGATGAACTATCGTCTTTACCGGTATCCTTCACCTTTACGGAAAGAAGCATTGTCCTGCTGTATCGATTCCGGTGAAGTTCATCTGCCGTTTTTGCGCCCCGGTGAAACAGGATATGCACGAATGCAGTTGCCTTCATGTTTTAGGGAAGCCGATGTATTGGAACTTGAGGCTTTCGGGCCGGATGAAAAGAGTATTTGTAGCTGGACATGGCCGGTGCGCTATGCCGGTGATTACTTGAAACGTGAAATCCTTCATTCCGCTCCGAAACAAGAGGGGGCGTCTGTCTTTCAGGAACATGATTCATTGGTAACACTTTCGGCCAATGATGTCACTGTTACTTTTCGTAAGGCAGATGCAACAATAGCTTGTATCCAAAAGGGAAAAGACGGAATGGAAGTTCCTCTGGCGAATGGCCCTCTATCTGTGGGTATGAAAATGGAGTTTACCCGCTATACGGTCCGAATGGATCGTGAGGAAGCAGTTCTCTGTGCCCATTATCGGGGTGGGGTCGATTCTATCCAATGGCGTATGTCTCCTTCCGGCCTATTGTCGATGGATGCTGTTTTGCTGAACCGTGCATCCGGTGGAGGTGGGTTTGATGATGCGTTCATGGATGAGGCGGTATTTAACTTAGGGCTTACTTTTTCTTATCCCGAACAGGAGTGTACCGGTATGCGATGGTTGGGACGAGGCCCTTATCGTGTATGGAAGAATCGGGTGAAGGGGACGAACTATGCTGTTTGGCAGAAAAACTACAATAACACGATCACCGGAGAAAGCTTTGAGAATCTTGTCTATCCGGAATTCAAAGGCTATCATGCAAATCTTTATTGGGCCACGGTACAGCACCGGACGGCCTCTTTTACGGTATACTCCTCTACCGACGGGCTTTTCTTCCGTCTGTTTACTCCGGAAGAACCGGTCGGCCGGCAGAATGGAGTGAATACGATGCCTGATTTTCCGTCCGGAGATATCTCGTTTCTATTGGATATTCCGGCTATCCGTAGTTTCAAGCCCATATCGCAGCATGGTCCCCATAGCCAGCCTGGGATTGTGCGTATAAAGAAAGGAGATGAAGGACTACGTATCTGTTTGCTGTTCGATTTCCGATGATATTGTTATAATGACTATTGCAAATCGTAACTTCTACGAGTTCTTAAAATACCACATTCTTTACGAGGACAATGTTTTGTAATCGATATTTGATGAATACAAGATAGTTTCCGTTACAGACAAATTGCATAGTATTTCAGTCACTATGTATAGACCGCTCTTACTCGTAAAAGCCTATCTTTGTGACATCTATTTATTTATATATTACAAAACAATACCATGAAAAGACTACTTTACCCGTTTGTGGTTCTGGCATTGATGGCTTGCGGTTCGAAGCAACAAACTCCCATCGATCGTGAAGCACTTGTCAATCGCAATTCTCCACAAGTAACGGCTTTCGATTCTCTTGCTTCCCTGTCTGTAGGCAATGGCGAATTTGCGTATACCGTAGATGCTACCGGTTTGCAGACATATCCGGAACTCTATACAGGAGGAGTCCCTTTGGGCACACAAAGCCAGTGGGGCTGGCATGAATTTGCAAATCCGGAAGGTTATAAACATGGTGAGACTCTGAAAGATTATGATTTTGGGCGTGGCCGCATGGAACCTTATTCCGTACAGTTCAATGATGCCGGGCGTCAGAAAGGTGCGGCCAACTGGTTCCGTGTGAATCCGCATCGTCTTCATTTAGGAATGGTAGGCTTTGATTTTGGGCGAGACTCTTCCTCGCTTTCACAGATTACAGACGTAAAACAGACACTTGATCTATGGAAAGGAGCTGTCAATAGCAATTTTAAATTGAATGGGACTTCCGTAGAAGTACAGACGGTTTGTCATCCCGAAGCGGATATGCTGGCGGCCGTTGTCCGTTCTGCGGCGCATCCGGCTGTGAACTTCCGTTTTCCGTATCCTACGGGCGGACATTGTGATGATGCCTGTAAGTGGAATGCTGATGAGAAACATTCTACCACCATTGTCAGTCAGGACGGACAGCAGGTCGTTCTGAAACGGACATTGGATGCCACTACTTATTATGTCACCATCCGTTGGGAGGGAAAGGCTGTCTTCGGAGAAAAGGATAAGAATTACTTTGTACTTACTCCCCAAGAGGATACATGGGCTTTTACCTGTGCTTTCACACCCGATGTACCCTCTTCCGAAACCGCTACTGCTACACAAACCGGGCAGAAAGCTACTGAATATTGGACCGCTTTTTGGAAAAACGGTGCGGCGGTCGACTTTTCCGCCTGTACGGATGAGCGGGCAAGAGAATTGGAACGGCGTGTCGTATTGAGCCAGTATCTGCTTGCCATCCAGTGTGCCGGAACAACACCGCCACAGGAGACGGGGCTGACTTATAACTCCTGGTTTGGCAAGTTCCATCTCGAAATGATCTGGTGGCATCAGGCCCAGTTTGCATTGTGGAACCGTGCCGAATTGCTTGATCGTACATTGGGCTGGTATGAAACAGTAGAACCTGTTGCCCGTGAGATAGCTCGCAGGCAAGGTTTCGATGGAGTACGTTGGATGAAGATGACCGATCCGAGTGGAACGGAAGCGCCGTCTAAAGTAGGCAGTTTTCTGATTTGGCAACAACCGCATTTTATTTACCTGGCCGAATTATTGTATCGTAATCATCCGTCGGATGAAGTGATAAAGAAATACAACCGGCTCGTACAGGAGACCGCCCAGTTTATGTATTCTTTTGCTACTTATGATGAATTGGAAGGTCGCTTTGTATTGAAAGGAGCCATTCCGGCACAAGAGACGCTTCGGGCAGCCGAAACGGTGAATCCTCCTTTTGAATTGTCCTATTGGCATTTTGCGATGGAAACAGCGCAGAAATGGCGTGAACGTGCCGGTGAAAAACGCAATTTGGCGTGGGATGAAATGATTGATAAACTGTCTCCGCTGGCTTATAATGAGGATAAACTGTATCTGGCTGCCGAAACGGCAACGGATACTTACAAGGACATCCGTTTTACCTCCGATCACATGGCTGTGCTGGGAGCTGTGGGAATTCTACCGATGAATAAACTGATTCGTGATGATTATATGAAAAATACCCTGCATTGGATTTGGGACAACTGGAACTGGGGGAAAACCTGGGGATGGGATTATCCGATGACAGCGATGAATGCCGCCCGCTTGGGCGAACCGGAAAAGGCCGTCGGCGCCCTGCTGATGGATAAACGCACTAATACTTATCTGGTGAATGGGCACAATTATCAGGATGGTCGTCTGCGTGTATACCTGCCCGGTAACGGTGGCTTATTGACTGCCATTGCCATGATGTGTGCCGGATGGGACGGTTGCCTGGTCGAGAATCCCGGTTTCCCGAAAGACGGAACGTGGAATGTACGCTGGGAAGGGCTGAAACCGATGCCGTAAAATGTAGAATAATGGGAGGGGTATCAAAATGTCCTTTTCGAGAAAATTGAGTTGTTTCAAAATGCTCTTTTTAAAGAATTTACCTCTGCTACAGGTATTTGTGTTAGGGGTAAATTCTAACTCTTGCTCATTTTGATACCCCTCTTCCATTGAACAATTATTAATCATGAATCATTATTTCTCTCTCTTTTTGTTGGCTTACTTCGGAGCGTCGGCTGGATACATGCATGCACAGAACCCGGTAAAGCGAATCGGTGATTTTATAGAATCCGTTTCTTATAATGACCATAAACGGGGAGCATCCCATAGTTTGCAATATCGCCCAGAGGGGGATGACTTTGTCTGTGTAAATGGTAAGAACCGTTATACCAGGGCTTTATATGGCAGTTGGTCACCTTTTCGACTGGAAACGAGTGACCGGCCTGTATTTGCCACTTACGATAAGCGGAACAGTAAAAACATCCGTTTCAGGATTTCCATGCCCGGCGGCTATTCGGCTATGCTCGATTCGGCGGATTATTGCGAAGCACGCTATACGCCCGGACGCCGGAGTTATCACCTCACCGATCCGGCTTGGGGGAAAGGAGAACTTCGTATTTCTGCCTTGGCATTGCCGGATGCTGATGGGGCTGTCTGGAAGATCGAATCTTCCGGCTTCTCTTCCGGGACTGTGCTCACTGCTGTTATTTCTGAAATAAAAGCACAGCGGTTGAACCGAAATGGAGACATGGGGGCCGATCCGGCGGACAGTTTTGAGGCGCCTGCCGATCCTCAGCAGATGCAGTGTCAGGATATCCGTTTGAAGAATGGTACGGGTTATTTGTTGTTTGAAGATTTTTCGCTGCATTGGCTGGATAAGAAAACGGGTAAACGTTTGTATGACACCGCCGAACAGGTACGTGCGGCATTGGCTTCCCGTATCCGTATGGAAACACCGGATGTCTATCTTAATACCTTGGGAGGGGCGCTTGCTGTGGCGGCCGATGGTATTTGGGACGGTGAAGTGTGGTTGCACGGTGCTGTGGGATGGCGTATGCCGCTTAGCGGATGGCGTGCCGCCTATACCGGAGATGCGCTTGGCTGGCACGATCGTGCACGGGCGCACTTCGATGCCTATGCAGCCAGTCAGGTGACTGAGGTTCCGAATACGATTCCTCATCCGGCCCAGGACTCTACATTGAATCTGGCGCGTTCGGAAAAACGCTGGGGAACACCTCAATACAGTAATGGATACATTTGCCGTAATCCGCACAGAAACGACCAAATGCATCACTATGACATGAATCTTTGCTATATCGATGAACTTCTCTGGCATTTTAACTGGACGGGAGATCTGGAGTATGCCCGCAAGATGTGGCCGGTGCTCGTCCGCCATCTGGCATGGGAAAAACTGAATTACGACCCCGATAATGACGGGCTTTATGATGCGTATGCATGCATCTGGGCCAGTGATGCCCTTTATTACAACAGTGGGGCCGTCACCCATTCGTCTGCCTATAATTATCGTGCCAATAAGATGGCAGCTGTCATTGCCGGAAAAATCGGTGAGGATCCTACGCCTTACCGGAAAGAAGCCGAGAGGATATTGCAGGCTCTTAATGCACGCTTGTGGTTGCCTGATAAGGGGCATTGGGCCGAATTCCAAGATTATATGGGGCATCGCCGTTTGCATGAGTCTGCCGGAGTGTGGACCATTTATCATGCCCTCGACAGCGAAGTAGCCGACCCTTTTCAAGCCTATCAGGCTACCCGTTATGTCGATACGGAAATTCCTCACATCCCTGTTCGTGCCGATGGCTTGGAAGAGGAGGGGTATGCTACCATTGCTACGACCAATTGGTTGCCTTACTCCTGGAGCATCAATAATGTAGCTTTTGCGGAAGTGATGCATACGGCACTGGCCTATTTTCAGGCAGGGCGTCCCGAAGCCGGATACAAGCTGATGAAGAGTTCCCTGCTCGACGGTATGTACATCGGTGACAGCCCGGGCAACTTCGGGCAGATTAGCTTTTATGATGCTGCGCGTGGAGAGTGCTATCGTGATTTCGGTGATCCGGTAGGAGTGGCTTCCCGGCTTCTGATTCAGGGGCTGTTTGGAATTCAGCCCGATGCTTTGAATGGTAAGCTGGTGATTCGTCCCGGTTTTCCGGCCGAATGGGACAAAGCGTCTCTTGCCACTCCCGATCTGTCTTACCGTTTCCACCGGGAGGGAATGCGGGATATTTACACAGTCAGGCAACATTTTGCCAATCCGCTGGAGCTGAATTTGCAGATAAACGCTCTTAAAGAGAGAATCGAGTCGGTGAAGGTGAACGGAGTTTCTGCCGGATGGGCATTTGTAGAGTCCGCTTCAGGTTGTCCGGTGATTACTGTCACAGCACCTGCTGCCGGAGAAGCGGTTATTGAAATTATCTGGGGCGGTGCTTCTCTCCGAACGCTTTCTCAGGAATCGTCAGAGGTATATCCCGGACAGGATTTTTCTTTGACGGCTTTGGAAGGAACAGTTTATGATAAAGTTTATGATCCTCAAGGGGGGCTTGTCGATCCTATGGTAGATAAAAACAGGCTGACAGGGCAGATCTCCGGTCGGACGGGGCAACATACTTTTTTTGTACGGGTAGCACAAGGAGATATGAACTGGTGGCAACCGGTAAACATAAACATTAAGCAGGAGGCGATACCGGCCGTTCTCCCGTTCGCCCATGTAAAGACAGATTTGTGCGAACCGGTAGCTATTGCTTCTGCATTCAATGCTTCGGTTACCGATATTTATCGCAATGAATACCTCTCTCCCCGTTCGCCTTACACGACTTTGCAGCTTCCGAAACAGGGAATCGGGGAGTGGTGCCATCCTACGTTGACGGCGGATATCGATGATTCCGGTATGAGAGCGTTGGTGCATGACGGACTGTTGCCCACCAATCTGGGAGTACCGTTCCGTACCCCGGAAACGGGAAATAACATCGCTTTTACCTCTTTGTGGAATAATTATCCGGATAGTTTGTCGATCCCTCTTACGGGCAGAGCTTCCTACGCCTATCTGCTGATGGCCGGCAGTACGAACCATATGCAGTGTCACATTGTCAATGGGGTTGTCCGTATATATTATGCAGATGGTACCGCAGAGACCTTGGAACTTATTAATCCGGAAAACTGGTGTCCGATAGAACAGGACTATTATGTCGATGGTATGGCTTTCCGGCTTCGGGCTCCTCGTCCGTATCGTCTGCATCTTAAAACCGGATTGGTCAGCAATAATCTTGAAAAAGAGCTGAATATAACCGGAGTCTACGGACGTCCGATCGATGGTGGTGCTGGTGTACTGCTCGATATGCCATTGAATCCGACTAAGGATTTAAAGTGTATAACCTTGGAGACCCTATCCAATGATGTTGTTATCGGCTTGATGGGAATTACCTTGCAAAGGTAAGCTGCAGGCATGATGAGGTTATACGCCTGTATATTTGGTCCAATCGTCATATATAATATTCCACCAGTTCGACCAGACCTGCACGTAATGCGTATTTGGTCGCTTCATACACATTGTTTACCCCAATCTTTCTGAATATATTCTTTTTATGGGTGACAATGGTATGGACGCTTGATGTTCTTTCCGCTGCTATTTCCTTTACGGATTTTCCATGCGCTATCAATCTGAGAATGTCTGTTTCCGTAGCGGTGAGTACGGAATTTTGTTCCGTACTGTCGGAATTGCTCATCCACAGATCAGCTATTTGGTGACAAATGAAACGCTCTCCACGAACCATGCATTTCAATGCGGAGCGAATATCCTCACCGGAACTCTCTTTAAGAATCATTCCGATGTTCCTTTCTATGCCCAGTCTCCGGAAAAAACGTTCGCTCAGTTCATCAGAGAACAATAGCCAACGGACATTCGGAAAACGCTTTTCTATGATTAGAAACTCTTCCACACCATTCATGTCAAACAATGTATAATCAAAAATGACAAGGCATTCATTATGTTTTGTCAAGGCTTGCACAAGTTCCTGCTTGTCAGCCACATCTTCAGTACGGCATCCTCCGAACAGGTCGGAAATATACCCATGCATTCCTCTTCTGGTTATATCCTGATTGTCTGCAATGATAAATGTTGTATCAGTATTCATGACTGTTCCTAATAAAAGTTTAGTGGTGGATGGTACAATTGAAGGATATCTCAATGTTCCAAAATCTTTTCCATATACAGATTACATCTGTTGTATGTGGGGTTCTTTGCTTCCACTTTCCGGAAACCGAGTTTGTGGTATAACCTAACGGATGCCGCCAGCTGTGTGTTGGCTTCCAGAAAGATATCGGTCACACCATGTTTCTCAGCATATTCCAACAGGGTGGATCCTAACAGGAAACCGACCCCTTTCCCTTGTTCGGCAGGAGAGACTGCCATCTTGGCCAGTTCATACCGTCCGGTATCAGGATGGTATACCAATGCGCAGCACCCCACTACCTTTCCATGACTCAATGCGAGAAATATCTCTCCCCCCTTGTCTATTATCTCCCCTTCGGGATCACTCAGTATCTTCAGGTCGGATTCTTCCATGCAGAAGAACCTCTCAATCCATTCACGGTTCAGGCGGATGAAATCATTGCGGTATCTCCTGTCCCAGCACGTGATCTCTACAGAATCTTGAATTTTATTTGCTACCATAGAAATATATTTTTCCCTTGTGATTCGACAAAGTGTTTAATTATGGCAAAAGTACAACAGATGAATGAACTGTCCAATGTTATAAGTAAAAATAGAAAATAACGCTATTAGGTGTCCTTTTTAAAGAATAATTATACTGTAATAAGTATCTGTGGCTTGCGGAAAAAGAATATTGTTCTAAAATACAATGCGAAAATCTAAATATGGTACTATGTTTTATGGTATATTTAGATTTTGCATCTATATTTGCCATATTTTAAAGAAATAATGGATACTTCAAGAAAACTGGACCATGTGGACATACAGATGCTCCGCATGTTGCAAGAGAATGCCCGGCTGACAGTCAAAGAGCTTGCGGCGAAAGTCCACCTCTCGTCCACTCCCGTATTCGAACGGCTCAAGAGACTGGAGGAAGGAGGGTATATAAAAAAATATATGGCGGTACTGGACGCAGAAAAACTTGACCGGGGATTCGTGGTATTCTGTAATGTGAAACTCCGGCGAATGAACCGGGATATCGCCGAGGAATTTGCACGTGTCGTGCAGGGGATTCCGGAGGTGACCGAATGCTACAACATATCGGGTGGCTTCGACTATCTGCTGAAAATCCATGCTCCGGATATGAAATATTATCAGGAGTTCATCCTCAATGTATTGGGGACAGTTGAAAGCCTCGGCTCCATTGAAAGCATGTTTGTCATGGATGAAGTGAAGCATGTTTACGGTATCCATATCTGATCTTCCGTATAAACTATACCTCCTCGGCACGCCTGATCGAAAGCCCTTTTCCGCGGATATCATATTTGTGGTATAAAATATGCCGCGCCGGTGATATTTCCCGCCGTGTAAATCCATGCTCCTTTATACGGACAGTTCCTATACGGAGATTCGGAGGGGAACTTATAAAGTTACAATAAAAAATAAGAAAAACTGGTTTCAGCATCCGAACCGGCATTTTATATACCGCATCTGCGGTATATAAAATGCCGTCAGAATGGTATTGTGTGACTTTCGATTCCAATTTACCTTTGCGCTATGTTTTTAATACGTCATAAAAGATGATAATAGTTATTGAGTTTAAGGTAAAAGAAAAAAAGATGGGAAGGGACAGAAAGTTAAATCGGTTTCGATGGTCGACAGCCTATGTCTGTTGCCATGGAGGCATGCGAATGTGCCGCCTGGCACAATAATATAATAATGAACCGTGAAAGGGTGAGTCCCTTCCGCACTGTTTATGCAATCGGCTTACAGTCATTCCATAGAAAGAAAGGCGGAAGTTTCATGGAAATAAGTAAATTACCATACTTTAAAAATAAGAATTGATATGACTACAATACGATATAATTTCAGACACATATTCATTATAGTTCTGTTGGCTGTTTTCTCTTCATCATATGCGGCAGACAAACCTCAAAAAGTCATTACCGTCACGATTCCCAAGTTCGGTAGCGGGTTGGTAGAAACTTGGATCAAAAAATATACAGAGGCGCATCCGGATGTGCATGTTCGCATTGTTGAAAGGAATAAGGAGCAGGCCGATTTGGAATTCGTCTCCGATATGCTGGAGGGTGACAGTGGAAAGCACATCGCCTACGTGGGACGCTATGCGTTACTTCCTGTTACTACCACAGAAAATCCCCTGTATGAGGAACTCTCCCGTAAGCGCCTTGATAAGAAGGGTTTGAAGGATTTGTTTTTTCAAAAGGATATCTTGCAAAAGGTTGGGCATGAACGTGAGAGGGTTTCTCCGTATGAGGGATTGACGGTTTATTCCGGTACAGGTCGTATTTCTGGGGCGAAAGTTGTCGCCTCCTATTTCGGCTGTCAGGCTTCCCAGTTCCGCGGCAAACGTATTGCGGGAGACGACCTTTATCTTCTCACCGCCATCAACAAGGATCATACCGGAATTACCTTCAATAATCTGGCTTACATATTCGACCTCCAAAACCGCAGGTTGAAGCCCCGCTTGTTCCTGATTCCGCTGGACATCAAAAGGGAACAAAGAGATGTGTTGGATAATGGCAATTTGGATGAGACATTACAACTGCTGGAGAATAATGATGTAGCCTTGATCCCCCTGCCCAAAGTGGGATTTACTTATAACGACAAAACTTCTGTTGTTGATTTCCTGAGGTGGATTGTCAGTGAGGGACAGCAATATAACCATAGATTCGGCTTTCTTACCCTGGATGAGAAGTCGGCCCGTAAGGAACAGAGGTTGTTGGATGGTGATTTGTTAACCGACCGATGACAATATACCCTCGGGAAGAATATCATAACCCAAGTGTGAATTAAAAAGGAAATTCAATATGCAAATCATATATCGTTTATGGGCTGTCCTGCTGGTTGGCGGGATGGCAGCAGGGACTTTTGCGCAAACCCGAATCAGCGGCAAGGTCGTGAACGCGCTCAACAATGATCCTGTAATAGGTGCGTCCATATACATAGTCAATGAAAAAACAGGTACTTTAACTGATCTGGATGGAAATTTCGTACTCGAAGTAAAAGAGTTACCCTCTACTCTTCAAGTGAACTTCATCGGTTATCGCGAACAGCAGATTGATGTGTATGATAACAGCGAACCGGTTATCGTTGCATTGGATGAAGAGACAGATGTGTTGCAGGAAGTCGTTGTGGTAGGTTATGGCGTGCAGAAACGCCGTGAACTGACCAGTGCTATTTCCACAGTAGACAAAAGCTTATTGAGGCAGGTCCCATCTTCTGTAGAGAGTGTACTGGCCGGTGCTGTGGCCGGATTAAATGTGTCGGTTACTTCAGGTCAACCGGGCGCATCGTCTACCATTCGTATTCGTGGAGGAAATTCCATAACAGGTGGTAATGAGCCTCTTTATGTTATTGACGGTTTCATCGTTTATAATGATGCAGGAGCCACTCGTACCGGTGCTTCCGGTGCAGATGCCTCTCTTGATCCGTTGTCGTTTCTCAATCCGTCGGATATTGAAAGTATCGAGGTCCTGAAGGATGTGAGTGCTACAGCTATTTATGGAACTCGTGGAGCAAATGGAGTTATTATCATTACGACCAAGAAGGGATATCATGGACGTAATAACATCAACTATTCCGGCACTGTAGGTTGGAGTACGGCCAGCAAAACATTGGATTTTCTTGATGCTGACCAATTCACAGCTCTATATAATGAACTAAACCCAGGTTCGCCACTTCCAACTCCTGTTCAGAATTATGACTGGCAAGATGCAGCCTTGCGCACAACTTTTTCGCAGGAACACCAGCTTAGTGTCATCGGTGGTGATGAAGCATCACGCTATTCCATCTCAGGAAGTTATAAAAATCAGGATGGCATCATAGTCAATACTGGGCTGAAACGCTATGCCGGGCGCATTAATTATGAACGGACGGTACTAAGGAATTTGCTTGTCGGAGTCAATGCATCCGGTGCATATAGTACACTCAACGGTCTGCATAATGTGGATAAGGGAAATACCGGACAAACGGCAAAATGGGCGGCAAATACGTGGATGTCTGTTATCACGACTCCAACCACACAACCCATTTATACTGCTGACGGACAATTCAATTATGCACCTACTCCTACCAGTCAGGATATTTTTGTCCGTAATGGTGAGCAAGTCGTAGGCAATCCTATTTCCGACCTTTACAATACACAGACTTCTGTATCCAACAGTCGTATCATTGCTTCCGGATTTGCAGAATGGGAGGTCGTGAAGAATTTGAAACTGAAAGGCCAATTGGGGGCCGACTTGTCGAATACGCGTGAAAACAACTATTCTCCTTCATACACAACAACAGGACTTGAACACAATGGAGTGGCCTCGGTAGGGAGCATGCGTACCAATGTGTGGCAGGTCGAATTTACGACAAACTACGATAACACGTTCAATCAGCTTCACCATCTTACATTATTGGGCGGTTATACTGCACAAAGGACTGATCGGAGCGGATATGCTACAACCGTACGCAATTTTGCCAATGATGCTACAGGATATGATAATCTGTCTGCAGCTTCCGATTTATATTCTTCTACCAGTGAAGCCTATATAAGCACTCTTCTGTCATGGTTGGGTAGGGTGAATTATTCTTATGACAGTCGCTACAACTTGTCTCTCACTTTACGTGCTGATGGTTCAAGCCGTTTTGCTAAAAAGCATAAATGGGGATGGTTTCCTTCAGTAGGGCTTTCTTGGAATATCGACAAGGAAAAATTCTTCCGTCCCAACAAATCTGTCAGTCAGTTACAACTACGTCTTTCAGTGGGTGTCGTAGGAAATCAAGAAATTGGTGATTATCAGTTTGCTGCCAATGTATCGCCTACCTCCGTTCCTCATATATCTGGTGGTCAGGAAACAATTGCCTATTATATACGAAATCAGGCAAACCCTGACTTGAAATGGGAGCGGACTGCAAGTTATAATGCAGGCATAAGTTCTGAATTCTTCGATAGCCGTCTGACAGTTACGCTGGATGCTTACTATAAGAAGACAACAGATTTGTTGCTCCAGGTTCCTATTGAACATACGACGGGATATGAAACGGCCTTGCGCAATGTGGGATCAGTTACAAATAAAGGAGTGGAACTTGCTGTCGGTGGCGTACTTATCCACAATAAGAATTTGAATTGGGCTGCAAATTTCAATATTGCACACAATAAGAATTTGGTGACAAGTCTTGGTAATGCTACTTCCATCATACCCGAATTTAATGGTGCTACATTGGGATATATTTCTCCGCTAATCATTACGGTAGGACAACCTTTGGGCTCATTTTATGGATATAAATTCAAGGGGATTGTACAAAAAAATACAGATGTTTCGGCTTTGCCAGCACAGAGCATTAATCCGTTAGAGCCCGGTAATCCTATCTATGAAGATGTAAACGAGGACAATGTGGTAGATACACAGGACCAGACGATATTGGGAAATTTGCAACCCAAATTTACTTATGGGTTCAATACCTCTCTCTCATGGAAAAATCTGGATGTGTTTATCACTCTTGCCGGTAGTTATGGTAATAAACTTTACAATGGACTTGCTACACGTCTGACAAAAGGCTCTACTTACTATAATGCCCTTGCTTCTGTTGCTGACCGTTGGACCGAAGACAATCCTTCAAATCTAATACAGAAAGCCAGTAATGAGTTGACCGTAGTGGCGGAAAGCCGTTATGTGGAGGATGCCAGTTATCTCAGAGTGAAGAATATACAACTGGGATATACATTTCCGGTCAAGAAGATTACAAGCAATGCCAAAATCCGCCTTTTCATGTCGTTGCAGAATTTCTTTACCATTACCGGATATTCCGGATATGACCCGGAGGCAGCGCGCAATGGTATGGATGAGCATAGTGCCCTTTATCAGGGCGTGGATATGGCTACTTATCCTGTGGCAAAAACCGTACAGTTGGGATTACAGTTGACCTTGTAAGCCAGTGAGAGTAGTACGGGAATATTATAAACTAAAACAAATACCCCAATGAAAAATGAAATTGCAACCTATATTCTGACAGTCACAGCGTTATTCTTCTCTGCCGGCTGCGTAGATTTGGACCAGACACTGCAAAGCTCCATAGATAAAGATGAATTCTACCAGTCTGAGGCCGATTTACAGGCTGCTCTGAACGGTGTTTACCATCTGCTTTCCGAGAATGACATGCACGGTATTTACAATGATGAATTGATTTTCCTCAATGATTTGCAAAGTGAATATGCACGCCGAGGTACAGCCAACAGTGCTGATATTGCCGAAATAGGTAACTTCGCTATCACTCCGACCAATGCTTTTGTGGAATCGGCATGGCTTATCCATTATACGGGAATCAACAGAAGCAATATATTGATTGATAAGGCAGAAGCCAATGATGCTATTCCTGAAAATACACGTCTTGTCTATATCAATCAAGCCAAATTCTTGCGTGCGTTACTTTACTTTAATCTTGTGCGTTATTACGGTGATGTGCCCTTGGTTCTGCACGATGGTGAAGGTGAGGGGATACCCCGTACTTCATCCGATGAGGTTTATCGACAGATTGTAGAAGACCTTTCTGATGCGGAAAATATACCAGAAGGCTATTCTTCATTAAGTAGCGTTGCGTCTTCTGGAGCAGCTTCATCACTTCTTGCTCAGGTATATATTTCTTGGGCACAGGCTGATACGGAGTATTCTTTGGAACATCAAGATGAGTTGTACAGACAAGCAGTGGCTCATGCCGACAAAGTGACGGGTAAATACGAACTGCTCAGCCGATTCAGTGATAATTGGGCACTTGACAAGAAGACCAACAATTCAGAACTTATCTTCACCGTTGAGCACCAATTTGGTGTAAACCGTAATGTGACAGGACACTGTACCTTTTCGACTGGTTTTACCAATGATAAACTGCCTGTTATAGCAGCCTTGGACAATTCATTGTACGATACATTCGATCCGAACGACCAGCGTCGTGACGCTTCTGTGACCAAACGTCTATACGATCCGTTTACTGACAGTTACTTTGACTTCGACCGTATTCGTTTCCGCAAATACATTGACACGGTTTATATGGCCAATTATTCCGCTCCTTATATTTCAGGGCAGAATATCAGTTCTTCCGTGCTGCGATATGCCGATGTTCTGCTTATCAAGGCAGAAGCTGAAAATGAGTTGAACGGACCTACCGATGCAGCTTATGCCGCACTTAATGCCGTGCGGAAACGAGCCTACTGGAATCCTTCTACCAATACACAACTACAACCTACGGATGGCACTTTGTTGGAACTGTCCGGTCTTACTCAGATAGAATTCCGTGAAGCCGTGCGTGCTGAACGGTTCAAGGAATTCATACTTGAAGGTGTGCGGTGGTTCGACTTGAAGCGATGGCACATTCTGGTGAAGACTATCAAGGAAAAAGTTCCCTCTGCCGATTTGAAATATCAGAATATCTCAACAAAACATTATTTTCTGCCTATCCCTTCCAAACAGATTGCTTTGAATCCGAAATTGAAACAAAACTGGGGATATGGAGGTGAAACCACAGGTGACCCTTATACAGCCAAAGGTTGGAAATAAAAACAATAGAATAATTGCATTAAAAAAAGAAAGGACAAGTTATGAAAACAGTTAGCATTTTCTTTAAAACAACATTGCTTGTAGTTGCTGTTTCGATAGCAGCGGTAAATACTCCGGTTGTTGCTCAAACGGCCACGGATTATAATAAGCGCGAACTTATTTGGCAGACACTGGATCAAAGCCGTCCCAATGATTATGTACCCGTGTTTTTCAATATTCATTTCAAGGCACATGAGGGATGGGAAGCTGTACAGGCGCACATTAATTGGTTCCGCCAGACACATGTTGACTTTGTTAATGTGAAGTATGAGTATTTTCCTCAGATTCAGGAAGTAAAGAATGTCAGCGATTGGAAGAAAATCAAACCGTTCGAGCCCGAAGTGTGGGATGAACAGTTGCTTGTAATCAGAGAGTTGAAACGGGAATTGGGGCAGGAAGCATTGATTATCCCTACGGTCTTCTCACCGTTAAGGGTACTGATACAGACAGCCGGATCTCCACTTTCAAGTGACAAAGAAGGACGTAAAGCCCTGGTAGAATTGATAAAGAAAGATCCGGAAGCCATCAAACCCGCCCTTGCAGCTGTGACTCAAAGTCTGGTATATTATATTCGGGAGGCACGTAAGTCCGGAGCCGATGGTTTCTATATATCAAGTCAGGGCGATGACTTGGAAGAGTTTGCCGGTAAGACTTTCCTGGAAGTTTTGAAACCGTATGACCGCCAACTTTCCGATGCTGCAAGCCAGGTGGCTCCATTTAATATTCTGCATATCTGCGAGTCTGGCGGGCACATAACTCCGGAAACATTCAATGATTATCTGGACTATCCTGGTAGTGTAATAAATCCACCACTACATAATTTTAAAGATAAAAGCTTGACCTTAAAGCAAATCAGCGAGTTATTCCACCGCCCTGTCTTGGGTGGGTTGGAGCAGCGGGGAGCTCTTTATAAGGGCAGTCTGGAAGAAGCGAAAGCGGAGGTCGATCGCATCCTGGAAGCAGCACCTGACAATTTTATTTTTGGTGCGGATGACTCATTGCCTAATGATTCCGACCCGGAAAAGATTCGTCAGCTGGTAGATTACATTCATACATGGCGTCTGAATCATAACCGCCGTTAGGGGGGAACGATAGACATCTTTAGGTATGATGAACAGCATATAGTGGCAGGGACTATCAGATTGTATATTAATTACCTCAATATTCCATATTATGAAGAAGATTTTTTCAAATTCCATTGTTATCTTGATTGCTTCCATTATAGTAGGAATCATACTTGGCCAGTTATTGCAAGCGGAGGGGATAAAAGTTATCCTCTCCGTCAAACAGATTAGCGGACAAATTATATTCTTTCTTGTACCTCTAATCATTTTGGGCTTTGTGGCTCCTTCCATTGCATCTCTGAAAGGGAGTGTCTCACGACTGATAGTCTTTGCCTTTTCGTTAGCATACCTTTCGTCCGTAGGCGCAGCCTTTTTTGCCATGGTGGTAGGATATCAGGTGATACCTTTGCTGGACATACGACCTGTTACCGGATCCCTAAGAGAACTGCCAGAATCCTTATTCTGCTTGGAGATTCCCCCTATGTTAAGTGTGATGTCTGCCCTGCTGTTCTCGGTCCTTATCGGGTTGGGGTGCATTTGGACAAAGTCAAAAGAGGTTACAGAATTGCTCTTACAATTCCGGGAGATCGTGCTGCAACTGGTAAAACATATTCTGATGCCCTTGCTTCCATTGTATGTGGCAGCTAATTTCTGTTCGTTATCTTATGAGGGGGATATATCCCGTTTGGGGATATTTTTGCCGGTAATACTGATTGCCATAGCCTGCCATTATCTATGGCTGCTACTGCTCTATGGATTGGCCACCGTTTGTTCCGGAAAGAATAGCTGGCAGGTACTCAAATTTTACTTGCCTGCCTATTTTACAGCGTTAGGAACGATGTCTTCTGCGGCTACACTGGGAATAGCCCTGGAATGCGCACGCAAGAGCCCTATTTTAGACAAGAAAGTTTCGGACTTTTCCATTCCTCTGTTTGCGAACATACACCTTTGCGGCTCCGTTCTGACGGAGGTTTTCTTTGTATGTGTCGTTTCCAAACTGCTTTACGGTCAGCTCCCAGCGTCCTCCACCCTCACTCTGTTTATCTTCCTTTTGGGAGTATTTGCGGTAGGCGCACCCGGAGTCCCTGGTGGAACGGTACTGGCATCATTGGGTATCGTTATTTCCGTGCTGGAATTTGATGATGCGGGTACAGCCATGCTTATTGCTATTTTTGCTTTGCAGGATAGCTTTGGAACTGCTTGTAATATTACCGGTGATGGTGCTTTAACTTTAATAGCCACTACCTTTTCAAGGCGATATTGTAAAATATAGTAACATAATATTATGAAATGCTATTGGTTGCTAAACGCCAAACGTAGGCTTCTGGAAGAGCCGGACCGGACGATAGACCAGATAGTGACGGAAACGGGATTCTCGTCTATCGCCCCATTTCTGCAACCAGCTCTCTAAGTGCGATGGATATCGGGTCAGTCCGAAAACCCTGTGGGTATGTTATGTTAAAATGCGAAAGTGAACT
>CAUEFX010000012.1 GCA_958477465.1 uncultured Bacteroides sp.
ATTATGTTGATTTTACATCAACAGAGACAGATGGCATTTAGTCTATGCTGTGTCAATAGCGACGTTTGGATGCTCCTAAATGCCTATCAGCCACAAACATTGAAATTTCAAAGCGTTTTTAAATGAAAGAGCCGTGATGTGAGAACATGAAAATATAGACTTTACTTGGTGGAACAAAGCAAAAATACTAACTTTGAATAAAAATGAAACTAATTAAACAGTACTCGATGGAACAAGGTATATGGCAAGAGATAGAAACACTGTACCAAAAGTTTGTGGAACTTGGTATCAGTGAAGCGGTGGACTACGAAAAGTATTACCTCTATTCCCTTATTGCTCATTCTACAGCCATTGAAGGTTCTACATTGACAGAAATAGAAACTCAACTTCTGTTTGATGAAGGTGTGGTAGCTGGTGGTAAGCCCCTCGTTTATCATTTGATGAATGAGGATTTGAAGAAAGCCTACGACTTGGTGAAAGAAAAAGCAATGTGTAAAACGTCTATTACTTCGTCTTTCCTGCAAACGCTAAACGCTGTCTTGATGCGTACTACCGGAAGTGTTCATAACGTGATGGATGGTTCTTTTGATTCTTCTAAAGGAGAGTTTCGTTTATGTGGCGTTATGGCTGGCGTTGGCGGACATTCTTATATGAGCTATTTGAAAGTTCCTACTAAGGTGGATGAACTTTGCGTTCTACTGCAAGAGAAGCAAAAGACTGTGGGAACATTTCGGGAACAATATGAATTGAGTTTTAATGCCCATCTTAATTTAGTAACGATTCATCCGTGGGTAGATGGGAATGGCAGAACTGCTCGACTGCTGATGAACTACATCCAATTTTGCTACCACCTTTTCCCGACTAAGATATTCCGAGAGGATAGAGAAGAATATATCCTTTCCCTGCGCCAATGCCAGGATGAAGAAACCAATCAGCCTTTCTTGGACTTTATGGCAGAACAGTTGAAGAAAGCGCTTGCTTTGGAAATTCAGCGGTTTAAAACTTTGCCAAAGAAGGGGTTCAGTTTCATGTTTTAGAAATTTGAGAACCTTTTCTGCAGTTCCGCATTATTAATCCGCCTAATGCACACATCGTTCCACTTACAAGGATATATATAGGCAAGAAATATAGTTGTCCCATAGCTAATGGGTATGGTTCCATTATGATTAGCCTGAAAGCGATAATCAATGCTACATAAATAATGTATGCTCCAACGGACCCCAAAAATACCAGGAACCACATAAAGCCTATATTTATTGGGGATGAAACCAATAGGCAGATTGCATTTGAAATGGCATGCAATACCACTATCAGCATGATTACGGAAAAATTTTCGCCATAAAGCATTAAGGGTAATGCAGAAAGGAAAAAGGTTATTACAATTTCCCATATCCAGAATTGTTTATCTGTCAGTTTCATTCTATGACATAGGTTTCGGAAGTTAATATATCAACGATATGCTCAGCAGTATTTATCACATAATGCTTTACATTAAGCGATGAGCCATACAATGTTTTCATCCCTGTCTCTATCACTTCATTCAGATAGAAGGAGTTTTCAACTTCGTATAATGGCTGTGATGATAATCCATCCATTACTTCGGTAATTTTGAAATGTTCAAGGGTAACGCGATACGCATATACATTCTTAAAATGAATTGTAATAGTATGATTATTATCAAATCGGTCAAGCACGATAATAAGGTCAGTAGCATCATAATCAATCGAATAGATTGAACACTCGCACTTGACTATATTCAGAGGATGATAAATTTCGCTTTTCATCATTTATCTTTTTTTAGTTGATCGTCATTTATCTGTCAGTTCATAGCCTAGTTTCTTAATTGTTTCTTAAGATTCCAATTCGCAGGTTTTTTCTGTGGATCAAACCATTTGGCTCCGGATTCAATCCATTTATTACGATATTCTTTGCGTGATTCGGAAGTGTAATCCTCATTACCCCATTCTACACCGCAACATGGGCAAATATTATATGTGGGTGTTTTATTGTCCTGACCCCAAGGGGCGAAATTTTCCAGCGGTAATCCGCAAATGGTACAATAATATTTTTTTGAATTCAAACAATCCAAGATTAACAGCTTATGTTTCTCTAAAGTTTCCTTGTCTGCATCAATTCTTATTGTTGTTATTGTATGTGACCCTTTCTCTTTTATATTAAGAATGGGGTATATTACTCTTATTATAAATGTCTTGTCCTGATAGTCTCCCAGTATTGTATACTTCTTATTTGTAGCATTATAATCAATACGCTTCCAACAGTATTCGTCAGGCAATAATTCCTTTATTTTTCTGATAACGTGTTTTTGCCTGTACCAATTCTTGTATAAAAACATACCATTTAAGATACAGAACATCACAGACAGGAAAAGCAGGATAACAGAAATCATATCGCAAGATAAATTACTGCCATTGGTAAAATGAAGGATTAACCATAGTGCGAATAACCATAGGCAGATTACTCCCAACCATAGCACAGAGTATAACAGGCTATGTGTCAGTGCATACTTGAATGACGGATAATAAATCGTTTTCTCTCCATTCCAAAATTGCTTATCGGTTAGTTTCATTGCTTGCCTCCTTCAATATATTAATAGCTTTTCGCTAAAATGTAGTAAGAAAACTCAGAATGGATGTGGTAAAGTATTTGCTGTAAGAGCATGTATATCTTTCCTTTATGCAATTTCTTTGAGTATGGAAACTGCGATTTGAGGATATGTTTGCAGTAAGCCATAGGCTGCAAACATTTGTGCTGATATGCTCTACTAATACTTCAAAGTTCATAGTTACAAATTTAGATATAAATCTCGATTTATATTCCAGTGTGATAAGAAAAATCAAGACCACTCTTATCTTTGTGGCGTGTGAGGTCTCGGTGAGCGAGCCTCAGAATAAATGTTTCACGAGCTCTTAGCCTCAAAATGTAATAGCCTGTGCGGATAGTATGTGGTCTTGGTACACGCCCTTGACAATGGCAATGATGGTGTCTTTGCTGCCACGGAATGTCCTGTTGGTCACAACCGTGTACAACTCACCGTTGCTTGGAGCCGTTTCGTCTATGCAGATGCTCTCGCCTATGTTTTCTGGATAACGAGCCAGTCTTCCGCATGGGAGAGGTCTGTCCAATTGCGATAGCCGCTGAGTATTTCCTTATATTGTTTCTCAAGCGTATCACCATTTATGTGGTAATAGTTGTCAAGCGAACGGGAGATCGTAAGAAATCTGTATGTACAGATATAGTGATAACAGTCCATGCTATAGCGTGAGAATCACTATGCTACCCTCGTATATACTGTTGAAAAATTCATACGTTTCGAACTGTAAGATAAGCATAACGCTTCTTTCTTTTTTAATATGTTTTGGATAAGATGCTCTAATCCGATTGTAAAAGTATGAAAATAGTCTGATATTATGCAGAATATGGGTAATTTATAATCTCATTTTCTTGCTCTTTCTTTGTTTTTGGGCATCTCGTATAGACTTTGGCATTTTTCTCGTACTGTTCCTTCATGTTTCCCATCATGGAAAGTTGTGGCACATGAAGAATAAGTTATCTTCCCAATGATATATTAGAGAGTTGGTCAGTTTTCTTATGTCTCGGTCATGTAGTTACATGGATAAAGTGTTACTTTTTCCCTGTTTTTATCTCTGAATAAAGATTGAAAATATTGTCATTCTCTTTTAGGATATAGAAACAACTAGTACTGAAAAAATTTCTAATGAAAGGGATGCTGGTAATGTTTTTACTTAGTTTACGTGGAGATAATCCAAATTTTATTTTGTAGTGAGGATTGATCAGCCATAGTTCTCTATTCTGGATGTTCAAGGTCGTTTTTTTTACTAAACTTTCAAATAATTCTATTGATGTGCGTGTTCGTTTTATGGAAAGTAGTTCTTTAATACAATCATTATTTTCTCCGAAAACTTTTAGCAGCAACTGATATATAATGCTAGGGAGTAAATGAATAAAAGGAAGGCGAGATAATATTTTGCTTTTACAAATTTGTTGGTGTCCTCCAAATGGCATCTGCCATGCCGGAAATGACATAAAAATAATACCTTTCGGTTTCAGATATTTACTCAAATTAGATAAGAATAATTCTTTATGAGTAATGTGCTCAAATACATCATGGCAAATGATTATGTCAAAATCCTGTTCTAATTCATTTAATAGAAAGATGTCTTGTGCTATAAATACTCCTTTTGCATGAGCTGTTTTGAAGAATGTTTTTGCATCTTTAATTCGACTTATTGTGATGTCAACCCCAATGGTATTACATCCCATTTCTGAAAAAGGAAGCAAGTTTCCACCGTCACCACAACCAATTTCCAACACATTTGTTCCTGCTTTTACTGGATACCAGTGTTGAATATATGGTATAAAATAGTTCTTGCTTGTGATGGAAAGTTCTTCGAAATAGATTGCTCTATTTTTGTGGCGTTCTTGCATGAAGTGATTATTTGTAAAGTAGTAGCAGTAAAAACTGCTACTACTTATTCTTGTTGTTTTAATTTGCGGAGATCTCAATTTGTGAGCCTGCGTTAACTGTAAAAGGAGCATTAATTGTTACGGATTCTCCTGTCCTAAATGTAAGTTTAGCGCCATTGGTGACTGTTACATTTTTTGACATAATGATCCAGCCTGCAACAGTTTGTGTTGATGATACTTTGGAAAATTTGATAACACGTACTTTCATGCTGAATTGTTTTTAGTTAATATTCATTTGAGTTATTCTCTATAAATATGATAAGCTATTATATAAAAGACTGCATGAGAATCGTAACTTTTTTACCACGACAGACGGATTCCTATAGGTAAAGCTACATTAAAAGGCTTTCTTGTCCGGATTGTTTTTGTTCCATCTTCATTATTAAAATAATAATGTAAATTGGTCTCTGTATAGATTCCAATGGATGGTGTAATTTGATATTGGATACCTACACCCAAATTGGTTGACCACTGCAAAGATGGATGTAGGCCACTTTTCTCAAAAGAGGTAATTTGTCCGTTTTCATCAGATGCGAAATTTTCAGAGGTTGCTTTTATCGGAATATCTAAAGTTATTCCTGTAGATAGGTAGATGGACATTTTGGGCCTGCTGTGTATGTTGAATGTCCCTTTTAGGGGGATTCCTATATAATTGATTTTTTGTGTCTCTTTTAGATAGGAATAGCTGATGATCGTAAAATCAGAATGTGAATATGTGTATTGAAGGCCTGTCTCAAATCCCCAATGTTCATCAAACTTCTTATTAAGAGAAAGCGATAAGATTATAGGAATGTGTTGGTACGATTTTTTTTCCACCTCTTGTGGCTTTCCGGAAGAGACACCACCGGGTATTATCGTTCTTTGAGAATTTGTTTGCTTGTTTACTCCTGAATATGAAACGGCTAATGACCATTTCTTTTTATTCTTGAATGGACGTTGATGCGCCATAATGTAGTGAGTTTTTTTATCCTCTTCAATTTTTGGGCTTTTAATTATTGGGTTGTTGGATATCTGAGCACTGTCCTTTTCTTCAACAATGTTGTCTTGTTGAACAATATCTTGTTCGTATGTCTCTTCTTTTATGGATTTGGATTGAGCATGTTGGTGAATAGATATGCGAGCAGGGAGAACTTCTATCGTATCTTTAAGTGAAATGTTTTCTAACTCTTTTTCTTTGGGAGTCATCACTATTTGGGGAGATGTATCAGCGATTTCTTTGGGCGCATGCAGTAAGTGTCGTAAATAAATGATAGAAGATAAGGCAAATAACCCTATTGTAATATGGTGTTTGGATAGGAGTTTCCGTAATAATTCTTTAGCTCTTGATAATTGTGACGAAGAAGAGTGAGGGGCTATATTTAGTAATATGCCGATTTCTTTGTGCGATAATCCTTCCAATATTGCCAGTTT
Source organism: uncultured Bacteroides sp. (assembly GCA_958477465.1). Taxonomy (GTDB): domain Bacteria; phylum Bacteroidota; class Bacteroidia; order Bacteroidales; family Bacteroidaceae; genus Bacteroides. Next base: position 5,917 of record CAUEFX010000012.1, read on the forward strand.
GAAAATTTTGCAATAACCTTCCGGCAATGACTCTATCATCTTAAGTATTATTGCATAAGGTGGAAAGTTGTTTGAATAGGATAGGATTAATGGTTCTTCTAAATCTTCTATATTGTCTAAAGGAATATAAGCAATGGTGCGGCATTGTTCCAAATATTTTAATGAAATGTTTTTCATTATCTTTCCCATCCAATTTTCTAATTTTTCAGCGGAACGTAATGTATTGATAGATGTAAAGATTATAATAAACCCATCGTGCAGAAGGTCATTTACTATTTGTTTATCAGAAACATATTGACTGCAAATTCTTTTCATTTTATTTGCGTAAGTTTTATAGAGCAAGCCAAATGCTTGCTCATCTCCTTCTTTACACAGATTTACTAGTTCTTCTCTGGTCATATTTTTATATATTAGGTAATATATCGAATAAGGTTTTAGGTTTTTGCTTGCCAACAGTCCTGTTTTTTATTCGATATAGACTCCATTAATATATGATAGAAAAGAAGCAGAAGGCTGCATTCATATTTTATGTTTTAACATATATTGTTGAGCTTACTTCGCTTATTGCTACCTTTCCGGTAATCCAAACTTGTTAGGTATAAGGCTATTGGAACTTTTGGAAAACCAGATTTTTTTAGTCGGTGGGTGAAATGGAACTTTTGAAGTCTGATAATGAAAAGATTACATATTATATTGGGAAAGATCTCTTTTATGGTATAAAATCCCATCCTTCTTTTTTCAGAGTTGCCATCTCATAGGTACACTGATCAGCCCGTGATAATTTGTAGCTTCTGCAGATTGCGCAAAGCCCAACTGTTTGTAAAACGGAACGGCAGAAGTAGAAGCATTGACTGTCATAGACCGGGCTTTTGTTGTTGTCAGCATACAATCAAATAACTCTTTTCCAATTCCTTGTCGTTGGTAATCGGGATGGATGAAGAGCATGGAAAGATGGCTGTCCTTTTCTCTGATACCAAGAACTCCTACCAATACATCTCCATTAAAAGCCCCAAACATCGTCAGCTCGTTCATCCGTTCTTTGTTATATATGAATTTCTTGAACACTTCCAAGCCTTCCTCGTTATAGTCGGTTCTATTGCAAGTGGTAAACACATGCAATGAAAGAGAAGTGGCTTCTTGGCGTTTCTCTTTTTTCAATGGCTGTATTCTTACTATTCTTTTAATCATCCAATAATTTGTCAAACATAGCTTATTTGCCTTCCGCTTTTGTTCTTTTACTACAGTGTAGCCTTTTCGCTCAAAAAAAGGCTTTGCAGTGATGCATACTTCCGATGTTATTGTTTTCATTTGACTTTCTATGGCATATTCTTCTGCTTTGGATAACAGAAAACTGGCAACTCCTTTGCGTTGATAGTCTTTGTGTACAAACATAGAGTGCAAGTAGCCGTCTTTCTGTATAGATGTAAATCCAATAATCTGACCAGTCTCATTCAATGCAACTATAAAATATAGATTGGTGATTAAATCTGCTAAATGTGCTGTGTCGTCCCCACAAGAAGCCCAATCTTCTATTTCTTCTAATGTGTAATCTGCGATGTTGATTGTGCGCAAAGTTGCTTTGTACATTTCCTTTAATTCGGGAATGTCTGCAAGGGTAGCCTCCCTCAATTTATAGCTTTTATGTTTCATGATTCTTATCTATTAGGTATTATTTCATAAAATCCATTCTCGTCTTTTGCAATTTTACATCGTCCATCTGCTACCCAACGGTTCCAGTCTTCGAATAAACGACAAATATATTGATGAATATCCTCTGAAATGTTGATCTCTTTTCCTGATTTAAGTGGATAGATGAATTTGTCGCCTTTCACAGAAAGATGCCGTTTGGCTCTTTCCAATGCTTTCTGGTATACCACTTGGTTGTAAGCATAGTTCTTATTCCAGCCTCCTGAGACCAATGGATCAATGGCTTTGTCGGACATAATTCCTTTGGTTTTTAAGAATGTGCTGTCTGTGATGGTAGCTCGGTATTGATAGGCTTCTTCCCTTAATTAATATACTATTCGGCTGATTGAGGTTAACAGATATACTGTCTGTAGAGCTCTTTTTTTTATTCCTTTCCTCGTTTATTAATTGCTTGATGCTCCTCTGATATTTCAATATGACAGTTGTTTCGCTGTCTTTATGGTTTGCTTTTGTTGCCATTATCCAAATGCTGGGGGCTTCGGGATAGCGGTATTTTACAATATCGTCAATCAAGTGTCCGTATAAACCTTTGACCGATTCTTGGAATAAAAAGCTTTGGAACATTAAATCGATATACTCTGGGTGTTTGCAAATATATGATTTATACTTTTTATAGGCATCCGATTTCATATAGTCTACGGCATGACTGCTGAAATTGGGCTTTTGTAGTGCTTCTTTAAGTTTTTCTTCCATTATTTTATATTCTGCTGTGTCTAACCTTTGCTCATGACAGCAATGTAGTGATGAGCTTTCAATAAAGTTTTCTTTTTTTCGTGTATTTACTTGGCCGTATGATATTAAAGAAAACAATAATCCGATGAGCGATAAATGGATGATTTTCATTTTATTCCATATTTAGTTTGCAGCAAAGGAACTAAATTAAAATGGATATGAAGCAATTCTGTATGGAAATCTAAACATGAGTCTATAAATTACTCCGAAAATGTTATGTTTTGCCTGATTCGGCCCGTGTATACGGGGCGATAAAGTTATGGTTAAAAGTTATCAGAAATGCGAATGTGCTGACATAATTCCCTTATATTGCTGTTTTTGCTAACGTGTGCATTGGCTAAAAAGCGGCAAATAGAGAAAAAAGTGCATAAATGAATGAATAATATACGCTTTTTCCTGCATATTTCTATGAAAAAGAGGATGAATATGCAGTTTTACCCGGTATGTTAATGTACTTTTCCTTGGTGGAAAGCTTCAGTTTCTCGTAGAGGAACGACTCGTTCCTCTACGAGAAACCATAAGAGTCTCTACGGGAAAAACATATTTTGTTTTGTTGGGGGTACTTTAAATGCTGGAAGCTGGTAGAGTCTGGACTGTTTTGAAATGGAATAAAGAATAAAAATGACGTGTTTTTAAGATATTTTGCAAGCAAAATAAGAAAGTAGCATTCTTTTGTTATGTCTAATTATACGTTTTAGTGTCTTGGGGGAATATCCAATATGAAAATGCAGACGATTTTCTGCATCAGCCCTATCCTTTGTTTTAATAAAGAGATTCTGCATCAACTAAAATGTCATATTGACATTTTGTAAAAGTACTCCCGTTCCTTCAGAGGATCGAACGATGTAACCGGCTGAAGGAACGGGATGATATACTGTATCTGCTCCGGGCATGTTATAGTATCATTGTTTCTAAATCATCGGGCACGAACACATTCCCTGTGAAATTGCGTCGGGCCTCTTCCGTATAGTCTCTTTTACGTGTTGTTAAAGTTCTGTCTTCCGTATGATACAGCAGCAGGTTTTTGACATTCAGTTTCTCTGCCAATGCCCCTGCTTCCAATGCCGTGCTGTGATGTTTTTCATAAGGCTTGAAGATCTCACGGTCTCTATACAGACAGAATGCTTCGCATAGCAGCCAGTCGGCATTTTCCACATAGAGACGGTTGTTTTCATTGTAAGGCTCATCCCCGAGGCAAACCAACACCGTGCCGTCGGGTAGGAGTGCGCGGAAGCCGAACTGCTTTTCTTTGGTCGAGAGTATGTCGAAACATTGCATGTCCATGCCGCCGGCGTGGAAGCTCTCTTTATCTTTCAACTCATGAAAGAACACAGACTTCCCGATATATGCCAAATCCTTTTCCTGCAAAGTCATGTGGCATATCTGTTTCAGTACGTTCAGTACCTTGTCGTGTCCATAGACGGTGAACGTACCGTTGTATTCTTTGTTTTTCATCCGATGTATTATCATGCGAACCATCCACACCGCGCCCAGTATGTGGTCGGTATGTGCATGGGTGATGAACATCTCATGTATGTCGGATAATGCAATCTGTGCTTTTTCCAGTTGAGATAGTATGCCGTTGCCGCCTCCGGCATCTACCAGTAGCATCCCTTCGGTCGTTTGCAATACGAAACAAGTGTTGTAACATCGGGTGGCAATGGCATTGCCCGTACCCAAAATAATTATACGATTGTTTTCTGATAACATAACTTTATTGATAAATTGATATTTTGAATTGATTTGGAAACATTTCTGAATCTCTCTGTCACAGCAAAATTACGATCAGGAAGAATGAAATCCATTCGCTCCTTCAAGCAGAGTAAGTGTGCTATAAATTCCGTCAGCGTGTATCATGTGTCGCAATTCCCTTTCCTATATTCACTGGGGCTGATTCCGTGATATTTCCTGAACACTTCCCTGAAATATTTGACATCGTTGAAACCCGTGGCATCTGCCACTTCCGTTATCGGACAGTCTTTCTGCTTGAGCAGTTGTGCCGCATATTGCAGGCGGATAGAACGGATATATTCTGCCGGTGCACAACCGGTCAGTGTCTTCAACTTGTTGAAAAAACTCGAACGGCTCATATGTTGCATGCTGCAAAGCGTGTCTACATTGAATTCCGGATTGGCGATATTCTCCATAACGCATTCCTTAACGGAGGCGATGAACTTCCAGTTCAGTGTATTGGAACAACCGGGTGGTAACACTTCCCGATCCGTGTCAAGGCTGGTATATGCTCTGCGGAGCAGCATCCGGTTAGACAGGATGTTTCTGATAGTGGCCCGGAGCAGATTGACACTGAAAGGTTTGCTTATATAGGCATCGGCTCCGTAACCCAATCCCTCAAGCATGTTCTTCTCGTCACTGAGGGCTGTCAGCAGAATGACCGGAATATGAGAGGTCTCAATGTCTGATTTGACGGACAGGCAGAATTCATTCCCGTCCATCTCCGGCATCATGACGTCCGAAAGGATGAGGTCCGGATTGTATTCCCGTGTTACAATCAGGGCGTCACGCCCGTTGGAACAGGACTGCACGTGGAATTCCGTTCCGAGCAGTTTCTCAAGATAAGCCCTGAGTTCATCATTATCCTCTACGACAAGGATGCGTTGCGTCTCCTCTTTGGACATTCCATCCCGTATCTCCCGTGAAATATCAACACTCTGCATCATGGGCCTGTCTTTGCCGCTTTCCTCGCTAATCGGTGGAACGAAACGTGCTTTGCGGAAATGTTCTTTCCCCATGGGGAAGGTAATACGGACACACGTCCCTTCCCCCTCTTTGCTGTTTATGGAGATTTTTCCTCCGTGCAGCCGTACCAGCTTGTATACCATCATCAGCCCGATTCCGCTTCCGCCTACTTTCATGTTGACGGCGTTGCTACCTCTGAAGAAGCGTCTGAACAACAGCCTTTGTTCCTCCGATGGGATCCCGATTCCCGTGTCGTTTACCTCCACGCTCCACGCATGGTTGTTTGCAGAGGTGCGAATGCGTACACATCCGCCTTGGAGGGTGTACTTTAGAGCGTTCGACAATATGTTTTTCATGACAGAATCCATCTTCTCCCTGTCGAACCAAACCGTTTGGTGAGAAAAGCCTTTCTCCAAAGAGAGGGTGATATTCCTGAGAGACGCGTATGTACGGAAAGTCTCACAGGTGGTTTCCAAATACTCTCCCAACTCATACTCTGCAATATACAGCCGGGAGTTATAGACATCCGTTCTTTCGAAGTTGATCAGGTCGGTGACCAGATGCAGGAGACTGTCCACGCTCTTTAGGGCTACCCTCACGTTATCCACTCCTTCCTGTTTCACCAGCCCTTTCTCTTCCAGTTCCTCCATCGGGGCCTTTATAAGTGTGAGCGGGGTACGGATGTCATGGGCTGTATTGATGAAGAAGCGTGTCTTCTCATCCGATATTTTTTTCTGTCTGCGCAGCAGAAGCATACGACTGGCTGTAACGCCTCCCAGAATGAGCAGTACGGCATATCCTGTTATAGCCCATGTTCCTGCCCATGGCGGGCGGGCAACTACCACCCCGATGCTCCGTTCCTCATAGATTTTGTATTTCTCTTCGTTGGATACGGTACGGATACGTAGGGTATATCTGCCCGGCGACAGGCTTGTGAACTGTATCCTTCCGTCCTGGACCGGACGGCTCCACTCGTTGTAGAAGCCCTCCAGTTTCCACGAATAGAGAATGTTTGAAGGATAATCGTAATTGATTGATACAGCCTCCAAGGAGAACGTGTTCTGGCTGTAGTCCAACTTTAGTTTACCGGTTTCGTCAATGTCGTTTTCCAACGGGGAGTCTTCTTCTCTGGGATGCACAAGCCGGTAAGAAACCATAAAATCACGAAAGAACATCCGTGAGTAGTGAGGGTCGGGTATCCGCATGTCGGCAGCAAACATGATGGCACCATCATTACTTCCGAATACAAAATTTCCTTTGTGCAGGGTTGCGGCTCCCGGATTGAAGCATACGCTCATCAGCCCCTGTTCCGCTGTCCAGTTGTTGAAGGTACGGTTCCCGCACATAAAGCTGACTATGCCGTTTTCGGTCCCTATCAGCATATTGCCATCAGGGCGTGGGATAATGATATGGATATTGTTGGAGATGAGGGCACAGTTTTCCGTCTGGTACTGGTGTACAAACCGGTTGTTCGCACCGTCATATACAAGCAGTCCCGCACCGCTGGTGCCCACGTATAGGGTACTGTCGGGAGACTGGTACAGTGCACAGACATGCACCGCTTCGGTTGGGAAGGCGATATGGCGGCAGCTCCCTTGGCGCTTGTCAAGCTGGTACAATCCCATGGTTGTACCGATCCACATCTGTCCGGCATCTTTCTCCAACATAGTGGTGACGGCACCCGGTATCGGATACACACGTTCTTCACCGTTTCTCGGGTCGATGCGTTTAAGGTTATAGCAACCTCCCAGCCATATAAACCCTTCGGAATCCTTCTTTATGTCATTGATGTACTGGTCAGGACGTACTCCCGCCGATGAAGAAGGGGGCAGATAGTGGCCTGTCCCTTTTTTCTTGTCAATTCTGTATATTCCCGGGGCATATCCCCCTGCCCAGATAATGCCGGGAGCAACCTCGCAGAGAGTCAGAAAAATATGATTGCCGTCTCCTTGCCTGTCATCGGAGGCGCTGAGGAAAGACCGCCATTCACCTGTCCGGGTGTGCTGTAGGCTGATTCCGTTACCGGTGGCGAACCAAAGGTCTCCCTCACTGTCTCCGATGACATCGTATACCTGGTCATTGACCAGTGACCGACTGTTGCCAAGGGAGTGTCTGATCCATTCGTAACTTCTGTAGCGGTTGTTGCGTACCGTAATTCCGGCAGGATAATTGGCGAGCCAGATACGTTGTCCGTCGTCTACGTAGATGTCATTGATGTTGTTCCCGTTCATGCCGTTGTATCTACTGTAATCGGCTGTTATGTAAGGAATTACAGAGATCGTGTTTACATTTATCTTGTACACACCTTTTCCACCTGTAGCCACCAGTAGCTCGTGTTCATCGAGGGGGATAATTCGGTTAACGACGATGTCTTTCAGCATGCAGTCCGCAAAGACTCCGGAAGCGGTGGACGTGTCATACACTAAGATACCGTCCTTGAAAGTCCCGATGAACAGCTTTCCCGAACCGGAATGGAAGTAGAGCTCGCTGACAGCCGCCTTGATGCTGTCTGTCCTTGCATCGGGCACTTTTTCCAAGCTTCCTTCCTTTTCTCTGACCGTGAAAAGGCCGTCCGCCGTACCCATAAAGAAGAAGGTACTGTCAGTTTGCCCGACAGCGGTTATATCACTTTGGAAAGGGGAATGTAAACGGTCTGTAGTTCCGGTACGGATGTCATAACGGACAATACTGTTGCCATAACAGAGCCAGATGCGGTCTTTTCGGTCCATATAGGCGTGGCTGAGTATGATAGCGGCGGTATCTTCCTGCTGTCCGGAGAGTTTGTAGATCATTTGGAAACAGTCTTGCGAAGTGTCATAATGGAAAACCCTTCCTTCTTTGCCGATGACCCATAGGGTATTTCTGCTGTCCGTGCAGAGCCAGTTCAAGTTGACTTGCGAATCCACCGGTGTATTTCCGTCAAAGACGGTATAGTGCCTGATGCTTCTACCGTCATAACGGTCCATTCCTTCCTGAGTGAGAAACCACATGTATCCGCGCCCGTCTTTTTGAATACGGTATATCCTGCGGTTACTCAATCCGTTATCGGTTCCCAGGTATTTGTACACCTGTGCCCTGCACAAGGTCGGCCCCACCAATAACTGCAACAGGAAGAATACGAAGAACGTCACCCGTATATTCCCAATATGTGCCATTTAATCGTATTTTCGTAAATGCTCGACAGTATTATCTTGTATTTTGTACAAAAATAGTGAAATACAAACTAATACACAATACTATGTACCGATTTTTTGATTTCGGATTCTTTAGCTTTTCCTTGGCGATGGTCTGAAAGGTATATAGAGCACATAGTTGCATGCCACCGGTTGGTTTTCTGATATTGCCGGCTGGCATTTGGGCATACCTTTGACTATCCTCAGCGCTTCTTCCGCAAATTCAGGGTGTGAGTATTTCAAGATATGTACATTCGTCACATTGCCTTCTCTGCTGACTGTGAACTGGCAGAGGGCATATCCTTTGATTGATTTTTCCAGTAAAGAAGGAGGGTAGGTGATATGCTTTGCCGTATATGTTTCCGGAGTACCATCCGGAAATTGCGGTATTGCTTCCAGCTCTTTTCCGGGTTCAATGCTTTGCCATAGCCCGGTGAGGAAGATCCCCGAATATTTCGGCTGTTTGTATTCGTCGGGAAATGCTTTGCTCCGGTCGCGTAAATCTTTCAGCAATGTTTGGGCGTCTTTTATGATCATACTTTCCGAAACCTCTTTTCCTATGGCCAAGGCATAGACCGATTCGCAGATCTGTACCAGGCGTCCCATCAGTGTGGCACTGTCCGGCGACCATTTTTTTCCTGTAACTACTTTCCCTTTATTGTTTGTGGCACTGAAATAGTAACTGATTCCATCCAGTCCGGTGCTCGAACCGTCCATGTCTTGTATCTGACCGGTGGTTAATCGCAGAAGCTCACCGAATGCCTGATAGAGTGCCTTGCTTATTGCTACGGATTTTCTGTTTACTTTAATCCGGTCCGTCTCTGCCTGCCAGCTGTTTTGCGACAGTGTGTTCGAAACAAGGTAGTATTTGCCCCCTTGCGCTTCTGCCGATACGGTGTATTCCGGTGAAAAAGAGGGCAAGGCTGTATATTGTGCATAAGGCTGCTTGGCCAATCCGGTATTCAATAGCGAGAATACGTTGCAATAATATCCGCTTAACTCATCTTTGTATTCGGTGTAATCCTTTATAGGTTCCAGATAGTCGATTTGTCCCATCGCCCGGCATGACAACAGGAAAAGCAGGAATAGAATCGTCGTTGCTTTTTTCATATCCGATATTGGTTGGGAATATTAGATGAGCCGTTTCTCTGCCATGTACTTCCAGAGCGGAGCGGCATGCAGTGATTGTATTATTTCATTGTTCAGCAGCAATTGTTTTACCTCTTCCAGTGTGAGCAGGTGTACCGTCAGGTCTTCCGTATCTTCCAGATGCTGTGGGGCTATGGGTTCCACATCGGTTGCCAGAAAACAATAGGTCACGTTGGTGTGTGTGCTGGGATTGGCCGATAACACCATGTATTCCTGCCACTTCCCGTTTCCGTATCCGGTCTCTTCCAGCAGTTCGCGTTGTGCGGAGACCAGCGGTGAAGCATCTTCTTTCTCACATACTCCGGCGCACAATTCATAGCAAGTCCGGGCTATTCCCGGCCGGTACTGACGTACAAAGATAAAGCGGTTGTCGCGGGTAATTGCGATCGTGTTCACCCAGTCGGGATACTCAAGGATATAATATTCCGGTATACAGTTGCCATTGGGCAATTGCATGACGTCACGGCGTACGGTGAGCCACGGCCGGTGGAAAAGGTATTCACTGCTGAGGGTCTTCCAGGTAGAGTCTTTTGTCTTCATGAAATCAAAGTTTGGTACATCTTATGCAAAGATACTGCTTTTAGCTTAATTTTAAGGAAATAACGCACTTATTTCTTAAATAATCATTTGAATATGAACAGGCTATCGGTAAAAATGCTATATTCACAGTAAATAAAAAAGCGCGTTAAGTAATCTGAGCAAGAGATAGTATATACTATATATATTTTCTATTATTAATTACTTAAATTCATTTTTTATGGAAGTGAAGAAATCCAAAAGAGCAGCGATCGAGAGCCAACGCGGTACTTGGTTGCTTATGGGTTTTGTAGTAGTGCTTGCTTTCATGTTCGTTACGTTCGAATGGACACAGCATGACATCAAAGTTGCTACCGGCTCGCTCGCCGATGAACCCGTTTTCGTTGAGACGCTTCTCCCTATCACGTATCCCGAAGAGAAGTTGGAACCACCGCCACCACCGATTATAAAAGCGGCAGAATTGCTCAATATAGTCGATGATGATGATCTGGAAGCGGATGCAGTGGTTTTGGGATTTGATGATTTTGAAGATCCGGTTGATGTAAAATACAGACCGGTTGTTGTAGAAACAGAAAACGAGCCAGTCGAAGATGTGATTTTTGTTACGGCCGAGAAAATGCCGGAGTTTCCGGGTGGAAATGGAGCATTATTCCAGTACCTTAACAAGAATATTAAGTATCCTGTTGTCCCCCAGGAACAGGGGATTCAGGGAAGGGTGATTATCCAGTTTGTGGTTGACAAAGACGGAACGATTACCGACCCTGTGGTAGTGCGCAGTGTAGATCCTTATCTGGATAAAGAGGCGCTCCGTGTAATTGGAGCGATGCCGAAATGGAAACCGGGTATTCAGGGAACCAAGGCGGTGAGAGTAAAGTACACAGTGCCTGTGACATTTAGATTGCAGTAAGATCTTTTAATTGATTGAATGAATGAGTCGGTCCGGTTGCAAACGGTCCGGCTCGTTTTTTATTCCGGCATCAGATTATTCTCTATGAACTAAAAAATATATCTTTGCTGCTAAAATATAACAGCAGAAACCGCTATGAACATCATACTTGCTTTAAAACGGCCTTTTATTTGGCTTTCCCGTTTCCGTCATCGCTGTGGATATGGCGTGCATTCTCCTTTTGCTTTTGAGTTGATCACTTGTCTTTTCTACGAGAAAACTCCTTATTATGCTTACAGGGAATTGTTGCAGGAAGAAAAAAAACAGAAGAGGAATCATAGCAAGGGGTGGCGGGACGAGTCTCTTAAAGTAAAACGTCTGTTGTTCCGGTTGGTAAATAGGGTACAGCCCGGCACGATCATCGATTTTGGAACCCCATCCTCTTCTTCTTTGTATTTGCGGTCCGGAAAAGTGGCTGCCGGTTACACTTTCGCTTCCGAACTTTCCGAACTTTTTCTGGAGGCGGACGTGCCCGTAGATTTTCTTTATATACATTGTCATCACAATCCGGCTCTGGTAGAAGAGGTCTTTCGCATTTGTCTTGCACGGGTCACTCAACAGAGCGTTTTTGTAATTCGTGGAATCCATTATTCCAAAGCGATGAAGAATCTTTGGAAACGGTTGAAGGCAGACGATCGGGTAGGCATTACCTTTGATCTTTATGACGTGGGGATTCTTTTCTTTGATAAAACAAAGATAAAACAGCACTATATAGTCAACTTCTGATTATCTTTGTGTGTTAACCATATAAAGCGAATCCCTAAAGAGCGTTGATTATGAAAAAGAGCCTTGTTTATACAAAGACCGGAGACCGTGGTACTACCGGATTGATTGGAGGAACACGCGTGCCGAAAACCCATATTCGTCTGGAAGCCTACGGCACGGTAGACGAATTGAATGCCAACCTTGGACTGTTGATCACTTATCTCAATGAAGAGCGTGACAGGGAATTTCTCTTGCGTGTGCAGAATAAATTGTTCGCCATCGGGGCTTATCTGGCTACCGATCAGGACAAAGTACGGTTAAATGAAGCCAGCGTCATTACCCCTGCCGATGTGGAGCAGATAGAACACGAGATAGATGCCATCGATGAAATCCTTCCTCCTTCAAGGTTTTTTGTTCTTCCCGGTGGCACAGCCGGTGCAGCCGTTTGTCACATTTGCCGTACGGTTTGCCGACGTGCCGAACGACGGATACTTACTTTGTCCGAAAGTACTACAATTTCTCCTGAATTATTGGCTTATGTAAACAGATTATCAGATTATTTGTTCATTTTATCACGTAAAATCAATTTTAACGAGGGAAAAGAGGAAATATTTTGGAATAATAGTTGTAAGTGAAATATTTTGTTATACTTTTGCCGAAAAATAGAAACCTAAGATTAATATTCACAATTTAAATACTTATAGCTTATGTATTGGACATTGGAATTAGCATCAAAATTGGAAGATGCTCCTTGGCCGGCAACTAAGGATGAGTTGATTGATTATGCCATGCGTTCGGGAGCTCCTCTGGAGGTGATAGAGAACTTGCAGGAAATGGAAGATGAGGGCGAAATCTATGAAAGTATAGAAGATATATGGCCGGATTATCCGAGTAAGGAAGATTTCTTTTTCAACGAAGAGGAATATTGATTCTGAAAAAGTGACATAAATAGAAAATGCCCAATAGTGATGAACTTCCGGGCATTTTTTATTTATACTTAAAATACAGGCATTTGCCAGATGAACCCTACGGATATGCGGTTGGTAGAGTAGTCTTCTTGCCCCAAAACTTTGGCACGGGAGGTGAAGTTGTACGAACGCCCCACATAGGTAAGGAAGAAATGCAGATTTGTTTCCATCGGATAATACTCTATTCCGGTAAGATAGCCCCAGGAAGTACGGTAATTGCCTTTGGTTATGTCTTCGGTGCTTTTGGTTACCGAAGCAGTCTCGTACATCCCTTTTACGAATACGTTCCATTTGGGTAGGAAGCGATAGTTCAACTTGGTGACTACCGACAGATAACCGGCATCAAAAACGTTGTGTCCGCCGGGACGTCCGACGATTCCGGTAATTGTTCCGTTTCTGTCTATTCCTTCTTGTGCATACATAAAATCGAGAAACATATTAAATTTGCCCAAATTCAACTCGTTACCCAATGCATAGTAATACATATTCTTACTTTTTGCTTCGTTTAAAATAGAAGCGGACCAACGGGTCTTGAATACATCGTTGAAATTTCCGTTCCAGTTCAATGTATATACTAATGGAAGTTTTCCGGATCTCAAGTCGGGCAATTCCCCTTCTGCGTTTTCGGTAATTCCATAGGTGCTGTCAAATGAACCGTTCCGGCTGTTCAATATCTGTAGATTAAATTGCTGGGTGGAGGTCAGATTATAGCCGATATTCAATCCGGTCATGAAATTGCTCATGTTTTCGATCATATCACTGTATTCGTAGATATCGATCGGGTTCAGATCGAATTCAATTCCGCCATAAGCAGTACATTGCTTGCCGGCAAAGAGGTTGACGCGATCGTTCAGCTTTATCCCGATTCCGGCATAGTCGATGGAAGTTGGGATATTATCAACCATTCCGCCTCCGTCGTTGGAGCGGTTCAGGCGTTGGCGATAGCGGTAGGAGAGCCAGTTGTTGATGTTTCCTTTCATTTCGATGCGTAGTTGCCTCATTCTGAAAGCCCCTTCTTCGAATCCGCCTCTGAAGTTTGCATCAAATCCTCCTTGCATATTGAGATAGAGGTTGAATTTATCCGATTTTTTCTTTACATCGGTCAGTTCCTCAAATAGCGTTTTATCAACCATGAATTTCTTATTCTTCTCTGTCTTTTGGGCGTATACTCCCTGAATACTACCCAAAATGAGTAGTATGAACATTAATTTTTTCATAAACAGTCAGGCTGGTGGATTACTGATTTTAGTATTCGTTGAAATATTCCTGTATCTTTTTCCAGTCATTGGTTTTGGTCAATGCAAGCATCAGTAACACACGTGCTTTCTGCGGATTTAATTCCTGAGATGCTACAAACTGATATCGGGTATCGTTCACTTCTGCATCCAGCGTTGTTGGGCCGGTGGGTACTCTGGAAGAACGGACAACGAGTATTCCCTTTTTACGGGCGTCAATCAGTACAGGGAAAATGTTTTTATGGATATTTCCATTACCTACTCCTGCATGGATAATGCCTTTATATCCGTTTTCCAACAAGGGAGTTACCATGTCGGCTTCAATGTTTGAGTAGCTATAGACGATACCTACTTTGGGAAGGGACTTCAGATAGGTCACGTCAAAAACGGATTGTAAGGTATGTTTCTTTAATGGAACCTGGTTGTAATGGACTTTTCCGTTGAATATGTAACCCAAGGCTCCGGAGTTGGGAGCTTGGAAGGTCTGCACATCGATCGTGTTCATTTTCTGAACGCTTTCCGCTCCTAAGATGAGGCCGTTCATGGCCACCAGTACACCCTTGCCTATGGACTCTTTGGCACCTGCGGTGACTACGGCATTGTAAATGTTGAGCGGTCCGTCTGCACTTAAAGCGGTGGAAGGGCGCATGGCTCCCACCAGCACCACCGGCTTATTGCTTCTTACTGTCAGGTTTAGGAAATAAGCTGTCTCTTCCATGGTGTCTGTTCCATGGGTAATCACGATACCGTCTATATCCGGACGTTTCAATAATTCGTTTATCTTTTTGGCAAGCGTGAGCCAGACGTCATCATTCATGTCTTGTGAACCGATTTTTACAATCTGTTCGCCGGTTACATTGGCAATATCGTTCAGACCCGGAACGGCATCCAAAAGGGTGCTGATAGCCACCTGCCCGGCTGTATAGTTTGTGGAAGTGGCCGAGGTACCTGTTCCGGCAATGGTTCCACCTGTTGCGAGGATGTGGATGTTAGGCTTTCCTGCAGCGAAAGCTACGGTTGCAGATAGTAATAATACGACTACTATCAGACTTAGTTTTTTTAATTTTTTCATGACTGAATGGTTGTTTAGGTTTAATATTACAGTTTAATAAATTTGTATGAACAGAAGTCCCAGTGCGATAGCCACTACTGTCGATACGATACCGGGCATCATAAAGGAATGATTCAACACATATTTACCTATTTTTGTTGTGCCGGTACGGTCAAAATTAATAGCTGCTACCACTGTGGGATAATTGGGAATGAAAAAATATCCGTTGACAGCCGGAAACATGGCAATGAGCATATAGGGAGAGATGCCCAAAGCGATGCCTAAGGGCATCAATGCCCGTACGGTAGCAGCTTGGCTGTAAAGTAGAATGGACATGATAAACAGGGCAATACCGAATAGCCAGGGCATTTCACGTACGAAACCCTCGATGGATTGGGTCAGTTCGCCCATGTTTCCCTGCAGGAAGGTATCACCCATCCAGGCAATGCCGAAAATCGCTATTACTGCTTGCATGCCGGCCGGGAAGACAGAACCTTGTGTCGCTTTCAGACCATCTGTCTTGGTAAACAGAAGAATCAGTGCGGCTGCCGATAACATCACGATTTCGATGATGGAAGACATTCCTAACGTAACGGTCTCTCCGTCTATCAGAAAAGAAGGGCGCATCCCTTCAAACGATCCGAAAAACACTATAAATATGGTGGCCAGTATGAAGATAAGTACGGAAATCAATGCATGACGTTTGTTTTGTACATCTTTAATGGTCACTTTGTGCTCTTTGATGAGGCCTTCTGCTATGCGTTTCTGATATTCGGGGTCGTCTGCCAACTCTTTTCCTACACGCATCGAGAAGAAAGCCCCTACCAATACACCGATAATCGTTGCGGGAATCGTTATTTTAAGAATATCGAATAAAGTAATATCGAATCCGGCAAGCAAGCCTAATAAGGCTACGGTCGCTGCTGATATAGGACTTGCCGTAATGGCTTGTTGTGACGCGATGACGGCAATGCCGAGGGGCCTTTCGGGGCGGATCTTGGTTTCGGTAGCTACCTCTGCTATTACCGGAAGAACGGAGTATGCAACGTGTCCTGTTCCGGCTACAAACGTAAACAGATAGGTTACGACCGGACTTAGAATGGTAACATGAGCCGGATTTTTACGCAATAATTTTTCGGCCAGCTTTACCATGTAGTCGAGACCGCCTGCGGCTTGCATACATGAAGCTGCTGAAATGACGGCGGCGATCATCAGCATGACGTCTATCGGAGGGGCTGTGGGCTGTAATCCAAAACCGAAAGTAAGTATGGCAAGTCCGACACCGCCCATAACTCCGAGTCCGATGCCGCCCAAACGGGCGCCGATGATAATTGCGGTTAATACGAATGCTAATTGTAAAATCATATCATTTCTTTTAGGTATACTGACAAAGATAACAGAAATCTGTTACTATGGCTTAGAGCCTGTTTGTTTTTTCCCCCTTAAAATTTTTATCAGTTTGTTTTGAGTTTATTCCCGGTCTGTTTCCCTGTTAAAAAAATAACTCTCAAAATAATGCCGGACAAAATTTAAGCAGGCTCTTAAACAACAAAAAAAACGTTGAATGGTTTTTGCGTATTTATTAAAACAATAACAGCCGGGGTTGGTTATTATATCTGGAATAAATAAAATATCCTATTAAAAATAGAAATCATGGAACAGAATTTATCAAGAGAAACCCGTACGGAAAGCGATCTGATCGGTAGCCGTGAGGTACCGGCAGATGCGTTGTACGGTGTTCAGACATTAAGAGGAATTGAGAATTTCCGTATCAGTAAATTTCATTTAAACGAGTATCCTTTGTTTATAAATGCGCTCGCTATCACCAAAATGGGGGCGGCGGTTACCAACTATGAACTCGGCTTATTGACCAAGGAGCAGGCTGATGCTATCCTTAAAGCGTGTAAAGAAATTGTTGAAGGCGAACATCACGAGCAGTTTCCGGTGGATATGATTCAGGGCGGTGCCGGAACAACTACCAATATGAATGCCAATGAAGTGATAGCAAACCGTGCGCTCGAGTTGATGGGACATCAGCGGGGAGAGTATCAATATTGCTCGCCCAACGATCACGTGAACCGTTCGCAATCTACCAATGATGCCTATCCCACGGCTATACACCTCGGCATGTACTGTACCCATCTCAAATTAGTGAAACATTTCAGTGAGTTGATCGAGGCTTTTCAGAAGAAAGCCACTTCGTTTGCACATGTTATCAAGATGGGGCGTACTCAGTTGGAAGATGCAGTACCGATGACTTTGGGACAGACATTTAACGGCTTTGCAAGTATTCTTCGTGATGAGATTAAGAATCTGGATTTTGCAGCACAGGATTTTCTGACAGTCAACATGGGGGCTACCGCTATCGGAACCGGAATTACTGCCGAACCGGAATATGCAGAAAAATGTGTGGAGGCACTGCGCAAAATTACCGGGTTGGATATCAGGCTGGCCGAAGATTTGGTGGGTGCCACTTCGGATACTTCCGCCATGGTGGGGTATTCGTCGGCTATGCGGCGTGTTGCAGTGAAGATGAATAAGATTTGTAATGACTTGCGTCTGTTGGCTTCCGGTCCGCGTTGTGGTTTAGGGGAGATTAATCTTCCTGCCATGCAGCCCGGATCGTCTATTATGCCGGGCAAGGTCAATCCGGTGATTCCCGAGGTGATGAATCAGATTTCTTATAAGGTGATCGGTAATGACCTTTGTGTAGCCATGAGCGGTGAAGCGGCACAAATGGAACTCAATGCGATGGAACCCGTGATGGCTCAGTGTTGTTTTGAATCGGCGGATCTGTTGATGAACGGATTTGACACCTTGCGTACTTTATGTATCGATGGTATTACGGCTAATGAGGAAGTTTGCCGTCGTTATGTGCACGACAGCATTGGTGTAGTTACTGCACTTAATCCTGTCATCGGTTATAAGAACTCCACAAGGATTGCCAAAGAGGCTCTTGAAACCGGTAAGGGTGTTTATGAATTGGTATTGGAACATGGCATTCTTTCGAAGAAAGATCTCGATACTATCTTGAAGCCGGAAAATATGATCAAGCCGGTAAAGTTGGATATTAAGCCTGATAAATGACGGTTTTCTTTGATTAGACCAAGATAAATGTGTGAATCCGTGTTCCTTTTACACAATTTTTTTCCGGTTTTTCAGTTCTTTATACTGATGAACCGGTTTTTTCTTATATGTATTCTCACCACTTTGGCTCTATTTACCTCATCAAAGGCCAAAGCGCAGTTTGATGTGCACTTCAATCAGTATTGGGACTTGAAGGGCTTCTATAATCCTGCCTGGGCCGGACAGACAGACAAACTTAATATTGCCGGTACTTACTCCATGCAGATGGTGGGTTTTACCCATTCACCCCGTACGATGTATTTTGGGGCAGACATGCCTTTTTCTCTGTTTAATAAAAAACACGGAGCGGGAGCGGGATTTTTTAGTGATGCGATCGGTCTTTTCCGCAACCAGCGTGTTTGGCTGCAATACTCTTATAAACAGCAGATCGGAAAAGGAAGGCTTGGAGTGGGGTTGCAATTAGGATTTGTCAGTGTTTCGTTCGATCCGGAAAATATCTATTTGGGTGAGGATAAACAAGATGACCCGGCTTTTCCGACGGAACAAAAAAACGGTATGGGACTTGACTTGGGAGTAGGAGGGTTTTATTCACATCCGAAATTTTATGTGGGCTTCTCCGGGCACCATCTTACCTCACCAACCATAGAATTGGGGACAACAGAGGCCGGTGCAACGAGTAGAATAAAGATTGATCCAATGCTTTATTTCACTGGCGGATACAATATTCAGACCCGTAATCCGTTAGTTTCCATACAACCGTCACTATTATTACAGAGTGATTTAAATAAAGTAAGAGCCGATTTGACAGGGCGTGTGTTGTATACTTTTAATGAAAAGACTTTTATCGGAGGACTTACTTATTCACCGGGAGTCTCCTTTACGGTAAGTATCGGAGCTGTAATTCGTGGAGTGACGGTCGGATATGCTTATGAAGCTTATACGTCAAAAATCGGAATCGGAAACGGCAGTCACGATTTGATAGTAAGCTATGCGATGGATATCAATTTATTTAAGAAAAGTAAGAATAAACATAAGAGTGTACGAATCTTATAATTGTGGAAAAAAGGATGAAAAGTAAAAACTGTATAGCTGTGGCGTTACTGGTCGCTTTGCTTTCTTCGTGTATGGGACACATGGCAGGAGGTGGCGGAAACGGCGGAGAAGTGGTAGGTGTCAGTGCCACGGCATGGAACGAACCGGCTCCTTATGGTATGGTACTGGTAAAACGTGGTTCCCTTAAGATAGGACCGGAAGAACAGGACTCGCTTTGGGGAGCACCTGTGCCGACGAAAGAAATCTCCGTTGAATCTTTTTGGATGGATGAAACGGAAGTTACGGTATCTCAATACAAGCAATTTGTATATTGGGTGCGCGATTCCATTATCCGTGAACGGTTGGCAGATCCTGCGTATGGAGGTAATGAAGCTTATAAGATAGAAGAAGACCGGGAGGGTAATCCCATCAAGCCATACCTGAACTGGTCGAAACCCATTCCTTGGAAAAAGCCTACGGAAGATGAAATGATGGCGATTCAGAGTGTATACAAAAAGCATCCGATCGATGGAACAACGATGCTGGATGCTTCTCAGATGAACTATTATTATGAAGTTTTTGATTATGTAGAAGCTGCCAAGCGCCGGAACCGTTTGAATCCGAATGAACGGAATAAGAATACAGATATCGAGGTTAACCCGGACGAGGTGATTATGATTTCTAAAGATACGGCTTATATCGATGATGACGGCCGTATTGTAAATCGTACGATTACACGCCCGCTCTCGAGTGAATGGGATTTTCAGAACAGCTATATAATCAATATCTATCCGGATACGACCTGTTGGGTGAATGATTTCCCGAATGCGAATAATGAATCGTATATGCGGTTGTATTTCAACCATCCGAGTTATAATGATAACCCGATCGTCGGAGTGAGCTGGGAGCAGGCAAATGCATTCTGTGCATGGCGTACGAACTATCTGATGGCTGGCCTGAAAGGACAGGCACGTTTCATTCAGCGTTACCGGTTACCGACAGAAGTGGAGTGGGAATTTGCAGCACGCGGACGTGACGGCAACAAGTATCCGTGGTCGGATGAAGAAACGAAGGATGAAAAGGGATGCTATAAAGCTAATTATAAACCGGGTAAGGGTGATTATACCAAAGACGGTAACTTGATAACGACTCGCGTGGGGGCCTATTCTCCCAATGTGAACGGGCTGTATGATATGGCCGGTAATGTTGCTGAATGGACATCGACTGTCTATACCGAATCAGGAGTGATGTCGATGAACGATTTTAATCCGGAGTTGCAATACAATGCTGCTGTTGAAGATCCTTACCGTATGAAGAAGAAAGTGGTTCGCGGTGGTTCATGGAAGGATGTGAATGCCCTTATCCGTTCGGATGCCCGTGCTTCGGAATATCAGAACGAGCAACGTTCCTATATCGGTTTCCGGTGCGTGCGTACACAGGTTGGTTATAATAAGAAAGGAAGGTAATTATGGCAAATAGAGAGAATAAAAGAAGCCTGCGGCAAAAAATACAGGACTTTATGTCAGCTCCTAAAGGGCAGACTATTATGAATTATGCTTATAACTGGGGAGCTTCGGTTGTAATTATGGGTACGCTTTTTAAGCTGACCCATCTGCCGGGAGCCAACTTTATGTTATTTGTCGGGATGGGAACCGAGGTCTTGATATTTTTCCTCTCGGCTTTCGATCTTTCGGGAGTGAAAAAGGATACAGCCAATGCGGGCGCTTCTGTTTCATTGGGAGGAAATATATCTGCAGGAAACATAGTGGCCGGTGGCGCTGTTGCCGGTGATACGGATTTCTCCGGAATACCGTCTGTGGATTCTGTGGATAATATACCCGGCGGAAGTAGAATTACCGGGGGAGGCCCTTCAATTGTAGTGGTACAAGGGGGAGGGGCTGTGCAATCGGGTGCTCCGATACAGGCCGGTTCTCAGAATATGGCTTCGATGTCTGCCGGTCAGCCTGTTCAGCCAGTTCAGTCCGGTCAGCCAGTTCAGTCCGGTCAGCCGGCTCAGTCTGTTCAGCCGGTTCAACCTGCTCCTGCTGCTCCGCCTATTACACTGGAAATGGAGGAAGCCACTACGGCTTATCTGGAGCAATTGAAAGCGATGACCGAGATGCTGTCCCGTTGTACGGAGCAGGCGCAAAGTGTTTCGCAAGATACGGAGCAGATGAATATGCTCAGCAAGAACCTTGCCGGTATCAATGCTATCTACGAAATGCAGTTGCGTAGTGTCAGCACACAGATAGGAACCATCGACCAGGTACATGAACAAACCCGCAGAATGGCTCGTCAGATTGAAGAACTTAATGAAGTATATGCTCGTATGTTGCAGGCTATGACTTCTAAATAAAAAAGAACGATTATGAGTTTTGGATCACAGACACCGCGCCAGAAGATGATAAACCTGATGTATATCGTTCTTATGGCATTGCTGGCACTCAATGTATCATCGGATGTGTTGCGTGGTTTCACTCTTGTGGACGAAAGTCTGACGCGTTCTACCTCCAACTCTTCCGAACAGAACCGCTCTCTTTATAATTCGCTGGCGGAGTATATGGAGAAGAATCCGGAGAAGGTGGGCCCATGGTATGAGAAAGCAATGCATGTGAAGCGGATGTCCGATTCGCTCTATGTCTTTGTGGGAGATTTGAAAGC
Source organism: uncultured Bacteroides sp. (assembly GCA_958477465.1). Lineage (GTDB taxonomy): Bacteria > Bacteroidota > Bacteroidia > Bacteroidales > Bacteroidaceae > Bacteroides. Next base: position 27,597 of record CAUEFX010000012.1, read on the forward strand.
AAAGATCAACGAATCGAGTCAGGAAGATCTGGAGGCAGCCTCTTATGTGATGTTTTCTCCACGTACCGGAAAAGGAAAAGAACTGGCGTTGAGTATAAGTCAATATAAAAATGAAATTTTGGCACTGATAGAAGATCCGGTGCAGAAAAAAATTATTAGTGATAATCTGACGTTGAATATTCCCCGGCTGTTCGAAGGTACTCCGGTCGCAGCAGCCGTTACATTGCTGTCCAAATTGCAGAGTGATGTGCGTTATGCCGAGGGGGAAGTTCTCCATACACTGACGAAAGACATCGATGTACATGATGTGCGTGTGAATCAGATCAATGCCTATGTGATTCCAAGCTCGCAGCATGTTGTGAGAGGAGGAAAGTTGAGCGCACAGATTATTCTGGCTGCCGTGGATACGACTCAGCGGCCTGCTATATTTATCGGTGACAAGCAGTTGCCGGAAGAAGCGCATGGCCTGTATGAAACGGTATGTAACAGTACGGGAGAATTTACGCTTGCCGGTTATCTGGAGTTGAACCGTGGAAACGGAGAGATGTTACGGCGTGATTTTTCACAGAAATATACGGTAGTGGAACCATCTGCTACGGTGTCGGCTACGTTGATGAATGTGTTGTATGCCGGATATGATAACCCGATCAGTATATCTGTTCCGGGGGTACCGAACGGGCAGGTGCAGGCAAGTATTGTGAATGGCAATGGTACTCTGCAACGGGTAGCCAATGGATATGTGGCACGACCGACAACCATCGGTAAAGAGGCCGTGATAAGGGTTACTGCAACAGTGGACGGACGTACGCAGGTGATGGGCGATTACTCTTACCGGGTACGGCAGTTGCCCGACCCTTCTCCATTCATCGAATATAAGGATGCTAACGGTAGTCTGAAACGTTACAGAGGCGGAAGCGGATTGTCGAAAGCTGTGCTGATGAATACGGAAGGAATTGTTGCTGCTATTGATGACGGACTGTTGAATATAAACTTCCAGGTACTTGGCTTTGAAACCACTTTTTTTGATAATATGGGTAATGCGGTTCCGGAAGTTTCAACCGGTTCTAATTTCTCATCCCGTCAGAAAGATATGTTCCGGCGTCTGTCTCGTGGAAAGCGGTTTTATATCTCCCGGGTACGTGCCAAAGGACCGGATGGCGTAGAACGGTTATTGCCTACAACATTGGAGGTGATAGTAAATTAGTAAAGAATTAAAATTACGAGTTACGAATGATGAAACGTAAGATTATTATAACTGTTGGAGTTGCATTATTGTTGGGCACACTTCCCACATGGGCGCAACCGAAAGCACGCGCAGCTCAGGAAGAGGATAAGAGTGCTAACGAACTCTCTGTTCGTGCTCAGACGAGATATCCTCATTCGAAAACGCTTCCACAGGACGTGGTATGGACGCGTGAGATTTATCGTACGCTGGATATGACGAAGGCGGAGAACGGCGCTCTGTACTATCCGGTTGAACCTATCGGAGATAGAATGAATCTTTTTACATTGATTTTCAAATTGCTGGCGCAGAAAAAGATTCCGGCTTATGAATATATGCTGGATGGAACCGAACGGTTGACTGCTGATAATGAAATAAAATTCCGTGATGTACTGGATCGGTTCAGTATTTATTATGAGCAGAAAAAGTTGAAGAACCGGAAAGACAGCGTTTTGATGATCGATAATAGCGATGTGCCTTCTGCCGATATATTGAGCTATTTTGTTAAAGAAGTGTGGTATTTCGATCAGCGGACTTCGACTTACGGTTCGACAGTTGCAGCTATTTGCCCGGTGTATCACCGTACGGAGGATTTTAGTTCGGAGCGGGTCAAACTGCCTATGTTCTGGATTGACTATAAGGATCTTGCACCCTATCTGAATGGGGCTATGGTGATGGCAAGTAATTTTAATAATGTAGCTAACCGTAGTATGGCTGATTTCTTCGTGACCCGTCAATATGCCGGTGAGATTTATAAGACTACCAATTTGCAAAATCGTCCGTTGGCTGAATATTGCAAAACGGATAGTGCAATGACTGCGGAACAAAAGCGGATTGAAACTGAATTGGTAAGTTTTGAGAAACATTTGTATGGGTCAGACACGCTTGCAGTGGCTAAGTCGGCGGTAAAGGAAAAGACGACCGCGAAGAAAGCTACCAGAGAAGTTGCTAAAAAAGAAGAAGTGACGAATGCCGGGCAAGAAGCAGTGGATCAACCACAGGAAGAGGTAAAGGCGAATTCGAAAAAGAAAGGACGTGAAAAATCTTCTTCCAGTGCCCGTCAAGGCTCCAAACGTGAGTCTGCGGCACCGAAAGCATCGGTTCGAAGACAAAGACGATAAACAAAATAGCCCTAATTTATGCTTTTAATTTTTAAATATATATCTTTGTATCGAATTTTAAATACAATTTGATTTATGAAAAAAATTATTAATGTATTATTGGTAGCTGTATGTATAGCTATGGCAATGCCTGCTCAGGCACAATTCAACTGGGGACTAAAGGGTGGTCTGAATCTTTCAAAGGCCTCTTTTTCAGGTAGTGACTTTAAGAGTGATAATTATACGGGATTCTTTGTCGGCCCAATGGCTGAATTTACACTTCCGGTTGCCGGATTAGGAATAGACGGTGCTTTGGTATATTCACAAAAAGGTATTAAGATGGGAGATGATGATGTGAATGAATCCTTGAAACAGAAAAGTCTCGAAATACCCATTAATCTGAAGTATACTGTTGGATTGGGGCGTTTGTTAGGCGTATTTATTGCAGCCGGTCCTCAGTTCGGATTCGATTTGAATAGCGATGAATGGAAGTTCTATTCAGAGGAGTTTTCTTTTAAGAAGTCGAATTTCAGTATTAATGTAGGAGTAGGTGCCAAGTTGATCAACCATTTACAGATAGGTGTAAACTATAACATTCCGTTGGGTAAAACTGCTGAGTACGATGGGGTCGTAGATGCCATTGGAGGCGCTTTTTCTGCTAAGACCAAAACTTGGCAAGTGTCGGCTGCCTATCTTTTCTGATGTAATACTTTCTTTAACAACTAAATATGGAGGCTTCTGCTGAGTGGAAGCCTCTTTTTTTATATCTTTGTCTCCGCAATGAAGAAATATGTCGATGTCATATTGCCGTTACCGTTTCCCAGGAGCTTTACTTATTCTTTACCGGATGATAGTGTTGAGGATATAAAGCCGGGATGCCGTGTTGTGGTACCGTTCGGGCAAAAGAAATTCTATACGGCTATTGTCTGTAATGTACATGGGTATACCCCTACGGAGTATGAGGTGAAAGAAATTTCTGCTATACTTGATAGCGCTCCTATATTGTTGCCGGTTCAGTTTAAGTTTTGGGAATGGCTGGCCGATTATTATCTTTGTACGCAAGGAGATGTTTACAAAGCTGCGTTGCCTTCCGGGTTGAAACTGGAGAGTGAAACCATGGTGGAGTATAATCCGGATTTTGAGTCGGAAACACGACTCTCGGAAAAGGAACAGCTGATTCTCGACTTACTGTCTGCAGATCCGGAACAATGCGTTACCAAACTTGAAAAGGAAAGCGGAATTAAAAACATTCTTACCGTTATCAAATCTCTGCTCGATAAAGAAGCCATCTTTGTAAAAGAAGAACTCAGAAGAACTTATAAACCGAAAACGGAGGCCCGCGTCCGGTTGACAGGAAAAGCTGACGAGAAGCGGTTGCACATCTTGTTTGATGTCTTGTCCCGTGCGCCTAAACAATTAGCTCTGCTGATGAAGTATGTCGAGCTTTCGGGGGTAATGGGAAAGGGTATTGTAAAGGAGGTTGCCAAAAAGGAACTTCTGCAACGTGCCGGCGTTTCTCCTGCTGTATTGAACGGATTGGTAGAGAAAAAGATTTTTGAGATATATTATCATGAAGTCGGGCGTCTGAATGCTTATGCTGATGAAACCTTTCCACTCAATCCGTTGAATGAACACCAACAACGTGCTTACGGTGAAATAAAGAAGGCGTTTCTTGAGAAAAGTGTCTGTTTGCTTCACGGGGTTACTTCCAGTGGGAAAACAGAAGTTTACATTCACCTGATTGATGAAGTGATCAGGCAGGGGAAACAGGTGTTGTATCTATTGCCGGAAATCGCACTGACTGCACAGATAACGGAACGGTTGAGACGGGTGTTCGGTAGTCGGTTGGGGATCTATCATTCTAAGTTTCCGGATGCAGAACGGGTAGAGATATGGCAGAAACAATTGGGAGACAAAGGATACGATATCATATTGGGAGTTCGCTCTTCTGTTTTTCTGCCGTTCCGCAATCTGGGTTTGGTGATTGTAGACGAAGAACATGAAAATACTTATAAGCAGCAAGATCCGGCACCGCGTTATCATGCCCGGAATGCTGCCATTGTGCTGGCTGCCATGTATGGGGCGAAAGTCCTGCTGGGGACCGCTACACCGGCGATAGAAACCTGGTACAATGCAACTAACGGAAAATATGGACTGGTAGAATTAAAAGAACGGTATCAGGAAATCCGATTGCCGGAGATTCTTCCTGTCGATATAAAGGAATTGCATCGTAAGAAGCGGATGATCGGTCAATTTTCTCCTCTGCTTATTCAATATATACGTGAGGCATTGGACCGGAAAGAGCAGGTAATCTTGTTTCAGAATAGGCGTGGATTTGCTCCGATGATCGAATGCCGTACTTGTGGGTGGGTACCGAAGTGTAAAAATTGTGATGTCAGTCTGACTTATCATAAAGGCATCAATCAACTGACATGCCATTATTGCGGATATACTTATCAATTGCCCCGTTCGTGTCCTGCTTGTGACGGTGTGGAGCTAGTGAACCGTGGCTTTGGAACCGAGAAAATCGAAGATGATATAAAGATTGCTTTTCCTGAGGCCTCCGTGGCACGTATGGACTTGGATACTACCCGCACCCGTTTGGCTTATGAGAGGATTATTGCAGATTTTGAGCAGGGGAAAACGGATATACTTATCGGTACGCAAATGGTATCGAAAGGGTTGGATTTTGACCATGTAAGTGTGGTGGGCATTCTTAATGCGGATACGATGCTGAATTATCCTGATTTCCGTTCGTATGAGCGGGCTTTTCAACTGATGGCGCAAGTTGCCGGGCGTGCCGGAAGGAAAAACAAACAGGGACGTGTTATTTTACAGACAAAAAGCATCGATCATCCTATTATTGCTCAGGTGATGGCGAATGACTACGAACAGATGGTGGCAGGACAGCTCGCCGAAAGACAAATGTTTCACTATCCGCCTTATTATCGCCTGGTATATGTTTATCTGAAAAACCGGAATGAGACTCTGTTGGAACAGATGGCTGACGTGATGGCGGGAAAACTGCGTACTGTATTCGGGGGCCGCGTGCTGGGACCGGATAAACCGCCGGTAGGGAGGATACAGACTCTTTATATAAAAAAAATAGTAGTAAAAATAGAACATAATGCGTCGATGGGGCGTGCCCGGGAGCTGTTATTACAGGTACAGCGGGAAATGATTGAAGATGAACGTTTCAAATCGCTGATTGTGTATTATGATGTGGATCCGATGTAATTGAATATATATTTACCCTTAAAAGAGAAGCTATGAAGCGAATAACTTTTCCATTATTTTCTTGTTTGTTGAGTTTGGGAGTACTTTCTGCACAGCAGGGAATCACTCAGTGTGGAGCACCGACGGGTCAGACGCCTTTTCCGGTTCTTACTTATACGGAATTACCCGATCCGGTGCAACCCGTTTCCCGGGAATGGACTGTGGTTAAGACTCCGCATGTCTCTTGGGGGAGTACGGATGTGCGTTATGCAAAACATAAAGTGCCGCAGTTGAAACAGCAAAATACACTTCGCCTGCACGCCTGGCGGGGTGAAAGGGTGAATGCTCAGGCTCTTGTATGGACCGGTAGTGAAGTGAAGAATCTGCATTGTACTCTTTCTGATCTGAAAGACAATAAGGGAGGGGCTCTTTCTGCCGATACTTGGGAGACCGGTTTTGTGCGTTATGTGATGACGGATGAGTTGAATAAAGACGGGAAAGGGGCTTGTGGGCATCGTCCCGACCATTCACAGTATGATTCTTTGTTGGTAGCCGATCCGATAGATCATACGATGCAAAGCGGGGCGCTTGAGGCTATGACTACACAACCGGTTTGGGTGAAGTGCCAAATACCGCAGTCGGCCGCTCCCGGTATTTATAAAGGTGAGCTGTGTATAAGAGACGGCGATCGCTTGTTAGGCAAGTTAAAATTGGAAATTCAGGTCTCTGACCGCATATTACCTGCACCTTCGGAATGGGCTTATCATTTGGATCTTTGGCAGAATCCGTTTGCCGTGGCCCGTTACTATCAGATCCCGCTTTGGAGCCAGGCTCATTTGGATGCCATGCGGCCGTTGATGAAAATGCTGGCAGATGCCGGGCAGAAAATAATTACGGTAAGTATTATGCATAAACCTTGGAACGGGCAGACGGAGGACTTCTTTGAAACGATGGTGACCTGGATGAAAAAGGCGGACGGCACCTGGAGTTTTGATTATACTGTATTCGACCGTTGGGTGGAATTCATGATGAGTGTTGGCATTGACCGGCAGATAAACTGTTATTCAATGGTGCCGTGGGAACTTTCATTCCAGTATTTCGATCAGGCAGCCAATAGTCTGAAGTTTGTGAAGACGGCTCCGGGAGAGAAAGAGTATGAGGAGATGTGGATGGCTATGCTATCTTCTTTTTCACAACATTTACGTGAAAAGGGTTGGTTTGATATTTGTACGATAGCCATGGACGAGCGTCCGATGGAGGTTATGCAGAAAACGTTGGCGGTTATTCGAAAGGCTGATCCGGAATTTAAAGTTTCTCTGGCCGGGAACTATCATGCGGAAATAGAACCGGCTCTTTATGACTATTGTATCAGTATCGGACAGGAATTTCCGGTGGATGTGCGTGTACGCCGTGCTTCGGAAAATAGACAGACAACTTATTATACATCTTGTGCAGAAGCTTATCCGAATACATTTACTTTCTCAGATCCGGCAGAGGCGGCATGGATGAGTTTTTATTCGGCTCAGAAGCACTTGGACGGTTATTTACGATGGGCATACAATAGTTGGCCCCTTGAGCCCTTGCTCGATTCGCGGTTCAGAACATGGGCCGGTGGTGATACTTATCTGGTGTATCCGGGGGCTCGTAGTTCTATCCGTTTTGAAAAATTGGTAGAGGGCATTCAGGCGCATGAGAAAATAACCATATTGCGTAAGGAATTCTTGGATAAAGGAAATAAAAACGGCTGGAAGAAGATAGAAAAGATGCTGTCTGCCTTCCGTCTGGAGGATTTTCCGGAAATTCCTGCTGCCGTGACTGTAAATCGCGCAAATGAAATTTTGAATTCATTTTAATAATGTGCAATTTATAATGTGTCAATATGCCAATGTGCCAATTGGCTGTGTTATTATGTCAAATGGTATATTGACGCATTCATTTATTGGTACATTGACACATTGACGTATTGGCAAATTATTTAAATATATGAAGAAGATATTATTTGTTTGTTTGGGAAATATATGTCGGTCTTCTACAGCAGAAGGGGTGATGCTTCATTTGTTGAAAGAGGCCGGACTGGAAAAAGAATTTGTAATTGATTCGGCTGGTATCCTGGCTTATCATCAGGGAGAATTGCCCGATAGCAGAATGCGCGCTCATGCTGCTCGCCGCGGCTATAAGCTTGTGCATCGTTCCAGACCGGTATGCACGGAAGATTTTTATAACTTCGATCTTATCATCGGGATGGACGACCGTAATATAGACGATTTGAAAGAACGTGCTCCGGGAATTGGGGAACAGAGGAAAATACACCGTATGACGGAATACTGTAAGCGTATTCCGGCTGATCATGTCCCCGATCCGTATTATGGTGGAGCTGAGGGGTTTGAGTACGTCCTCGATATACTTGAGGATGCCTGCTCCGGCTTGTTGGAGAAGCTTGGCTATTAGTAGCTTTTATTGTCGTTTCTATTTTTTGGGGGACTTTACTCTTTACTGAGGAGGAATTTGCACAAGATATACATTTGGCAATACCAAACGCTATCATACATCACTCTTTTGTAACTATCCATAGGCTGAGTTGTAAGAGGGCGACAAGAAATGTTCCAAAGTATTTTGTAATAAAAGGAGAGCCTTTTCCAACCTGTCCGACAGATTGAAAATGGCTCTCTTTATGATTAGAAGCTACAGACTCCTTTTATTTTTCTTCAGTCCACTCTTTGGCTCCCTGCTCTTTCAGCTTTTCTGTGAAAGCTTTGGCCTTTTCCATGGTGGCAGCTTCGTCTTCAGGGCTGGCATAAGCGTGCTTGTAACCTTGTACCTTATTCCATTCGCCACGGGTAAAGTCTGGGAAAGCTACTGCAGCACAGTTATTGTCCATAGACAATTCTCCCAGTTCAGCCAGACAGCACCATTCTGCCATATCATATACGTCCATATCTAATGGTAAGCCGTTTTGCAGACAGTATACCAAACGGCTGTCCATGATGAAGTCCATACCACCATGTCCGCCTACTTCTTTAGCCATTTCACCATATTTCTTCAGAATGGGGTGTTGGTATTTCTCTACTAAAGTGTTCATCTCATCTTTGGGCAGGAAGCTGTGAGAACTAAGGTCGTCCACTTTGGGCTCTACCCCCGAGGCACTCATTTGCTTGGCATCCAGAGCGTAACCCTGTACCGGGTATTTATTGGCAAAGCCTTTGGTGCCTGTAAGCTGATATAAACGGTTGTAAGGTTGCGGAGTCATTACATTGTGTTGTATCTCGATTACCTTTCCATTCTCTGTGCGGATGAGTGTCGTAGTGTGGTCACCATTACGAAAGTTGTTGCAAGCCGCACCTGTTCTCTCTTCTACCAGTACTTTGCCTACTACCGATTTGGTATCCATGGCAACTAACGTTTTCATACGGTCTCCACGGTGTATGTCTAATGCCTGAGCTACGGGACCAAGGCCATGAGTAGCATATACATCACCACGGTGTTTCATATTATAATCCAGACGCCAGCCTAACTTATCAGTTTCTCCGTTTTTCCAATAATGATCCCAGAATGGCTCCAGGTTATGAATATAAGCACCTTGGGCACGGAGAACATCTCCGAATACTCCTTGTTGAGCCATATTCAATGTATTCATCTCAAACCAGTCATAACAGCAGTTTTCCAGAATCATGCAGTGTTTGCGTGTCTTTTCTGACATGTCGATTAATGCCCAGCACTCTTTTAGGTTCATAGCTGAGGGGACCTCAATGGCTACATTCTTACCATTTTCCATGGCACAGATAGCAACGGGGAAGTGATGTAACCAGTCGGTAGCAATATAAACCAGGTCTATATCGTTACGTTTACATAACTCTTCGTATCCTTTTTCACCCGAGTAAACAGCCGCTTTAGGCATAGAAGCTTTTCTCAGATATTGCTGGCACTTTTCAGCATGTTCTTGTTCGTAATCACATAAGGCTACAATTTGTGTACCCGGAATGTGGGTGAAACGTTCTACTGCACCAGGACCACGCATGCCCAATCCTACAAAACCAACGCGAACGACATCCATTTTCGGAGTAGTCAGTCCGACTACACTGGCTTGTCCGGCGGGACGTTCCGGAGTTTCTACAACGATTGTTCCTTTATCCCAGCTCCAATGGGTTCCTTTATCCGATATTTGTACGGATGGTGACTGGGTAGAGCATGCGGCAAAAGCTACACAAACACCCAATGATAAAAAATTTAATCCTTTCATGATATATAATTTATAGTTTAAAAATGTGGCAAAATAAGTTTGGTACTTTGTATATTACCAACCAGCGTGTACACTTTTATTGACATAGGAATCTGCTTCCCGTTTTTTCTCATCGGTATAGTTCCATTCAATCTCGTCTTTGTATTCTTTACCTTTATACCAGACGATAGCTGTTAGTGTATTCTTACCATTATTCAAGGTCACTTCATCAAAGATGTAATGTGCGTCTGTATATCCTTCTCGTATGCCATTCAACTCTTGTCCGTTAAGATATACTTTCGGAGTGCCTATATTAGAATATATAGTAACAGAAGTTATTTTTTTCTCGCGTTCGGTATTTCTACGTTGTGTAAGGTACAACACTGGATCTTTACTCCAATTAGCTTTGTACCAGAAGTAAGTATCTTTTTTTATTTTCCGGTCAAAGGTTACCAACCCTTTTAAATTACGTGCAGGTACTCCGCCGCGTCCCCACGTTGGGACAGCAAAATCAAACGTATTCCAAAGGTAAGAGGCAATGATAGATGGATGTTTGGCTATTACACTCCATTGATATTCGTGTGTTTTTGTCTGGAAGGTTTCCGGATAGAAGGGTTTGCTCCAGTTCAGGGCATCTCCTAAATATTCGGTTTGGTGCTCGATATTGGCATCAGCTCCGTATTCTGTGAGCATTAGCTTTTGCCAGGGATACTCTTTTTCCATATTTTCTATCCAGGGCTTAATATCCTGAACCTTCTTTTCGTACCAGCCGAAATAACGGTTCATTCCCTGTATGTCGGCATTTTGGTTTACAGGATGTTCTGCATGTCCATATCCGTTTACTGAGACTGTGTACCTGTCGGGATCTTCCGTTTTAGCCAAATCATGTAAGGCTTGTGTTAATGAAACCGTATATTCATGTGGTTGGTATACTTCATTATGGAGTCCCCATACGTAAATGGAAGGATGATTGAAACTCTGCCTGATCAGTTCACGTAACTGTGTCTGCGCATTTTCTGCTTCATAGCCGGTCACACGATTGACAAAAGGTATTTCCGCCCAGATAATCAATCCGAGGCTATCACAGCGGGAGTAGATATAATCGGATTGTTGATAGTGGGCAAAACGAACGGTAGTAGCTCCTACATCCATGATAGTAGCCAGGTCAAAATCGTGTTGCTCATTTTTGAGAGCACTTCCTATACTCCACCAGTCCTGATGTCTTGTCACTCCATACATCGGATATTTCTCTCCGTTCAAATAAAAACCTTTACTCGCTATGATCTCATATTTGCGTACTCCCAATGGTTGAGTCACTTCATCAATCACTTTACCATCGGCCAACAGACGGGAAACAACTTTGTATAAATAAGGGTCTTTGCGGCCTTGCCATAAATGGGGCTTCTTGAGTTTAAAAGTAGTGTAATAACTTTGAGTTCCTTGCGGGGTGAGCTCAATGGCTTGATTGTCGGAAGTTACTTTCTTTCCCTCCTGTGTGTAAATTGTATTTTGAAGTACTAAAGATTCCGGTTTCAGACTGCCATTGTCCAGTTTCACTTTTACGGTAATATCTGCCGATTGATGCGATACATTTTTTTGTGTAATATAGACACCTGGCGAAGCACAATCCATAACTGTAATGTTACTTTGTTCCGTAACGATCAGCCACACGGGGCGATACATTCCTCCATATACCCCAAAAAGACTGTGATTGACTGGGATAACATCCGGACGTGCCGTATTATCTGCTTTTACAAGAATCTCGTTATCTTCACCATATTTTAGAACTGTTCCTATCTCTGTGGCAAAAGCGGAATACGCACCTTTGTGGATACCTACCAATTTTCCGTTTACATAAACTTCGGTACAGGTTCCTACTCCTTCAAATCGTAAAAATACTCGTTTGCCATGCAAACTCTTGTCCGCATAATAGTTCTTTTTATAGTATCCTGTTCCTTCGTAAAAGGAGTTCACTTTTATCTGCATATCTTTAGCATTCCAGGTATGGGGAATTTCTACTTCTTCCCATTGGGAATTCCATTGGGAGACAACCTTTACTGGCTCACTTGAAAAAGGACCTTTCTTGAATAGCCAGCCTTGGTTGAAACTTGTTATCTCACGGGCGTGTAAGAAAGACGTGTAACTACATAAGCAGGCGACGAGTAATAAATGGGTGTAAATATATTTCTTCACTGTATAGTATGATTATTAGTTTGCCATCTTGTAAATTTGACTACCGGCCAACAAAAATGCACCGACTCCGTACACCTCGGTCATATCGCGGGTTACTTTACGCGGATCTGCTCCGATAGGTTGTACATAACCTAATTTGCCATCCGCTGCTACGGCATCAAGCATAGCTTGCCAACCCTTTACGATAATAGGCGTGAAGGTGTCTTTATCCAGCAATCCCTCATTCACTCCATATGCCAAGGCATAGACAATAAAGCCGGTGGCACTGGTTTCGGGCGAAGGGTAAGAAGCCGGGTCAAGCAAGCTGGCATGCCAGTATCCGTCCGGACTCTGTAACTCTGCTACACGCGTACATAAAGTAGTAAATAACTTTGCGTAGAAATTACGATTTTTGTCTTTTTTAGGGAGTGCTTGGAGTATTTCAGCAAGACCTCCGAGTACCCAACCGTTACCACGTCCCCAGAAAACCTTCTTTCCGTTGGCTTCCTTTTTTCCGAAGTAGCGGTGGTCACGGTAAAATAAGTTTTCCTCTTTATCGAAAAGATAGTTGTAAGTAGCCTTGTATTCTTTATTCATAAACTTTATGTATTTTTTCTTTCCTGTGAGGGCATAGAGTTTGGCATATACGGGAGGTGCCATAAACAGTGCATCACACCATGCCCAGCGGTCCAGTGTTTCTGACTTTCCATAATCCAGTTCCAAGGTTGTTTGGGCTGGATGTTCTACCACCCAGCAGGCACGGGCCATTACCGGCATGATCATTTTTTCTTGTTTGTATTTCTTGTATAAATCGATAAAGGGTTGTCCCACCGCAATGAAATCTGCATGGTACATCCATTTCCCTACTTGGAAATGATTCTTCCTTCCTATCTTCAATAACCATTTGTAGTAGGTATCGTTACCATCTTCCTGCTCAGCTATTTCTGCCCAGTCTATCATGCCCATGTAGAGGGCCGCGTGCGTCCAGTCCAAGTCGTCATGCTCGGTTCCGTTGTTGGGATTGGCAATCTGCCAATCAGCTACTCTTTTCATCGCTTCTTTGGTGGTTGCCTTTGTGAAAGGAATTTGTGCTGATGCAACAGTTCCGATCAGGCAGGTAATAAAGATCATAAAACATTTTTTCATGAAATTGATTTAATTAATGATTCTACTTTAATCGTGGGGTTGTCATTTGGTATTATTACCCACTTTCTTTTTAGACACTAAAAAAGATGTTTACCCTATGTCGGTATCTTCTATTTTCATTGATTCATTATTGATTGGTACAAGTATTTGATGATTTTCTTTTTACTACCATTTCGTAGAACTATCACATATAGTCCATTGGGTAAATTATTCTTTTGTATGACTATTGGGTAAGTACGATCTCCTAATAACTCGTTAGTTACTTTGACTCCTTGGACATTATAGATGGTAACTCTTGTTTCCGGGTAGGAAAGGAGATCTTCATCCGTTTCTTCTTCCTCTATTCCTATGCTGTCTCCTTTTGTTAGCTTATACATTTCGGTAGCTGCCAACAAAAAAGCTCCTACGCCGAAAGTCGCTGTCATATCTTTGGTTACATTTTTCGGGTCTTGCCCGATAGGTTGTACCCAACCTAATTTTCCATTTTCATGTATCGCTTCACACAATACATTCCATGCTTTTAATACAGGTTCATACGCTTCCTGTTGGGTCAACAGTCCGTTGTTCAGTCCGTAACTCAGGGCATACGTAATGAGAGCCGTACAGCTTGTTTCGGGGGCTGGATAGCTATCTGGATCCAGTAAACTGGCATGCCATGCTCCTTTGATATCCTGTAATTTGATGAGGCTTTGTGCCAATGAACGGAAGATACTTTCGTAATAACCTCTGTGTTCGGAATCCGCAGGCAGTGATTTCAAAATATTGGCAATTCCGGCTATTGCCCAGCCGTTACCTCTGCCCCAAAATACCTTTTTGCTGTTGGTTTCCGTCTTGTTGAAATAGCTGTCGTCTCTATAAAATAGCTTTTCGGTTTTATCGAATAAGTAGTCGTAGGTTTTTCTGAACTCTTTGTCCATGAATTCAAAATAGCGGGTATCATTCTTTAAAACACTCATCCGGGCGTACAAGGGCGGTGCCATAAATAGGGCATCACACCACGTCCATGCTTCCTTGTTCCGGTAGTTCATAGAAGTATTGCGACTATCGGATATCACCCGTTCCATGCGTTCTAAGGTTTCGGCAATCATTTTATCTTGTTTGTGTTTGCCATACATGGTAGCGAAGAACTGGCCTATACAGAATTCATCTGCATGATAAGGATAAATACCGTTCATCTTCCAATTGCTTTGGATACCGATACCGGACAACCATTCCCAATAGTCCCCGCTCTCTTCTTCTCTCAGTATTGCCCACTCGGATAGGCCGATGTATAATACAGAATGTGCCCAAGAGGCTATACCATTATCGTGGAGATTTCCTGAAGCCGAATAATGGAAGTTGTTTATCTGCCAGCTTACCACCCGTTTCACTTGGTTTTCAACGTCTGTATAGCCGGGAGGAATGTTGTTACCGTTGGCGACTGTTGCATGAGATCCTAAAGAAAATAGGAGGAACAGTCCTGATACATATATGTTTTTCTTCATAAGTAGAGGTTGTTAGAGTATAAAAAATCCGCAACACCTCCTTGGAGGAAGGAGGCTGTTACGGATTTTTAAAAAGAAGGAGTTAATGTACTATAAACTTAACTGTGGATCTCTGACTGGCAGCTTTATCTGCCACATATAGGATATAAATACCTTGTGACAGACTGTTGGTATCGATTGTTGTGGTATTACCCTGTGCTCGAACACTACCAGTTGTGTCATACAACTTGAATTCGATACCTTGAGTATTACCTGCGATGATATGTACCAGTTCTCCTTGTTTCACAGGATTAGGGTAAACTGATACGGCAAAGTTATTATTGTCGGCTTTTGTTTCTATAATACCGGTCGGATCACCGCTTTCTGGGATATCCATCAGTGTTTTCTTACCGATATTAAAGTCTGAAACCTGGATAGTGCTACTGTTTGTCTTGTCGTAATCAGTAATAGCCACTTTAATATAACGGAAAGATACTTTATTAGGTAACTGTATTTTGTTTTCGGCTACAGAAGTATCCAAAACTATGTTCTCCAGAACAGGAATGAATTCATCCGCTTCATTGTTCCTTCCATAGAAAGATATGCGATTGGCTCTCAGGCCTGTTGTTATATTGTTATAATCGCGATGACGATAAACGAAATATTCCATTTCCTGCGGAGTCTGCATATCAATCGTGAACGAAGGAATATAATCTGCCGGTGCTTCGATACCAGAGAAAGTCTTTCCCGGTTTCACAAATAAGAAGGATGTTACGGGGCTGTCGTCAATCATATTCTTAGGATTGTCTCCTCCTACGGTTGCATCTGCCGGACCAGCCAAAGAAGTAGTAATGGTCCATGCAGAACGGTCAGCCAAAATATCTCTACCAGTCGAGACCGGTGTGTCTGCATTCACTACGAACTTTATAGAACGTCCTTGATAAGGAGCTTCACTCTGATAAGTAACAAGACGTCTGCCTTTCACTTTCGGAGTTTCAATACCTAAATTGATCGGGCTACCACCATTTGTCGGATCGGAGATATATACTACTGTTTCTGCTTTATCGGCATCCTTTACCAATACTACGCAGCCTGCGTCAGCTTCTACTGTCAAACCATGTTTGTTGAAACCTGCTGATTTGTAGAATACTATTCCGTACATCTTCAATTCTTTGTGGTAAACCGCCTGTACAGAGTCGGTATTGATGATGATCTCAACATTATCACTCTTATAGGTCTTTGCATCATCTTTACTGATGCCCGGAACAATGATATAAGCATATGATCCGTCAGTTGGTTGCGTTCCGTGGTTGAAAGATAAAGTAAAGACGTTGTTCTTCACTGTTTCATCAGCATAGTTAGTGTTGATATCATACCAGTTGCCGGTCCTTTCACCTGCGTTCAGTTGCAATTTACCTTTCTGTGGGAAATAGTAGCCTACGTTTCCGTGAAATGCCCAGTCCAGATTATCTTCGAAATTGTAATCTCCTACCTGCAAGGTAGATTCGTTACCATTGGAAGAAACCACCACATCGCCATCCAGCAAACACTGGTTGACAGTTGTATTCACCTGGAACTCAGAAGCAGATTTGATGCTGTTGCCTAGACAAACAATCTCTTTGTCGAAGAAGAACCATGCCTTGTTAGCTGATGAATTTATATTAAATTCATTGTCTATGTACTTGTAAGCAGATACACTGCACAGACTGTCTGTAACACCACCTGCAAATGCCGATTGTCCCATCTTGATGTAGGTGCTGGCTTGTGGTATCTCTGTGAATTCTGGACAAGTTACACCTGGCACTTTCGCATAATTCCATACCGGGAAGATGTTATAGTACTCGTTTCCTTTTACCATGATTGCGGTAGAACCATCCGACATGAAGTACTGCTTGATACCTTCGCCGTTGTCCTTCAGATATTCATTACGTGCCGTACGGGTGGAAACCAAACGCAAGTCTACTGTATACTCCGGACGTTGGTGGAGTGTGTAGTCACCACGGAAGAAATGTGTACTTCGGGGCTTCAAACCATAAGACGGTTGTTGAGTCCCATTGATACGTGCGATGGCTTTCTCATATTTATCGGTGTTGGCAGGATCTAATGCAATCATGCGTTCGATGATACCCGTTCCCTTCTTGGTTGCACCGGGGCGGGTAGAAGAACGACCGATTACGTTATATGACATATATCCACCACGAATGGTACCTATGTATGTATTTACCAGACTGCTTAGAATATCCAACTGTTGTCCGGTTACTGTAAAACGAGTGTCGGCTGCATAGCTACAAGCCTTGGTGATACCATCCAGGAATACATCACCGTATGCACCGATATGTAATTGGTGTCCGTGTTGAGTAAATGAGTTATCATACTGGATACCTTCTGCACCAGTAGTATATTCAATAGTAGAATAGATCTGATCCATTGCTTCATGCATAAGGTCATCATCCTCTGTTAAGCAAGCACGGTACATCCAGTGCAAAGCTACGTCCACGCGGTTTGCTCCTGTTTGAGAACTGGGACTTCCGCCTTTATTTTTCAAGCGAGCGATAGATTTATTGAACAGATCTTCAGAGATTTTCTCTTTGCCTAAGTTCTGCATAATAATCAGGAATTGTCCCATACGTTGCGGTTCACCAATTTGATTCTGATACCAGTTGTTGGAACTTGGTTGTTTGCTGTGCCAGTAGGTAAGCATTAAGTCCATTTTGGTTTTCAGCTCATCGTTTCCATAATACTTACTATCGGTCTGTGTATAAGCCAATCCCATAGCGAGGAGTCTGTCAAGATGTTGCATTGGCGGCCAGTCTGTACGAACGTTAGACGCATAATCTATATCAGGGAATGAACCATCGTCTTGCAATTGTGTCAGATAAGAAGCTACATTTTGATCAAGTTGGTCAATGGTGGAGATTTTATTTGCAACAATATCTGTAATAATACGATTGATGAAAGTCTTATAGACAGATTCTCCCAATACTGTAACCTTGCAAGTAGTACTTACAGAAGCATTGTTTTTCAATTTGGCTGTGATTGTTGCTTCACCGGTAGCTTTACAAAGCACTTTACCATCTGCAGTAATTTCTACTACTTCCGTATTGCTTGATTCGAGTGTATACTCTTTATCTGTAGCGAATAGCGGAGCAAATCTCACGTCAAGGTTCACTATTTCGTTGGCTACGAATTCATAGGAGTCTCGTCCAAAGAGGATTCCAGCGGTTGCTACTCCTTCTCCGGCACAGGAGATGGAAGTTTTATAGTTAGTAGGATTGGCATACATACCTTGCATCCAGAATACATCAGCAGGAGCATCTTTAATGGCTATCGGGCGGATATTCAGTTCACCTGCAGAAGTTCCCGAAGTAATGATTTCCTTCTCTGCCCAGGTTGCACCATTATCTGTAGTTTCGTAACGGTAGATTTCAAAAGTTCCTTTCGCAGCTTTCTTTGACAGGTAAACGGTATTCAAGCCATTTGCTCCGAAACAGATACCTCCGGCTTGGTAAGATTTAGCTTTAAAAGTATTTCCTTCAACTGCTTTGTATTCACTCATAGGAACTCCATCTCCGGTAGTAATTGCTGTACTTTCCCATGCAGTTCCATTCCAGCGGGCATAATAGTAGGTATGTCCTGTTGTAGTACCATCTTCTGCGGCTGTGAAAGCATCGTACAAGACTACCGGATTACCGTTGGAATCGAGTGCAATATCATACGCCCATACCTTGTTGGCATCTTCTCCTTTGGCAATAACATCCAGTTCACAACTTTTAGACTCGGTGACATTCATACCGGAGATTACAGTACCGTCTGCCTTTTTGAATTCTAATTTGTCTCCTGCGGCATTTTTATTAATCTTCAGATAATGGACTATACTGTTTTTATAAGTCCGTCCGGTACCTAAGTGTGTAACCACCATGTGGATAGTGCCATCTGTTGCTTGAAAAGTACGCATTTGCGGAACCTCGTCGCGGTTTGCGTATGCATTCCCGATATCAGAGCCGATAAATCCAGCTCTTGTTTTAACTGTGGGTAAATTTCCAGTTTTATCGGCTACATTTGTAAATAGAGAGTAACCTATATTATTTTTTGAACGCCAAAACACGATCAGATCATTTCCCACTATGTGAGGAGTAGTGGAACTGATTCCATATCCAGTCTGTTTTTGAGAGCTGGACCATTCTGTAATGTCTTCCGGATTGGTGGAATACCAATTATAGAAGCCGTTTTCTTTCTTATTGTCTGAACTGAACAGTAGTAATTGCCCATTTCCTCTCACAGTAATAGCTGGAGACGAGAAATCATCCGAATAACCGGTAGATACAACCTTTTCTTTGGTTTCTCCTGTTGTGTGGTCATAAGACGCAACGACTAATGCCTTACTGGAAGTAATCCAGGTAAAATAAGTTTTTCCGTTGTAATAAACGGCACTGGGTTGAGAGTTAAAAGACCATGCACCATCTTCTGTTAATGGTACGGTGACTTTCTCTGCTTGTACAGTAGTAGCCCCACCTATAAGTAGTAAAGCCCCTAATGAAAGAGTAGTGAGTAAGTGTTTCATAATAAGTTAAATTTATAAGAGATTTTAGGATATCGTTAACAAACTTGTGTAAAAAGAATATCCTCTACGACCTAATGTCGGTCGACAAAAAGAAGCGTGAGGATATTCTGCTTAAATTCATAAAGAGATAGATTTTTATAATAGCTTATTCTTCAAACGAGATATCCAGCGGTTCTATATTGTTTTCTGAACCGGTATATCCAGGAGTTTGATTGATATGTCCTTGTACATTTGTCGAAATAGCATTTAATGCAATTGGCCACAATACATGATATGGAGCCATTGTGTAATAGTTCCCTGCAGATGTCTTCACTCCTTTATTATAGAATTCGGTAACATCCATGATGTGGTCATAAAAGAAATTCTTTTCGGTGAAGTGCTCCATATCGTATGTACGTCCTTTGTCGTCAACTATTCCTGTCTTGGCATAGATAAAGGCAATGCGGGTTAGCTCAGTTTTACGAGGCTCTTCGTAGTAGAGTTCACGAGCTCTCTCGTCCAAAATAGTACGGATGGTCATGTCATTAGCTGTAAATTCAGAAGCCTGTGCTCTGCGACGTACTTCGTTTACATCGTCAGCTGCTTTTTGGAGGTTGTCTATTCCACCTTTCCAAACATAGGCTTCTGCTCTTAATAGGTAGGTCTCAGCCAAACGGAAGATGTACCAGTCGGCCCATCCACCACGCCACCAACTATCTTTCTGATCAGCGATATTGGTTTTATAGTGCGGCCATCCCACCCAGTCACGGATAGTATCGTTCACCAATATATTGCCTTGGTCATCTCTGAATTGCAGGGGTTTTCCATACCATGGAGAATTGCTTTTCTCTAATTCCGGATTGTTGTAAACCAAGTCGGTCATTTCGATCCAGTTACCTTTGGCATGACGTAAATCAGTATTATCGGGTGTCCAAATCATGTGAGTATGATACCAAGTGGAGCGAGCTGTACATACGCCACGTCCGTACTCTTCGAGGTAAGGATTCTTTGTCGCATTATTATCAGTGAATCCGTTTTTACCATCTGGGGTTTTTATTTCTCCATCTTTAGAGTACCAAGGCAATACTTGGCGTTTAATTTCCAATCCGGCAGCAGAACGAACATCTTCTCCTGCATCATAACGGTCGAGCACCATATAAAGTACCTCTTTATTTTCCGGTAATGATTTGTTGTCGGACTGATGTAAATCCCAAACTACATTTTTGGTAGGATCAGCTTTGTCTACTCCGAAGCGTTGTGTCATCAGGCTATGTACACCGTCATTGATCACCTTATTGGCTGATTCGATAGCATCATCGAATTCACCCAAAGCTAAGTTAATTTTGGTCAACAAGTGGTAAGCGGCAGCCTGAGTTACCATGCCAATATATACTTGATTGGATAGAGCAGGAGCTGTACGTTCCAAATCTTTCTTCAGATAGCGCAAAATAGCTTCACGTTTTGTAGTATAGAAATCGTAACGGGGGGCAGTAACTTCCTCTGTAATGAACGGTATATCGCCAAACTGGTTTACTAAGCGATAGTAACGGTAAGCGCGGTGGAAGCAGGCTAGACCTTCAATTTCCAAACGTTGCTGTTCGTTATCGAATTTTGCAGTTTTTGAACGGGTCAGCAGGGTATTTGCATCTTTAATACCTTTGTAAAGGTATGTCCAGAAATTATTAATCTGACTGGCATTTCCTGTCAATGAAGCGCTCGGAGTGATCTGGCGAATCAAATCTTGTGGAGAGTTGGCGGCATCTGTACGTCCGTTGACACTCATATCCGAGAAAAAGTATTCGGAAAGGATGCAAGGGTCTGCTGAACCTGCAGTGGGGTAGAAATCAAAATAACGTACGTCGCGATTCAACATATCAGTTCCTGTCTTCAAACCGTTATAATTGATAAACGAGTTTTCCGGTGTATAAAATGACAGCGGTTTGGGATCTAACCAGTCTGAACAGCTACTGGCTAACATAGAGAATCCAATGATGCAGGCTATACCTGCTTTATTATTGATTAGTCTCATATTTCTTCGGGTATTATAAAGTCAAGTTAATTCCAAAATAAATGATTCTTGGGGTGTTTTTATCACTATTTTCCGGGTCGTAACCAGGCCAGTTGGAGATATATCCCGCATTTTTCATGGTTGCATTGATGTTGAGTGCCTGAATTTTTAAAGGCTCGATCAATCTTTTTGGGAAAGAGTATCCTAATGAGATATTGTCGAAACGCAGGAAAGAAGCATTTTTATAAATGGCGTAAGTAACGCCACTCGGTTTCTTGCTTGCCAGACGAGGATATTCATTGTTACGGTTTTCTGGTGTCCAGTACTTGCGTTTGATTTGGTTCGTTACGTTTAGTAACGCATTGTCATTCGTGAAGCGTCCTAATGTCTGCTTATGTCCTAAATAAGAGTACATACTGAAAGAGAAAGTCAGGTTCTTGAACAGGGTAAATTCATTACGCATGTTCCAACGGAAACGTGGAGCTTTTGTCCCCTGGAACACTTTGTCCTCATTGGTATATGATCCGTTACCGTCTACATCGAGTAAGTGAACATCACCCGGTTGCTGACCGTATTTGGCTGCTTCTTCACGATCTTCTTCCTGCCAAATACCAACTACTTTGTAATCCCAAATCTCGTCAATATCATGACCGATGAAGCGTTTATTCTTGATATCATCGGCTTCTTTTTGTCCGATCACATTCCCGACTTCATCTTTGATGTCTTCCATGATGCCATATAGGTGCGTGATCTTGTTTTTATTGTAAGCAAAACTGAATGAAGTGCGCCATGTCAGATTCTTCATTTTGATGTTGGTAGAGTTTAATGATAATTCAACACCGTGGTTTTGCACTTCACCAATATTTGACATTACTGTAGAGTAGCCGATAAGATTGGGTAATTCACGGCTTACCAACAGATCTTTTGTGATTTTCTTGTATACATCCAAACTACCGTTCAAGCGACCTTTCAGTAAGGTGAAGTCTAAACCTGTATTCCAAGAAACGGTAGATTCCCATTTCAGATTGGGATTCGCCATTGTCATAGCATAGAATGTGTTGATTGTAACTAATTTACCTGTTGCCGGATCAGCATACAAATATTTACGGGGAGACAGTTGCATAAAGGCGGCATAAGTATCGACGGCACGATTACCGTTTTTACCCCAGGAAAGGCGAAGTTTACCATATTCAAACCATTTCGGCATGTTTAACCATTTTTCTTCGGAGAATACCCAACCCAAAGCAACAGCTGGGAAAGTGGCACGCGGATTTGCCAAACCGAAAGCTGAGTAGCCGTCACGACGTACAGTGGCTGTGATTAGATAACGTTGGTCGTATACATAGTGTAAACGTCCCATATAGGCATCACCGGTGCGATAAATATCATTACTTTCTATCTTTGGGGTGGTACCGAAACCAATACCGCCATAACCCAAATCATCAGTTGGCTGGAAGTCTTCATTGGTCATTTCGTTTTGCCAGCGTTGGAATTTTTCCCAGTTGGCAAGGAAAGTGAAATCGAAAGAGTGTTTCCCGAAAACTTTGTTCCATTTCAGCATATTATCCCACTGCCAGTAAAAATCTTTAGTCTGTTTACGTTCTGCCCGTCCGTTTTGTAAACCTGCACTCGGATGGTCTGCCGACTTCTGATAGAGGTAGTTAATCCATTCAAAACGTGGAGAATAAGTCGTTTGTATAGAGAACCCAAGCGGTAAGCTAATCTTCATATAGATAGAAGCATTTAGGTTCTCAATATCATTACGTTTGGCTGTGTAAGCTGGTGTTACCAATGGGTTGATTTGGTTATTATTGCCCGTAGGATAATATTTGAGGGTTGTTTCATCTTCTTCGTAAATACTTCCATAAGGAGAAAGGGAAGAATAATAGCCTGTGTCGTTTCCGGTATAGCCCTCATCACGTGAAGTAAACTGTGCGTTTACACCATAGGTGAGGAAAGACTGTACTTTGTTTTCAAGGTTGATGCGGGCACGAATGGCGCTATAGCCAGCGCCGCGAACGTTACTTTCATTTTTCAAGTAATTGATGGAAGAATAATAAGACATTTCATCTTTTTTACCGGCCACACTTACTGTATAGTCCTGACGAAGAGCTACATCTTGATAAATTATATCTCTCCAATCTACTGCTTTACCTGCCAGATAGTTGGCAACTTCCGTACTGGTCAGTTCAAGACGGGTCAGATATTCTTTTGTAGGATCTCCTTTGGAGTTTCCCATCCATGCTGCCAATTCTGTATTGGTCATATATGCCGGATTGTTGAAGTATCCTTGTGTAGCTTTTGTAGGATTTTTGCTTAATTCTACATCTCTACGGAAGTTGATGAAATCTTCTCCTTCATATACGTCAGGTAATGAATTTACCATTGAAAGTCCCCATGTACCACTGAAGTTGATAATAGGTTTCTTAGAACCCGTTCCTTTTTTGGTAGTAATCAATACAACACCATTGGCTGCTTTTGCACCATATACAGCTGTTGAACTGGCATCTTTCAGGATATCTATTTGTTCGATGTCATTCGGGTTGATATCTGTCATCTGTCCGGAATAGATAACACCATCTAGTACGATTAATGGTTCCAAAGAACTCTTGTCATTATCTGTTGCACGTAAGTTATTCTTACCTCGAATCATCATGCTTGAATTTCCTTTTGTATCGGTTTCAATACCGACTGATAAACCGGCTACTCCTGTACGAAGCATGTCCTGAATCGTTCTGGGTTGTTCTTTTTCCAAATCGCTTCCTTTCAGTGAGGCTACTGCACCGGTCAAGTCTTTTTTCTTCATGGTACCATAACCTACTACTACCACTTCTTCCAGTGTTTTAGAGTCTTCTGTCATTTTTACGATTGTACTGCGACCGGCTTTCACTACTTGTGTAGTATATCCGATATAGGAAATCTTCAAGTTTGTACCTGCAGGAGCCATCAAAGTATAGTTACCGTCTAAGTCAGTAATTACTCCATTAGTGGTTCCTTCTTCTACGACATTGGCACCAATGATTGGTTCACCAGTCTCATCTACCACTTTTCCTTGAATATTGATTGGCTGTCCTACCTGTTTTGTGTCTTTTTTAGGGAACAAAGCGATTTGAGTACTTGTTACCTCGAAATTCAAATTTGTTTTGGAAAACATTTCTTTCAAGGCTTCAGAAATAAGTTCTTTTTTCGCATTTAAACTGACAGCCTGCTTGATGTCGGTCTGTTTTGCATCATAGAAGAAGGTATATCCGCTTGCTTTCTCTATGCGAGCCATAGCTTCGGACAGTGGTATGTTCGAGAAACTGATAGTAATCTGCTTCTCTTTAGTCTGTGCGGATAAATTGACACAGACGAACAGCAACAAAAGAAATACTAAATGTTTTAGATTCATATTTTTTTAATTATAAGTTAACGATGAAGTGTAATAAGAACCTTGACTTAAAAGATTTAAGCCTACTCATTTCCTAATTTATTGGTTGAATATTCAAGGATGGGAAATGGGTTGACACCACCCTTGAAGTTCACTAGAGGGGGATTTTCTTTCCGAGGTTATTCTTCAGGCGAATGGTCTTCAGGAGTATAATCCATAAATTTCTTATTACCAATATTAAAATCTGAAATTTGGATTGTATTACCACTATTACTCCATCCATCGTAAGTTAATTTGAAGTAACGGTAATTTACATTTTCCGGTAGATCGACAGTAACATTGCTAATTGTAGCAGCAGTGGCTATCGGAGCTTCTTTTATGACTTCCGTATAGTTTTCTCCGTCATTACTTCCATAAACAGATACTTTGGCAACACGGAGGTTAGCGGTTGTATTTTGATAAGTACGGTGACGTAATACAAAGAAGTCGAAGTTTTGCGGAGTCTGCATGTCGATAACAAAGAATACGGATTCATCTTTACCGATTGTAAGTTTTCCTGGTTTAACTAGCGCCAGACAACTCTTTTCATCGTCATCGATCAAACATTCGGGAGCGCCATTTATTACTCCGTCAGCAAAATAGTCATGAGAGGCAGTTACGGTCCAGTTGGTACGATCCAATAAGTTCGAGTGGTCAATATCGCGTACATAAACCTCACAAGTTGCGCTTACATTGCTTCCATCTACGGCTTTTACAGTGATTGTAACATCTCCTAAAGCTTTGGTATACACCTCGCCATACTCATTTACTTCTGCAATCATGGCGTCGGAAGATGAATAAACTACATCAGGAGTAGTTGCATTGACCGGGTTTACAGTCACCACACCGCCTAAATTAAAAGTAGATTCTACACCCATATAGTACTTCTGGTATTTTTCAGGAATAGTGATGGAGGTTACCGGATAAATGCGTTTTTCTACTCTCACGAGGCAAGTTGTCCACATATCTGTGTTGTTAACAGACCATACGGTTAGTACGGATTCACCTATCCCGGTAGCAGTAACCACTCCATTTTCATCAACGGTGAATACTTTGTCGTTTCCAGTAGTGTATCGGTATGTATATTCATCAGCATCTATCGCATCTTCGGGCAATGTAATGACTATCGTGTTCCAAGTGTCACCTTCTATCAAAGAAATTACTTCATTCGGTACATCCGTTACTATCATACGGTTCACTTTTATACTTGTGTTGTCATCTTTGTCATCGCAGGCTGCCATGCCTGACAGGAGTAAGGCTCCTGTCAGCACAAATGCCAATTTATTAGTTATATATCTCAATGTTTTCATTATTATAAAAATTTTGATTCAGATTTTATTTCTTATACGATTCAAAGTTATCATCAGTAATCAGGTACAAATTCTCTGGTGCTTTAGTGTAACCTTTTGCCCGGATTTCTGCTTTCAAATCATCGATTTGTTTTTGGGTTACTGTGAAGTTTTTGTTACCGTAATCATTGAACATCTTATCCACTGGACGGAGGAAACCCCATTTTTCAAAGAAATCTAGGAAGTCTATTTTGGCTTCATTACATACTTGACGAACAAAATCTAATTGTAAGACACCTTGTGTATCAACTGAAGTATCCAAATCCGGAGTTGTACGATAATGTTCATACAAATTACGATAGAAGTCTTCTTGCCCCAATACATCCATGATGTAAAGTTTCAATTGCCAGAAAGGAACTAGTTTTACATAATATTCATCAGAAGCATTGTCCAGACAATGGGGCTGTTCTGCCTCAATAATACGTTGAATGGCTTCTTCGTAAACGGTCATACCCGGTTTGTCCTGATCCATTAATCTGGAACCTTTTCCGAATGCACCTCTGACGTAATTGGCGTAGATATTATTGGTGACTTCAGTAGTACCTGTCCATTTCAGTCCCGGACGAGTCTGGTTGCTATGGCCAATCTCATGACCTAATACCCAAACACGACTTTTCAATTCTGTAGTGGTACAGAATACTCCTTTGTAGCTTGGTAGGTAGGCTGTATGGTTGGCAGCTGAATAAGGGTTTTTGCTGTTATATTCCACATGCAGGTACATGCGGTTACCAAATAGTTTATTGTATTTAAACAGCCCCATGAAATCCCATTCTAGACGAACTACTTCATCCATCAGATCCATTACTTCCAGAATTGGTGTATTGGTTTCTTTATAATCGTTTACTGTCCAGGTGATGTGTACATATTTGCCCAATACGTCGATATCCTGATATTTGGCACTGCGCAATACTTCTTCAAATTCGGCTTGTGTACCGGTCTGTGCATCGAAGTAGCCATTTACTTTAGCAAACGGGAAATGTATTTTCACCGTTTTAGCTGCAGCTGCTTGCTTGTCAGCCTCAGTCTCCAATGTCAATGGAATCTTTTCGTTGGTTAGATTTTGAATGTAAACCAAACCAGCGGATAATATTTTTATAGTGTTTTCTCCTTCTTTCAGTGCATAAGATTTGCTGCTGTTGTAGCCTAATGTCAAATTCTGTACAATCATGGAGATGTTTTGGCCTTTCGTATCGCCTACAAGTACAGTCAATTCCTCACCTTGCTCTACATAGATCCCGGTGGGATTGTCGCGTAAACTATAAGTAGAGGTTTTGTTCACCTCTGCCATCACATTCGGATTTTGGTATGGACGATATTCTGCTACTCTGTATTCCGGATTATAGGAACCGTTCAGTAGAGCGGTTGCCAGTCTTTTATATGTTTCACCCGGCATTTTTCGGATATCAGTTTCGGTAATACCTTTACGCAGTTCTGAACAAGTATTATCGGTAAATATTTTGGTGTAATCGTATTTGTTAGCACTTATGCGGAAAAATTCCATTTCAGCACAACTGATACGGTTGTTGTGAGCGGCATTGATAAGAAAACGTACTTGTTTTACATTCTTTACCGGTTCATTTAAGTTCAGAATGGTGGCCGTAACATAATTGGTTTCCAAAGTACATTCTTTTACTTTCACGAATTCTGGTTTCTCTTCAGTAGATACCCAAATCTCAAAATCATTGAAAGCACCGTATTTTGTTCCATTATCAGTACGTGGATGATAAATGATATAATCCAGGGATGTGCAGTCTTTCAGTGTATATGTAATCATGAAAGGCCAATCGGTGAATGCACCAAACTTAGAATTGAAATAGCTGGTGTAATCACCGTCGTATGAATTAACGATGCCACGTTGCTCAGATTCTATTTCTTCGGTAGTAGCTTCAGCATTTATTACTTCTATCTTCACGTCTGCAGACCCGCTGGAAGCGGCCTGAATTACGGGTATTTCTCTTCTTAAATCTCCATAGGTGAGTACTATTACTGTAGCACGTGGCTCTTCATAATAATTAGGTTCAAAGGATACTTTAAGTAAATTATCTTCCAGTTCAGGGTAGCACCAGTCTTTTCCTTCTCCGATAACAGAAAATTGTATGTTGGCAAGATTAACGTCTTCTGTCACTACTAGATAGACTTCTTGGTTTCCGCCACTCGCTGGAATATTCAACTCGAGAGGTAATACTCTTATCCAGCCTTCACGTTCGGGATTGGTCTCATCATCCTTGCAAGATGTGAATAAAAGTACAAATAAGATCAGAGCGATGTTCCATATGTTTGATGAACAAAGCTTACATTTTTTTTCATAAATGTTAATCATCGTTTATTTAATAGATTAAAAAAGGTAACTAATAGATTGCCATTCAAATTCTTACTCGAGATTAAACTTTACATGGCAATCGGTTAATAATTAATGAAATGCTATTTTTTACCAATAGTCACTACATTCTCCTCGTTGAACGAATATTCTATCGGGTGTATACGTGACATGATCCGCAAAATTTCTTCCAAAGGTTCATTGCGCAATGTAAATGTATATTTGAATTGTTCTTTCAGTTCTGGAGAAAGATTTATTTTTACATTGTACCATTTTGATAAGAATCGGCAAATTTCTCCCAGGTTTTTGTTTTGGAATAGCATTTGGCTATTCGCCCAAGAGACTGCCAGGTTCACATCTCCTTTTTCTACTTTTATATCATGGTTACGCTTATTGTAAGTTGCAATTTCACCGGGACGTAACATACGGTGTTCGCTCGCAGTTTCCAAAGAAACGGAACCTTTTTGCAAGCTGACATAGATGTTGTCCGATTCTGGAAAAGCTTCTACATTAAATTTAGTTCCGTGTACTACCACCTTTACGCCATCCATTTGTACTACGAAAGGATTATTTTTCTCGTGAGTTACATCAAAATAAGCCTCTCCGGTTAGATTCACCACTCTTTCTTTTTGGAGAAAATTGGTATTATATCCTACGGTTGTTTTTGAATGGACCCACACAGCGGTTCCGTCAGGGAGTACTATTTTAGACTTGCCCCCCCAGTTTGTGTAGGTTTGCTGTGCGAGTTTGGAATGGGCTATTTTCATTCCAAAATAAAAAGAAGCCGATGCAAATAGGGTTATTAAAAAACAGGCCGCGGCTACATATTTGCGTATAAAGACCATTGCTTTATTACTCTGCTTATCACCAACAACTTTTTTCTCTTCTTTTTCAGCTAATTCTTTTTCGTTCATACGACGTATTAGCTCATTCCAGCATGAATCCGTATTCACTGTATATTCAACAGCTTTAGCACGTACTTGCTTCCAAACTTCCTGAAGTTCTTCAAAAAGTTCTTTGTTTTTGGTAACAGACAACCATTGTTCAAACAGTTGTTCGTCGCCAGCAGTAAGTTCACTTTTTAATTTAGAGATGATTAAGTCCCAGGGGATATTCTTTTTCATATAACGTTTTTGGCTGTTTACAATACTATGACACGAGAATTTGAATACACCCTTATTTATGCTATATACTTTTTTAAATTATTTTTTTGTATGTTTGTGAAATGAACTCAATATAGACTAAATAATGAATGATATCTTTCTATTAAGACTACTCAAATCTGGGGACAAGCAAGTATTTAAGCTATTATTCGATAGCTATTTTGAAGCATTGTGTCGGTTCATGTATGTTTATCTGGGGAATAAACAGGATGCAGAAGAGATAGCAATTGATATTTTTATGTATCTTTGGGAAAATAGAGAGAAAATTGAAATTAAGTTGACTTTTAAAGGATATTTGTTTCAGGCTGCCCGTAATCGATGTTTAAATGCACTGCGAGACCGCAAAAATACGCTGGCGATAGATGAAATAAGTGGAACTGAAATTCCGCAGGCAGATATGGGGAGTTCACTAGAAATGGAAGAATTAAGTCGGTTGATAGGAGAGGCTGTTTTATCTTTACCTGGCAGATGTCATGAGATCTTTGTGAAGAGCCGTGAAGAGAATTTGACTAACCAGGAAATAGCCGATGAGATGAATATATCCGTGAAGACAGTAGAAGCTCAAATAACCAAGGCTCTTAAGCGTATCCGTGAGTTCCTTGGAGAACAATATTATTATCTGTTTTAGTGCCACTGGCATTCGAGTAAGTACTTTTTCTTGGTAGGGCTTCTCTCCTAAGTTGACTAAAGTGAGATAAAGTTCTTTTGTTCTGTTGGTGTGTAACTTTATTATATATAGGAAACTATATTAAAACCCCTTGGCAGAATTAAGTATGCACTAAATTAATTCCATCAACGGGTTCTTATACGGTATTTGGTAATATTGTTTCATTAAAAAACTTTCTATATAGTGAAACCCTATGCTGTTACGTTGTAATAGCTTTTTGTTTGTTTATTTGTTTATGTCTTTTTGGTGGTATTTTCATTTTTCAATTCCGGATAGCTGATGCGAGTGTGGTAAATAATTTTCAGTTTCTCTTTAAATACGGCTTTAACAGTTGCAATATCCTTAAAAGTGATAGGGCACTCTTTAAAGTAACCTTCCTCCATTTGTGAATCGATGATTTTCTCTACCAGATTGCTGATGCTTTCTTCCGTGTATTCGGGTAAACTGCGTGAGGCGGCTTCTACGGCATCTGCCATCATCAGTATAGCGGTTTCTTTAGAGAAAGGGTTAGGACCCGGGTAGGTGAATTTTTCCTCGTCGGGTTCTTCGCCGGGGTGCTCGTTCTTCCAGGAAATATAGAAGAATTTTGTTTTCCCACGTCCATGATGGGTACTGATAAAGTCTTTTATGACTTTGGGAAGATTATGCTTTTCTGCCAGTTTAAGACCATCGGTCACATGATTGATTACTATCTGTGCGCTCTGTTCGTAACTCAAGTTTTTATGTGGATTTACTCCTCCGGATTGGTTCTCTGTAAAAAACGCAGGGTTTTCCATTTTTCCGATGTCATGGTATAAGGCGCCGGTACGTACGAGCTGGCTCTTGGCTCCTATACGGATGGCTGCTTCTGCGGCAAGATTGGCTACTTGCATCGAGTGTTGGAAGGTTCCAGGTGCGGTTTCGGACATTTGGCGGAGCAGATCTGTGTTGATGTTAGATAGTTCTACCAATGTTACATTAGAGGTGAATCCGAATGTCTTTTCCAGTAAGAACAGGAGAGGATATGTAAACAATAATAAGATACCGTTAACGATGAAATAGGTATACATTCGGACATTCAGCTTTGACAGATCGTTTTCTGTGATCAACTCGATAGCAAAATAAATGGCGGCATAAGTTAATATGACCAAAAACGCAGTACGGAAAAGTTGGGATCTCTGTGACAATTCCCGTAAACTGAAAATGGCAACCAATCCGGCGGCTAACTGGATTAAGATGAATTCATGCGGGAATCGAAGCGTTATCGAACAGAGCAGTATTGTAATGGCATGTGTAAGGAAAGCTGTACGGGAATCAAGGAATACCCGTATGATGATGGGGAGCATTGCATAAGGTAGGATGTAGACATTGGATATGTTATGCGTTACCATTAATGCCGTGATCACATTATAGAAGACGATGAGAATGAAGAGTAGAGACAAACTGCCTTTGCGTTGGTAGTAGTCTTTACGGAATAATTCCAAATAGAGCATGAAACAGAGGATGAAGACACTGACGAAAAGTATCTGTCCTCCTAAGATCAGGCGCTTCTGACTGAGTGATTCACTTCGCTTGATGGACTCTTTCCGAAGAGATTCCAATATGTTATATGTTGCCTGATCTACAATCTCGCCACGGTCTATGATTTTTTGTCCGCTGACCACCACTCCATTCGACCAGGAATAATTGTCCAGAATTTCCTTTTTGGCACTTTCGGAGCGTTCTTTGTCGTAAATCAGATTGGGAAAAATATACTCGTTGAGCGCGCATTGTCGTAGAATGTGTCGATTGTAGTGGGCTGTGTCGGAAGAAAGCAGGTGCTCATACGCCTTCTTTACAGTATAAATGTCGGATATGACCTGCGATTTTGCCAGTTTGTTGTCTATCTTTCTGATGTATCCCGCACTGTCTCTGTTCAGGTCTTGTGCATCTTCTGTCGATAGGATACCGGAAGCATAAATGTCTTTTAGCGTCCGTTCGATATAGCGGATGTAATCCGTTGACGGAAGGATGCCTTTAAGGTGGGTATGATAATCTTCTTTTAGCTTATTGAGGGCATTGGTCTCTATATTCTTATCCAATTGGTAATAAGGCTGGAATGTACTTAGCAGACTGTCCTGTTCGCGTTTTACCACTTCGCTGTCTTTATAAATCGGAAAATTGAAAGTTGCTATCAACTGTCCGTATTTCCAAGGCTTGTTAATATCAAACTGATAGTTGAATTTACCGTCTCGAGGCAGAAAGTATACAATAACAGCTACTGTAGCCACAAAAATCAGTGCTTTGTACAACAAATCTCTGTAAGAGAAGCTCCTTTTTTTCTTGAGATGATTCATATCCTTTGAATTTTTTGCGAAAAGTACGAAAAAAAACAATCGTGTGGAAAAAAAAGTTTAATTTTGCGGTGATTTACCTATACTAACCCGAATTATGGCAGAAAGAAAAGTAAGAGTTCGCTTTGCTCCGAGCCCGACAGGGGCATTGCACATTGGTGGTGTGCGTACAGCTTTGTATAATTATCTATTTGCTCGTCAGCATGGAGGCGATATGATTTTCCGCATTGAGGATACGGATTCAAACCGTTTTGTTCCGGGAGCGGAAGAATACATCCTTGAATCTTTTAAATGGCTGGGAATTCATTTTGACGAGGGTGTGAGCTTTGGAGGAGAATATGGTCCGTATCGCCAGTCTGAACGGCGTGAAATATACAAGAAGTATGTGAAAGTATTGTTGGATAACGGCAAGGCTTATATCGCTTTTGATACTCCTGAGGAATTGGATGCCAAACGTGCTGAAATTGCAAATTTTCAATACGATGCTTCCACACGTGGTATGATGCGTAATTCGCTGACTCTTTCGAAAGAAGAAGTGGATGCGCTGATTGCTGAAGGCAAGCAATATGTGGTCCGTTTTAAAATAGAACCCAATGAAGACGTACACGTCAATGATTTGATTCGCGGCGAGGTGATTATAAACTCTTCCATTTTGGATGATAAAGTGCTTTACAAATCGGCCGATGAATTGCCTACTTACCATCTTGCAAATATAGTGGATGATCATCTGATGGAGGTGTCTCATGTAATCCGGGGAGAGGAATGGCTCCCTTCGGCACCTTTGCATGTGTTGCTTTATAGGGCTTTTGGCTGGGAAGACACGATGCCTGCTTTTGCACATCTGCCTTTGTTGTTGAAACCGGAAGGAAACGGTAAGTTAAGCAAGCGTGACGGCGATCGTTTGGGATTCCCGGTATTTCCGTTGGAATGGCACGATCCTAAAACAGGTGAGGTGTCGTCAGGCTATCGTGAATCAGGCTATCTTCCTGAAGCGGTAATCAATTTCCTTGCTTTGCTGGGATGGAATCCGGGAAATGACCAGGAGGTGATGTCGATGGATGAGTTGATCAGACTCTTCGATTTGCACCGTTGCAGTAAGTCAGGGGCTAAGTTTGATTATAAAAAAGGAATTTGGTTTAATCATCAGTATATCCAGCAGAAACCGAATGAAGAAATTGCGGAACTTTTTGTACCGGTTTTGAAAGAACATGGGGTAGAGGCTCCTTTCGAAAAAGTAGTGACCGTGGTGGGAATGATGAAAGACCGGGTTAGCTTTATCCGTGAATTGTGGGATACCTGCAGCTTCTTCTTTGTTGCTCCTGTAGAATATGATGAGAAAACGGTGAAAAAACGCTGGAAAGAGGATTCTGCCAAGTGTATGACTGAATTGGCGGAGGTGTTGGCAGGTATCGAAGATTTCAGCATTGAAGGACAGGAGAAGATCGTGATGGATTGGATTGCAGAAAAAGGCTACCATACCGGTAATATCATGAATGCATTCCGCTTGACATTGGTAGGAGAAGGAAAAGGACCGCACATGTTTGATATCTCATGGGTGTTGGGCAAAGAGGAAACTTTGGCCCGTATAAAGCGTGCTGTAGAGATTTTGAAGTAAAAAGAACGATATGCTCTACAATCTGGCAATAGTCCTTTATGACATTTTGATACATTTGGCTGCTCCGTTTAGCCGGAAACCCCGGAAAATGATGAAAGGGCACTGGGTGGTATATGAGCTTCTCCGTCAACAGGTGGAGAAAGATGTCCGCTATATATGGTTTCATGCCGCTTCTTTGGGTGAATTTGAGCAGGGCAGGCCGTTGATTGAAAAGATAAGAGAGAAATATCCGGAATATAAAATCTTGTTGACTTTCTTTTCTCCATCGGGGTATGAGGTACGTAAGAACTACCGGGGAGCGGATATCGTCTGTTACTTACCGTTTGATAAGCCGCGCAACGTGAAGAAGTTCTTGGATATCACCAATCCTTGTATGGCCTTTTTTATCAAGTATGAATTCTGGAAAAATTATCTGGATGAAATGTATAGACGCCGTATTCCTGTGTATAGTGTTTCCTCTATATTTCGCCGGGAGCAGATTTTCTTCAAATGGTATGGCGGTACATACCGTAATGTCTTGAAGGACTTTGATCATCTGTTTGTACAGAATGAAACTTCTAAGCGATATCTGTCGAAAATCGGAATTACACGTGTGACGGTAGTTGGTGATACTCGTTTTGACAGGGTGTTGCAGATTAGGGAAGAGGCTAAATATTTGCCTTTGGTGGAAAAATTTAAAGCGCATTCACCAACATTTGTTGCAGGAAGTTCATGGGGGCCGGATGAAGATTTGTTTCTGGAATATTTCAATACTCATCCGGATATGAAACTGATTATTGCTCCGCATGTGATCGATGAAAATCATCTGGTGGAGATTATAGGAAAGTTGAAGAGGCCTTATGTGCGGTATACGCGTGCGGATGAAAAAAATGTGCTGAAAGCAGACTGTCTCATAATCGATTGTTACGGTTTGCTGTCGTCTATTTATCGTTACGGTGAAATAGCTTACATTGGCGGTGGCTTTGGAGTTGGCATTCACAATACATTGGAGGCTGCCGTTTATGGTATTCCGGTAATATTCGGACCTAAATATCAGAAGTTCATGGAGGCCGTTCAGCTTCTTGAGGCAAAAGGTGCCTATTCCATTAAAACCTATGAAGAGTTGGAAACATTGCTTGATAGATTATTCTCTGATGAAGCTTTCTTGAACGAAACAGGAGCCAATGCCGGACATTATGTCACCGGTAATGCCGGGGCAACAGAGAGGATATTGCACATGATAAACTTTTGAGAACTATATATAAAAAGAGGTGTCTCTGAATGTACTTTCAACGAAATCACCCACGTCACAAATTCGTTTACAGCGTGGGTGATTTCTATTTTACAGGTGTTTTGATGCTTTATTTTTCTTCTTTATACCAGGATGAATACATTAGGTAATTGTGAGCTATCTTCTGATTTAGCTCTTTGGCCTGCTCCGGATCCACTTTTTTTATGAATTTGGCCGGTACACCTCCCCAAATACTTCCCGGTTCGATGACGGTATTGCTCAAAACCAATGAACCTGCCGCTACGATGGCACCTTCTCCAACGATTGCATGATCGAGCAGAGTAGAGCCCATGCCTATTAGTGCATAATCCTTGATACTTGCTCCATGGATGGTAACGTTATGTCCGACAGATACATGGTCTCCTATTTCGATGGTAGATTTCTCGTATAATGTATGGAGTACGCTGCCATCCTGTATGTTTACTCCGTTGCCGATACGGATTGAATTGACGTCTCCGCGTAATACAGTACTAAACCAGATACTGCAATCACGTCCTGTTTTTACATCACCGATGATAACCGCATTGTCGGCGAGGAAACAATTCTCTCCGATTTCGGGAGTGAATCCTCTTACTGATTTTATTAAAGCCATATCCTTTTGATTTTATAGGTTCTGTTTAAGAGGACAAATCTGCCGGATTCTCAGATTGCTGCAGTGGCTTCTTTCAACCACATTTTTTCTTCTGCGTTTAAATCCGGTGCCAATTGGTCGTATACGTTTTGATGATAAGCGTTTAACCACGCCACTTCCTCTTCTGTAAGCATCTTCTTGATGATCCCTTTTTTACAGATCGGGCAAAGTGTGATTGTCTCGAACTCCAGATAATTGCCAAACATTCCTTCTCCTATACAGCGTACCAGAGTAAGATTCTCTATCCGGATACCATGCTTGCCGGTTTTGTAGATGCCAGGTTCATTGGATGTTACCATGCCGGGCTGAAGAATAACCGGATTCTCATTCATACGGATGCTCTGAGGGCCTTCGTGTACACTTAAAAAATGTCCTACACCGTGGCCGGTCCCATGCAGAAAGTTCATTTTGTATTGCCATATCGGCATTCTTGCCAATACATCGAGTTGGCAACCGCGAGTACCTGCCGGAAACTTAGCCATGGCTAAGGCTATGTGCCCTTTTAATATTAAGGTGTAGTCTGTTTTCTCTTCCTCTGTTAACTCTCCTAAGGCAATGGTGCGTGTAATGTCTGTGGTGCCGTCCAGATATTGTGCTCCCGAGTCAATAAGCAGAAAGCCTTTCGGGTATAAAACGGCGTTACTGTCTGGTGTTGCGGAGTAGTGTACGATGGCGGCATGTTCCTTGTATCCGGCAATTGTATCAAAGCTTTCTCCCATGTATAATGCTTGAGCTGCCCGGTATTCATGTAGTTTTTTGTCTATACTGAGTTCGGTCTCTTTTCCAGAAACGACTGCTTTTTCCAGCCATTTGAGAAAACGTACTAAGGCCACGCCATCCCGTTGCATGGCCGCATGGATGCCGGCTATTTCTTGCTCGTTACGGATTGCTTTCAATAAAGCTATGGGAGAATTGCAATGATTGATTCTGCAGGCGGGATTTATTGCGGAATAGATTGCGTAGTTAGTTTGGTTCGGATTGAGCGATATACTTTTGATGTTTAGTTTTCTTAAATAATTCTCTGTTTCACTGTAGGGTTGTATGCTTACTTGTTGCTTTTCTAAGTAGTTTCTTACCTCTTCTGTGATCTTTTGTGTGGAGATAAAGAAAGTTATATTATTCTGAGTGATCAGCAGGCAGCTGATTATAACCGGGTTACAGTGTACATCGCTTCCTCGCAGATTAAGCGTCCAGGCTATTTCGTCCAAGGCGGAAATAAAAAGTCCGTCTGTTCCTTGTTTCTGTATTTCTGCACGTATGGAAGTTATTTTTTCTTCGCAGCTTTTTCCTGCATATTTGAGTTCATAAATGAAAGCGGGGGCATCGGGCATTTCCGGACGGTTTTTCCAAATCTTTCCAGGTAAATCTCCATAGTCTTTCAGATGGATATGGGCAGTTTTCAACTTCTGCTTCATTTGTTCTACTTGACTGGCGGAAAACATTTTGCCATCGATGCCGACAGTCTCTCCGGGCAGTAGATTCTGGCATATAAATTCGATGATTGTCGGTGTCTCCGGGAGCATCTCTTTGTATAAAGTGATATCTGTACCCTCCAGTTGTTGGGCCGCTTGCAGGAAATAACGGGAATCGGTCCATAAACCGGCTTTATCTTTCAGTATGACAATGGTTCCGGCAGAACCTGTAAATCCGGAAATCCATTCTCGGGTTTTCCAGTGGGAAGCTACGTATTCGCTTAAATGAGGGTCGGTACTGGGGATGATGAAAGCGCTGATTGATTCGGATTCAAGTATTGTCCGTAGTGCATGTATTCGTTCTTTAATTGTCTGCTGCATATATATAAAAGGTATTATAAGTTTTTTCAAAGATACTACTTTTCTGAAGAAATAGCTTATAAGAGTGCTCTTATGCACTGATTTTGAGAAATAATTGCCGAAAGTTTTGTGAATAAAGAAAGTATGTGTAATTTTGCGGCGCAATTTGACTGCGGAAATTTTTAATCATAACATATTAATAGTAACAAAATGATTGTAGTACCTGTAAAAGAAGGCGAAAACATTGAAAAAGCGCTGAAGAAATTCAAAAGAAAATTTGAAAAGACTGGTATCGTAAAAGAGTTGAGAAGCAGACAGCAGTTTGATAAACCGTCTGTAACTAAAAGACTTAAGAAAGAACGTGCAGTTTATGTTCAGAAACTTCAGCAAGTAGAAGATTAATAATTCGTAATTTCCTTTGAATTATTGAATTCTTTTCATACATTCGTTGCAAAATTATAGATGTGGCGATGCTATGTTGACAGATTCTTTTCTTGATTATCTCCGGTATGAACGGAACTATTCCGAAAAAACAGTTCTGGCCTATGGAGAGGATGTTTCCCAATTGCGGGAATTTGCACAAGAAGAGATGGGGGATTTCAATCCGGCGGAAGTGACACCTGGACTTATTCGTGAATGGATTGTTTCATTGATGGATAAAGGGTATACTTCGACTTCCGTGAATCGTAAGCTGAGTTCGCTCCGGACGTTCTATAAATTCCTTTTAAAAAAAAGTGCGGTTCTTGCAGATCCGTTACGAAAAATAACAGGACCGAAGAATAAAAGACCGCTTCCCTCTTTTTTGAAAGAGAATGAAATGAATCGGTTGTTGGATGATACGGATTTTGGCGGAGGTTTTGAGGGGTGTCGAGATCATCTGATTATAGAAATGTTCTATGCTACGGGTATAAGACTTTCTGAATTAATTGGATTGGATGATAAGGATGTTGACTTCTCTGCTTCTCTTTTGAAGGTGACGGGGAAAAGAAATAAACAGCGGTTGATCCCTTTCGGTGATGAACTGAAAGAAAGTCTGTTGGAATATGTCAATGTGCGGAATGAACAGGTTTTAGAGAGAGAGGATGCTTTTTTTGTCAGAAAGAATGGCAAACGGCTTTATAAAAATCTGGTCTATAATTTAGTGAAACGGAACCTTTCGAAGGTAGTGACGCTTAAAAAGCGAGGTCCTCATGTGTTGAGACATACTTTTGCTACAACGATGCTGAATAATGAGGCGGAATTGGGGGCTGTAAAAGAACTTTTAGGTCATAGTAGTTTGGCGACTACTGCGATTTATACGCACACTACGTTTGAAGAACTTAAAAAAGTGTATAAACAAGCTCATCCACGAGCTTAAAAAAAAAGGAGGTAAGTATGGAAATTAGAATTCAATCGATTCACTTTGATGCAACGGAACAATTGCAGGCTTTCATTCAGAAGAAAGTGTCTAAGTTGGAGAAATATTACGAAGATATAAAGAAAGTAGAGGTGTCATTAAAGGTTATTAAGCCGGAAACTGCTGAAAATAAGGAAGCAGGAGTGAAGGTGCTTGTTCCGAACGGGGAATTTTATGCAAGTAAAGTCTGCGATACATTTGAGGAGTCTGTGGATGTTTGCATAGAAGCACTTGAAAAACAACTGGTGAAATACAAGGAAAAACAGCGTAGCAAATAAAAAGTTCGCAAATGTTTTGCGAGAAAGAAATAAATAACTAAATTTGCAGCCGTTTCGCTCGCGTTAGAACGTGACGGTTGCATTTTTTGAGTAACTGCCTCTTTAGCTCAGTTGGCCAGAGCACGTGATTTGTAATCTCGGGGTCGTTG
>CAUEFX010000013.1 GCA_958477465.1 uncultured Bacteroides sp.
ACAGGGTTCCACAGAGTTTCTTATTCGTTGATGAGACGTGTATGACCACGAATTGACTTCCGATAATAGAACTCTGTGAAACTCTGTGTCACTCTGTGGTGTCTCCTTTATAATCTACATGATTTTACAACTGAGCCGTAATTCCGTTTCCTTTTTATATATAATGTATCGTAGATTTTCTTATCTTTGCGACATCAACTTTTATTAATTTAATGTTTAAAGCAATTTTTGAAGTATGAAAACTAAATTTTTTCTGGCTGCTCTTGCAGTATCATTCTCTTTTGTATTGACTTCTTGTGGTAACAAACCTGCAAATTCAGAGGTAGCTTCAGAAGCTGTAGAAGTAGAAGCTGTAGAAAGTGCTGCAACAGCTCCTTGCTGCAAAGCTGATTCTGCTGCTTGTGATTCAGCAAAAGCATGTTGTGGAGACAAAGCTGATTGTGAAAAGAAAGCATGTTGCAAAGACAAAGCAGATTGTGAGAAGAAAGCAGATTGCAAAAAAGACTGTGACAAGAAGTAATTTACAGTATTTTTAGTATGTAAATGAATGGGAATAAGGCATGTATATGTGTCTTATTCCCATTTTTTATTATAGAAACCCATGGAGGATTGTGATATATTTACTGATAAATATCGATAATTCTTATGGAATGATATATTTTTGAATAAAAAAGTAACGTTTTGTTTGGAGAAAAGGAAATTATCTCTACCTTTGCATCGTCAAAATATAAAGAAGACAATAACATGAATCAATCATTTATATATATTCTATTGTGTGGTATTATTATTCTACTGGCAGAGTTTGGTGGAAGTGAGTATTGCATGTAGATGTGTATGATGAAAATATACGAAAGCCTTTCTCACTTCCTGGTGCGAAAGGCTTTTTTTGATGATGATAATCCGATAAAAACAATAAAAAAACAATGAGCGACAGATTATTTATTTTCGACACCACACTTAGAGATGGTGAACAGGTTCCGGGATGCCAGTTGAATACAGTAGAGAAAATTCAAGTAGCGAAGGCTCTGGAAATACTGGGCGTAGATGTGATTGAAGCGGGCTTCCCCATTTCCAGTCCGGGTGATTTTAATTCGGTGATCGAAATATCGAAAGCGGTGACATGGCCCACGATTTGTGCTTTGACGCGTGCGGTGCAGAAGGATATCGACGTAGCGGTAGATGCCTTGAAATTTGCCAAACATAAACGTATCCATACAGGAATTGGTACATCAGATTCTCACATCAAGTATAAATTCAATTCGAACCGTGAGGAGATTATAGAGCGTGCGGTAGCGGCAGTGAAGTATGCCCGTCGTTTTGTGGATGATGTGGAGTTTTATGCGGAGGATGCCGGCCGTACGGATAATGAATATTTGGCACGTGTGGTTGAAGCCGTTATTAAGGCGGGAGCTACCGTTGTGAATATTCCTGATACAACCGGTTATTGCCTGCCCTCGGAATACGGTGCGAAAATTAAATATCTGATAGAGCATGTGACAGGCATTGAGAAGGCAATCTTGTCTACGCATTGCCATAATGACTTGGGCATGGCCACTGCCAATACGATGGCCGGTGTCTTGAATGGAGCACGTCAGGTGGAAGTGACCATTAACGGAATCGGTGAACGTGCCGGAAATACCGCACTTGAAGAGATAGCCATGATTATCAAGAGCCATCATGAGATAGATATCGAAACGAATATCAATACCCATAAGATTTATCCGACGAGCCGGATGGTATCGAGCTTGATGAATATGCCTGTACAGCCGAACAAAGCGATTGTCGGACGAAATGCTTTTGCACATTCATCGGGAATCCACCAGGATGGCGTGTTGAAGAACGTGCAGACTTATGAGATTATCGACCCGAAAGATGTGGGCATTGATGATAACTCCATCGTATTGACGGCTCGCAGCGGGCGTGCAGCTTTGAAGAACCGTCTTTCTGTGTTAGGCGTGACGCTTGACCAAGAAAAATTGGATAAGGTATATGAAGAGTTCTTGAAGCTGGCTGATCGTAAAAAGGATATTCATGATGATGATATTCTTGTATTGGCAGGGGCCGACCGCAGCCAAAATCATCGCATTAAATTGGAATACCTTCAGGTGACGAGTGGAGTGGGAGTACGTTCCGTGGCCAGCATCGGATTGAATATAGCCGGTGAAAAATTTGAAGCGGCAGCCAGCGGAAATGGTCCGGTAGATGCTGCAATTAAGGCATTGAAACGGATAATAGATCGACAGATGACTTTGAAAGAGTTCACGATTCAAGCGATCAGCAAAGGTAGTGATGATGTAGGTAAGGTACACATGCAGGTGGAATATGACAACCAGATGTATTACGGTTTCGGTGCCAATACGGATATTATTGCCGCATCCGTAGAAGCCTACATCGACTGTATCAACAAATTCAAGATGGGATAGGAATTGTCATCAGGCGGTTTATGATTTACGGTTGAAGCGAGTTTCGTAAATCCGAATCGTCTGTGCAAGTCAAAAGTAATATCAATCGTAAATCGTAAATTGTAAATCGTAAAATCGTAAATAGACAAATGAATACATTATTTGATAAGATCTGGGATGCACACATCGTAACGATGGTGGAAGACGGTCCTACACAACTTTATATCGACAGATTGTATTGCCATGAAGTAACCAGTCCGCAGGCTTTTGCAGGATTGCGTGCACGTGGAATCAAATGTTTCCGTCCGGAAAAAATATATTGCATGCCGGATCATAATACGCCGACACACGATCAGGATAAGCCGATCGAAGATCCTGTTTCCAGAACACAGGTGGATACTTTGGCAAAGAATGCTAAAGATTTCGGTCTGACTCACTTCGGCATGATGGATAAAAGAAACGGTATCATACATGTGGTCGGTCCGGAACGTGGATTGACTCTACCGGGCATGACGATTGTCTGCGGAGATTCGCATACTTCTACTCACGGAGCGATGGGAGCGGTGGCTTTCGGCATCGGAACCAGTGAGGTGGAGATGGTATTGGCATCACAGTGTATTTTGCAGTCGCGTCCCAAAACGATGCGTATCACGGTGGATGGAAAACCGGGTAAAGGAGTTACTGCCAAGGACATTGCACTTTATATGATGTCGAAGATGACGACCAGCGGTGCGACCGGCTATTTTGTGGAATATGCGGGTGAAGCGATTCGTAATCTGACAATGGAGGGGCGTCTGACCCTTTGCAACCTCTCTATCGAGATGGGGGCACGCGGTGGTATGGTAGCTCCGGATGAAGTTACATTCGAATATATCAAGGGACGTGAAAA
The DNA here is from genome assembly GCA_958477465.1 of uncultured Bacteroides sp. Lineage (GTDB taxonomy): Bacteria > Bacteroidota > Bacteroidia > Bacteroidales > Bacteroidaceae > Bacteroides. Next base: position 3,292 of record CAUEFX010000013.1, read on the forward strand.
TGCACCGAAAGGTGAAGAATGGGAGAAGGCGTTGGCTTACTGGAAAACGTTGAAGAGCGAAGAGGATGCCGTCTTTGATAAGGAAGTACGCTTTGATGCTGCGGACATCGAACCGATGATTACTTACGGAACGAATCCGGGGATGGGTATGGGAATCACCCAATCTATCCCGTCTACAGACGATATGAATGAAACGGCAAAGGCGTCTTTTATCAAATCCTTGGATTATATGGGCTTTCAGCCGGGAGAGTCTTTGCTGGGTAAGAAGATAGATTATGTATTCCTGGGGGCTTGTACTAATGGCCGTATTGAAGATTTCCGGGCATTCGCTTCTTTGGTGAAAGGGCGGAAGAAAGCCGATCATGTGACTGCATGGCTGGTTCCCGGTTCTTGGATGGTAGATGAGCAGATTCGGAAAGAGGGATTGGATAAGATTCTGGAAGAAGCCGGTTTTGCTATCCGTCAGCCGGGTTGCTCGGCTTGTCTGGCAATGAATGACGATAAGATACCGGCTGGCAAATATTCCGTATCTACCAGTAACCGTAACTTTGAAGGCCGTCAGGGGCCGGGAGCACGTACATTGCTGGCAAGTCCGCTTGTGGCTGCTGCAGCGGCGGTGACCGGAGTGATTACCGATCCGAGAGAAATGATGTGATAGGATTTACGGTGAGGCGGTGTTCCTTTTACGGTTGGAGTAAGTTCCGTAAACGGGGATCGTCTGTGTAAGTCCAAAGTAATATCGATCGTAAATAGTAAATCGTTAAATCGTAAATAGAAAGATGAAAGCAAAATTCAATATATTGACAAGTACATGTGTCCCTCTGCCATTGGAGAATGTAGATACAGACCAGATTATACCGGCACGTTTTCTGAAAGCGACGACGAAAGAGGGATTCGGAGAGAATCTGTTTCGCGACTGGCGTTATGACAAACAGGGAAATAAGATCGAATCATTTGTACTGAATGATCCTACTTATGGCGGACAGATTTTGGTGGCCGGAAAGAATTTCGGTTCGGGGTCGAGCCGTGAGCATGCTGCATGGGCCATTGCCGATTATGGTTTCCGGGTGGTGGTGAGCAGTTTCTTTGCCGATATTCATAAGAATAATGAGTTGAACAATTTCGTGTTACCAGTGGTGGTAACCGAGGAGTTCCTGGCAGAGTTGTTTGACTCTATCTTCAAGAACCCGAAAACAGAAGTAGAGGTGAATCTTCCGGAGCAGACCATCACCAACAAGGCTACCGGAAAAAGCGAATCTTTTGAAATCAATGCGTATAAGAAGCATTGTCTTATGAATGGATTGGATGATATAGATTTCTTGCTGACAAACAAAGATAAGATAGAACAATGGGAAAAGGCGTCAAAATAGAAATCATGGACACCACCCTCCGCGACGGTGAGCAGACCAGCGGAGTGTCTTTTGTGCCCCATGAAAAACTAATGATAGCCCGACTCTTGCTGGAAGAACTGAAGGTAGACCGTGTGGAGGTGGCTTCGGCACGGGTGTCTGAAGGAGAATTCAACGCGGTAAAGATGATCTGTGACTGGGCCGCCCGTAGAAATTTGCTGCAAAAGGTAGAGGTCTTGGGATTTGTGGACGGTCATACTTCGCTGGACTGGATTCATGCCACCGGATGCCGTGTCATCAATTTGCTGTGCAAAGGTTCGCAGAAGCACTGCACCTATCAGTTGAAGAAAACGCCCGAAGAGCATATCGAAGACATTCTTGCCGTAGTGGATTATGCCAACGAATTGGACATCGAAGTCAATGTGTACCTTGAAGATTGGAGCAACGGCATGAAGGATTCTCCCGAATATGTGTTCCGGCTTGTCGATGCGCTGAAGCAGACCAGTATCAAGCGTTTCATGTTGCCTGATACGTTAGGTATTCTGAATCCGTTGCAGGTGATCGAGTTCATGCGGAAGATGAAAAAACGTTATCCGGATACACATTTCGACTTCCATGCCCACAATGATTACGACCTGGCGGTGAGCAATGTGCTTGCAGCCGTGTTGAGTGGTGTGAAAGGGCTTCATACGACCATCAACGGTCTGGGCGAGCGTGCGGGCAATGCTCCTTTGGCAAGTGTGCAGGCTATTCTGAAAGATCATTTCAATGCCATCACCAATATCGATGAAAGCCGCCTGAACGATGTGAGCCGGGTGGTGGAATCTTATTCCGGTATTGTGATACCTGCCAATAAGCCGATAGTCGGTGAGAATGTATTCACACAGGTGGCCGGTGTGCATGCGGATGGCGACAACAAGAGCAACCTTTATTGCAACGACCTTTTGCCCGAACGTTTCGGGCGGGTACGCGAGTATGCTTTAGGAAAAACATCCGGTAAGGCGAACATTCGCAAGAATCTCGAAAGCTTAGGGCTCGAACTGGACGAAGAATCCATGAGAAAAGTAACCGAACGTATCATCGAGCTTGGCGACAAGAAAGAACTTGTGACACAGGAGGATCTTCCGTATATCATCTCCGATGTATTGAAGCACGACGGCATGAATAATAAAGTGAAACTGAAGAGCTATTTTGTGACGTTGGCAAGCGGATTGAAACCGATGGCTACACTGAGCGTTGAAATAGACGGGCAGGTGTACGAAGAGAGTTCATCCGGTGACGGTCAGTACGATGCCTTTGTGCGTGCATTGCGCAAAATATATAAAGTAACCTTGGGGCGCAAATTCCCGATGCTGATAAATTATGCCGTGAGCATTCCTCCCGGCGGGCGTACGGATGCTTTCGTGCAGACGGTCATCACCTGGAGTTACGGTGAAAAAGTATTCCGTACCCGCGGACTGGACGCTGACCAGACAGAAGCCGCCATCAAGGCCACGATTAAAATGCTGAATATAATAGAAGAATATTAATAATGGTGATAAGAGATTAGTGATAAGTGATCGGCGGGAATCCCCCGGTGATTACTGTCGCTAACCGCTTATCACTAATCACTAATTTACTAATTAACATGGATTTTAAAATTGCTGTATTAGCGGGAGACGGCATCGGACCGGAGATTTCCGTACAAGGTGTGGATGTGATGAGTGCCGTTTGTGAGAAATTTGGACATAAGGTAGATTATGAATATGCCATTTGCGGTGCGGATGCGATTGATAAGGTGGGCGATCCTTTTCCGGAAGAGACTTTCCGGATATGCAAGGAAGCTGATGCCGTGCTTTTTTCTGCCGTAGGTGACCCGAAGTTTGATAATGATCCCACTGCCAAGGTGCGTCCGGAACAGGGATTGCTGGCTATGCGTAAGAAGTTGGGGCTTTTTGCAAACATACGCCCCGTGCAGACTTTTAAATGCTTGGTTCATAAGTCGCCTTTGCGTGCCGAACTGGTAGACGGAGCTGATTTCCTTTGCATCCGCGAATTGACCGGCGGTATGTATTTCGGTGAAAAATACCAGGACAACGACAAGGCTTATGATACGAACATGTACACCCGCCCCGAGATAGAGCGTATCTTGAAGACGGCTTTTGAGTATGCGATGAAACGTCGTAAGCATCTTACGGTGGTAGATAAGGCAAATGTGCTTGCCTCCAGCCGTTTGTGGCGTCAGATTGCACAGGAGATGGCACCTTCTTATCCTGAAGTGACCACGGATTATATGTTTGTGGATAATGCGGCTATGAAGATGATACAGGAACCGAAATTCTTTGATGTGATGGTGACGGAGAATACCTTCGGAGATATTCTGACGGATGAAGGTTCGGTTATCAGTGGTTCTATGGGATTGCTGCCTTCGGCTTCGACCGGTGAAAGCACTCCGGTATTCGAGCCGATTCACGGTTCATGGCCACAGGCAAAAGGGCTGAATATCGCCAATCCGTTGGCACAGATTCTTTCGGTGGCTATGCTTTTCGAGTATTTCGACTGTAAAGAAGAGGGAGCATTGATCCGCCGTGCGGTAGACGCGTCTTTGGATGCCAATGTTCGTACTCCGGAGATACAGGTGGCCGGTGGTGAAAAATACGGCACGAAGGAAGTCGGAGAGTGGATTGTCGATTATATCCGGAAGGCGTAAGATAAAGCCTCTCCCCAACCCTCTCCGTAGGAGAGGAAGCTAAGTTAGTTCTGTAACTGATTAATAAACAAGAGAGGGTGTGTCAAAACTGAATTTTAGGAAAAGAAAACTTTCAATCTAAAAACTGACGCTCTATTCAACCATAAAAAGAGCCATATCATTACTCAAAAATAGAGTTGATATGGCTCTTTTATATCTATTGATTACAATCTGTAACTTTTCAGAGTGGACATTTTAGTTTTGACACACCCTCTTTCATATCTTAGATGGTTTGTATCACCGAATAGATTGCAATTCCCACAGTCGTCAATAGCCCGATATAAATGGGAACCTCTGTCTGTCGGGCATTTCTGAAATCCTCTTTTGTCACCTTTCGGAGCAGATAGTACATCAGTGCGGCACCGCACAAACCTACCAGCATCCCTGCTATCAGGTCTCCCGGATAATGCAATCCCAAATAGATGCGGGTATAGCAATTGACCGCAGCCCATATACAGATGAACAGGCTGAGCCATCGTTTACGGAACAGGAATACGAGGAAGAAAGCCAAGCCGAACGAATTGGAAGCATGGCAGGACGGGAAGCCGAAACCGCCGCCCCGTCTTCCGTTGACGATGTGTACCAGGTCGGCAATCGGGCTCGCCGGATTGGAAGGGCGGGGCCGTTCTATAATCGGCCGGATAAAGGTGGCGCAAACCTGATCGGCAAAGGTGATGGTAAGGGCGATCGCTATCAGACAAAACAGGGTCGTCTTCCAATTGTAGTTTTTCAATAATACATATAATATGCCGGCATACATCGGCACCCATATCCACTTGCCGGTAAAGACCGGCATGAAATAATCACCGAATGTATTGTGCAGCCCGTTCAGGTAAAGCAGCAGATTCTGATCTGCTTCGGTGAGCGATTGTAATAGTTGGTATGTCATTTTTGTTTTTTTTAATGTTTATCGTTTAGCGAGGTCATCGTATAGTTTCTGCAAGAATGCTTTCCCTTTGTTCAGAATTTCACCTTTCTGTGCCCCCTCGTCTCTTGCCACTGTATTCGATTCACAATTGAACACTGCCTCATTATCGGCTGTAACCATTCCGAATATATTGGGGAAGGTGAAAAAAGCAAAATGAGGTGAAGCCGGATTGAGGATGTTTTTGCTGAAAGTAAAATCATCGTGGGGGAGTCCCAACTGGGCCAGCAGGGTGGCGGCTATGTCGATTTGTGAACCGTAAGTCGTGATGCGTTGCGGCTCTTTCACCGCACCGCCGGTCAGAATTAAAGGAATGGTATAGCGTCCGGGCGAAAGGTGGTCCATATCTTCCGGGTATACTCCCATGTGGTCGGGTACGAAAATGACGACACTGTTTTTCCAGAGAGGGGTCTCCTTGAGTTGGCGCACAAAGTCTCCGGCGCAACTGTCGGTATAGGCGAAAGCATTCAGTTTCTCATTCTTCAACTTACTGTAAGGCACATCGAACGGCTCGTGACTGCTGGAAGTCTGCAAAATCTTGAAGAAAGGCTCCTGCTGCGGTTTGGTCTTCAGGTCTGTCAGGAGCCGTTGGAACAGGATGTGGTCATGTACTCCCCATTTGCTGAGACGTTCGGAGACGGGAAAGTCATTTTGGGAAACAATCTTTTCAATGCCGGCAGATATCAGATACGAACGCATGTTGGTGAAATCGGCATCGCCTCCGTAGTAATATTGCAGGTCGTATCCGGCTCTCTTCAGACTGGCCGGGATGGAGGGAAGGCTCTGCGTCTTACGGGTGTATTTCATAATACTCGTAGTAGGCTGGGCGGGGTATCCGCTGATAATGGATACCAGTCCCCGGTCGGTGCGGAAGCTGTTAGCATAGAAATGGGTAAACAGTACGCCTTCCCGGGCAAATTCATCCATGTTGACCGCTATGCCGGGTTCTCCACCGAGTGTTTCCATCAGATGCGAAGAAAAACTTTCGAGTATGACCATGATAATATTGGGGCGTTCCGTATTGAACAGGTGGGGAATGGAATCAGTCACGGGCTTGTCTGTCAGCTCGGCAAACAAGGCATCAGCCTCTTCGGCGGGCATAAAACGGTATTGTTTGTCGAAATCCGTCTGTCTGGAAAAGGAATCCAGCAGGCTGAAAGCCGGATTGATGGCGGCGTGGTTCAACCGTTGGGCGGCACTGAAAAAGACTCTGCCTAAATTCATGGTCGATACGCTGAATCCTCCGCGTATCGGGATAAAAAGCAAAGCGGTCGCCAATAGGAGTACTCCGGATATGCTCAAACGGTTGTAAGGTATTTTTGACGGACGTTTCTCATAAATCAATACCCACGAGAATATGAAATACAAAAGCACTGCATAAACCGCCATTGCCAGAATACCGCCTACCACTACCCATAGGCTGACACTGGCAAGGGCATCTTTGGGGGAAGAGAAAAAGTAAAACAACGGTGTGGCATCGAGCCGGAATCCCCAATAGCCATATAGGCCGAGGTCACTTATGAATATGCAGGAGAGTAGTACGGAGATGATTGTGAAATAGATGCGGCGTATCAGTTGCAGTATCCGTGAGTCTGTCCATGCGGATGCTATCAGCAGCAATCCTGGAAGGATGGTCAGGTATCCTGCCAATGAGAGATCGAGTGGAAGCCCGTGCCCGATTACACGAAACCAGTCTGCCCATGACGCCTTATCATATAAGGCATGATAATAGGCCATGAAAACGGGCTTTTGCAGAATAAAGATAAATACAAAAAGAAAGTAGGTGGTTACGAATTGTATAAGTCTTCTCTTCATACGATACACTTAAAAAGATTGAATGCAGGCAAAGGTACTATACTTTTCTTTATCTTTGCACATTAACTGATGTAAAACAGTGATAATTATGAAAAAAGTAGCAAAGAATCTGATAGGATTGATCGGACATACTCCTTTGATGGAACTCTCCGGATATAGTGCCAGGTATGGCTTGGAAGGAAATATTGTAGCCAAACTCGAAGCTTTCAATCCTGCCGGAAGTGTGAAGGACCGTGTGGCGCTTTCGATGATAGAAGATGCCGAGGAACGGGGACTTTTGAAGCCGGGAGCCACCATAATAGAACCCACGAGCGGTAATACCGGTGTCGGGTTGGCGATGGTAGCCACCATTAAAGGCTATCGTCTGATACTGACCATGCCGGAGACGATGAGCATCGAACGGAGGAATCTGCTGAAAGCACTGGGCGCGCAGATTGTGTTGACGGATGGTATGGCCGGCATGTCCGGTTCTATTGCCAAAGCACAGGAGTTGAAGGAAGCGATTCCCGGTTCGGTGATCTTGCAGCAGTTTGAGAACCCTGCCAATGCGGCAGCACACGAACGTTTCACAGGGGAAGAGATATGGGAGGATACCGAAGGTCGGATAGCTGCTTTCGTTGCCGGTGTAGGAACCGGCGGAACCATTTGCGGTGTGGCCCGTGCATTGAAAAGACACAATCCCGATGTTTATATACTGGCTGTTGAACCTGCCGCCTCTCCGGTGCTGGAGGGTGGTGTGGCAGCCCCTCACCGGATACAGGGAATCGGTGCCAATTTTGTGCCGAAGATTTACGATACTTCCGTGGTGGATGAAGTAATGGGAGTGCCCGATGATGAAGCGATTCGTGCCGGACGCGAACTTGCCGCTACGGAAGGACTGCTGGCAGGAATCTCCTCCGGTGCGGCCGTTTACGCGGCACGGAAGCTGGCACAGCGCCCTGAATTTGCCGGCAAGATGATTGTGGCATTACTGCCCGATACGGGAGAACGCTACTTGTCGACGGAGCTGTTTGCATTCGATACATATCCGTTAGAGTGAATATTGGCATATTATTCATTGGCCCATTATTTATTAATTATGAAATCGATCTTTATTTTTTTTCTTTTCCCTGTCTGTTTCCGCTCAAACCTATCGTGAGCTTTCTGAAAAGGCGATAGACTGTATAGAAAAAGACAGCTTGACACAGGCAGAAGAACTGTTGGTACAGGCTATGAAGCTCGAACCGTCTAATCCTCACAATGCGTTGCTGTTTTCCAATCTCGGGTTGGTGCAACGTAGGTTGGGGCGTTATGATGATGCACTTCAATCGTATACTTATGCGTTGAATATCGCTCCCAATGCCGTACCGATTTTGTTGGACCGTGCAGCCATTTATATGGAGAAAGGAATGACCGACCGGGCTTTTCTGGATTACTCAGAGGCATTTGAAGCCGATAAAGGCAATAAGGAGGCTTTGCTGATGCGTGCCTATATCTACACCATCCGTCGGGATTATAAAGCGGCGCGTCTCGATTATGACCGGTTACTGGAGTTGGACTCTAAGAATTATGCCGGCCGTCTCGGGTTGGCTACTCTTGAGCAGAAGGAATGTAAATACCGGGAAGCACTTGAATTGGTAAACAAATTGCTGGTCGAAAACCCGGATGACGCCACGCTTTATGTGGCGCGTGCCGATATAGAACGGGAAATGGAACACCTGGAACTGGCCCTTGTCGATCTTGAAGAAGCGATTCGCTTGTCTTCATCATTGGTGGATGCCTATTTGCTTCGTGGTGACATTTACCTGCTTCAGAAGAGGAAAGCGCTTGCCAAGGCCGATTATGAAAAGGCGATTTCTCTCGGTGTACCTCCGTCTGATCTGTATGAGAAGCTGAAGCAATGTAAATGAGAAACCGACACAATGTAGGTAAGAAGCTGGATAAATGTAGATACCAGACAGGGATAATGTAGATAAAAAGCTGAACAATAGTAAATAAGATACTTAAAAGTAAGACGTTTCGTTATTGTGAGACGAGCGTCTCATGACTGTGCGACGCTCGTCACTCAATTGAGAAACGAGCGTCGCACAATTGTGAAACGTTATAGATTACGGCATCTTTTATCCGTTATCTTTCATTGCATTGCCGCTTATTTGAACTGGCGTATCAGTTCGATGAACTCCTTGCCGTATTTTTTCTTTTTATACTCGCCTATACCGCTGATACTGCCGAACTCCTCGATAGTTGTGGGTTGTGCCATACTGAGCAGATGCAGCACTTTGTCCGATAAGACGATGTAGGCGGGAATGGCTTCCTGGTCGGCCAATTGTTTGCGGAGTCTGCGTAAGGCTTCGAACAAATCCTTGCTCTCGGTTGTTGTTATTCCAAAAGGCAATTCTTTATTGACAACCGCCTTCTTTTTCCTCCCTTTGGAGGCCGTATTTTCATCTCGTCGGATGGCTACTAATTTCGTCTTTTTTCGTCCAAATAGTATGTCATTTCCGATTTCAGTAATTTTCAAATGGTTGTTTTCGTTATATGCAATTTCGAAAAAGCCCATTTGCAGAATTTGTAATAAATAGTCTTGCCAGTCTCTGGCCGAAATGTCACGTCCGACTCCAAAAGTTTTTAACTTTTCGTATCCTTTTTCTATAATTTCAGAGGAAGATGAGCCGCGCAATATGTCAATTAACATGCTCGTTCCTATCTGCTCTCCGGTACGTGCAATTGCACTGAGGGCTTTTTGTACGATTATCGTGCCGTCGAACTGTTCCGGAGGGTTTCGGCAAACATCACAATTGCCGCAATCCTTTTCTACTTTCTCGCCGAAATAGCTCAGGAGAATCCGCCTTCTGCAGATGTCGGCTTCTGCATATTGCTGCATCCGTTGCAGTTTCTCCAGATTGATTGACTGCCGGTTGCTTTCAACGGCAAATTTGGTGAGTAGAATCAAGTCTCCCAGAGAATAGAAAAGAAGGGTGTCGCTTGGCATTCCGTCCCGTCCCGCCCTGCCTATCTCCTGATAGAAACTTTCGATGCTTTTGGGGAGATTGTAGTGAATCACCCAGCGGACATTGGATTTGTCGATTCCCATGCCAAAGGCAATCGTGGCGCAAACCACCTGTATACGGTCGTTGATGAAATCATCCTGTGTCTCATCCCGTTGCTGGGCTGAAAGTCCTGCGTGATAGATGCCGCAACGTATTCCGTACCTTCGTAACATCCGCGCCACGGCTTCCGTTTTGTTGCGGCTCATGCAGTATATGATGCCGCATTCACCGGCATGGCGGTCGATAAATTCCAGTATGGCCTTGCTCTTCTCTTTCTGCTGGTATCCCCGTTTCACGGTCAGGCTGAGGTTGGGGCGGTCGAAAGAAGAGATAAACACTTTCGGGTCAGTGAGATGCAGCTGGTGTATGATGTCTTCACGTGTGATTTTGTCGGCAGTGGCTGTCAGTGCGATGATAGGCACACGCGGAAACATCCCGCGCAGTATACCCATTTGCGCATATTCCGGGCGGAAATCATGTCCCCATTGCGAAATGCAGTGCGCCTCGTCGATGGCGAAGAGGGAAATGTGCATATCCCGAAGCAGATAGTCGGTTTCGGAGATCAGTCTTTCGGGAGATATATAGAGGAGTTTCAGCTTGCCCTCAATGCAGGCGCGCCGCAGATTGGCATTCTCTGTTTCGTCATTGCTGCTGTTCAGCGCTCCTGCGGCTATTCCGTTGGCCCGGAGTGTTTCCACCTGGTCTTTCATCAATGAAATAAGCGGAGACACCACAACGGCGGTACCTTCGCAAAGCAGTGCGGGGAGTTGGTAGCAGATCGACTTACCTCCTCCGGTGGGCATTAATACCAGGCTGTCTTTCCGATCCAGTAAATTCTGGATAATTTCTTTTTGCAGAGGGCGGAAACTTTCATAACCGAAGTAGGTTTTCAGCGTTTGGATCATGATTCGTATTTTGAAACTTTTTGCAAAGGTACAATTTTCTTCGGTCTGTCGTCTATGTGTCACGGTGATGGCGGAAAATAAATAATCCGTGAACGGAAACATCTCCCTCCGGAAGTTAAAAATTCTTATTATCCGTCACCTTTCTCACAAATTTCATCATTTTGATAGTTTCGTTATAAAAAATATATACTTAAAAGTTGCATATATGGAATTAATGTTAGAAATTTGTGACATGGAAATATTGCTCCATTGTAGCAATAATTAAAAACAAACCCTAACCAGTTAATTTCAATGAGTGATTTAGAAAACAAAAAACAGGAAGAGGCTCCGAAGAAGCGCCCTTATAACCTGAGAGAAAAGAAAGAAAAGAAGGCTGCATACCGTTCTTTAATCAGACCGGAACTTGCAGATGAGTTGTATGACAAGATATTGAATATCGTTGTTGTTCAGAAGAAGTACAGAGATCCTGACTATTCAGCAAAGGATCTGGCAAAAGAACTGAAAACGAATACGCGTTATTTGTCCGCAGTGGTTAATTCCCGTTTCGGCCAGAATTATTCCTGTCTGCTGAACGAATACAGAGTGAAAGACGCTTTGCATCTGCTGACAGACAAGAGATATGCCGATAAGAATGTGGAAGAGATCAGTGCAATGGTCGGTTTTGCCAACCGTCAGTCTTTCTATGCCGCTTTCTATAAGAATGTAGGCAAGACGCCTAACGGCTATCGCAAAGAACATCTTGAAAGCAAAAAGTAATAACGTATTTGATACAAAGTAATAACGTATTTGATACATAGAATAAAACGGAAAAGGAAATATTTCGGGTAAAACCGGGGTACTTCCTTTTTGTGGTTTGGTGGGGAGAGACCTTATGAAAAACAATCTTATCATCTCAATGGCCGTAACCGCTGCTATGCTGACGTCATGCGGCGGTGCCAAAACAACGACTGCTCAGGCAGATAAATTTAGTTACACAGTGGAACAGTTTGCCGATTTACAGATCTTGCGTTATCGGGTCCCCGGATTTGAGGACCTGTCGCTGAAACAGAAAGAATTGATTTATTACCTCACGGAGGCTGCGCTCGAAGGGCGTGATATCCTCTTTGATCAGAACGGAAAGTATAACTTGCGTATCCGGCGGATGCTGGAAGCCGTGTACACCAACTACAAGGGAGACAAGAACAGTGCCGATTTTAAGAATATGGAGACATATCTTAAACGCGTATGGTTCTCTAACGGCATTCACCATCATTACGGTTCGGAGAAGTTCGTGCCCGGTTTCTCTCAGGATTTCCTCAGACAGGCGGTGCTGGGCATCGATGCCGCTTTGCTTCCTCTCTCTGAAGGACAGACGGCGGAGCAATTGTGCGAAGAGATATTTCCGGTGATTTTCGATCCGGATGTTCTGCCCAAACGGGTGAATCAGGCCGATGGCGAAGATCTGATACTCACTTCTGCCTGTAATTATTATGAAGGAGTGACCCAGGCGGAAGCGGAGGCTTTCTACAATAAGATGAAAGATCCGAAAGACGAGACACCGGTTTCATACGGCTTAAACAGCCGTTTGGTGAAGGAGAATGGCGAGATAAAAGAGAAAGTCTGGAAGGTTGGCGGACTTTATACGCAGGCCATTGAGAAGATTGTCTATTGGCTGAAGAAGGCCGAAGGGGTGGCTGAAGATGAGGCGCAGAAAGCTGCTATCAGCAAGCTGATTGAGTTTTACGAGACGGGCGACCTGAAGACTTTTGATGAGTACGCCATCTTGTGGGTGAAAGATTTGAACTCCCGCATCGATTTCGTAAACGGGTTTACCGAAAGCTACGGCGACCCACTCGGCATGAAAGCCAGTTGGGAATCTCTTGTCAATTTCAAGGATTTGGAGGCTACACACCGTACGGAAGTGATCAGCAGCAATGCGCAGTGGTTTGAAGATCACTCTCCGGTGGATTCACGGTTCCGGAAAGAACAGGTGAAAGGGGTTTCTGCGAAAGTGATAACTGCAGCTATCCTTGCCGGAGACCTTTATCCGGCAACGGCTATCGGCATCAATCTGCCTAATGCAAATTGGATACGTGCGCATCATGGCTCCAAGTCTGTAACCATCGGAAATATAACGGATGCTTATAACAAGGCTGCCCACGGCAATGGCTTTAACGAAGAGTTTGCGTACAGTGATGCGGAGATTGCACTGATAGACCGCTATTCGGACTTGACGGATGAACTGCATACCGACTTGCACGAATGCTTGGGGCATGGCTCCGGCAAATTGCTTCCGGGAGTCGATCCGGATGCCTTGAAGGCTTACGGCTCTACCATCGAAGAGGCGCGTGCCGATCTTTTCGGATTGTATTACGTAGCCGACCCGAAACTGATTGAACTGGGACTGCTTCCCGACAATGAAGCGTATAAAGCGCAGTATTACACGTATCTCATGAACGGACTGATGACGCAATTGGTACGCATCCAACCGGGAAATACGGTGGAAGAGGCACACATGCGCAACCGTCAGCTTATCGCCCGCTGGGTGTTTGAGAAAGGGGCTGCCGACAAGGTGGTAGAGTTGGTGAAGAAAGACGGCAAGACTTATGTGGTAGTGAACGACTATGAGAAAGTACGTCAGCTTTTCGGTGAACTGCTGGCTGAGATTCAGCGCATTAAGTCCACCGGAGATTTTGCGGCTGCCCGTGCATTGGTAGAAGATTACGGTGTGAAAGTAGATCCGGCTCTTCATGCGGAAGTTCTGGAGCGCTATAAAAAACTCAATCTTGCCCCCTATAAAGGATTTTTGAATCCTAAATATGAGGCGGTAACGGATGAAAACGGAACAGTAACCGATGTTACCGTAACTTATGACGAGGGATATGCGGAGCAGATGTTGCGTTATAGCAAGGACTACTCTCCATTGCCTTCTGTGAATTGATTGCAAGTTGCGGGCTGTTCGGTGTTATTCCTGTGCCGGATTCCGGTTATTATAGGATTTGCCCGGGCAGCTCGTAATCTGTGATTTGTAATAAAAAAACAATGGATATAAAAGAACAACTGAAAGATATCAAGACACAGCTCCGCCTTTCGATGAACGGAGTTGTGTCTCAAAGTATGCGTGAGAAGGGCTTGGCCTATAAACTTAATTTCGGGGTGGAACTGCCTCGGATCAAAAGTATCGCTGCTGCTTATGAGAAGAATCATGAACTGGCACAAACCTTGTGGAAAGAGGACATCCGTGAATGTAAGATCCTTGCAGGACTATTGCAGCCGGTGGATACTTTCTTTCCGGAAATAGCTGATATATGGGTGGAGAACATGCCGAATATCGAGATCGCGGAACTTACCTGCATGAATCTTTTCCAACATTTGCCGTATGCCCCTGCCAAATCATTTCATTGGATTGCTTCTGAGGAGGAGTATGCACAGATTTGCGGCTTCCTCACCATTGCCCGTCTGCTGATGAAAAAAGGGGATATGGCCGAGCGTCCTGCCGGAGAATTTCTGGACCAGGCGGTTTGTGCCGCCCTTTCCGGTAGCTATCATGTGCGCAACGCCGCTTTGCTTGCCATCCGCAAATATATGCAGCACAGCGAAGAACATGCTTTCCGGGTCTGCCGGCTGGTAGAGGGGATGAAGGACTCCACGGTAGAAACAGAACAGGTGCTGTATAATACGGTGAAAGAGGAAATTGAATAATTATTCAATGTGCTAATGTGCCAATTGGCTGCGCTATGAAAATATGTGTAATATTCTTTTATTACCACATTAGCACATTGCCTTATTGATTCATTCTTTAAATTGGCATATTGGCACATTGACATATTGATACATTCTTTAATTGGTACATTGGTACATTAGCGCATTGGCACATTATTCAATTATTCTTCATATTATTTTTGCTTTCTATAAAAAAGGATTAACTTTGTTGGCGCTAATTTCGTGCCGAAATGGAAACTCAGAACGTAAAAGATACGGTAAGACAGATATTTACAGAATATCTCAATGCGAACGGGCATCGTAAGACCCCCGAACGTTATGCCATACTCGACACCATCTATTCTATAGACGGACATTTCGACATAGATATGCTCTATTCGCAGATGATGGATCATGAAAATTTCCGGGTTAGCCGCGCAACACTTTACAACACCATCATTCTGCTTATCAACGCCCGTCTGGTTATCAAACATCAGTTCGGCACTTCTTCCCAATATGAGAAATCATACAATCGTGAGACGCATCATCATCAGATCTGTACCCAATGCGGTAAAGTGACCGAGTTTCAGAATGAGGCATTGCAGAGTGCGATTGAAAATACAAAATTAAGCCGGTTTCAGCTTTCACACTATTCGTTGTATATCTATGGGATATGCAGCAAATGCGACCGTGCCAATAAACGGAAAAAAGTAAGTAACAACAATAAAAAAGAGAAATGAAAGTAGATGTACTATTAGGATTACAATGGGGCGACGAAGGAAAAGGAAAAGTAGTCGACGTATTAACTCCGAGATACGATGTGGTTGCACGTTTTCAGGGCGGCCCGAATGCCGGTCACACACTTGAGTTCGAAGGGCAGAAATATGTACTCCGTTCCATCCCTTCCGGTATTTTTCAGGGAGATAAAGTGAACATTATCGGTAATGGGGTCGTGCTTGATCCGGCTTTGTTCAAAGCGGAAGCCGAGGCTTTGGAAGCATCGGGACATAACCTGAAAGACCGGCTGCATATTTCTAAGAAAGCACATCTGATCCTGCCTACACACCGTATTCTGGATGCTGCTTACGAAGCTGCCAAAGGAGATGCGAAGGTAGGTACTACCGGAAAAGGTATCGGACCTACTTATACAGACAAGGTTAGCCGTAACGGAGTCCGTGTAGGAGATATTCTTGATAATTTCGAACAAAAATACGCTGCAGCCAAAGCCCGTCATGAACAGATTCTGAAAAGCTTGAACTATGAATACGATCTTACGGAAATAGAGAAGGCTTGGATGGAGGGTATCGAATACCTCAAACAATTCAATCTGGTGGACAGCGAACATGAAGTGAACAATCTGCTGAAAGCCGGCAAGAGCGTGCTTTGTGAGGGTGCACAGGGAACGATGCTGGATATCGACTTCGGATCTTATCCGTTTGTAACTTCTTCGAACACGGTTTGTGCAGGTGCATGTACCGGACTCGGTGTAGCTCCCAACCGCATAGGCGAGGTGTACGGCATCTTTAAGGCATATTGTACTCGGGTGGGTGCAGGACCGTTCCCCACGGAGCTGTTTGATGAGACGGGTGATAAGATATGCACATTGGGACACGAATTCGGTTCGGTTACCGGACGTAAACGCCGTTGTGGCTGGGTGGACCTCGTTGCGTTGAAGTATTCCGTTATGATCAACGGTGTCACTAAGCTGATTATGATGAAGAGCGATGTGCTCGATACATTCGATACAATCAAGGCTTGCGTGGCTTATAAGGTGAATGGAGAAGAGATCGATTACTTCCCTTATAGTGTCAATGAGGGGGTAGAACCCGTATATGCCAAACTTCCGGGGTGGAAGACCGACATGACGAAAATGCAGAGCGAAGATGAATTCCCGGAGGAATTCAATGCGTATCTGTCTTTCCTTGAAGAACAGCTGGGTGTGGAAATCAAGATCGTTTCTGTAGGACCGGACAGAGAGCAGACTATCGAAAGATATACGGAAGAATAAGAAACTGTTTTCTCAAATCATCAGACGATAGATCAACTTATCAGGTGATCGATCAAGCCGTCAGATGATAAAACTGAGCAGTCTCTAAACGGAATTTTAGATAATTCTTCATAAATAGGAAGGGAAACTTTGGAAGTATACAAAGTTTCCCTTTATTTTTGGCAAACTATTTGTAAAGATGCTTATAGTAATCATTTAAAAAAGAAAGTATATGATATCGTATTGGGTATTATTTATCGGCATTGCCGTAGTGAGTTGGTTGGTACAGATGAACTTGCAGAACAAGTTTAAGAGATATTCGAGGATACCGACCGGAAATGGAATGACAGGACGCGACGTGGCTATCAAGATGTTACATGATAATGGAATTTACGATGTTCAGGTGACTCATACTCCCGGACAACTGACCGACCATTATAATCCTGCCAATAAGACAGTGAACTTGAGTGAAGGTGTGTATGAGAGTAATAGCATCATGGCGGCAGCCGTGGCTGCTCATGAGTGTGGACATGCCGTTCAGCATGCCCGTGCCTATGCTCCGCTGACCATGCGCAGCAAGTTGGTACCTGTGGTGACTTTTGCTTCCCAATGGATGTCATGGTTGCTGCTTGCAGGTATTTTATTGATAAATACGTTTCCTCAGCTTTTACTTGCAGGTATTATTCTGTTTGCTGTGACGACCCTGTTCAGCTTTATCACCCTTCCGGTGGAAATCAATGCAAGTAAGCGCGCCCTGGTATGGTTGAGTTCATCCGGAATCACCAATTCCTATAATCATTCGCAGGCTGAAGATGCGCTTCGTTCGGCTGCTTACACTTATGTAGTTGCTGCGCTGAGTTCTTTGGCTACATTGGTCTATTATATCATGATTTTTATGGGTCGAAGAGATTAAGGTATAAAAGTGTGTCGGAATGCACAGAACTTAAGAATCACGAGAGTGCATCACAGAATGCATAAAACTTAAAATCGAGGATGTGTCATAATGTCCTTTTCAAAGAGATCACCCCTACTACAAGTATTTTGTGGCAGGGGTGAATCTTTCTATTTGGACATTATGACACACCCTCATTTTTTACGAGAAGGACATTTGGATGTACTCTCGTGATTTATGTATTATGTATTACTTCATCTTTTTAGTAACAGACTTGTATTCGGAGGGCGTCATGCCGACTTTCTCTTTGAACAAACGATGGAAAGTACCCATGTTGCTGAAACCAGAGTCGTAGGCTATGGCTTGAAGCGTGTAGTTGGGACGCTCTTTTAATAACTGGATAGCGTGATTCAACCGCATTTCATTCAAATATTCGGTTAGCCTCATTCCGGTATTTTCTTGTATGATTTTTGCGAAACGGTTTTTGTTGACATGAATGATTTGTATCAGGTCTTCTCTTGTGAGTTCCGGGTTTAGATAAAGTTCTTTGTCGATAATTGTCTGGTTAAGTGTTTCGAAAAGTTTTCTGTTGTTTTCTTGGTAGGTATCGCTCACCTCTTCCGCGTCGGTTTCGTCATTGGTTTCATCCGGCATCTCATTGACGACGCCGTTGGATGCTATCATACTTATCAGTTTGCGTTTGGCCTTTTGGGCTTCATCTTTATACAACAGCAGTTCGTCGATGCGCTCTACCATTGCGAGATTTTTCTTCCTTACCACACGGGCGTGCAGTACGAGACGCCATAAAAGGACAAGCATCAGAATTACGATGTCGGCTAGTGAGATAAGCAGGACATTACGCAGCTTCAAGTCGGCTGTCTGCTTTTGTATTTGGGCGTTTTTCTCATTTGTTTTATAAATGAAGGCGAGTTCCAAGGCTGTATTCTGCTTTTCGCGCTGTTGAAGGCTGTCGGCTATAACATACATTTGCCTGTAGCATTCTGCGGCTGCCGTTGCGTTACCTAATTCGCTGTATACCTGTGCCTCATAGTTCAGGACACCATGCAGATATTCATTGTTTATGGTATCGCCGATTTCTCTGCATCTTCTTTTTTCTGCCGATATGCTTTTGAGGGCTTCTTTATACTCTTTGGCTGCCAGCAGATATTTGATGCCCATTGTCTGTCCGAGGTCCGTGGAGGAAAAGTCTGTCTCTTGAAATTTCCGGTAATACTGTTTCCCTTCTTCCGGTTGCCCGTTGCGGGTGAATATATAGGCAAAGGCTGCGTATTCGCTGGCGTACCTCATGTCGCATATTCCTTGAGGGATATTGGTGCATTTCTCCATTTGCTGCATCTGTTTTTCGTATGCCGGCAGCAGGTCGATGGCGGTCTGGTAATCACCGCTTTTCATGGCGTAGGTGATTTTGATGCCGTAAGAGTAGATGAGGTCGTCTATCTCCTCCCAGTTTTTCGAGTTCTGTATGCACTGTTCCTGTATCTTTATGGAGCGGTCTATGTCGCTTTCGGCTTCCTCTTTCAGTCCCATTTCCCACTTGTTCTTGCCGATGGTAAGCAGCAGATAGGCCTCTTTGGCTTTATTGCCGAGTTTCTGAGCCAGCTCGATCCCTTTGATGGCACACCGGATACTTTCCTGGTGATTGCCTATCGATAAGTATTGCCCGGCCATGGTGACGGTCAGTGCCAGCATCTTGTCCGGGTGTTTCCGGATGGAGTCGTTTTGCATGTTTTCTTGTGCATACATCAATGCTATGCTGTACATGGCTAAACCGTTGTTGTAAGTGATGCAACGCAATTGATTCAGTTCATATTGCGACAAGGTTTCCTGTTCTTCTGCTTTGTCCAGTAATTTTAATGCCTGCTGTGGCTGTGAAGTACAAATCTTATAGATGTAGTCGAAGGTGAGAACGCTGTCTGCGGGGGTGGAATATTGGTTTCCTGCTATTACTTGGATGCCTGTCATACCCGGCAAGATCAGATAGAGAAGAAAAATACAAATAGATTTTCTCATTTTTATGTAATCGTGCGAATCTGTAGTTGAATTGCATTAATATTTGTATATTAACAGGCAAAAGTAAAGCATTCTATTTAATAAATCCAATAATTTGCTGTAATTTTGCCATTAAATTATAAAATAGAATTATGGCAGCAAAACCAAGTATACCCAAAGGAACGCGCGACTTTTCGCCTGTCGAGATGGCGAAACGCAATTATATTTTCAATACGATCCGTGAAGTTTATCACCTGTATGGATTTCAGCAGATAGAGACTCCGTCTATGGAGATGCTTTCCACATTGATGGGAAAGTATGGCGAGGAAGGGGATAAGCTCTTGTTTAAGATACAGAATTCCGGCGATTATTTTTCGGGAATAACCGATGAAGAGTTATTGAGCCGCAATGCTGCGAAGCTGGCGAGCAAGTTTTGTGAGAAGGGGTTGCGATATGACCTGACAGTGCCGTTTGCCCGCTATGTGGTGATGCACCGTGATGAGATTACTTTCCCGTTCAAGCGTTATCAGATTCAGCCCGTATGGCGTGCAGACCGTCCGCAAAAGGGACGTTATCGCGAATTCTATCAATGTGATGCCGATGTAGTGGGCAGCGACTCTCTGCTGAATGAGGTAGAGTTGATGCAGATTGTGGATACGGTGTTCACACGTTTCGGTATTCGTGTTTGTATAAAGATTAATAACCGTAAGATTCTGACGGGTATTGCCGAAATCATCGGTGAGGCTGATAAGATAGTGGATATAACGGTAGCTATCGATAAGCTGGATAAGATAGGCCTTGATAATGTGAACGCCGAACTGAGAGAAAAGGGAATCAGTGATGAGGCGATTGCCAAGTTGCAGCCGATTATCCTGTTGAGTGGAACCAACGCCGAGAAATTGACTACCTTGAAAAGTGTGCTGGCAGGCAGCGAGACCGGTATTAAGGGAGTGGAAGAGAGTGAATTCATTCTGAATACACTTGCCGGCCTGGGATTGAAGAATGAAATAGAGCTCGACCTGACGCTGGCGCGTGGCTTGAATTATTATACCGGTGCAATCTTTGAAGTGAAGGCATTGGATGTGCAGATCGGTAGTATCACCGGTGGCGGCCGCTACGACAATCTGACCGGGGTATTCGGCATGGCAGGCGTTTCGGGGGTAGGTATTTCTTTTGGTGCCGACCGTATTTTTGATGTGCTGAATCAGTTGGAACTTTACCCGAAGGAAGCGGTGAACGGCACGCAGCTGTTGTTTGTGAACTTCGGTGAAAAAGAAGCGGCTTTCTCTATGGAGATGTTGGCCAAAGTACGTCTGGCCGGTATACGTGCGGAGATTTTCCCGGATGCGGCAAAAATGAAGAAGCAGATGAGCTATGCCAATGCGAAGAATATACCGTTTGTAGCGATTGTGGGCGAGAATGAGATGAATGAAGGCAAGGCGATGCTGAAAAATATGGAGACCGGTGAGCAGTCGTTGGTTTCAGGAGAAGAGTTGATCGAAACTCTTTTGAAATAGTTCTTTCTCCCCGTTCTTCTCGGTGCCGGAGGTCTCTTTCTCCGGTGCCGGACCACTGTCTCTTCGGTGGTGAAGAAAATCCTCCCCGATGCCGGTAAGGTTGAACTGCTGTTCGATTCTGAAGCATCGGGGAGGATTTTTTTGAATAGTAATGACGGTTCTGCTACCGGAAATGCTGAAAAGATTCATTGATAGGTAGGGGTATCTTCCAATCAATCACCATTCTATTTTATCGAGTATCCCGTTGAGGCAGGCGATGGCTACTCCGTAATTGGTCATTGGAATTTTTTGCAGTCTGGCCTGTTCTATCCGGCTGAGGACATACTTCCGGTTGAACATGCAGGCACCGCATTGTATTATTAAATCATATTTGCTGAGGTCTTTGGGGAAATCATTGCCGGATACAATGTCTATTTGTAATCCTTCTCCGGCCTTTTTGCGTAAAAGACGGGGCAGTTTCACACGGCCGATGTCTTCCGACAGTGGCGCATGGGTACATGCTTCGGCAATCAGCACACGAGAGTTTTCTGTCAGTCTGTCAATGGCCGACGCGCTGGTGGTGTAGTATTCGATATCCCCCTTATAAGCAGCGAATAGCACGGAAAAGGAGGTCAGCATGCTTTCCGCCGGCTTCTGTTCGTAGACGGTTTTGAATGCCTGCGAATCGGTGATAATCAGTTTCGGAGGGCGTGAGAGCATTTGCAGAGTAGCTTCCAGCCGGTCGGTAGTACAGCTCATCACCGGGCATTTCCGGTCGAGCAGTTCCCGGAGTGTCTGTACTTGCGGAAGGATGAGGCGCCCTTTGGGCGCTTGTATGTCCTGTGGCATGACAAGCAGAACGAGGTCTCCTTCCGAAACCAGGTTCCCCGTGATGCTTTGTGCATCGAAATCTTCCGGCAGATGTCGCATGATGGCTTGCAGAATTTCTGCAATGCCCTGATGGGTCTTTGCGCTTACGGTCAGGGGATGCAGTCCGGTTTCATCTTTGATGCCTTGTGCTATCTGTTGCGCGTCATGCAGTATATCTGCCTTGTTCAGCAGCAAAATGACCGGGATTTTCTTTTCTTTGAGTATCTTAATCCAGGGAAGTTCTTCTTTCATATCCGGCTGGCAGAGCAACAGGGCGATATCTGCTTTTTCAATAGCCTGCAGAGTACGGGTCACGCGTAGTTTCCCCAGTTCGCCTTCATCGTCATATCCGGGCGTGTCGATGAAAAGGCAGGGGCCGATGCCGTGAATCTCCATCGCTTTGAGCACCGGATCGGTCGTTGTGCCCGGAGTATCGGATACGAGGGCGGTGTCTTGCCCTGTCAGTGCGTTGATTAGGGAAGACTTGCCACTGTTGCGCCGCCCGAAGAGGGCAATATGCAGTCGGTTGGAATTGGGAGTGTTCTGAAAACTCATACGGATTGAATTATAAAATGATGATCATCGGTCCGGGATATTTTCCCGTTCGGGACCTGTTTTTTGCAAGGGCAACGCCGGATGGTACCGGGCGTTGCTTTAAAACCGGAAATCTCTTTTCCCATTGGCTATCTCTCTCAGGTTTCGGATGGCTGCTTCTCTGATTTTCGGGTTAGGTATTCCGGCGGCTTCGGCGGCTATCAGCGCTTCGCCTTTGATACGGGTGGCGGGAGATGCATAATCTTCCAGATACTCTTTTAGAGTCATCAGAGCATTCGGTCCGCAGCAGTTGGCTATCTGGCCTGATTTGACCAGTGACATAAACCGGTCGCCTGTTCTTCCGGCCCGATAGCAGGCAGTGCAGAAGCTGGGAATGTATCCTAAGTCGAGCAGCCAGCTCACGATCTCATCCAGTGTGCGGGTATCGCTCAGATCAAATTGCGCTGAATTCTCGGACGGAGGTTCCGGCGTCGCATAGCCGCCCACGCTGGTACGCGAGCCGCCGCTGATTTGTGAAATACCTATATCGAGAATCTGTCGCCGCGACTCCTGTGATTCGCGGGTGGAAATAATCATTCCCGTATAAGGTACGGCAATGCGGATTACTGCTACGATGCGGCGGAATATGTCATCGGACACGGCATTGGGAAAGTTGGCCGTATCGATGTCGTCAGCCGGGCAAATGCGTGGAACACTGATTGTGTGCGGCCCTACTCCGAACACCGCTTCAAGATGTTCGGCATGCATCAGCAGTCCGGTAAAGTCGTATTTGAAAGTATTCAGTCCGAACAGGACCCCGATGCCCACATCGTCTATTCCTCCTTGCATGGCGCGGTCCATGGCTTCCGTATGCCAGGCGTAGTTGCTTTTGGGACCGGTGGGGTGGAGCTTTTCGTAGTTTTCTTTATGGTAGGTCTCTTGAAAGAGGATATAGGTTCCGATGCCTGCATCTTTCAGTTTTCTGTAGTTCTCCACCGTAGTGGCGGCTATGTTGACGTTCACCCGGCGGATAGCTCCGTTTTTGTGACGGATGCCGTATATCGTTTCGATGGATTCGAGGATATACTCCAGCGGGTTGAGTACCGGATGCTCGCCGGCTTCCAATGCCAGGCGCTTATGCCCCATATCTTGCAAGGCGATTACTTCACGGCGGATTTCTTCCTGTGTCAGTTTTTTGCGGGCAATCGTTTTGTTCTTCAGGTGATACGGGCAATAGGTGCAGCCGTTTACGCAATAGTTGGAGAGGTAGAGCGGCGCAAACATCACGATGCGGTTACCGTAGAATTTCTGTTTAATCTCTTTGGCCAGGTGGAAAATACGTTCTGTCAGGTCCGGCTGGTCGCATTCCAGCAGGAGAGCGGCTTCCCGGTGGTTGAGCCCTTTGCACAGGGTGGCCTTATCAATGAGTTGTTCTATCAGTGTCCGGTTACTTTTGTTTTCGCGGGCATACTCCAGTGTGTCCAGTATCTCCTGATGGTTGATGAATTCATCAGCTTGAGAAGAATGGGGGAGGTAAGGTATGGTTTCCATTGTTTTTTTATTATTAAACGGGCTATTGCCGTTGGGGGGCATCTCCTCGTACGGGAAGCACTTTGTAACCGATCGCCTGTAACTGCTTGTTCAGCATAGCGAGGCCTTCGGCTGCTTCGGCACCGAGAGAGGCTTTGTTGTTGTATAGTGTATATTTTCTTCGCTCTTCACAAGGTGAAAGGTTCGGCATCACTACGTTGGCACCAGCCAGTATACCCTGTTGGCGTCCGTCGGGTGCAAGGGTGGCCAGAGCCGTGGTGGCAGGAATGAGCGCATCGGGCAACATCAGCCGGAAGATGGAGAGTAACCGCAAAGTCAGCTCTACGCTTCCCGGAGCAGATGTGGCGAAAGGCGTATCCCGGTGGGGGATGAAAGGCCCTATACCAATCATCTGCGGGCGGAAACGTTCGACGAACCGGATGTCTTCGATGAGATGTCCGGTCGTCTGTCCGGGACTGCCTACCATTATGCCGGTTCCCGTCTGGTAGCCTATCTCTTTCAACCATTGCAGGCATTGTATCCGGTTTTGCCGTGACATTTCTGCCGGATGAAGCAGCTTGTAGTGCTCTGCGTCAAATGTCTCGTGACGCAGGAGATAACGGTTGGCTCCTGCACGGAAAAAGCGCTCGTATTCTTCCCGGGTCTTCTCTCCCAGAGACAGGGTGATGGCACAATCGGGGAAGCGGTTTCTTATGGCGGCTACGGTCTCTTCCACCCATTCGGGCGATTGCGCCGTATCTTCTCCTCCCTGCATGACAAAGGTTCGGAATCCCAGTCCATATCCTTGCGTGCAGCAGTCGAGGATTGTTTCACGGCTGAGGCGGTATCGTTCTACCCGTGGATTTCCCTTTCGTATCCCGCAGTAATAGCAATTGTTCCGGCAGCAATTGCTGATCTCAATCAGTCCGCGGATATAGATATTATTGCCAAAACGTGCCTGTGCCACTTCCTGTGCCTGCCGGTACAGATACGTGACGGCATCGGTATCCGTGCAGGTCAGCAGGGTTTTGTACCCTTCGGATGGAAGAGTATGTTCTTGTTTGAGGCGGTCAACCCATATTTTCATAAGATTCTTTACGCTTAAGCAAGCTCTGCGCCAATTGCCGGCGGCCGGAAACAATATCGTTGTGTGTACTCGGTCCGGTGATGCAACCGCCCTCGCAAGCCATAACCTCGATGAATTGTCCGGCGGCTTTACCTGTCTTGGCACATGCCCGGAGCAATGCGATATTCTTTTTGTTTATATCGGACACCTGGATGGCGTTGATCTTGTCGGCTTCTTCTTTCAGGTAAGCCTTGACTGCGCCCATTACGCCGCCTGCCTGGGCAAACCCGTGTGCTTCGCGTACGGAAGTGTATAGCAGAGAGAAAGGTTGGGTCTGTTCCAGCTGGATATCCATTCCATCGAGGATGGAGCCTACTTCTTCAAATGTCAGGATGAAGTCTACGGCTTCGTCGCGGCGTATCTCCTGGCGTTTTGCCACGCAGGGACCGACAAATACGATTTTGGCATCCGGGTGCTTTTCTTTTGCAATACGGGCAGTGTAGTACATGGGCGAACCGGTGGTGGATACATAAGGTTTCAAGCCGGGAATATGCTTTTCTACCAATTCGATATACGACGGGCAGCAGGAAGTTGTCATGAATGCTTGTCCCTCTTCCAGCTTCTCCAGTAATTCATGGGCTTCATTGCTGGTGGTGTCCATAGCTCCTTGTGCCACTTCGATCACATCCGCGAAACCGATCTCCTTGAAAGCACCGTACACGTGCTCTATATCGGTATTGAACTGCCCGAGGATGGAAGGAGCAACGATGGCTACCATCTTTTCCCCTTTGCGTATGTGTTGCAGGACATCGAAAGCCTGTGAGATTTCGAAAATGGCGCCGAACGGGCACGCGTTCATGCACTTTCCGCAATAGATACATTTGCTCTCGTCGATGTGTTCGATTCCTCGTTCGTCTTTATTGATGGCTTTAACCGGACAGGCTTCTTCGCAGGGCACCGGAATATAGACGATGGCGTGGTACGGACAGCTTTTGTGGCAAATGCCGCAACTGACGCAAGTATCGTGATCAATCATGGCCTGTCCGTTTTTCTTGAAGCGGATGGCGTCTTTGGGGCAGTTCATGTAACAACTGCGTGCCACGCACCCCCGACAGAGGTTGGTTATTTCATAATTGATTTGTATACAGGAAGAACAGGCTTCGTCTATTACGCACAGGATGTTCTCTTTGGTATACGCTTCGCGGTCTAATGCCTGACGGGCGTATTCGGACAAGGCTGTCAGTTCGTCCTTTTCATCTGTCATGTCCAGGCCCAGTAGGGGGAGGCATTTGTATTTCCATACAGCGCGCTCTTTGTGAATGCAGCAGCGCCCCAGTGGCTTTGATTTGCGGGGACTCAATTCAAGGGGGAGTCGGTCGATTTTTTCTGTTAACTCATTCCTTTTCCATAATTTTACGAGGTCGGCCAGCAATCTGTGGCGGACAATCATAACGTTGTTAGTAAATGCCATAATGTCTTTTTAGGGTTGTTAGGGGCTGCAAAGATAGTGAACAGTTCGCTGAAAAACTAATATTCGTTAAAAATGATTGTCGTACCGGTACGGTTCTTTCATTTAACCTTATTTGGGCATGTATCCCCCACCCATGCAAGTCGTGCATGGGTGGGGGATTTATACACACAATCAAACAAAATTAAATGAAAAGGCCGTGTTGTGCCGGCTTCAAACAATGGTAAATTCTTGTGTGTGCTTCCGGATTGAGCTGTTCTTTCGGACTGAACGATAAAAGGGAGGGGGTGTCAAAACTGAAATGGAATTTTGACACCCCCTCCCTTGCAGATCGATAATGGATGTATCGGATATGGCGGATTATTGTTGTCAGAACATAAACATGGCCACTCCCACCACACGGTGATTGCTGATGGAGTGAGTGTCCTTGATTTTGCCGTTTGAAGCATTCATCGAACCATACCAGGCTGAACTGAATGTATATTCAAGTCCGAATTTCCAGTGGGCTACGTTGTAAGTCAATTCGGCTCCCGTGGTTGCGAGTTGATCGACATCGGTCCCCGTGCCGTATAGCTGGGTTACAGCATCTCCTGTTCCCAGATTCTTGATATATCCGAAGAAGACTCCCGGTTTCCACTTCTTGCCATAGACTACATTCACCCATGAGCTGGAGTTTAAAATGGATGCGTACTCCTGTTTTCCTGTCTTTGCATCTTTGGATTTTATGCCGTAGCCACCCAGCATGGAGGTTTGTGTCAGGTTTCTTCCCAATACACTTTTGGCAGCAACAAACCAGTTTGCATTGCTGTACTTCAAATGTGCTTCGTAGGAGAGGGTGGTTATGCGTTCGTTCACCTTATAAGTATAATAGCTCTTGTTTTCCGGTGTCGATTCCGGTGTTTCTACTTTCGATTCTGTTCTGGGCTTGATGGACAATAATTCGATGCCTGCACCTACCTGCCAATTCTTTCCTTTGTAATCTACTCCGGCATAAATCTCCGGGATGCAACTGTTTTTAATATAATTCTGGCTTTTTACATTGTCCGGACCTACAGACAGGTATTGCGATTGCCAAATGGCGGCACCTGTCAATTGAAAACTCTTGTTAGTATATCTATACCGTATTTGTGGCGCCCTGCCGAATGGTTGGAAAGGAGCTCCTACCGAGAGGTTTAATATTTGTGGAGATACATCACCGAAAAGGGGATGCCAGGTCTGTCCCATCAGAAGGGCCGATTTGCCCCAATTCAGATTGAGATAAGCATGGCGTACGCGTACGGTGGAATAAGTGGTTCCCGAACCCCTGAAGTCGATTTCCACTTTGGCGGATGTCTGGGCGTTTCCCAATTTCGGCCCAGCCACGTCTACTCCCAGGCGGGAATACAAAACATAGAAGCTGCCGTTGGCTGTGGCGTTTCTATCTGTCCCGTCTGCATCCGGAAGTTTATCCAATGGATACATATAGAACAATCCGTCCACTGTTTCTTTATTGGCACGGCTGTTGTAAAATAAATCCGTGCGGACTTGCCCATAGAATTTGTAATTGAAATCTTTCTTTTGGGCAAAGCCGTTCATTGTTGCCAGAAGGCAAATTGCGAGTAGTAATTTCTTTTTCATACTGAATGTGTGCGTAAATGACGTGCAAAGGTACATAATTTATTCCTAATTCGTCAGCCGTACCTGCGTCATTTTGTCAGTCTTTCGCTGACAAACAAACATATTTTGGCTTTGGCACGGTTTTCGTAATCAGTTTTTCGTTCGTATGAAAACGGACAGATTAATAATATAATAATGTATAACATATAAAATAAAAAAGAAACTATGAACATTAAACCATTGGCAGATAGAGTGCTGATACTCCCTGCACCTGCAGAAGAAAAAACAATTGGCGGTATCATTATTCCTGATACGGCAAAAGAAAAACCTTTGAAAGGTGAAGTTGTGGCAGTAGGTCACGGTACAAAAGATGAAGAAATGGTATTGAAAGTAGGCGATACGGTTCTTTATGGAAAATATGCCGGAACAGAACTCGAGGTGGAAGGTAACAAATACCTTATCATGCGTCAAAGCGATGTTCTCGCTGTTTTGGGTTAATTAAAGTAGTAGATTGTAAATTATTAAATAGTAAACAAAGATGGCAAAAGAAATATTATTCAATATCGATGCCCGTGACCAATTGAAAAAAGGTGTCGATGCTTTGGCAAATGCAGTAAAAGTAACACTGGGCCCGAAAGGACGTAATGTCATTATTGAAAAGAAATTCGGAGCTCCTCACATCACGAAAGACGGTGTAACGGTAGCTAAAGAGGTCGAATTGGCAGATGCTTATCAGAATACCGGTGCTCAACTGGTAAAAGAGGTAGCTTCCAAGACGGGTGACGATGCCGGTGACGGAACAACAACTGCAACGGTTTTGGCTCAGGCAATCGTATCTGAAGGCTTGAAGAATGTAACAGCCGGTGCAAGCCCTATGGATATCAAACGCGGTATCGACAAGGCTGTTGCCAAAGTGGTTGAATCTATTAAGAATCAGGCTGAGAAGGTTGGTGACAACTATGACAAGATTGAACAGGTTGCCACTGTTTCTGCCAATAATGATCCAGTAATCGGTAAACTGATTGCTGACGCAATGCGTAAAGTCTCTAAAGACGGTGTTATCACTATTGAAGAAGCCAAAGGTACTGACACTACTATCGGTGTGGTAGAAGGTATGCAGTTCGACCGTGGTTATCTGTCTGCTTACTTTGTAACCAATACAGAGAAGATGGAATGTGAAATGGAGAAACCATACATTCTGATCTATGACAAGAAGATTTCTAACCTGAAAGATTTCTTGCCTATTCTGGAACCGGCTGTACAGACTGGACGTCCTCTGTTGGTGATTGCAGAAGATGTGGATAGTGAAGCACTGACTACATTGGTTGTAAACCGTCTGCGTTCTCAGTTGAAGATTTGTGCAGTGAAAGCTCCGGGCTTCGGCGACCGCAGAAAAGAGATGTTGGAAGACATCGCTGTTTTGACGGGTGGTGTAGTTATCAGTGAAGAGAAAGGATTGAAACTGGAACAGGCTACAATTGAAATGTTGGGTACTGCCGATAAGGTTACAGTTTCTAAAGATTATACGACTATCGTAAACGGTGCCGGTGACAAAGAGAACATCAAGGAACGTTGTGACCAGATTAAAGCTCAGATTGCTGCCACGAAGTCAGATTATGACCGTGAGAAATTGCAGGAACGTCTGGCTAAATTGTCAGGTGGTGTAGCTGTTCTTTACGTAGGTGCTGCTTCTGAAGTAGAAATGAAAGAGAAGAAAGACCGTGTAGACGATGCTCTTCGTGCTACTCGTGCAGCTATCGAAGAAGGTATCATTCCGGGCGGTGGCGTAACTTATATTCGTGCCATCGATGTATTGGAAGGCCTGAAAGGTGATAATGCCGATGAAACAACCGGTATAGAAATCATCAAGCGTGCTATCGAAGAACCGCTTCGTCAGATTGTAGCTAACGCAGGTAAGGAAGGTGCTGTAGTGGTTCAGAAAGTTCGTGAAGGCAAAGGTGACTTCGGTTATAATGCCCGTATGGACGTTTACGAGAATCTGCATGCTGCCGGTGTAGTCGATCCTGCTAAGGTTGCTCGTGTAGCTCTGGAAAATGCTGCTTCCATTGCCGGTATGTTCCTTACTACCGAATGTGTGATTGTAGAGAAGAAAGAAGATAAACCCGAAATGCCGATGGGCGCTCCCGGAATGGGAGGAATGGGTGGAATGATGTAATATTCCCATAATTTTAAGAGAAAGCCGCTTCAACTTGTTTGGAGCGGCTTTTCTTTTTTGGGCAGTTTAGCATTCCTTTTCTATAGCTTTTACTGTTCCTTTCCTGTAGCCTTGCTTTTTCTTACCAGCGGTCTTGCTTTTTCTTACCAGTAACTTTACTCTTTTCCGACAGTCTCGCTTTTCCCGGTACCCAATACACTTGCGAAAGTACACGGTCGGACTTCGTTCGAAAAGCAGGAGTCTTACTCTCTCCTTAAGTTATTTCTTACCTCCGTATAAATACATTTTATGGAGGTATCCATAAATTGTGTTTATGCTGATAAACATGT
This sequence comes from uncultured Bacteroides sp., assembly GCA_958477465.1. Lineage (GTDB taxonomy): Bacteria > Bacteroidota > Bacteroidia > Bacteroidales > Bacteroidaceae > Bacteroides. Next base: position 33,678 of record CAUEFX010000013.1, read on the forward strand.
CATCTTGAAAAGAGATCACGTCTAATATATATACTAAGAACCGTAATTATTTGGTTGTAAAACAGTGGTTATGTTAAAAATACCGTGTGAAACAGAAATTTATTGCTTTTGCAGTAACAACGTCTGTGCAAATTTATTAACTTTAATCGATGAAACGGTAACCGATTGTATTGCAACCTTTAAATTATTGTATCAAATGGATAAGATGGAAATTGGCTTGAATGCCGGAAAAGTTTGGCAGTTGCTAAGCGACAATGACAAATGGAGCTATGGAAACCTCAAAAAGAAATCCGGGCTTGGGGATAGAGAGTTAGGGGCGGCTTTGGGTTGGTTAGCCAGGGAAGATAAAATTGAGTTTGAACAACAAGAAGACGACCTTTATGTGTTCCTTTGTGTAAATGTGTATATCGGCTGATTAATACTTCCCCCCCCCCCTACTATCGGTGTTGTGCTGTAGTAGGGGGGAAAGTACTTAATGGGGTATTTCTGATGTACTTCCCGGTTTTTATCGGTCTTCTTTCTTCTGATTCATTTTGTTTTCGATGAGGAAAGCGGCAATCAGGCCGGCACCTCCGAAAAGCAGGACACTGGAACCGTAAACAATGCCGATTGTTTGTCTCATATTCCAGCTGGTATCACTGAGATAATTGGGTATGGCAGATACACAGATTAGAAAACCGATTAATAACCCCAATCCGATGCCCAGCATCAGGCATCCTCCTTTCAATGCACTAAAAGAATAATGGTTGTAAATAGGCAAGGAAAACTTTCCTTTCAAATCGGCTACTGAAATCTTATCACCTAATTTTTCAATGAGAGCCATGCGTTCGCGCCTACATGCAAATAGTTCGAACATTTTGTAAATACCTAATGTAATAATCCCCATGATAAGTGGAACCATAATAAAATCCATCATAATTGTATGTTTTTAAGTGAATAATTTCGTTCTTTGTTCTGTTTGACGCAATGCACTGAAAAAGGTTACAGTAAAATAGGATTTATTTATTCGGCTGATTCTTGTACATAGTGAGGATTTGAAAAGGGGATTCTTTCCGGAAAGGGGAAAGGTTGTGCAACATGTTGGGGATGGACTGAGAAATTTTACATAGATGAAAATATCATAAACAACGTACCCGACGATAAGACAGACGATATACTTTGTCCGACGGATGATGAAGAACGGATAGCGAAATTAGTCCATGCGATTGACCGCTTGACTGTTGAGGAGAAAGCATTGATTACCCTTTTCTATTACGAAGAGAAATCAGTGGAAGAGATTGGTGAGATTTTAAAATTGTCGTCCGGAAATGTAAAGGTGAAGTTACATCGGACGCGTAAGAAAATCTATTTATTAATGAATGAGGAAATTAATGAATAAAGAGAACCGTTATGAAAACAAAGACCGATAATACACTGAAACAAGCACTTGAAAAGAGGAATCCCGGATGTTTGTCTTCCAATTTCACTTTTCGTATGATGGAACAGATACGTATAGAAGCCGCAAAGCAGGAAAGACGGAGAAAGAGGTATCTGCTTTTCTCTTTATTGACCGCTTTGGCTGTGATGTTAGGCACTTTAGTCTACTTCCTGTTTTTTTATTTAGGCTTCAGACCATCGGATTTGATGCCTCACTTGGAGCTTTCTTCCGCCTCTTCTCCGTTAATTGCTTTCTATGCTTATATTGCATTATTGGCTTTGGGGCTTTTAGGGATAGATTATTGGGTCAGGAGAAAAAAACAATCTATAAATAATAATATCGCATAGAAAGGATAGAAAGAGATGGACGGATCTGTCAGTAGTCTGGATATTTTTTTACTTTTTTTGTATCGCCGGCATGTAAATCGAGATTTATCTATAAATTTGTCACGGTTATTTGTGAACTATAATGTACCTTTATGGAAACAGAGCTCTCTCTTAACTTGTTTTTTACTTACAGAGAGACCTTTTTTTGTAGTTGGTGCCTTACTGACAGGGTTTTCGTATACTTCTGAACTTTCGCTCACTTCTGAACTTGCGGAACTTGAATAGCCGAGATGTTAATTCCATAACAAAATACACCGTTTTTATGATATATAAAAATATACATATAGCTCTTCTTGTATTACTATCCTGTTCCACTGTGCACTCTCAAGAGCAGGCAAAGTATCGTGTTACATACGATTGTGATGCACAAATCATCACTGGCAAGACTGACACCTACCGCTGGACGCTTGACATAGGCGAGACAACCGCTGTGTTTTACAATAAGAACTACAGACTGTACAGTCGTGAACTGGCTGAGGCGAAAGCGAATGGAGATCAAACTGCATTGATAGACCGGCTTCCTGTCATCGGAGAAAAATACCCTGCAAAGAATGACCTTCAGATAGTCATTGGCTCTCCGGAAAAAGGGAAATACACCTACTATAAGCAGCTGATTACATCTGGCTTGAAATACGAAGACACGCTCCCCTCAATTGAATGGCAATTGACAGATAGCACAAAGACCATTTGCGAATATGAATGCAAACAGGCGGTTGGTTCAGTCTATGGTCGAACCTGGATTGTGTGGTATTCTGCTGAGTTGCCCCTTAACTATGGCCCTTACATTCTCAACGGCTTACCCGGCTTGATTATGGCAGCAAAGGATTCGGAAGGATTGTTTGATTTCAATGCTGTCGGCATTGAGAATGCTCCTGAAGATGCTTTGATTTCGGTTTATGAAGAAAACAGTCACCAAAAGTGCACTCGCAAGCGATTTTTGGAGATGCGTTCTGATTCGGAAGGTATCAGCAGAGACCAGCTCGTAGACCGAATCCTGAATCAAAGTTCTCCGGGACAGAAAGTTATTGTCTATGCAATACCGGGTGTGAATGCCAAAGACAATGCAGAAGTGGAAGTGCCCAAATACAACCATTTGGATAAAGAATGAGATTTGCTGTTTTTTTCATACTTCTGATTGCCCATCTTTCACTCTTTGCCCAAACTTTTACGGGGAAGGTAAAGGGTAAGAATGGCGAACCCTTGGTGGGTGCCTCTGTCGTGGTGACAGCAGAGGGGAATTCCACCGTTGCCTACTGTATCACAAGCGATAAGGGACAATATAAACTGACTATATCAGAGGGAAAACATCCCGCCAGTGTAACGGTCAGTTATATGGGTTACCAGAAAAAGACCATGCCATTTTCTGATTTGAAGGAGGGCATGACCATTACACTTACAGAAGGCAACTTCAAACTGAAGGAGGTAAAGGTAAAAGCAGAGCGCATCCAAAGTACAGGAGACACGCTTACTTATTCAGTTTCCGGTTTCAAGCAGGGACAAGACCGGAGTATTGCCGACGTTATAGCAAAAATGCCGGGCCTGGAGGTAAAGGCAGACGGCAAGATCGAATACCAGGGAAAGCCTATTAATAAGTTCTATATCGAGGGACTCGATCTGATGGGGTCACAATACGGTGTTGCCAATCAGAATATCTCTGCCGATAAGATACAGAGTGTGCAGGTGTTGGAAAACCATCAGGCGGTGAAGTCCTTGCGTGGCGTTTCATTCAGCGAGCAGGCTGCTCTCAACCTTGTACTGAAGGAGGATGCCAAAGCCGTTTGGACAGGCACTGCGGACATAGGGTTGGGTTACGGTGATGATTTTCTTTACGACTGCCGGCTGATGGGCATGCGCTTCAACGAGAAATTCCAGACGCTGATGATGTACAAGAACAATGACATCGGTAAGCAACTCGATAATGAGGTGCTTGACCTTACAGCATTGCTCAAAGGAAGAACAGGCTCGGAGTCCGGCATCCTCTCAATGATGTCGGTCGGGACACCTGACCTTGCAGAGGACCGGTACACCTTCAATCACACTCATCTTGTAGCCGGCAATTGGCTGTGGAAGACAGGTAAGGATTCAGAACTGCGTCTGCAAGGCAATGGCTTTATAGACAAGACCGACATGCAGGACTACCGTTCTTCTACTTACCTCACTCTCGCCGACTTGCCTGTTATCATCGAAGAACAGGATGTCTGCAACACCCGAAGCGAATGGAAGGGGGAAGTTAATTATCAGTATAATGGTGTCAAGAGTTTCATCAAGAACAACCTCAAAGGCTATATGGACTTCAACAAGAGCGTTGGTACGATGATGTATAACGGCCGGAGTACCGATATGATGGTGAAACCGCATAAGCGTAGCATTACGGAGGACTTTCAGATGTCGCATACCACAGCAAAGGGGAACATCTATAATATTGACAGTTATTGGAGTTACAATTACCTGCCGGGGCAGTTGCTCACCATTAACGGAATGACAGAGCGGCTCGATCTTGGTTTCTTCTCTACCCAGAATGATTTCCACTATAAACTGAAAATCGGCCGGCACTATCTCAACAATGAATTGGGAATCAACTACGACCGTCAGAGTATAGGTGTGGCAATGGGGGAAGAAGCAGAGCAGACGAATGCATACCAGTTGCTTCGCACTTACTGGACTCCTTCGATGTCATTCCTTTTCGGAAAGCACTGGGTGGGTATAAAGTCAATGATAAGTTATGCTCATCAGTCGTATCGTGAGTCGGAGAGCAATCACCTGTGGGTGGATCCTTCACTCAACTGGAACTGGAAGGCGACAGTCGTTTCTGAGTTCTCGGCAAATGTCGGCTATACAAATACGCCGCTGATGGGCAGGGCTGTTTATGACACTCCAATCTTTACAAACTATCACACGCAGAGAGTTAACCGGGGTGAGACGGATGCGACACACTCCTTTTATGCAGCGGCTGCCTATAAATACTCCAATCCTGTACTGGGTTTGTTCTTCAATGTTCGCCCTACCTATAATCGGACATCGGGAAGCATCCTTTACGAGAGCACAATGAATGGTAATATCTATACAATGACAGCTACAGATAAGGAGTATGCCATGCAGACGGCAGGTATGGCCGGTCGTGTCAGCAAGACCTTCGGATGGGCAAAGACACTTATCGGTTTGGGTGCTTCACACAACATCACTGATTATAGCCTGCTTGTGTCGGGCATTGTGAATGATGCACGGATGAACACGACTGCTGTTGCGCTTGATTACTCCCTACGTCCTTCGAAAATCCTTTCTGTTGAAGGTAAATCGGATGTGAACATTTACAAACAGAAGAATCTGACTTCTCCGGAACTCTCATCAAACAGTACAACAGACTGGGAACATTTCCTTAATCTGCATATTTTCCCCGCTAATGGATGGATGATAAGTATCAAGAACGAACTCTTCCATACCAGCGATGAGAGTATCGGCACAAACTATTTCCTTGATTTCGCTGTAAGCTACAAAGCTAAACGATGGGAACTCTCTCTCACAGCCAATAATCTCATTGGCACATCCGAGTTTGAACGCCGGACTCTCGGTAACACTATTGAGTCTTACAGCATTACCCGTCTCCGTCCAAGAGAATTCCTCGCAAAATGGAGCGTGGATTTGTAAACCAATGGAAAGACGACAGTAAATTACCTCGTTTAAGGGGGAAGTAAGTTCTTATTATAGGCTGTTCCGAAGACTTCATGCTACTTCTGTCATATACCGTTCACGGATAAAGTTACACGCAGGCAACGCAGAAATGGACGAGACGCTTCTTAAAAGAAATTGGAATATAGTTAAGGATCGTACTCAAGAGTAGTAAAGACTGTTCTCAAGAGTAATATAGGCCGTGCTTAGGAGTAGTAAAGCCCGTTCTTAAGAGTAATAAGCACCGTACTTCGGTTTGAGCGTTCGGACTTTGAAGATTTCTTAAAAAAATGAACTTGAATACGATATTGGCGTATTATTTGTAAGCGTCTATAATAGTGAACGTTTAAAACATGAAAGCATGGCTTATATAGATTATTACAAAATTTTAGGAGTTGACAAAAGTGCTTCTCAAGATGATATAAAGAAGGCTTTTCGTAAGCTGGCCCGTAAGTATCACCCGGACTTAAACCCGAACGACCCGAGCGCAAAGGAGAAGTTTCAGGAGATAAACGAGGCTAACGAAGTGTTGAGCGATCCGGAGAAACGTAAGAAATATGATGAATACGGCGAGCATTGGAAGCACGCCGATGAATTTGAAGCTCAGAAGCGGGCACGGCAGCAGGCCGGTGCCGGTGGCGGATTCTCCGGTTTCGGTGGAGGTGATGGAAACGGATATTGGTATTCGTCCGACGGACAAGGATTTTCCGGAGCAGGCAGTGAGGGATTCTCCGATTTCTTCGAATCCATGTTTGGAGGACGCGCCAGAGGAGGACGTAGCAGTGCCGGTTTCCGTGGACAGGATTTTAATGCTGAGTTGCATCTGTCTCTTCGCGATGCTGCCGAGACTCATAAACAGGTGCTGACGGTAAATGGTAAAAATGTCCGTATTACCATACCGGCAGGTGTGGCCAACGGACAGGTGATCAAGTTGAAAGGTTATGGAGGTGAGGGAATTAACGGAGGTCCTGCAGGGGATCTGTATATTACGTTCGTAATCCCTGAAGATCCTGTATTCAAGCGTTTGGGAGACGATCTGTATATCGATATTCCATTGAATCTCTATACGGCTGTATTGGGAGGCGAACAGGAAGTCGATACACTGAACGGTAAAGTGAAACTGAAAGTAAAACCGGAGACACAGAACGGTACGAAGGTTCGGCTGAAGGGAAAAGGTTTCCCTGTTTATAAGAAGGAAGGACAATTTGGCGATTTAATTGTGACTTATAATGTCAAAATTCCTACCAATCTGACAGATAGGCAGAAAGAATTGTTCCGGGAATTACAGAGTATGAACTAAAAAAATTACCACTATGCAGACCGATTTAATTATAGTCAGTGAATATTGTCACAAATGTCAAATAGAACCTTCGTTTATTGATTTGTTGCAGGAGGAAGGGTTAATTGAAGTCCGGACAAAAGGAAACGAACATTATCTGCTCGCATCGCAACTTCCGGAAGTAGAACGTTACAGCAGGATGTATTACGACTTGTCCATCAATATGGAAGGTATCGATGCCATCCATCATCTTTTGGAAAGGATGGAGGAGATGCGTCTGGAAATGAATTCGCTTCGCAACCAATTGCTTGTCTACAGAAAGCATGGATTGGAGGAAACGGAATGGTGAAAACAGAGAAACGGAATGGTGAAAACAGAATGATTTCCTTTTAATATTTAATATAAAAAAGCCCGGTTCGTTGATGACCGGGCTTTTTTTATGTTAAGTAATATCGTTTTATCGCTTATTTTCTATAGTAAGCCAGATCGTCTTTATCAAATTTACGGATAAAGTTGATGTGCTTTTCTACTTCGCTTTCTGCGTAACGGACAAATACTTGTGCTGAGGAACCGAACAGTTCGGCATTTTTAGAAGCATCCTGCACCATCAGGTGTCCCATGATGATGTAAGCTGCCATTTCTACGAGGCGGCGTGCACAGAAATCGAGTAATTCCTGGTCTTTGGCTTCCGTCACTTGTGCTACACAAGCTGCATATTTGCTTGCCATGCTCTTCAGACGGTTGTGCAAGCCTTCCATTTCGGGAGCCACCATTGTATTTTCGTATTCCTTGATACGGTTGAGGTAAGCACCGGTAGTTACATAACGGATTGCTGCCACTACCTGCAACTGGGTAGTTCCTTCGTAGATAGAAGTGATGCGTGCATCCCGGTAGATACGTTCGCAGGCATAGTCTTTCATGAAGCCCGAACCACCGTGTATCTGAATACAGTCATAAGCGTTTTGGTTGGCAAATTCGCTACCCATGCCTTTGGCCAGCGGGGTAAAGCTGTCTGCCAGTTTGGCGAAAGTTTTCTGCTCGGTACGTTCTTCCGGAGTCAGTTTGCGTTCTTTGGAAATATCATCCAATGCTTTGTAGATGTCGACAAAGCGGGAAGTCTCGTACAATAAGGCGCGTGTAGCATCCAGTTTGGCTTTCATCAATGACAGGATTTCGGCTACGGCCGGGAATTCGATGATGGCCTTTCCGAACTGTTTACGATCTTTGGCATAAGCCAATGCTTCATTGTAGGTGGCCTGCAGGATACCTACGGACTGTGCAGCGATACCCAGACGGGCACCGTTCATCAGCGCCATTACATATTTGATAAGTCCCAGTTTACGGTCACCGCAAAGTTCTGCTTTAGCATTCTTATATACGAGCTCGCAAGTAGGAGAGCCTTTGATACCCATTTTGTTTTCAATACGACGAACGCTAACGCCACCGTTGCGCTTGTCATAGATGAACATAGACAAGCCACGGCCGTCATGAGTTCCCTCTTCCGAACGGGCCAGTACGAGGTGGATATCAGAGTCACCGTTGGTGATGAAACGCTTTACACCGTTCAGATACCAGCATTGGTCTTTCTCGCTGTAAGTCGCTTTCAGCATGACAGACTGAAGGTCGGAGCCGGCATCCGGTTCGGTCAAGTCCATAGACATGGTTTCACCTTGGCACACACGGGTGATGTAACGTTGCTTCTGGTCTTCGTTTGCGAATTCATAAATCGTTTCTGCACAATCCTGCAATCCCCAGAGGTTCTCGAATCCGGCATCACTGCGGCTTACGATATCGGCAGCCATGATGTACGGAGTAATCGGGAAGTTCAGTCCGCCGAAACGGCGCGGCATAGCCATACCCATCAAGCCGGCTTTACGGCAGGCTTCCAGGTTGGCAGCGGTACCGCTGGCATAAGTCACACGGTTGTTGGCACATACCGGTCCTTCATGGTCAACGCCTTCGGCATTGGGAGCGATGATGTCGCCACAGATTTCACCTACAATTTCCAGCACTTTGTCGTAGCTGTCCATTGCATCTTCAAAATCTACCGGAGCGTAGTCGAAGTTATCTTTATCTGCATAGTTGCGCTCTTTCAGCTCAACGATTCTCTTCATCAGCGGATGGCTCAAGTGATGTTTGAGTTCCGGTGTATCTAAATAAAAGTTAGCCATTTCTTACTTACTATTTTGTTTATAATACTTGATCATCTTCGGCACGACTTCTTCGATGCTTCCGTTGATTACGTAATCTGCAATCGTATTGATCGGAGCTTCGGGATCGTTGTTAATGGAGATGATGATACCACTTTCCTGCATACCGGCGATGTGCTGGATTTGTCCTGAGATACCGCAAGCGATATACAGCTTCGGGCGAACCGTAACACCGGTCTGACCGATCTGGCGGTCATGCTCGATGAAGCCGGCATCTACTGCGGCACGGCTGGCGCCTACTTCGGCATTCAGCACTTTGGCGAGTTCGAACAGGAGCTCGAAATTTTCTTTGGAACCTACTCCGTAGCCACCGGCAACGATGATCGGCGAACCTTTCAAATTGTTCTTTGCCTTTTCTACATGGCGTTCGATTACTTTCACCACATAGTCCGTATCGGCTACATATTTCTTCACGTCATGACGAATCACCTCTCCCTTATAATCGGCAGAAAGGATGGCTTTTTTCATTACACCTTCGCGAACAGTTGCCATTTGCGGACGGTGTTCCGGATTTACAATTGTGGCAACGATGTTACCGCCGAAAGCCGGACGGATTTGGTATAGCAGGTTCTTATAAACTTTTCCCGCCTTTTTGTCTTCGTGGTCACCGATCTCGAGTGAAGTACAGTCGGCTGTCAGACCGCTAGTCAGTGCAGAAGATACGCGCGGCCCGAGGTCACGACCGATAACGGTGGCACCCATCAGGCAGATTTGCGGTTGTTCTTCTTTGAACAGATTTACCAGAACGGAAGTGTGTGGGAGAGAAGTATAAGGATAAAGACCTTCGCCGTCGAATACGTGGAGTTTGTCTACACCGTACGGCAGGATTTGTTTTTCAATGTCTTTGAGACCGCTTCCTATGACTATGGCTTCGAGTGCGCAGTTCAGTTCGTTAGCTAACGAGCGGCCTTTGGTCAGAAGTTCGAGGCTTACATCAGCGATGATACCTTCTTCTATTTCGCAATATACAAATAAGTTATTCATATTTTTAAGTAGTTAGTAGTTAGAATATAGCAGTAAGCAGTAAATACACTTCTGCTGTATCCCGACTTCTTAGCCAATGGTATGGTTAGCTAACAGTTCAACAATCAGGTTTTCTACATCATGGTCGCTGCCGGTGAGCGTTTTGCTCTCTTTTGCCTGGAACACGATGTTCTGGATGGCTTTCACCTTGGTCGGTGAACCGCTGAGACCACATTGTTCGAGGTCACCGTTTACATCGGCTACGCTCCATTCTACAAGATTCAGATAATCGCGTTTATCATAAAGGTCGGTGTAGTCCAGATTTCCTTGTTGTTTCTCAGTGACCGTTTTGGCGTGTTTGTACTTCTGTACGAGCTTTGCATTGCGCGGACGGCAGGGAGCGGCACTTCCGTTAACGGTAATCACGATAGGCAGTGGGCCTTCTACCGTTTCGATACCACCGTCGATATGACGTTTTACGGTAATGCGTCCATCGGCTACTTTCAGGATTTCTTCGGCGTATGTAATCTGAGTCAGACCCAGTTTCTCTGCCACCTGCGGACCTACCTGTGCGGTATCACCATCAATAGCCTGGCGGCCACCGATGATAATGTCGTATTCACCTATTTTTTTGATGGCAGTGGCCAAGGCATACGATGTGGCCAATGTATCGGCACCGGCAAATGCACGGTCGGTCAACAGGTAACCGTTATCGGCACCGCGGAAAAGTCCTTCACGAATAATATCGGCTGCACGGCCCGGTCCCATTGTCAGAATGGTAACGGTTGAGCCTGGATGGGCATCTTTCAATCGGAGAGCTTGCTCAAGGGCATTCAGGTCTTCGGGGTTGAAGATGGCAGGGAGTGCCGCACGGTTAATGGTCCCGTCGGCTTTCATGGCATCCTTCCCAACATTACGTGTGTCGGGAACTTGTTTTGCCAATACAACAATTTTCAAACTCATGTTATTAATTTTAGTATTAGTATTTCTACAAGTTAGTAGCCAGTAGTCAGTAGTAAGAATCTTGCTATCAAACTATCCGGTTAACTATCAGTGTGCAAATTTACGGAAACAGTTGGTTCTGACAAGAAAACTGTTAAGAAAATGCACATCATTAAGGTTTTTGAGCAATTATAGAGTGAGTCCAAAGACAAAATAAGCGGTACTTTCATAAGGATTGAAACCTAATTTTCCGAAGACTGGAAAAGAAAAACGGCTGTTGACCTGTATTTCTCGGGAAATACCGAGAGCGATATTGTTCACATTGAACTTGTCGGCGTACTCACCCTCCCACGGAGTGAAGCCGGCTTCTATGGACAGGTCGAATTCTTTCAGCCGGAAGGGATAGGAGAATTCGCAATAACTGGACCAGGCTCGCTTGCCGTTTTCGCGATAATCATTACCGGCAAAAACAGTATACCAGAAAGCTGTAAGAGGAAACTTTTCGCTGATGGTATATCCGGCTCCTACCTCGAATGTATGTCCGGTGCTGTGTGCCGCATAGTTGAAGTAGTCGAATGGCTCCTCTTCGCTTTGTTCAAAATAGTTGGTGACGTTCAGGGTCAGTCTCTTGAACCGGAATTCCAGTGAAAGGTCTATTTCATTGTTTTCGTTACAGAATTCGGTAGAGCCCCATGCAGAGAGGGTGAAACCTCCCATTGCCACACCCAGTGTGGGCTGTACGGAGGCATTGCCGCATTTCATCCCGCGCCATAGATAGCTGCTGACAAAATCGGCATTGATAAAAACTTCCTGTGCTTGTATCCTAAAAGGGAAAAGAAACAACAACAGGAATAAGATAGATTGTTTTCTCATCTTGTCGGATTATTGTTTTTGAGATGCAAAGATAACGGTTTTCGGAGAGTTATTGCAAATGTAAAATCCATTCATTTGAGGTCTCTGTCTTTGGCCGCTTGTGTGGAGTTCACAGATAAAAAATGCCTGTTCGTTGATTCTTTTTCTCAGAATTTTCTCCAATTCCTATTTTCGTGATACAAATGTAAAATGAAATCGGAATATGGATATACAAACTGCACTTTCTGCATTTCTGCCGATCTCTTTGGAGGAAATGAGCGGTATCTGTCTGATGAACCGTACGGATACGAAATTTGTCACTTCGCTAGATAAACTATCACTTATCCTGCAATTTACCGTTGCGGATTATCGGGTACAGGAAGTGGAGGGTAAACGAAACATTGCTTACCGGACGGTGTATCTGGATACTCCCGGCAGGGATATGTATATGGCTCATCAGAATGGGCGTCGTGTACGTGAAAAAATCCGTGTGCGTACGTATGTATCTTCCGGTCTGACATTTCTGGAAGTGAAGAATAAAGACAATAAAGGAAGAACGGACAAACGGCGCATCCGTGTGCGAAACATACACTCTTTGCACACCGATGGGGCGGAAGGATTTCTGGAGAAGTACGCGTGGTATCATCTGACGGAGTTGACACCGTGGCTGGAGAATAATTTCCGTCGGATTACACTGGTCAATAAAGCGATGACGGAACGGCTTACCATTGATACAGGCATCTGTTTCTGCAACCTCCAGAACGGGAAAGAGGCGGCATTGAACGGGGTGGTAATCATTGAACTGAAGCGGGATGGAAGAACTTTTTCGCCCATTCGTGAAGTTTTGCGCAACCTTCATATACAGCCCTCCGGGATAAGCAAATATTGCATTGGAACGGTTCTTACTTCTCCTGCCGTTAAGTATAATAGATTTAAACAGAAAATGAGGACAGTAGGGAGGCTGCAGAAAGCCGTGCAGCAGGATTCGTTATATCGGGTTGGGTTATAATGATATAATAATGAATAGGATAGATTGATAACAATAAGAAATAGGTTAAGTGTATGAATGAGTTAAGTGAATTTTCTTTTATTGAAACTCCGTTGATGGACAAGATTGGTTTTCTGCAGCTGTTGTTGCGCTTTTTGTTCAATCTGCTGGTGGTTTCCGTTATCCTTCGTTGCTTTTATTATCCCAAAAGTAAACGGCGGGATTATTATTTTACGTTTACATTGATCAGCATCAGTATCTTTCTGATGATTTTCCTGTTGGGCAGTGTTAAGTTGAAGATCGGTTTTGCATTGGGGCTTTTTGCTATTTTCGGTATTATCCGTTACCGTACGGAGTCTATGCCGGTGCGTGAAATGACTTATCTTTTTGTCATTATAGCCATTTCGGTGATTAATGCGTTAGCGGTTGAGATCAGTTATGCAGAGTTGCTGGGCACGAATCTTCTTTTTGTCTTCAGCATCTGGCTCTGTGAGAGTAACCGATATTTGCGGCATGTTTCCTGTAAACTTGTACAATATGACCGTATCGAACTGATTCGTCCGGATAAAAAGGATGAATTGCTGAAAGATTTGCAGGAACGTACCGGACTCGATATTATCCGTGTGGAAGTAGGGCATATCGATTTCTTGCGCGATTCCGCCATACTGAAATTATATTATGAACCGGTAAGTGATGAGGTCAATACGATCGATACACTTATCAAAATACCGCGTGAAGATGAATAAGTGGCTGAGTGCAGGAGTAATGATCGTTTTTCTGTGTACAGGTATGGGAAAATTGTGTGCGCAGAGCGATGACCTCGGATTATGGGCAAGTGCAGAAGTCAAAAAGAAAATCTTTCCGGGGCTGGATGCTTCTTTGGAAGGAGAATTCCGCTTACGCAATAACATGAGGACGGTGGAACGCTGGGGAGGGACGGCAGGACTTTCTTATAAGCTGTTTCCTTTTCTGAAAGCAAGTGCGGGGTATACTTATATTTATTACAATCATCCGGATAAGACAACCGGGAAAGGAAATTATATTCCGGAATACGGATCACCCAGGCATCGTGTAAATGTATCAGTGACGGGAAGTTACAAATGGAACAGATTTGAATTCTCTCTGCGCGAACGGTATCAATATACCTATCGGGTGGGGCTTTCCGTGCCCAAGTACAATCTTAAAGAACAGGTGCGGAAGGAGAATGAAGAGATTTCGGCAAAGTCCCTTCATGTTCTTCGTTCCCGGTTGCAGGTGGAATATAATATAAGGAAGAGTCCTTTTAAACCCTACGCTTCTTGCGAATGGTTTCATTCACTGGATGGCGAGGGGTTCAAGAAAATACGTTGGACACTCGGGACATCGTATAAACTGAACAAAAAGAATTCGTTTGATTTATACTACCGCTATCAGAATGAGGCGGATGAAGATGAGACCGACGGGCATGTGATAGGAGTGGGATATTCGTTTAAGTTTTAAAGAAAAACAATTATGATAGTAGAAATGAAGAAGATAAAATTATTTATTGGCATAGCTGCATGGTTGGGCATATCCACCTGTTGTTCTACCGACCCGTTTGCCGACTGGGAGGATGATACCGAAAGCGATCAGCCGGTGCTTCCCGATGGCACGGATACATCTGACGGGGGAAGCGGCTCTTTTGACGGGGAGGGTACGTTGTTTGATTTTGAGGTTGTCATTGACGATACGGATGTGAGTGGTGATGATATAGCCGAAACCGTTGTGACGGATAAGGATAATGAGAATTATGATGACTTCATTGAGAACTCGGAATTCTCTTCTACGGTCGAGATAGCCTATTCCGGTACATCGGCAACAGTGATAAATAATGTTGAGGGTGTTGATATCTCTCAGAACGGGGCACATGTAGTGGTGACTTCTACAGTGAAGAAAGTAGAGTATATACTTTCCGGTACTACCACCGACGGCTCATTTAAAGTCTACAGTGACAATAAGTTCAAGCTGACTCTGAACGGGGTAAATATCACGAACCCTTCCGGAGCTGCCATCAATATTCAGAGCGGAAAGAGGGTATTTGTGGTTTCACCGGACGGGATGGAGAATACATTGACCGATGGCTCTTCTTATATCTTGACCGATGGTGAGGATATGAAAGGGTGCTTCTTCAGTGAAGGACAGCTTATTTTCAGTGGAGGAGGCAGGCTGCGTGTTACCGGTAATTATAAGCATGGTATATGCAGTGACGATTATGTCAGGTTCCGGCAAGGAAGCCGTGTGACGGTGGAAGGAGCGGTGAAAGACGGCATACACGTCAACGATGCTGTTATCATCGGGGGAGGAATATTGAATATAACGGCCACTGATGATGGTATTCAGTGTGAGAAAGGGCCGGTAAGCGTCACAGGTGGGCGGACTACAGTTATTACTACGGGCGATGCCGTTTATGAGGATGGGGATATCTCCTCCTCTTCCTGCATCAATGGCGGTACGACATTTGCCATGACTGCCGGCACTGTGCTTCTGAAGAGTAGTGGGTCTGCCGGAAAAGGGCTGAACTGCGATGATGAGATCTATCTTTATGGAGGTACATTGCGAGTTATCACTACCGGAGAACAATATGTATACGGGCGGCTCGATTCTTCGGCTAAAGGTATTAAGAGTAAAAGCAATCTGACCATAGAAAGTGGTAACATTTGGGTAAGGACGATCGGTGGTGAAGGCAGTGAGGGCATCGAAAGTAAAAATGTGATGACTATCAATGGCGGTAACATTGCCGTGTATGCTTATGACGATTGCTTGAATGCCAGCAATAATATTACCATAAACGGAGGGAATATCTATTGTTATAGTACAGGAAATGACGGTATTGATTCCAATGGCACATTAACCGTCACCGGTGGGACGGTTGTCGCTTCCGGTACGAACTCGCCCGAAGACGGGTTTGATTGTGATCAGAATACCTTTAAAATAACGGGCGGCACGATTTTGGGCATTGGAGGAGGCACGAGTACGCCTACCACCAGTTCGTGTACCCAGCGAAGCGTAATCTACGGTGGCTCTGGTTCGTCAGGGCAATATATCGCTATTCTGTCTTCGGATGGAACCAACCTGATGACTTACATGATTCCGCGCACTTACCGGCAGATGACATTACTTTTTAGCAGTCCGCAGTTGGAAAACGGTAGTTACACCATTTATACGGGTGGTTCTGTGACCGGTGGTTCTTCGTTTTACGGATTGTACAGCGGAGCGGACTATGACGGGGGTACGCAAGCGGTAACTTTTACAGTCAGTTCGATGGTTACTCAAGTCGGTTCTATTTCGGGAGGCGGTGGTAATCCCGGTGGAGGCGGTGGTCCCGGCGGTGGCCCCGGTGGTTGGGGCTGGTAATAAAACAGCCGGATTAGCGATAAAAACATGCCCTTTGTCTATTCTCTTTGTAGAAAACGGATAAAGGGCTTATATTTGTATTGTTCTTATTTAAATAGAGTGATGAGACGGATCAACAGACAGCATTTGCCGGAGCAGGTTATTTATCTTGTAATTTGGCTTATTGTATTTTTTGTACCGATTGTAGGTGATTACTATAATACCGCAACCGGCACGAAAGTTTCGTTCAGTTGGAACTTCATTCGGATGGCCTGGCTGATGATGCTTCCATTTCTGTTGCTTTTTGTGGCCAATAATTATCTTTTGGTTCCGTATCTGCTGTTTCGTAAAAAATATGTGGCGTATGTATCTTCCCTGCTTGCCATTATCGTCTTGCTTTTTGGTATTTATCCGTACCTTGCTCATCCCCCTTACGGTGATCGTTTTAAGCAACAGGACCGTCCTCCTATGGAGCAGCGGATACCGAAAGAACATTCATTTGCGAAACGTCCTTTGATGCCGGAACCGCCTCCGCAATGGGGAGATTCCGTGCCTACCGCACAGCATCCTTCTTTGGAAAGAAATGATCGTGGGGACAAGGGGAGAGGACCGCGTGACAGAATGGAACACCGTGGACCCGGTGATTTGGATTTACACATGCCTTTCCCTTTGCTGGGACCGGCACTTGTACGCATGGCTATGGCTGTTCTGCTGGTCGGCTTCAATATTGCCATCAAGCTGATGTTTAAATCTTTGCGCGATGAACAGACTTTGAAAGAACTGGAGCATAAGCGCCTGCAATCGGAACTGGAATATCTGAAATATCAGATAAATCCTCACTTCTTTATGAATACACTCAATAATATCCATGCTTTGGTAGACATCGATGCCGCAAAAGCGAAAAAAGCATTGGTGGAACTCTCTAAGCTGATGCGTTATGTGCTGTATGAGACCAGTAATAAGACGGTCTTGCTCTCTCGTGAAATACAGTTCTTGGATAACTATATCGAATTGATGAAACTTCGGTATATAAATAAGGTGGACATTGAAATAGCTTTGCCGATTGAGGTACCGGAAGTACAGATTCCACCTTTGCTCTTTATCTCTTTCATAGAGAATGCTTTCAAGCACGGGGTCAGCTACCGTAAAGATTCGTTCATTCATATCTCTATGGAAATGGAGAGAGATAAGCTCCTTTTCCGTTGCAGTAACAGTAACTGGCAGAAAGAAGACGGGCAGTACCACGGTATCGGTCTTGAAAATATCCGTAAACGTCTTCGCTTGCTCTTTGGAAACGACTATACACTTTCTATTGATGAGACGGACGATCGTTTTAATGTTTTACTAATAATACCTCTTTTATGATGAAATGTCTGGTTATTGATGATGAACCGTTGGCGTTGGCACAATTATCGGAATACATTTCCAGGGTTCCTTTCCTCTCCTTGGTGAAGTCTTGCCACGATGCATTTGAAGCGATGGATGTATTGGCACGGGAGGAGATCGATTTGATATTTGTGGATATAAGCATGCCCGATCTTAATGGGCTTGATTTTGTCCGTTCGCTGGTGGTAAAACCTCTGATTGTGTTTACTACAGCTTATTCGGAATATGCCGTTGAGGGGTTTAAAGCAGATGCGGTAGATTATCTGCTAAAGCCTTTTGAGTTTCAGGATTTGCTGAAAGCTGCGGATAAGGCACGTAAGCAATACGAATATAGGCGGTTGGATCAGGGTGAAACGGAGACGACGTCTCAGGTTAGAAACGGGTCGCTGTTTGTGAAATCCGAATATCGGGTAGTACGTATCGACATTGCAGAGATAAAGTATATAGAAGGGATGAGTGAGTATGTACGTATTTTTGTAGAAGGGGAAGAAAAACCGATCGTTACTCTTACAAGCCTTCATAAGTTGGAAGAACGGTTACCTGCTCAACAATTTATGCGTGTACATCGTTCTTACATTGTCAACCTTCATAAAATTACGGAAATCTCCCGTTTGCGCATCATTTTTGACGGTAATACTTATATTCCGGTAGGGGAAAATTATAAAGAGCGGTTTACGGAGTATATTGAAAAACTGATGTAAATGTATCGGTTGATTGTATAGTAAAGAAACAGGGGAGTACAAAACTTCCTTATTAACAGAATAGGAGGGTGTGGCAAAATGCACAAAATAAAGAAATCACCTCTGCTACAAGTGCTTGTGGCAGAGGTGATTTCTTTGAAAAGGACATTTTAGTTTTATTCCTTTTGCTTTTGAGGGTTGACACTTCCTTTTATGAATGTATATGGAAGTATGTTATTTGATACCCAGTTTTTTTGCGATATCTTTCGGAAGCGCATCCTTATGTACCAAGATATTCATCGTCTTGTAAGCTACAAATGCTTTTGAAGCATACCAGATTCCTTTGTATTTACCGCTGAGGCCCCAAGAGTTCTTTACCATGAAGTATTCTTTTCCGTTTTGGTCTTTGGCAATACCATAGATTACCATACCGTGGTCATCGGTGGTTTCCCAGTTGTCAAAAGCCTGTTGGCGCATTTCCTGTGTAATATTCATTTCCGGCAGAGGACGTGAGGTCAACTCTTTACGTTTATCGTCTGCTGTCAGACCGGTCCAACGGGCCATATCGGAACCTGTCAGTTCGGCGCCTTTGGCAGCATCCGGCATTACAGCGATACCATTGCGGGTAAAACCTTGTTCGCTTACATCACTGCCCCATGCAAAGGTATATCCTTTTTTAACAGCATTGTCCATTACAGCCATGAATTCGTCCAGCGGCAGATTCCATGACAGTCCGTTACGCCAATTGTCCTGAATTTCAATGGCAAACTGGGTGTAGAACGGATGGTGGGTATAAGATGTCAGAGATACATAATCGTCCGGGTTTATACCCAATGATTCTGCAAAGCTTTTCGGAGTATATTCTTTACCTTTGTAAGTGAATTTTTCCGGGCATTGTCCCAGATAAGTATCGTAGATAGCGCTAAGACCTTGTTGCCATACCGGAGACAACTTGGAAAATCTGCCTTTGGCAATGGCATTCGTATAGGCTTCGGCCACAGCGTCCAGTTCATTGTGCACCGGCAATGAATCACCGTACATAATACCCGGCATGGCTTCCTGCGGCACGAGTCCGTAATTTTTCAGACAGTACATGATGTCGTAGAAGCTTCCACCCGGTGAAAACGAACTGTCACCGTGATAGCGGACGTAGTTGCGTGCACGATCGGTCATTGTATGGTGAACAACGAACATTTCTGAGAAGTCGTATTCACCTTTTCCCATACGGAGCAGTTCTGCTTCAAGAAAACCGAGAGCCGAAAAACTCCAACAAGTACTCGAACGGTTCTGATTCTTGATAGAGGTAATCGGGTTTTCCTTAACCGTAGTGAAAACGAAGCCTTCTTCTTTTGTGTCGTCCTGGGCTTTCATGTTCATACTGCAAAGGCAGAGTGTTGCTGCAATCAGAATTGTCTTTTTCATTATTATGCTGTTTTTGTTATATTTATGCGGCAAAGATACGGCAATATCTTTAAAAAAGAAATAATTATCGCAGTTTTGCCCGGTAGGGTTGGGGTAATGTAGTCGTTTTTTCAGTAGGAAAGCGTATCTTTGAAGCTCAAAAGCATTAATCAAAAGAGGAATAACTATGACTATTGATAATCAGACCGGACTGGTGCTTGAAGGTGGAGGTATGCGTGGAGTTTTCACATGTGGCGTACTCGACTATCTGATGGACAGGAATATTCGTTTCCCCTATACAATCGGCGTCTCTGCCGGGGCATGTAACGGACTCTCTTATATGTCACGGCAACGCGGACGTGCCAAATACAGTAATATCGATTTGTTGGAAAAATACAATTACATCGGTTTGCGTCATTTGCTCAAGAAGCGGAATATAATGGACTTCGATCTTCTTTTTACAGAGTTTCCCGAGCATATTCTCCCTTATGATTATGATGCCTATTTTTCGTCTCCCGAACGATTTGTGATGGTGACGACGAACTGCCTGACCGGAGAAGCCAATTACTTTGAAGAAAAGCAGGATAAAAACCGTGTGATAGATATAGTCCGTGCTTCCAGTAGTTTGCCGATTGTTTGTCCGATAGCTTATGTGGATGGCATTCCGATGTTGGATGGCGGTATTGTGGACAGCATCCCTTTGCAACATGCAATCGATGAAGGATATGAGAAGAATGTGGTGGTACTGACCCGGAATCGGGGATACCGGAAAGAAAGCAAAGACATTAAAGTCCCTTCTTTTGTTTATCGTAAATACCCGAAAATACGCGAAGCGTTAGGTCATCGCTGTGCCGTTTACAATAGCCAATTAGAGATGGTGGAACGGATGGAGGATGAAGGCAAAATTGTTGTAATCCGTCCGCAGAAGCCAGTCGTTGTGGATCGTATCGAACGGGATATTCAGAAACTGACTGACTTCTATCAGGAGGGATATGAATGTGCAAAAGCGATATTCTGACTATTCTTCAATTCGGATAACGTATCCTCCTTTGAACACGGCGGCAGGTTGCAGATGTTGCATCCAATCTTTATCTTTATATTCTCCGTCATAATGAGCACGGTCGCAACGTCCGTACCACGGCTCGATACAAATGAACGGGGCATTCTTGGCAGGCGGCGACCAAAGCCCTACCACCGGAGTTGTAAACCGCAGACTTAAGTAGGGGTGCTTCTCCTTATTATATAATGTGACTTTTTCCACCTGGTTGTTTTCCAGAATCAAGGCATCCCGGTCAAAAGTGTGTGTATCCAAAGGAAGGAGTCCGTCTGTCAGTCTTAAGGGATATTCATGTTCCGGGTCAGCGCATCCTTTTTCAGAAATGAGAATGTATTTTAGCGCTTCCGTTCGGTCGAATCCCAAGTATCCGCGTTCGTTACTTTCCGGATCGAATGCCGGGAAGTAAAATGCCGGATGTGCTCCTATCTGGAAATGCAACTCTTTGTCTCCTGTATTTTTTACTTCCCAAAGAACTTCGATCTGTTTTCCCTGTATCCGGTATCCTATTTCCAGACGGAAAGGGAAAGGATATCTTTTCCGGCTTTCTTCATTGTCTGTCAGTCGGTAGCGTAGCTCGTCCGGTTGTTCCTGTATCAGTTCGAAATCCATATCACGGGCAAAGCCATGCTGGGTCAGATTATAAGTGACTCCGTCAATACGGTATTCATTTTCCCATACACTGCCTACAATGGGGAAGAGTACCGGAGAATGGCGCTTCCAGAAAGCCGGATCGGCTTGCCATAGATATTCTTTACCGTTACAGATGATATTGCAAAGTTCTGCACCATGGGGAGAAACCCGGATGGTGAGTTGTGAATTGGAGATTGTTTTCATATCGGCATTATTTTTATAAAGCACAAAGTTACTGTTTTTTCTTTTGGTTTGTTTCCTATGTAGGGAAAAAGGAATTATTTCCATTCTGCTACTGAATGGTGCGAAGAATTCTACCGTTCCGAAGATACTTATCGGGTGTCTTAAAACTTTCTTTACCATCAGTGTGTCTTGTATGTTGGCGGCAATATTAGGGCTGTTTGTTTTCCATAATCAAATCATTATTTATATTTGCATTGTCCTTATCGGCTTCGGTAACTCGGATGTATTCTCCATTATTTTTTCTCAGGCATTATTTTATATGCCCGGCAAGAAGAATGAAGTTTCCGGTGTGATGATCATGGGACTTTTCAATCGTAAATCGTAATTTGTTAAATCGTAAATAAAAACAGGTATGAATAGCATTATAGTAGGAATGGGTGAAGTGCTTTGGGACGTGTTGCCCGAAGGAAAGAAAATTGGTGGTGCTCCGGCAAATTTTGCTTACCATGTATCACAATTCGGTTTTGACAGTCGTGTAGTGAGTGCTATCGGCAATGATGAATTGGGGAATGAGATTCTGAAAGTATTTGAAGAAAAACAGTTGAAGCACCGGTTGCAGACGGTGAATTATCCGACCGGAACAGTACAGGTGGCATTGGATGATAACGGTATTCCTTGTTATGATATTAAGGAGGGGGTAGCTTGGGACAACATTCCATTTACAGATGATTTGAAACGGTTGGCACTAAGTACTCGTGCCGTATGTTTCGGTTCGTTGGCCCAGCGCAATGAAGTGAGCCGTACTTCGATCAATCGCTTTCTCGATACCATGCCCGATGGTGAAGGACAATTGAAAATATTCGATATCAATCTTCGCCAGGGATTCTTTACCAAAGACATTATCCGTGATTCCTGTCAGCGTTGCAATGTATTGAAGATTAATGATGAAGAATTGGTAACCATCAGCCGGTTGTTTGGTTATCCCGGTATTGATCTTCAAGACAAATGCTGGATTTTGCTGGCTAAGTATAATCTGAAAATGTTGATTCTCACTTGTGGAACAAACGGCAGTTATGTTTTTACTCCGGGAGTCATTTCTTTCCAGGAAACGCCCAAAGTACCGGTAGCTGACACAGTGGGTGCGGGTGATTCTTTTACCGCAACCTTTACCGCAGCTTTATTGAAAGGGAAGAGTGTACCCGAAGCTCATAAATTGGCGGTAGAAGTTTCTGCATACGTCTGCACTCAGAGTGGTGCCATGCCGGAACTTCCACAGGCTTTTAAAGATAAGCTATAAGATACAAATGAATTTTGTCGTGATTTGAGAATAGTTGAATCTGATGAATAAAAGGAAGAAGGATTGATCTTGGTAATGAAAAAGTAATACAAATTGGGCTGATTTTAAATGCTTGATATTCAGTGTGTTGGAAAATCGATTTTTTTCTCGTAGAGTTTCGAGTCGTTCCTCGTAGAGGAAGGTACCGTTTCTCTACGAGGAACGGGGCAATTCTCTACGAGAAAAGAACGGCTTGTTTATAATCTTTTACAGTAATAGGGAATTTATGGGAAATAAAGTTTCCTTATCATGAAAAGCAAGTTAATAATGTATACATTTTTCTACTTTTAATCAGGGATATATACTATTTTCTTTTTCATTCCAGATCCTCCTTGACTACTTCATCGATTTCCTTGATGTGCTTCTTTCGTTCTTTGGGGGATTTTACTTTTTGATCTTTGTATCCGGTATCTGTACGTTCGGAAACCTCTTCACTCCATTCTTCGAATTTGTTTATTGCCGGACGGCCGTTCGGATCGATGTTCTCCTCGGCAATCGGGTCGTTTCTGTAAATCATATCATCCATAACATTTTTGTTTTAATGGTTTGTATGATATACAAGCAGATGATGAAAAAGTTTCCGGTATCTGTTCTTTTTCATAATCATTCACAGAAAGTATATAAAGATAAAACTCTCTTATGATTCATTGTAATTTACAGTTTTGTGGACAGGAAGTTACTGATGAACTTTTTTGGCTATTTTATAAAAAAATCATTGTTTTGCTTAGTTTTTTGTTTGCATTAACTGTATAGATGGTGTATGAAACCGGAAAAGGACATATACAGATTATAGAAGTAAACGGAACATTAAAAGTGAAGAAAACGATGAAGGAATATTTGATTGATTTTACCAGAAAAGGCGGGCGGACGGCTGTCGTGCTGATGACTATGCTTTGTACATTCTGCCTGTCTATTTCGGCCCAACGCATTACCCGCCAATATGATAATGTGGCATTCTCTGCTGCTCTTAAAGATTTGAATCAGGCACAGGACAAGTATGATATCAATTTTGTATATAATGAACTGGAGGATTTTAAGGTATCAAAGAGTATCCGTAATCTGAACGTGCCGGATGCGATCATGCAGTTGATTGGATTTTATCCCATCAAAATGAAACAAGTGGGCAATGTTATCATTGTAGAATGTATTCAGAAGACACCGACTAAGATGATTGGGCGTGTTGTGGATACTCGTCATCAGCCGGTCGATCTCGCCAATGTCGCTCTCTTGAATGTTCGTGATTCTTCTTTTATTACAGGTGGTGTGACTAATGAAAATGGACAGTTTGTAATACCTTGTGAGACAAAGAAAGCGATAGTAAAGGTTAGCTGTATGGGGTATAACACTTATTGCAATATATACAACACCGGTAGAATAGGAACGATAACCTTGAATGAGGCTACAATTACTTTGCAAAAGGTGGTAGTGAAAGGGCACCGTAAAATTTATAAGACGGATGGGACAAGACTTGTGGTTGATATTCAGAAATCAGTATTGAGTGATATGGGAAGTGCCGATGATATCGTTGCCCAATTGCCTATGGTATCTGGAGGTGAAGGAAATTATTCTGTTTTCGGACGGGGCAGTGCAGACGTATATATTAATAATCGCAAGGTGAGGGATAAAAGCGAACTGAGCCGTTTGAACTCTAAAGATATTTCTACTATCGAGGTCATCAACAATCCTGGAGTAGAATACGATGCGGATATCCATGCCGTTATAAAAATCAACTTGAAACATAAGGTTGAGGGCGGTTTTGGGGGGAGAGCTTCCGTCTTTGGCAGTCAAGGACGAAAGAGTTCTGATTCCGAACAATTGCAGTTGACTTACGATTCCCATGCAGTAAATGTGTTTCTTTCGTTTGCCAACTCAAGCAATAGGTATAAGACAGACCAAGCCAACACTGAGCAGACGATTGCAGGTGATGCTACCTGGAACATGGAGAGCGATATGCCGAAGTGGAACTCCAACTACTACAATCAAACCATCAATGCAGGTATCAGTACAGAGCTGGCTGAGAACCATACCATAGGTGCAAGTTTGGCATACTCCAAAGAAACAGACCGTTGGGGAGGAGTTTCTACGAGCAGGATGTTTAACAATAAACAGTTGTTTGAGGACTTGTTTTCGGACAGCCGTTCTCATGCCAACTATGACCAATGGATTGCTAATATCTTCTATGATGGAGCGTTGTCTCAGAAATGGAAAATAGTACTCAATGCCGATTATGTGAACCGTGAAGCTGCAGACAACCGACTTAATCAAGAGTCCGGAAGTATGACTGTGCAGCATGAGGTGAGAAATGAGAATGAAACTTCTCACAGCATTTATGCCGGCAATATCAAAATCAGTTATCAGGCTAATAGGAATCTGGCTTTTAATGTTGGAGCAGATGCAAGCTATGTGGACGAGAAAAAGGATTTTCTAAGCTATGAAAATGAAGAGTTTGGCTCTTCAAGCCGTCTTCATGCAGAAGAAACCAAGTTGGCCGCTTTTGCCGGGTGTCATTTCTCTATAGACAAACTATCTGCCCAACTGGGAATGCGCTTCGAGACATTCAGCTTGTTGTATCGTGATGCAGCCTCACAGAAGAGCTTGGCAGATAAGACACAGCGTCATTTTTATCCTTTCATATCACTGTCTTTGCCGATAAAGCATGTAGAAATGGGACTGAGTATGACGACCAAGGTGAAACGTCCAAGCTATTATGAGCTTCGCAACAGTGAAGAGTATTTCAATCGCTATTCCATTGAGTCGGGCAATCCGTGGTTACTTCCACAATATACTACGGATGTGTCTTATTCATTGCAATGGAATCAACTGCGTTTTTCTGTGGATTATCAGAGAATCAAGGATTATATCATATCAACCAATATCATTCGGCAAGCCGAACCGTTGGTTGCTGTGTCAAGGCCTGATAATTTTTCACATTACTCCGCAGTAAACGCAAGTTTGGCATACCATACCAATGTAGGTGTTTGGGAGCCGTATCTCAATCTGAACATGATGCGAACATACTTATCGCTCTATAATAGTGACGGAAGTAAAGTCAACAATAACAAACCTTATCTGTCGATGTCGTTCAATAACTATTTTAACTTGCACCATCACTGGATGCCTTATCTGCAGATAAGCTATAATTCAGATGGTAACATGAGGGAGTATCGTGTTCGCCAAGCTTTATGGGTAAGTCTCGGAGTTACTAAGCATTTTGCAGATAATGCGTGGTTGGTCAGATTAAGTGTGAACAACATCTTTGGAACAAAGGAACGTGAGATCAGGTATGCTTCTGATTATATTTTCGACAAGAGTAGTTTCAAGGATAGCCGTCGCTTTAGCCTTTTGGTGAGGTATACGTTCAAGGATAAAAAACGCTATAAAGGAGAAAGTGCTGCGAGTGAGGAAATGGGCAGATTATAAACTCTTAGAAATTCTCTCAAAACCAAACATAAGAACCACTGCAAAAGTGGAAATGCTTGAAGAAGGTGTTTCAAAACGTCCTTTTCGAGAAAACCACCCCTGCTACAAAGTGCTTGTAGCAGGGGTGGTTTCTAAGTTTTGTGTATTTTGATACATCCTCTTATTTGCTGTACGAAACCTTGATTATAACAGGGTGGTGAGACTCTTGTTTGTTCACGCGGGCCTTACAGTTTCTCTATATCTTCTACGGATAATCCGGTTCCCTGAACAATCATATCAGTGGAAAGTCCCATCTTCTTAAAATTGCGGGCTACTTCGATTTGGCTCCGTTTTTGCCCTTCTTGCAATCCTTCTGCGCGTCCTTCTTGTAATCCTTTCGTATGCCCTTCCTGCAATCCTTCTGTGCGTCCTTCTTGTAATCCTTTCGTATGCCCTTCCTGCAATCCTTTCGCGCGTCCTTCCTGCAATCCTTTCGTATGCCCTTCCTGTAATCCTTCCGCACGCCCTTCCTGCAATCCTTCCAGTTTAGCTCCGTCCAGTACATCATTTTGAATCATGATGGCATTCAGATGTTCATCATACGCACGACGTTCTTCCGCAGTCATATTATAATAAATGAGTTTCTGTCTGGCCTCTGCAAGTCCCGGTGCTACGGTATCTGACCGTATTCGCCCGGTTTTCAGATATTCTATCCATTCTTCGAGCGGGGTGATGGCAGCTTTGTCGAATTCGTTTACGCGAATCAGAAAATACTCGGGAAATATCTCGGCCGGCAACTTGGACACTATGGCATTCTTCTCTTTGGTGGTAACCTGCAACTGATCACCGGTATGTACCCCCATAAATACGTTTTGCCCATGATACAGGTAGTCTTCTCCTCTGCCGATATCGAAATAGAGGATGCTGACAGAATATATTTTCTTTACTTCGTAATAGCGTTCTCCGAGTGAGATATGCTCGGTAATTGCCTTCGCCACTCCGTAAAGAATGCGTTCGAGATAATACAGCTCACGGGTGTTTTGTATTTCTACGATGATAATTTCTCCTTTACTGTTCTTTGCCTTGATATCTACCCGGTTGAATTTGTCATCGGCAGTCAGCTGATTGCTTTCGCTCTCGAGGATTTCCACTATCTTCACCTCCTCATTCAGCAATACCGTCAGTAGTCCTTCGAGTACCCCGAAGTTGGCCTTTTGGCGTAACAGTCGTTTAATAGCCCAGTCAAATCGGATATAGCGGTCCATTGTTTCCATAATCATCGTTTTATATGTATATCACAAAGATAGGCTTTCTATTTGAAGTAATGCAGAAGTTCGTGTGAAATGTGTCCGTATGGGGCTATAATTTTTATTTCTTATGATTTTAATAGATTTCAATTAGATCAATTTTTTATTTTCATCAATGTCGTTGAGGTAACAATTATCGTCCCGGCATACACTTTGATTATTCATAATCTTCTTAGAAACTGCTTTGAATATTTATGGGATTTCTCTTTTTGCTTATTCCGGGCTTATTCCAAGACGGTTTCGGACTTATCACGAGCATTTATTGATCTTATTTCAATTTCAGGTCTCTTTCAGGTCTATTCCTACTTTCTTTCAGGTCTATTCAGCTTCCTTTCGTGTCCATTTACAACTTCGTCTTCACGAACACAGTCTGCGATGTTAAGGGCTTTCCGATAATCCATGCCTTTCTTTTATACATTTCACAATTGAGAGACGAGCATCTCACGGTCATGAGACGATCGTTACACAGTTGTGAAAAGCACGTCTCACAATTGTGAAACAGACAAAATTCTTAAAGATTCGGCAGAGTTGTATGTAGTTTAATGCTTTGAGTGATTACCCTTTAGTTATACTTATTAGTCCTATTATTAGGTAATTAGCAAAAACATATCTCTTGTCGCAAGAAATGATATTTTATCAAGAAATGATGCCTTATATAGAGGGAAGAATTACAACATTAAGATTTATGAGCTATATTGAGAGGATTTTTTCATTCATTCCGAAAGATTTCTTTATCTTTGAATTTCATTATAAATTCTACTAACAGTTAAGGAAAAACGCTATGCCTTATATCCGGACCACGATGAAAAGTATTTGCCTATTATTTGTTTTTTTGTCTGTTTCCGTGTCTTCTGATTCGGATAGTCAGACTTATAGTTGTAGTCAAGACTGTTCTGAAACAGAGAAGCATATTCTTACG
Organism: uncultured Bacteroides sp.; assembly: GCA_958477465.1. Classification (GTDB taxonomy): domain Bacteria; phylum Bacteroidota; class Bacteroidia; order Bacteroidales; family Bacteroidaceae; genus Bacteroides. The sequence continues at coordinate 62,030 of CAUEFX010000013.1, forward strand.
GTGAAGTTAGATCCGGTAAAAGTAGAATTGATGTATTTCCCGGTGTTGACTGTAAATGATAATATACGTGGTATACAAGTTATAGATAAGGAAAGTTGAATGATTTTATTATCTGATAGTGAAGCTTGGAGGTAAAGGAAATATCGTAGAACTTACCGGCTTGAGCGGTTCGACTCCTGTCATGGAGCGGCATCAGTGGGGATGAGTAAGAAAAATAAAAGGAGACGTAAGAAATACGATTTTGGGAAATGAAAGAATGGAAGATGTGAGCGAAATAAGGAATTTGAGGAATGAAAGACTATAAAATCGATAAAGAAAGGATGTCCGATGCTTTCTGTCGGGAAGTGTATGGCATTGTTCGGGATATACCTGCCGGAAAGGTGCTTTCTTACGGAGAAATAGCCTCCTTATTGGGGAAACCGCAATGCTCGCGTATGGTCGGGAGAGCTTTGAAACAGGTTCCTCCTGATTTGCACCTGCCCTGTCATCGGGTGGTCAATGCACAGGGAAGGCTTGTTCCCGGATGGGAAAAACAACGTCTGCTGTTGCAGGAGGAGGGCGCCTGTTTCAGAAAAAACGGGAATGTGGATATGACCCGATGCCTGTGGCACTATGATGAATAACATGAATTTTAAAATAATAACAGACTGATCATGAAAAAATTACTATCTCTGCCACCGAATCTGGTTCATTGCTTTCATGAGTTGGAAGGAGTGGATGCTTCGGAATGGTTTTGTACTTCCGATCCCATAGGGGCTAAGTTGGGCTCGGGAGGTGGAACGACTTGGCTGTTGCAAGCCTGTCATGAAAATTATGCTTCCGGAGAGGCCTTTCCGGAATGGCTGGAAAACGAAAAAAGAATATTGCTTCACGCCGGTGGACAAAGTCGCCGCCTTCCCGGATACGCACCTTCCGGAAAGATACTGACTCCGATACCGGTTTTTAGTTGGGAACGGGGACAGCGGTTGGAACAGAATTTACTGTCTCTGCAACTGCCTCTTTACGAGAGAATCATGGGCATGGCACCCGGGAAAATACATACACTGATAGCAAGCGGTGATGTATACATCCGTTCGGAAAAACCGTTGCAGGATATTCCCGACGCCGATGTAGTGTGCTACGGACTTTGGGTGAACCCATCGTTAGCTACTCATCATGGGGTATTTGTTTCTGACAGGAAAACGCCTGACGTACTTGATTTTATGTTGCAGAAACCTTCTCTTGCAGAGTTGGAGGGACTGGCCAAAACACATCTTTTCCTTATGGATATCGGGATCTGGCTGTTGAGCGACCGTGCCGTAGAACTTTTGATGAAGCGTTCTTTGAATAAAGATACCGGTGAGATAACCTATTACGATCTCTATTCCGATTATGGACTTGCTCTCGGCAGCCATCCCAAAACGGTAGATGAAGAACTGAACAGCCTTTCCGTTGCCATATTGCCTTTGCCCGGAGGGGAATTTTATCATTACGGAACAAGCCGTGAACTTATTTCTTCTACGCTGGCCGTACAGGATAAAGTTCGCGACCAGCGTCTTATCATGCATCGAAAGGTGAAACCGAACCCGGCAATCTTTGTACAGAACTCTTCTACTGCCATCTCTTTTTCTGCCGGAAATGCGAATCTGTGGATTGAAAACAGTTATGTGGGCAAAGGATGGAAATTGGGTTCTTGTCAGATAATAACGGGGATACCGGAGAATGATTGGGAGATTTCCTTGCCGGACGGTATTTGCCTGGATGTGGTTCCGATGGGTGAAAATGGTTTTGTAGCACGTCCTTATGGATTGGATGATGTATTTAAAGGAGCTTTGAACTCACCGGATACGATGTTTACCGGTATTCCTTTTATGAAGTGGATGGAACAACGCGCCCTATCGGTTGATGATATTGAGGGTCGCACCGATGATTTGCAGGCAGCTCCTGTCTTTCCGCTGACCGAGTCGGTAGAGGAACTTGGGGTATTGCTACGCTGGATGACTACTGAGCCTGATCTGGCAGAGGGACGTGCATTATGGCTGAATAGTAAAAAGTTCTCTGCCGATGAAATTTCTGCACGTGCCAACCTGCAACGGCTCTATGCTCAACGTACGGCTTTTCGTAAAGGGAATTGGCAGGCATTGTCGGCTAATTACGAGAAGAGTGTCTTCTATCAGCTCGATTTGGAAGATGCAGCTCATGAATTTGTGAAACTTGGACTTGAAACACCACGGGCTCTTCCGGACGATGCTGCACAGATGTTGCAGATGCACAACCGGATGCTACGGGCCCGCATTATGGAGCTGGAAGGTAAGCAGGACAGTCGTGAAGAAGAAAAAACGGCATTCGGCTTGTTGCGTAATGGCTTGCTGGGACAGGTTTGCAAACAGAAAAGCCATCCTGTACTCAATGTGTATTCCGATCAGATAGTATGGGGACGCAGTCCTGTACGTATCGATGTGGCAGGAGGCTGGACAGACACACCTCCCTACTCGCTTTATTCCGGTGGAAATGTGGTGAACTTATCTATCGAATTGAATGGGCAACCTCCTTTGCAAGTATACGTTAAGACTTGTAAGGAGCCTCATATCGTACTTCGTTCCATCGATATGGGGGCAATGGAAGTCGTGAATACTTATGAAGAGCTGCAGGATTATCGTAAGGTCGGTTCTCCTTTCTCTATACCCAAAGCTGCGCTTGCACTGGCAGGTTTCGTACCGCAATTTTCGGATATCTGTTACGGCTCTTTGCAGGAGCAATTGGAGAGTTTTGGTACCGGTATCGAAGTGACTCTGTTGGCTGCCATACCGGCAGGCTCCGGGTTGGGAACCAGTTCCATTCTTGCTTCCACCGTGCTTGGGGCTCTTAATGATTTCTGCGGATTGGCTTGGGATAAAAATGAAATCTGTCGTTGTACATTGGTATTGGAACAGCTACTTACAACCGGTGGGGGCTGGCAGGATCAATATGGCGGTGTATTCTCCGGTGTGAAGCTGTTGCAGACAGAGGCCGGATTTGATCAGACTCCGTTGGTGCGCTGGTTGCCCGATCAGCTCTTTACAAAACCCGAATATCGCGATTGCCATTTGTTGTATTACACAGGCATTACCCGTACGGCAAAAGGTATATTGGGTGAGATTGTTCGTTCTATGTTTCTTAATTCCGGGAAGCATCTTGCGCTGTTGGCTGAAATGAAAGCCCATGCTTTGGATATGAATGAAGCTATCTTGCGTGGTAATTTTATGAATTACGGCAGGTTGGTAGGAAAAAGCTGGTTGCAGAATAAAGCTCTCGATGCAGGAACTAATCCGCCTGAAGTGGAAAAGATTATTCGTTTGATTGAAGATTACACGTTAGGACATAAATTACCGGGAGCCGGAGGCGGCGGTTATTTATATATGGTGGCAAAAGATCCGCAGGCGGCTGTACAGATTCGTCGGATATTGACAGAACATGCTCCGAATCCACGGGCTCGCTTTGTAGAGATGACTCTGTCCGACCAAGGATTGCAGGTATCCAGAAGTTAGTTATTATCAATGTGAGGGTGTCATAATGCCCAAATAGAAAGATTCACCCTCATTGACAAACCACCCCTGCTACAAATGCACAGTTGTGAGTCTGCAGCAGGGGCGATTTCTATGTCTCAGGTATTTTGATACCCTTCTATATAAAAAGCTATACTGTTATTTCTACTTCTATTTCCGGATATAGTGGGGCATCTCTTCGGGAAGTTCCATTGATATTTCTACCAATCCGCCCACTGTCCCTTCATTAAACCAGGCTGTTTGATAAATCATTTTCTTGATACCGTTCTTTTCCTGACTTCGGGAATATCCTTTTGTTCTACTTATATAAAACATTTTTCCGT
>CAUEFX010000014.1 GCA_958477465.1 uncultured Bacteroides sp.
TATGCAAGCTAACTGTGTAAATTTAACATACCCACAGGGTTTTCGGACTGACCCCGATTTACTCTGTGCACTCTGTGGTGAGCCTGGATTCCTGATATGATATTATTAAAAAAGAAAACCGTTAACTGATTAGTTAACGGTTTATTTGTGGAGAGTATCGGACTCGAACCGATCACCTCGACACTGCCAGTGTCGCGCTCTAGCCAGATGAGCTAACCCCCCGAGATGTTATGCCAACGTTTGCGGGCTTTGTTCCATTTTCGTGGTGCAAATATAATGCATTATTCTGAAATAATTGCTATGTTTGCGGTAAATAATAACAAAAAAAAGAAATATGCTTATTTATAATACGACATTTCAAGTAGATGATGAGATTCATGATAACTTCCTGATATGGATTAAAGAGTGTTATATCCCCGAAATAGAAAAGCATGGAGCATTAAAATCACCGCGTATGTGCCGAGTGTTAAGTCATAGAGATGATGGCACCTCTTATTCTCTACAATGGGAGGTGGAGAGTAGCGGAATATTGCATCGGTGGCATCTGGAACAAGGTGCAAAGTTGAATGAAGAATTATCGAAAATATTCAAAGATAAGGTAGTCGGGTTTCCGACGCTGATGGAGGTGATGGAGTGATACAGCCGGTAAAAGAGAAGATAATTCTGGGAATCGACCCGGGAACTACCATTATGGGATATGGGGTATTGCGGGTGATGGGAACAAAACCCGAAATGATTGCCATGGGAATTATCGATTTGCGTAAATTCGGTGACCATTATCTGAAATTGAGGCACATTCATGAACGGGTATTGAGTATAATCGAAAGTTATTTGCCGGACGAATTAGCAATTGAGGCACCCTTTTTTGGTAAAAACGTTCAGTCTATGCTGAAATTGGGACGTGCACAGGGAGTAGCAATGGCGGTGGCATTGAGCAGGGATATCCCGATAACCGAATACGCTCCTTTGAAAATCAAGATGGCGATTACCGGAAACGGACAAGCTTCGAAAGAACAAGTGGCCGATATGTTGCAACGTATGTTACATTTGGCAAAGGAGGAGATGCCTGTCTTTATGGATGCTACGGATGGATTAGCTGCAGCCTATTGCCATTTTCTTCAAATGGGGCGTCCTACGATAGAGAAAGGATATCATGGTTGGAAAGACTTTATAGCCAAGAATCCGGATAAAGTTAAGATGAATAATAAAATTAATTTAAAATAAAGGAGAATGCTATGAAGGTGAACTATCTGACTATAATAGGGGTGGCGACAGTAACAGTGATGAGCTGTACACCGGTAAAAAAAGAATATGCGTCTTATGAATTGTATCCAGTCCGTTCAGGAAGTCTGACGGAGATGGAATATACACCGGCGGCTACAACGTTTGCACTTTGGGCACCTACGGCAGACGAAGTCCGATTAATGTTGTTCGAAACAGGAGAGAGCGGGCATGCTTACGAAACGATACCTATGGTGCTGGGTGAGGAAGGTACATGGGCGATAAAGGTTGATAAGGATCTGGCGGGTAAATTCTATACTTTTAATGTAAAGGTAAACGATAAATGGCTTGGCGATACCCCGGGTATCAATGCAAAAGCGGTAGGTGTGAATGGTAAGCGGGCTGCAGTTCTCGATCTGAAAACGACCGATCCGGAGGGCTGGGAGACAGATGTACGTCCGGTACTCAAATCTCCTGCCGACATTATTCTTTATGAAATGCATCACCGCGATTTTTCGATAGATTCTACTTCTGGTATTAAGAATAAGGGAAAATTCCTGGCACTGACGGAGCACGGAACTTTGAATCCGGACAATCTGCAGACAGGTATCGATCATCTGGTCGAATTGGGTGTGACACATGTACATTTGCTGCCTTCTTATGACTATGCTTCCGTGGATGAAACCAAGTTGAATGAAAATAAATACAACTGGGGATATGACCCTCAGAACTACAACGTGCCGGACGGTTCTTACTCTACCGATCCCTATAATCCAGCGGTGCGTATCAAAGAATTTAAGCAGATGGTACAGGCATTGCACAAAGCAGGCATACGGGTAGTGCTCGATGTAGTGTACAATCATACATTCAATACTGCCGATAGTAATTTTGAGCGCACGGCACCGGGATATTTCTATCGTCACAAAGAAGACGGAACATTGGCGAACGGTTCTGCTTGCGGCAATGAGACGGCAAGTGATCGTCCGATGATGCGTAAGTATATGGTTGAGTCGGTGCTTTATTGGGTGAACGAATATCATATTGACGGATTTCGTTTCGACTTGATGGGAATTCATGACATCGAGACAATGAATGAAATCCGTAAGGCTGTGGATAAGGTGGATCCTACTATTTATATCTACGGAGAAGGATGGGCGGCAGAAGCTCCGAAATATCCGGCTGATTCGTTGGCTATGAAGGTAAATACCCATAAGATGCCGGGAATCGCCGCTTTTTCCGATGAATTGCGTGATGGCTTAAGAGGCCCTTTCAACGACAATCATAAAGGAGCGTTTCTGGCAGGATTGCCCGGTAGCGAGGAGAGTCTTAAGTTTGGTATTGTGGGAGCGATTCAGCATCCGCAGATTAATTACGATTCGGTGAATTATAGTAAAGCTCCTTGGGCGCTACAACCTACACAGATGATAAGTTATGTGTCTTGTCACGATGATATGTGTCTGGTAGATCGTCTGAAGGCAAGTATTCCTACACTCACGCCGGAACAATTGGCGAGATTGGATAAACTGGCTCAGACAGTAGTCTTCACTTCTCAGGGAGTGCCGTTTATTCTGGCAGGTGAAGAGGTGATGCGTGATAAAAAGGGAGTGCACAACAGTTTCGAGAGTCCGGATTCCATCAATGCCATCGATTGGAAACGAAAAACTATGAATAAGGATGTATTTATCTATTACAAACGGTTAATGGATTTGCGCAAATCGCATCCGGCTTTCCGTATGGGAGATGCAGAGATGGTACGTAAGCATTTGGAGTTTTTACCTGTGGAAGGTGACAATCTGGTGGCGTTCCGCCTGAAAGATAATGCAAATGGAGACGAGTGGAAAGAGATTATCGTTGCATACAATTCGCGTGATGTTTTTGCTAAACTGGCGGTTCCGGAAGGTAAATATACGGTTGTCTGCAAAGATGGTGTGATTGAGAGCCGTGGCCTGGGAACGGTTTATGGACCGGAAGTATCTGTTCCTGCACAATCGGCATTGATAATGTATAAAAAATAGAATGAGACAAAATATCGTAAATATAGCGGGGGGCGTAGCACGCAACCCGCTTGTGCGTTTAGCGCAACCTATAACGGCTACTTTGGAGGCTGGCGAACATATTGCTATCGTAGGTCCAAATGGTGGTGGAAAGAGTTTGTTTGTGGATACGATTCTTGGAAAATATCCGTTGAAAGAGGGCACATTGACTTATGACTTTTCACCGTCTTCAACCGATACCGTATATGATAATGTGAAATATATCGCTTTTCGTGATACTTATGGAGCGGCAGATGCGAACTATTATTATCAGCAACGTTGGAATGCATACGACCAGGATGATGTGCCCGAAGTTCGCGAGATGTTGGGTGAAATAAAAGACGAAGCATTAAAAGAGGAACTCTTTGAGCTGTTTCGAATAGAACCGATGCTGGATAAAAAGATTATTTTACTTTCCAGTGGAGAATTGAGGAAACTTCAATTGACGAAAACGTTGCTTACTTCCCCGCGTATGCTTATAATGGATAATCCTTTTATCGGTTTGGATGCTCCTACGCGTGAATTGCTTTTCACATTACTCGAACGTCTTACCCAAAAGTCTTCTGTGCAAATCGTTTTGCTACTCTCGATGATGGATGATATACCTTCGTTTATAACTCATGTCATTCCGGTCGATCATCTGACGGTTTATGATAAGATATCGCGTGAAGAGTATTTGATGAGATATCGAGAGAATGCCGTAGAAGAATCGTTTGCAGAGTTGCAGCAACGTATAGTCGATTTACCGTATAGTGATATGAATTATGATTCGGAAGAGGTTGTAAAACTTAATAAGGTCAGTATCCGTTATGGCGATCGCACCATTCTGAAAGAACTTGACTGGACGGTCCGCCGAGGTGAAAAATGGGCATTGAGTGGAGAAAATGGTGCCGGAAAATCAACGTTACTTAGTTTGGTTTGTGCCGATAATCCTCAATCTTATGCTTGCGATATCAGCTTGTTCGGGCGTAAGCGGGGTACGGGGGAGAGTATTTGGGAAATAAAGAAACATATCGGTTATGTCAGTCCGGAGATGCATCGCGCTTACTTAAAGAATTTGCCTGCTATCGAGATTGTTGCCAGTGGTCTGCACGACAGTATTGGCCTGTACAAACGTCCGCAGCAGGAACAGATGGCGGTATGCGAATGGTGGATGGACGTTTTTGGAATAGCCTCTTTGAAAGACAAGCCGTTTCTTCAGTTATCCAGCGGAGAGCAGCGCTTGGCGCTGTTGGCCCGCGCATTTGTGAAAGATCCGGAACTGCTGATTCTCGATGAACCTCTTCATGGACTGGATACATTCAATCGCCGGAGAGTAAAGAAAGTGATTGAAGCCTTTTGCCGCCGGCGAGATAAAACGATGATTATGGTGACGCATTACGAGTCGGAATTGCCGGATGTTATTTCTAACCGTCTTTTCTTGCGAAGAAATAGATAATAATCTTAAATTTTAATATATCATGAAAAAAAGAATCTTGTACAGTGGTGCTTTGCTTATCAGTCTTGTCGGCGTTCAACCCGGTTTTGCCCAAAAGAAGAAATCAAAGGCTCCCCAGCGGCCTAATATTGTTTTTATTCTGGCCGATGACTTGGGTTACGGTGATTTGAGCTGTTACGGACAGGAAAAGTTCGAGACTCCCAACATCGATCAGTTGGCGCAAAACGGAATGCGTTTTACACAATGTTATTCGGGTACTACGGTGAGTGCCCCTTCGCGTTCTTGTCTTCTGACCGGTACGCATAGTGGGCACACGGCTATTCGTGGAAATAAGGAACTTAATCCGGAAGGTCAGTTCCCTCTGCCGGCTGATTCGCATACCATTTTTCACCTATTTAAAGATGCCGGATATAAAACGGCTGCTTTCGGTAAATGGGGATTAGGCTTTATCGGTTCTACGGGGGATCCCAATAAGCAGGGAATCGATTATTTCTACGGTTATAATTGTCAGTTGCTGGCGCATAGCTATTATCCCGATCATTTGTGGGAAAACGATCAGCGTATCGAACTGAAAGATAATGTGTTGGAGGTGGAATACGGCAAAGGGACCTACTCTCAGGATTTGATTCATTCCAAAGCTCTTTCTTTCTTGGATGACAGGGAGGAGGAAGAGCCTTTTTTCTTATTTTATCCTACTATTATTCCGCATGCCGAACTGATTGTTCCAGAAGACAGCATTATTAAGAAATTCCGCGGTAAATTTCCAGAGGTTCCGTACAAAGGGTTTGAACCTGGAAGTCCTGCTTTCCGTAAGGGAGGGTATTGCACCCAATTGAATCCGCGCGCTACATTTGCAGCGATGGTTTATCGGCTCGATGTATATGTAGGTCAGTTGGTACAGAAGTTGAAAGAAAAAGGTATGTATGAAAATACCCTTATTATTTTTGCAAGCGACAATGGTCCTCATCAGGAAGGGGGAGCCGATCCCGATTTCTTTAATAGTAACGGCATCTGGCGTGGTTATAAGCGTGATCTGTATGAGGGAGGAATCCGGGTACCCATGATTGTGTCCTGGCCGGGGCATGTAACATCCGGTACAGAAACCGATTTCATGTGTTCTTTCTGGGATCTGATGCCTACTTTTGAGGAGATGTTACGTCCTAAAGCCGATCTTCGGGAGATGGATGGTGTAAGTATGCTTCCTCTACTTGAGAACCGGAAAGGACAAAAAGAACATGAATACCTGTATTTTGAATTTCAAGAGTTGAACGGTCGTCAGGCTGTTCGCAAAGGTTCTTGGAAACTCGTTCACATGAACATACGCGGCAATAAGCCTTATTATGAGCTTTACAATCTGGCTGCCGATCCGTCGGAGAAACATAATGTTTTGAATCAATATCCCGAAAAGGTGGAGGAACTGAAAAACATTATGAAAGAAGCGCATACAGACGATCCGAACTGGCCTCTTTTTTAATATTCTTTTTTTGGTGATAGAAAAAGAAAAAACTATTTTTGTTCCCGATTACATACGAATCTAATTATGAAAATAGTCAATTGCCTTCGCCTTTTTTGTTGGATAATAGGTCTGTTCTTATGTTGTAATCAATTAAAAGCCAGTCATTATTATTTTAAACAAATCTCTTTGAAAGAAGGGCTGCCTTCTACGGTAAGGTGCATTTATGCTGAAAAGAAAGGGTTTGTGTGGATCGGGACGAGAAGTGGATTAGGCCGCTTCGACGGACATGAATTGAAGAAGTATACATGTCAGCCCGATAACCCGAATTCTTTGCCCCACAATCATATCCATCAGATTGTGGAGGATAGTTTGCACAACATCTGGATTATGACCGATAAAGGTATAGCGCGTTATCGGCGCAGGAGTGATGATTTTGATGTCATTAAAAACAATAACAATCAAAATATAACCGTAAGTGCTTTCTGTCGCACCAGTCAGGGAATCTTGTTCGGTGCGCGTAATAAAATTTATTTTTATAGTTATAAAGACGACTCTTTTGCTCTTGTCCGAGATTTTTCTTCTGATGCGCAATTCTCCATATCTTACATTGGTATGTGGAATGCGGAAACTCTACTTTGTGTCAGTCGTTGGCAGGGGGCATTGCTACTCAATCTTCGTACCGGAGAAGTGTCGCCTACTCCTTTTGATTGTGGAAAAGAAATTATGGAGGTCATGATAGACTCCCGGCAGCGCGTATGGGTTGCTCCGTACAATAACGGTATCCGGTGTTTTGCAAAAGACGGTGCGCTGCTGGCCTCTTATACCACTCGGAATTCCCAATTGAATAATGACGTTGTTTTATGTATGGCCGAGAGAGACGGGTATATATGGATCGGTACCGACGGGGGCGGGATTAATGTATTGGATCCGGAGACTCAAGAGATATCCATTTTGGAGCATATCCCCGGGAATAATTACTCTTTGCCTGTGAATTCTATTTTATGCCTGCACAACGATGTTAATAATAATATGTGGGCAGGCAGTATCCGTGGCGGACTTATCAGTATCCGTGAAATATCGATGAAGACTTATACGGATGCAATACCGGGAAACGATACAGGACTGAGTGACAATACGGTTTTGAGCCTGTATCAGGATTCTGTATCCGGTGATATATGGATCGGTACCGATGGAGGTGGCCTGAACAGATTAAATCCGGGTACGGAAAAATTCCGGCATTATCCGTCTACATGGAAAAATAAGGTGGCATCGATCACCGGTTTTACTTCTAATACATTGTTATTATCGCTTTTTTCCAAAGGCTTGTTCATCTTTGATAAAGCAACGGGAAATCTCACTCCGTTGACTGTCGATAATGAAGAGATAAACAATCTTGTCCGATATAGCGGTCGGACCGTGAATGTCTATCAGACGATGCCCGGTTCTGTCTTATTGCTTGGCTCTCATATTTATAGGTATGATATTGCTTCCGGTAAAGTAGATATGATAAAGGAAGAAGAGGGTGAAGAGTTTGTCGGTATGATCCTTCCGGTTTTTTGGGGGGCGCAGATAAGTTATTTTTGCGATTTTCACCGAATCTATGCATTAGAGCACTCTACCAATAAGCTGCATGCTATATTTACTTGTGGCAGGGATACGCTTATAAATTCGGTATCGTATGATGAACGGGGCGTTTTCTGGATTGGCAGCAATCGTGGACTGAGTAGTTACAACCCGGTGAGTCATGAATATCAGCATCTGCCTACAACGCTTTTTGGTGAAGTAAACTCTATTGTATGCGACCGGAGAGGAAAAGTATGGATCGGTACGGATCAGATGTTGTTTGCATGGCTCATCAATGAAAAGAGATTTGTACTTTTCGGAGAGTCGGATGGAGTTCCGATAAATGAATATCTGTCTAAGCCTAAGTTGGTCTCTACCAAAGGGGATATCTATATGGGCGGCATCAAAGGGTTATTGCGTATTGACAGGAACTTGCCGATCGAGAGTTCGGAATATCCGCAGATGCAATTAACGGACGTACTTATCAATGGTGAATCGGTGAATGATGCTTTGACTGCGGAACCTACCGGTATCTCCGTGCCTTGGAGCAGCAAGGCGATAGCCATCCGTGTCATGTCTTGTGAGAAAGATATTTTCCGTCAGAAGATTTATCGCTACCAGATTGCAGGTTTGAATGAGCAGTACATTGATTCCTATGATCCGGAACTGATTGTCCGTTCGTTGCCTTCCGGAAATTACCGGATCATGGCCTCCTGCAGTACGAAAGACGGCAACTGGACTCCCTTGCAGCAAGTATTGAGCCTTACCATTTTACCGCCCTGGTATAAAACGTGGTGGTTTATAATGTGTTGTGTCTTGCTTGTATCCGGAGCTATCATACAAGCTTTCCTGGTGGCATTGCGGCGTAAAGAAAATAAACTGAAGTGGGCAATGAAAGAGCACGAGAAACAGGTGTATGAAGAGAAAGTGCGTTTCTTGATAAACATCAGTCATGAACTTCGTACTCCGTTGACTTTGATACATGCGCCACTTAATCGCATCCTGAAAACGTTATCTCCTACAGACACCAATTTCGTGCCTCTCAAAAGTATCTACAGGCAGTCACAACGGATGAGGGATTTGCTCAATATGGTGCTCGATCTGCGTAAGATGGAAGTCGGAGTAAGCAAATTACAGATTTATCCCCAGCGGTTAAACGATTGGGTACTGGAGGTTTCGGCTGATTTTGTCGGTGAGGGAGAAGCGAAAAATGTGGAAATCTATTATCAGTTGGACGAACAGATCGAAGAGGTGAGCTTCGACAGGGATAAGTGTGAGATTATTTTGACTAACTTGCTGATTAATGCATTGAAGCACAGTCCGGAGGAAACTGTAATAACCATTGCCACCGAACTTTTATCAGAAGAACAGCGCGTTCGCATTTCGGTTTCCGATCAGGGTTGCGGACTGCAGCAGGTGGATATAAATAAACTCTTCACTCGTTTCTATCAGGGAAACGGTGAACAGCGTAACGGTTCGGGCATCGGATTGTCTTATTCCAAGATTTTGGCCGAACTGCATGGAGGAAGTATTGGTGCCAGAGACAATGAAACGGCAGGCGCCACTTTCTATTTTGAGCTTCCTTTGCAGGCTATATCGGAAGAGGTGCTTTGCGAACCCAAGGCTTATCTGAATGAATTGATTACTGATAATGGTGGAGAAAATATTCCGGATACAAATACTTTTGTCATGAACAACTATTCTTTGTTGGTGGTTGATGACAATCAGGATCTGGTTGATTTTCTGCGGGATACGCTGAAAGAAAAATTTAAGCAGGTATATACCGCTTCGGATGGGGTAGAGGCTTTGGAGGTTCTTCGGAAATACCAGCCGGATATTGTAGTCAGTGACGTGATGATGCCGCGTATGAACGGTTATGAACTTTGTAAACGGATAAAGGAGGATATTGCCGTCAGTCATATTCCGGTTATCCTGCTTACAGCGCGTGATGATGAGCAGAGTCAGTTGCAGGGGTATAAAATCGGAGCGGACGGGTATCTTACCAAGCCCTTCGAAGAGGATATGCTACTCGAACTTATTCGCAGTCGTTTGCGCAATCGTGAGCAGACAAGGGCGCGCTATCTGAATGCCGGATTGTTGCCTACCCCCGAAGACAGTACATTCAGTCAGGCAGACGAGACTTTCCTTCTGAAATTGAACAAAATCATTACCGATCATCTGTCCGATTCCGAGTTGGATGTCGCTTTTCTTTGCAGAGAGATCGGTATGAGCCGTGCTGCACTTTATAATAAATTAAAGGCACTGACGGATGTGGGAGTCAATGATTATATCAATAAGTTCAGAATAGAAAAGGCAATATTGCTTATTACCACTACCAAATTGAATTTTACCGAAATTGCAGAACGCTGCGGGTTCACGACATCGCGCTACTTCAGCACTTTGTTCAAGCAGCATACGGGAGAAACACCGACGAAGTATAGAGAAAAGCATCAGTCTGAATACTGATATACTTTCAATTCAAACTTGGGCACCATTGCAAGCAGATGGTCGAAGATATCGGATTGGATACGTTCGTATTCTTTCCATATTTTGTTGCGGGAGAAGAAATAAACTTGAATGGGTACCCCATATTCGGTCGCTTCTTTCTGGCTGATGATCAAGTCGAGATCCTGGTTTACTACAGGCAGACTACATAAGTAACGCTCTATGTACACGCGATATACCTGCGAGTTGGTCGGTACCACTCCCTCTTCCGGTTGGTAATCGGCCAGCAGAGGGATTTCTTTTCGGAAAGTATCCAACATTTCGGGGGTACAGAACTTCAGTGTGGTCAGATCGAGAGTGATATTCTTCATGACTCTCCGTCCGCCCGATTCCACCATCCCGCGCCAATTCTGGAAAGAGTTGTTTATGAGACTGTAAGGAGGTACGGTAGAAATCGTGTTGTCGAAGTTCTTGATTTTGACCGTATTCAATGTGATTTCCTGTACTACGCCATTAGCATTGCTCGAAGGAATTGTCACCCAGTCGCCCAGCCGTACCATGTCATTGGCAGATAACTGTATGCCTGCTACAAATCCTAAAATGGAATCTTTGAATACCAGCATCAGAACGGCTGCCGAAGCCCCCAAACCGGCAAACAGGCTTGCCGGTGATTTGTTTATAAGAATGGCAATTGCAACGATGCCGCCTACGAAGAAGAGAATGACTTGCAGCACTTGTATGAATCCTTTCATCGGATGGTTCTTTGCCTTTGCCTTTTCCGAATATACATCCAATATCATCAGCAGCACTCCGTTGATGGCCAGCAATAAGGATAGGATGATGTAAACGGCACATATTTTCTGAGAGATGAGCAACAGCTCTTTTCCGTGCACAAAAGCAGCAGGTAGTAGTGTATATACCAGTATACCGGGAATCGTATGTATCAGATTATGGAACACACGCCGTTTCATTAATAATGTATTCCATACGTGAGGGGAGTGTTTGGTGTATTTTCTCATTCCACCTACCAGAATACCTTGGCAAAGGTAATCGAGCCCCACAGCAATACAGATCATTAAGATGGCAATAATAGCCTCATCGAACGTATTGGCTATTTTCGGGTCTACTCCCCATCCGATGAGGATTTTGTTCATCCAATTTCCTAAGTCCATAATTATACCTTATTTTTTATAACTATAACGGCGGACTTAAGAATTTGTTTTATCCGGATTTTTATTCATTTACTTTTTTTGTAGTAAATGCCATATACGGATTATGTGGCTAAGGGAGGAGCTATTATTTCCAATATTGTCTATCGGATGTCCATAAATGTCTAATTTTTAATTGTACGGTAAAATATTGACCGATATGGGGTGTGTATGTTTTTGCAAATGACGATATTTGTTCCGGAATCTAATATTAACTTATCATGAAAAAAGATTATTTTGTACTTCCCTTGGTTATTACCCCCTGTCTCGTTCAAAATGCCGTTGCGCAAGAAAAAGGAGAACAACGTCCGAACGTAGTTTTTATTTATGCCGATGACATTGGCTTCGGAGATTTCAGTTGCAATGGCGCGCATACGATTCATACTCCTAATGTAGATCGTGCGGCGGCACAAGGCGTGCGATTCACCAATGCCCACAGTGCGGCTGCCACAAGCACACCTTCCCGTTATGCCATGCTTACGGGAGAATATGCCTGGCGTAAAGCCGGTACGGGTATTGCCGATGGTGATGCCGCTTCCATTATTCGCCCGGATCGCTATACCATGCCGGATATGTTCAAGCAAGCCGGCTATACTACCGCTGTAGTAGGTAAGTGGCATTTAGGATTGGGCGACAAAGGTGGTGAACAGGATTGGAATAAACCCTTGAAACCGGGTACCAACGATATCGGCTTTGACTATTCCTTTATTATGGCTGCCACCGGCGACCGTGTGCCTTGTGTGTTTGTTGAGAATGACCAGGTGATTAATCTCGATCCGGCCGATCCTATTCAGGTCAGCTATAAAAAGAATTTCCCCGGGGAGCCTACCGGAAAGGACAATCCCGAATTGCTGGTTATGCACCCTTCTCATGGGCATGACATGAGTATTGTCAACGGAATTTCCCGTATTGGTTTTATGAAAGGCGGCAAGTCGGCACTTTGGAAAGATGATAAGATAGCCGAAACCCTGGCCGGTAAAGCCGTCTCTTTCATCGAATCCCATAAAGATCACCCGTTCTTCCTTTATTTTGCAACACAGGATGCGCATGTTCCCCGTGTTCCCGGAGCACAGTTTGCCGGTAAGAGTGGTATGGGGCCTCGTGGCGATTGCTTGTTGGAGTTTGACTGGTGTGTCGGAGAGGTATTGAATACGCTTGAACGGTTGGGATTGGACAAGAATACGTTAGTCATCATTTCCAGTGACAATGGTCCGGTTGTAGATGACGGTTATAAAGATCAGGCTGTCGAACTGTTGGGTGATCATAAGCCCGGCGGTGAGTATCGCGGTGGGAAATACAGTATCTATGAGGCCGGGACCCGCGTTCCTTGTATTTGGAGATGGCCGGGACAGATCAAGCCCGGAGTATCCGATGCATTGCTTTGTCAGATTGACTGGTTTGCTACGTTTGCACAAATGTTGGATCAGGTCCTTCCCGAAGGTGCGGCACCGGATAGCCGTCCGATGAAAAAGGCTTGGATGGGAAAAGAGAAGAAAGGACGCGATTATCTGGTATTGCAAAATGCACAAAATAATCTTTCCATTACAGACGGCCGTTGGAAATATGTTCGTCCCGGAAAGGGGCCGGCTTATAATAAGCATGTGAATATAGAACTGGGAAACAGTATGGAGCCGCAATTGTATGACTTGAAGAAAGATACCGGTGAAAAGAATAATCTGGCGAAAGAACAGCCCAAACGTGTGCAACGGTTAAGTGAAGAATTGGAAAAGGTCGTGGACGGACGGTTTGGATTGCCGTTGTATTGATATTTCCTTTGTTGCATATTAAAAAGATAGAAACCACTCCTGTCACAGACATCAGTAGGCGTCATGGCAGGGGTGGTTTTGTTAATAAGAGAATTTGCTACCCTCTCCAAGGGTAATTTAAAAACAATCTTTCACCTAATCTTTACCCTTTGTTTTTTAAATCTATATATCTTTTCAACGCTTCCAGATAGTAGTAATCTGCGTAGTTCAGCGGTACATCTATTTCGGATCCGTGCGGCAGTGAACCGGTGGAATGCATCAGCACAAAACCTTGATTGCTACCTTTTGCTGATAAATAGTCAGGACCGGACAGGTTTTTCAGAATAGTTTCAGCATAGTCGAAATACTTCTTACCGTCGGGTACTAACGTACTGAGCTCCAAAAATGCCGATGCTGTGATGGCGGCGGCGGATGCGTCACGCGGAGTCTTGTCACCAGCCGGAGCATCATAATCCCAATAAGGAATCATATCGTTTGTTTTCACACGCTTCATAATCATGTCTGCAATGTGAACAGCTTCCTGTAAGAAAGCGGTATCCTGAGTCTCGCGATAACAAGAGGTATAACCGTATACTCCCCATGCTTGTCCGCGCGACCAGGCTGATTCCGCATTTTTACCTTGATGGGTCTGTTTGATTTCCACACTTCCGTCGTTGTTATAACTGACCACATGATATGAGGTATAGTCTGGACGGAAATGATTCTTCATTGTGGTTTGTGCATGTTTTACGGCTATATCTTTATATTTTTCATTTCCTGTCAACTTGAATGCGTTGAACAGCAAGTCCAAGTTCATCATATTGTCAATAATTACAGGAAAATTCCATGCTCCGAAATCCCATGAACGGATGCAACCTATTTCCGGATTGAAACGGGAGCATAAGTTATCCGCAGTTTCTACAAGTACGGCTTTGATGGTATCGTTGGGAGCGAGGCGGAGAGCATTGCCATAACTGCAATTTATCATAAAGCCTACATCATGAGTACCTTTCAACTTACGTACCGGATTCAGTATGTTGGTATACTCGATAGCACGCTTCTTCAGTTCTTCATCACCGGTCATCTCGTAAGCATACCAAAGGCTTCCGGGGAAGAAACCGCTGGTCCAGTCGATGATGTCGCAAAGATGTCTTTGCCCTAATTGCAGTGCCGACGGATTAGGACGCAAAGAGTCGATATATGTTTTGTTTTCGCGTTGCAACTGTGCATCGAGGAAGTTTACATCATAACCGGAATATATGGAGCGTGGAAGCTTATTTGTTCCGGAGAGTTCTTCGGCGGTTAATTTCAATTGGTAAGAAGCAACATCGAGCGCGTTACTTATCCAGGCTTCTTTCTGAGTCGGAGTGTTTTTACAACCGGTCAGCCCTATGAATAGAGCGGCTGCGAATAACAGGGAGTTTCTTTTCATGTTATCAAATATTTAGTAAATTTCGTTTAAGACAAAGATAATGGTATTAAAGGAATATCTCATACAGGATTGTTGAAAGAAACCTTGGTAAAGTTTAAAGGCATATCATTTTTGTAGAATGTTTTTTCAATTCTGTATTGGGTAATCTCTAATGTCTCCACCTGATGCAGGATTTTGTACTTTTTCAGAACAGCCCTCTATGCCTCGGTTCTTAGAGCGATTTTGCGCTTGGACCTGAAGGAAGCAGCATTAACACGCTTTTTGAAATGAGTTTATGAAGGCTGTTCATGAATGTTGTTTTATTGCAGTTGGTATTCTGGTGACTGTTTTTCTGATTGCTAAATTACACCTTTTTTTATATGCAATCAGACGCTTGTGTCTTTTTATAAGTGGGAAATGTCTATTCGATTATCAATTTTGTGTAGTCGGCTTTTATTTTTGTGCTAAATATCTGGACGGCCCACCGGAATCCGTCTTGTGAGATAATGGGAGCGGTCGTTTGGCTGTGATAAGGGTGGAACGTTATTACGGAAAGAAAACTGACCAACCTACTTTTGTCCGAAAAGGCAACAGTGCTTTTTTACAAAATGTCAATATGATATTTTAGATTCGGCAGAATTCTTTTGTTGAAGCAAGAGATAGTGTTGACGCTGAAAATCTTCTGCATTTCTATATTGAATATTTAGAAAAGTTATTAATATGAATGATTTGCTGTTATTATGGTTGTTATCCTTATTTTCTGCTTGTAATTTGTTTTGAAAATGTGTATATATTGCTCTTTATTCTATTTCGAAACGGATTGAATTCTGTCGGCTGTTAGCGTGAAAAGTAAATTTTTGGAGGAAAAATTGTTTTTCTCGTAGAGACTCTTATAGTTTCTCGTAGAGGAACGAGTCGTTCCTCTACGAGAAACTGAACTTTTTTTCCGGAGAAACATGGGTAATTCTGTCTGGTAAAAGTGCATATTTATCCTCTTTTGTATGAATATATGCAGAAAAAGGCGCGCTTTATTTGTTTATTTATGCACTTTTTTCTCTATTTGTTGCTTTTTAGTTAAAGTGTATGTTAGGAGAAAGTGGGGTATGTGGGAATTATGTCAGTCTATTTATGCTTATTGTGTCTTTTTGTTTGTTTGTAGTCGGAGTGGTTATCGAATACAAGAGAGTTTTGGCTCTACCTTTGTATGGTCAGGTATTAATCATTGAAAGTCTATCTCTGATTTCGTTTTTGAAATAGGGTTGACTTCCCTTTGTTGTATAAAGAAAGTCAACCTTCCAACAGAACAATTCTTTGTTTTGATTTTGTATAATATGTGGGTTCTTGTTCGGATTCCATAAATTTCTATCCTCTTTCCAGAAATATCCAAAAACCGTTGTAGACAATAGAATTAGACGCTTTTGGAAGCTTAAAAGTGATTTTTGAACATCGGTTTATCTCTGATGTGCTATGTTTGCAATGACAAAAGTCGTTTGATAGATCTGAAAAATATGCTGTTGAACGATAGAAAAATTTAAATCATTAACTTTATTAATTTATATTATGAAAAGAAATGTACTTCTCTCAGCAGTTGCACTGATGATGACTGCTAATGTTTTTGCACAAGCAGAAGATGTAACTCCCGCCGCATTTAAATTTGGGGAACGTCCGGTGGGTCCGGTTGAAATGTTTTGGGGTACAGGTGCCAATCCAAGTATAGCAGAGTTAAATGTCAGCGGTTCCATTGTGACTGCTGTAGCACCGGCAAATCCGACAGCCCAAGAAGATTTAGCCTCCGGTCTTTCTATTGTAAACAGTGAATTTGGAAATCTTTTGTTGCTGAAAGGTAAAAATGCTCCGGTGTCAGCAGAGGGACCTGCATCGACTGGTAATTTAGCTAAAGGCTGGTTTTCTTTAAATTTTATAGGACCGTCAAGTGCTGAAGGTGGAGACAATTATCGGGTTACATATCAGATGAAAATGGTTTCAGATCTTGCAGTTGGTGCCAAAAGTTTAGGCTTGTCTTGTGTCTCTGGAGGTGGAAATAATACTTCATTAGGTTCTAAGAGTGAAGTTCTCTATACTGGAGACTCCGGTTGGTGGCAATTCCAAATAAATGCGAAAACAGGAACTAAAGATCCTTTCCGTGCTCGTATTGAATTTGGAGGTCAAATGATGGATAAGACTGCTTTATATATTTATGAAATAAGTTTTGTGAGGAATCCGGAAGGTGAGTTGGTAAATACGGAAGGTGTACAAAACCCTGATGGCTCTTTTACAGGTATGAGTAAACCGAATGGAGCTGGTAGTGTTGGTGTTACATCTACTATGCCGGATTTGGATACCCCGTTTGTGACTTGGGATCATCAGAATATTTATGTGAACAATGCCAATAATCGTGAGATGGTTTATATTTATAATATGATCGGACAGTTGGTTTATAGCACAGAGGCCACAGCGGGATTTATGGAAGTTCCGATGAGTCAGGGAGCTTATATTGTAAAAGTGGGTACAAAATCAACAAAAGTGATATTGTAATTGGATATATTCCAGCAGATAAAAGGAGTACCGGCTTTGTGCCGGTCTCTTTATAATTTTTTTACTCTTTAAATTTGATAACTATGAAACAAATAGGAAAGATTTTTTCTTTGTTTGTAGTCTGTTGTTTCTGTTTCTCTTCTTTGCAGGCGCAGGTCGTTAATTATGCATTAAAACTTTCTGGTGATAATTCTGTTACTTGCGGACAAGTACCTGAAATTAATGGGAAAAGTGAATATGCTGTCCAATTTTTAATGGCTCCACAAGAGTGGACTGCCGATGCTTATATTTTTAAACGTGGTTCTGAAACAGAGGAGTTTTCTGCGAGATTATCTACTGTAGCGGGAAATGTCATTTTTAAGATTGGAACTCAGGAAATCGTTTTGACGGGGATTCCGGTAACAGGGTGGACACAGATATCATTAGGAGTATTTGCAAATGGAGCCGATACATGGATCAATGGTGTGAAAACCTGGAATGCCAACAGCCACTTGCAAATGCCGTTTTCTAATGAAAATTTGGTTTTAGGTAAGGGATTTAAAGGCCGTTTGGATGAATTCCGGATATGGAATACCGGCCTGTCAAGCGCAGATAAAGAAGAACTGATGTTCCAGAATACGGTAAATAAGTTTCATCCGAAGTGGGAATCTCTCATTTTGTACTATAAATTTGATCAAGAGCAATGTGCAGATCATGTCGTTGACTATAAATTCGCTCATCACGGTACGTCAAATACTGTAATCCAGCGGGAAGAGGTGACTGATAACGATTTTTTCCGGTACCGTGCTGTAACTGGGTATTCTTCTTTTAACCGCCATTGTGATCGTCTGCAGATAGATAAAGACATGCATTTGTTGACCAACGATTTGATATTCTTGAATGCTTCAGTAAATGGGCGTACAGGTGAGGTTACCATGACGGCCTTGGATGATGCTTCGGCAATAGGAGGAGTTGCTTTTCTGGCAACAGATGGAGAACGCTCCGGCATTGCTGTGTTGGATGGTACAGGTACATTGAATTTGGGTAAAGCAATTCAAGCAGGAGAACCGTCAAGCCAGTCGGCAACTGTTGAAGGTTGGTTTTATGTGGAAAAATGGGTTGAAGGTGCTGTCCTTTTTGAACAGAAAGAGAACGATTCTAACTTATTTGGTATTTATTTGGGGGATTTGGAAAAGAAACAAGTGATTGTTAAAGCAGATGGTTGGCAGATGGAGTGTGATAATGTCCTAAATCCGAATCAATGGCAACACTTAGCTGTAACAATGGACCCCACTTCTTCACGTAATCCTATGCGTATTTATGCTAATAATCAGAATCTGAAAGGCACAATAACCAAACCTGCTGACGGAGTGATGTATACCATTAAAGATATTGATGCCGATGCGGTGGTGGGTACCGGTTTCATCGGTAAGATGGATGAATTGATGGTTTGGAGAAATGCACGTACTGCTTTTGCTTCGGATATGGATGGTACGTTAACTTCTGCTGCGTTTCCAGGTGGAGGGTATGACGCTATCTTCTTTGATGGATATTGGAAATTTGACAGGGAGGATAATATCGGATATAATTCAAAGGGCTGGAAAGCAATGATTGAGCAGACTAGAAATTTGTATAAAGGATATAGAGGATATAAAATAAGGATAGGCCTGATCAGTTCGGATAGCGATGCCAGTGGAAATAAATTGTGGCCTAATAATATAGGAAATGAATCTTGGCGTGCGAATATCGCTAAAGGGGTTGAGGCGTTAATCCCTTATTGTGACGGCGTAGATATAGATCTGGAGTGGTTGGATAATAATCCTAATAACCCTAAATGGACTTCTTATGGAGAAATGGTAAAAGCGATACGTGCAGTAGTACCGGGTGATAAAATATTCAGTGTAAGTTTGCATCCGGTTTCCTATACAATGCCTTTGGATGCGATTGAGGCTGTCGATTATGTTACTTTCCAAAATTACGGACCGCGGAAAAGCAATTTGGTATGGAGTGCTTATTCTTCTTTTTATACTACGGCTGTAAATTATGGTTATCCAGCGGAGAAGATTCGTCTTTCTATGGCAACGACCGTAGTTATGAGTGATAATTCCGGAAAGAATGTGAAAGGATATAAAGATTTGGATTTTTCAACTGTGACTGCGGAATCGAATACAGGTACTATTGGAGGCGTTAACTATACTTTTAATGGAGTGAAAGAGGTACAAAAGAAAATGCAGTTGCTTGTTGATAATAATGCCGGTGGATGTATGTATTTTGATATGGGAAATGATGTGAGCGTACAGAAAGAGTTAAGTTTGATCAGAGCTCTGAGTATGGTCATTCATTCTAATGTGGATACATTGGTGACAAAAATAGATACAGATCCTGTAGGAATAGAGGAAGAAAAACTTTATCCGAAATTAAATCCGGTCAAGGTTAATGTTTATCCTAATCCTTCCGATGGTAATTTTCAGGTAGACTTGCCTTTCAACGGAGAAGCTGTATGCGGTTTGTTTTCTACTACCGGTAAGAAGGTATACAGCACAATAGGAGAGAAGCAGATCCGTTTCTCATTAAGTGGCATCCTTACGACAGGGTTGTATATATTGAAAATAGATTCTTCCGAGGGGCAGGCTACTACAAAAGTGCAGATAAAATAAATGTGAAACTTAATATAATATAGTATGAGAAACAAATGGCAATTTAGTTTATTAGCTTTCGCTTTGCTGATGATTTGTCCTTTCTTGTCATTACATGCTGAGGTTGAATCCATACAGCAGTCTAAGGTGATTAAAGGACGGATCACAGATGAGACAAATGAGGGAGTTGTAGGTGCGAATGTTCTTGTGAAAGGGACAACTAATGGGGTTATAACAGATATAGATGGTAACTATTCTATTTCTGTGTCTGGGAATAATGCGATTTTAGTAATTTCATTTATCGGATACAAAACACAGGAGATAAGGGTTGGAAATCAAACGACGGTCAATGTTAAGCTGTCGGAAGATTCCGAGATGTTGGATGAAGTTGTAGTTGTCGGATATGGAACAGTACGTAAAGGAGATGTGACAGGAGCTATTTCTTCATTAAAACCCGACCAGAATGAGGCGGCAAAGGTTGTTTCGATAGACAATCTGTTGCAAGGTAAAATCGCAGGTGTGAATGTCGGAGCAACGGTGGCTACTCCGGGAGCAGCTTCTTCGGTAACCATTCGTGGCGCCAACTCATTGCGTGGAGATAATCAACCTTTATACGTCATTGATAATATTCCGCAAGCTTCTACCGGTGAATTTGCAGCCAGTGCTTTTGGTAATAGTGATTTCCAGACTGCTCAGAATCCATTGACGAGTTTGAATCCACAGGATATTGAGGATATTCAGATTCTGAAGGATGCATCGGCTACGGCTATTTATGGTTCACGCGGTGCCAATGGAGTTATTCTTATTACGACTAAAAAAGGTAAAAGTGGAAAGCCAAAAGTTAGCTTAAGTGCGAATTTTACAATTGCAAATGCAACGAAGTTAAAAGACATGTTGAACTTGGAGGAGTATGCACGTTTTCGCAATGAGCAGTTGGGCGAGAAGTCTTCCCAGTACTTTTTTGCCGGTGATGAAGTGCGTTATATTTATTCCGGTGGTGAATATGATCCGGAAGACCCTGAATCTTACCACGTGCTGGATTATCGTAATTGGCAAAAAGAGATTTATCAGAGTGCTTTTTCTCAAAATTATTCAGCTACTGTCAATGGCGGTAACGATAAAACAACCTATTTTGTTTCGGCTTCCTTTAAAGATATTAATGGTATTGTTTACAATACGGGATTGAAACAGGGAGATTTACGTGCAAACTTATCAATGGATTTATCTAAAAAAGTGAAATTGGATATGACATTGAATGGTTCTATCAAGCAGAACGATATGATGTCCGGTGGTGATACGAAGGGAGGCGCAACCGGTTCTGTTACTCGTACAGCTCTCGATTCGGCACCTTACGTGACTCCGTCCGGTGAACAAAATCTGTCGGCAGAGCAAAAAACAACCGTATGGAGTTGGATCAATGATTATGATGATATTACCAATGAGAAAACGTTCCGGGCTTCTGCTGATCTGACTTGGAATATTGGTGCGGGATTTTCTTATAATGCCCGTGTAGGTGGAGATATTTTTATGCAGTCTCGTGGGCGTTGGTTCGGACTCCAGTTGTTTAAAGGGGAGAATGATAATGGTTCTCTTGGATTGACGGATCTGGAGAAAAACCATTACACGGTTGAAAACATTGTAAATTACAATACTAAAATTAAGAATATTGTTGATATTGCAGCTACTGTGGGTGTTACTTATGATGACTATGGATTTCTGAATAAAGTAACTTCTGCCCGTAATTTTGAAAACCACTCTTTCCGTACTAAAGGATTGCATATGGCGGGAACCATCAATGAAGAGCAACCGATTCAGAAAGATTATCAATTGCTTTCATATTTGGGACGCTTGAATTTAGCCTTTATTGAAGGACGTTATTTATTGACTGCTACATTTCGTGCTGATGGAACAAGTAAATTTGTAAAGGCTAACCGATGGGCGTATTTCCCTTCCGTAGCTTTGGCATGGCGTATGGAACAAGAGAATTTTATTAAGGAAAATGCTTCATGGATTGACCAGTTAAAGTTCCGTTTAGGATATGGTCAGACCGGAAATCAGGCTATAGATCCCTATAATAGTTTTTATAATTATAAAAAGACTATCGACTACGCAGATGCTAACGGAAATAAAGAACTGGCTTTGGCTGTTAGTAATTTGCAAAATCCGGAACTTAAGTGGGAGACTACCACTTCTTATAATATAGGTCTTGATTTTGCCGTATTCAATAGCCGCTTGTCCGGTACGTTGGATTGGTATTACAAACGTACGAATGATTTGCTGATTGATCGTGCCGTTTCCTATACTACAGGTTTTGGGAATATTTTGATGAATCAAGGAGCATTGTCAAACAAGGGATTTGAAATCTCTTTGGATGCAGACATTATTCGTTCCAAAGACTTTACTTGGAATGTATCCGGTAATATAGGCTTTAACAGTTCGAAAATTGAAAAATTGGGCTTGCCGCTTTCTTATTATGGAGATAACCAGTATTCAGCCTATTTAGGTAATTCGATCGGTGATCATTTTGGTGTGGCTAATATTTTTATAGAAGGAAAGGCGCCCGGATTGTTCTGGGGATATAAAACGGATGGTATTATTCAGGAAGGGGATGATGTTCCTCAGAAGAGTAACAATAAGAATACTGTTGCCGGAAGTACAGATCTGGGTAATATCAAATTTGTGGATAGCAATGGTGATGGAATGATTACTGAAGATGATAAAGTCATTTTGGGTGATCCTAATCCGGATTTTACTTACGGTTTCCAGACCCGATTGGCTTACAAAGATATTTCCTTGTCTGTATCCTTTAATGGAGTCTATGGAAATGATTTGTTGAATAGTAATTTGCGTTATGAAGCAATGCCGTCCAAGAATTCATCTAATATTCGTAAAGATGCTTTTGAAAACGCATGGCGGGCGGATAATCCGACAAACCGTTATCCGAGTGTAAACAGTACCAATCCTTCTACTGCCGTACTTGACCGTTACATTGAGGATGGTAGCTTTTTAAGATGTTCGGATATTACTTTGGGATATACTATACCGAAGAGTCTCGTGGGTAAAATAGGTTTTCAAGCAATTAATGTTTTTGCTTCTGTAAAAAATGCATTCGTCATTACCGACTATTCAGGATATGATCCGGAAGTGAATACATTTGCATTTGATGGGTTAAGAAGGGGTATTGATATGAACTCGTTTCCTCAATCACGCTCTTATATCTTTGGTTTAAGTGTAACATTTTAATTGGGTATTATGAAAAAACTAAAATTAATATATGTCTTATTAGCTATTTGTGCATTTTCCTCCTGCTTGGACGAAAATCCTCAATATGCTCTGAATAGTGAATCTGTTTTTTTGGATAAAAATACAGCACAGTTGGCTTTGCTTTCCTGTTATGGTCAATTGACAACCTATGATGGCTTTGGCCAGGCAGCTCAAGAATTGTTGGTGGGAGCTTCCGGATTAGGATGGGCACAAACGAATGCCGGTGATCAGGATCGCTATGTCTCTTTAAATACATCTTCCGGTTGTACGATAACGAAGATGTATTGGAGAAGTTTATATAAAACAGTATCGGAGACAACCTTCTTTATAGAGAATATGAAAGCAAGTCCGTTGGATGAGGATTTTAAAACGGGTTTGGTAGCACAGGCCAAATTCTTGAGAGGATTTGCATATTATCATTTGTTGACAACTTTTGGAGGAGTTCCTTTGCGCAATACAATTCCGTCTTTAAAAACTCTCTCAGTTCCAAGAGCGTCAGAAGAAGAAATTGCAGCACAGATCGAAGAAGACTGGAAGGATGCTATTAGCGGACTACCGGAAACTTCTGACGCGGGTGAAGCCTCCGGGTTGGCCGCACGGGCTTATTTGGCCAAACTATACTGGTATCTGGGTTGTCAGGGGAAAGTGTCTGCTTCTAATAAGACGTATTGGGATTTAGCATTGGAACAATGTGAACTTGTGTATGGTAAATTTGGATTAGAATCAGACTTCTCAGATTTGTTTGTGCAACATTCGAACTCTAAAGAGGCTATCTTTCAGTTAAATTTCTCAACCGAATCTTCTACAACTGGAAATCGTGGAAGTTGGATTTTTGCTCCTCAGAATTCTACGACTGGAATATCGTGGGGGCGTATACGTATGTCAAAAGCTTTTCATGATTATTTAAAAGGAACCTATCCGGATGATCCGAGATATAATGAAACAGTTTTCTTGGAATGGACGAATAAGAGTACAGGAGACAAACTGGTTTCTTATCCGAAATTGATTTATAAAACAGGCCGTGTTACTCATAATGTGGAGATTGATTATACTATATGTGCTGATCCTACTAATCCTACAGTGGAAGAATTGGAATCAGTTGACCAAATGTTGGTGAAACGTTTCGTGGAACCTACCGGAGAGCACAATGGATGGGCTTATTATAAAAAAGCGATTGATTTGAATTCTACTGCACAAAATTCCCGTAAGAATCTTATTTTATATCGCTATGCCGACTTTTTACTTATGATGGCAGATGTTCTAAATGAATCTGGTGATACGGAGAGAGCTGTTGAAATAGCAAAAGAAGTATTGCGGAGAGCGCGCCAGTCTGGAGGGGCTAATGCGGTTTATCCGAAAGATTGGGAGACAACTTTAACTCAGAATGAAGTGAGAGATAAAATTTTCTGGGAACGTCTGGTGGAATTGGCCGGTGAACAGACTATGTATTGTGATGTACGTAGACGAGGAACAGAGTATCTGAAAAAAGTATTGGAAATCCAGAACAACCATCACATAACAAAAGCCATTGTAGAGAACCCTGAATTAGGTGGACATAGATTTAAAGAACGTCTTTTTAATAATGGCAATTTGACTGAAGACTTTTTAAAGAAGAATCTTAGGTTGCCTATTCCACAGGAAGAATTGAATACGAACGAGGCAATATCTGCCAGTGATCAGAACTATGGATATTAATTTGTCTTTTCGTCGCTAACTTATTAGATGTAGGTATGTAAGGAAACGCTTTACGTTTTGCTATAAGTAACAGTGAGCCGCAAGCTCACTGTTACTTACTGGAAAAAGTGTAATAGAAATTGTAACGAATAATAATTGCTTACTCATATTTAATTGTTGCAAATTGTATTATATGAACTTTCTAACCTGAATAAATACTATCAAAGAGTAATTGTATATTTTGTTAGTAATAACTGTAAGATGACCAGGCTTTATAAGATTGAGATAAGATCGTTTTTACTCAATTTTAGTGTCATTGTTTGTTGCTATTTTATCTTTACTTTCAAATAACATTCAGAAACGGATGTTATTGGGACATTTCTGGAAAATATAAAATTATTTCAGAACATTGGTTTAGTATTCATCGGTGTACATTTGTATCTTAATTAAGTATAGAATCACTGAAAGATAAAAGATGGAATTATTGCATTTAAATTAATCTTGTTTTACAATGAACCGACCAGACTTAAAATTAGTTTATCCCTTTGCCGGATTAGCAACATTGGCAGCCGTTTCTTCTTGCCAGAATCAAAAGAAGGAAGAGGCAAAACCATATAATATTGTTTATATCATGACAGACGACCATACGGCTCAGATGATGAGTTGTTATGATACGCGTTATATGGAAACTCCCAACTTGGATCGTATTGCTAATGACGGCGTACGTTTTACTAATAGTTTTGTGGCCAATTCCTTGAGCGGGCCGAGTCGTGCCTGCATGATAACCGGCAAGCATAGTTGTGCCAATAAGTTTTATGATAACACAACCTGTGTATTCGACAGTGCACAGCAGACTTTTCCCAAACTGCTTCAAAAGGTGGGTTATCAAACAGCTTTGGTAGGTAAATGGCATTTGGAAAGCTTGCCTTCAGGTTTTAATTATTGGGAAATCGTGCCTGGTCAGGGAGATTATTATAATCCGGATTTTATTACTCAGGATAACGATACGATCCGGAAACAGGGATACTTAACAAATATCATTACGGATGACGCTATCGACTGGATGGAGAATAAACGGGATAAAGAAAAACCGTTCTGCCTTTTGATTCATCATAAGGCCATTCATCGCAACTGGATGGCAGATACGTGTAATCTGGCACTTTATGAGGACAAGACTTTTTCTCTTCCGGAGAATTTCTTTGATGATTATGAAGGGCGTCCCGCTGCCGCTGCGCAGGAGATGAGTATCGTGAAGGACATGGATATGATTTATGACTTGAAGATGCTCCGTCCGGATAAGAATTCACGTCTGAAATCTTTGTATGAGAAGTTTCTCGGACGTATGGATGCCGAGCAACGGGCGGCATGGGATAAGTTTTACGGTCCGGTTATCGATGACTTCTACAAACAGAACCTGAAAGGGAAGGAACTGGCCAATTGGAAATTCCAGCGTTATATGCGTGATTACATGAAAACGGTGAAATCACTGGATGATAACGTGGGACGCGTGCTCGACTATCTGGAAGAAAAAGGAATGTTGGACAATACTTTGGTGGTTTATACCTCAGACCAGGGATTTTATATGGGAGAACATGGCTGGTTCGATAAACGCTTTATGTATGAAGAATCGATGCGTACTCCCTTGGTTATGCGTCTACCGAAAGGTTTCGACCGTAAGGGCGACATCACCGAGATGGTTCAGAATATAGATTATGCACCGACATTCCTCGAATTGGCAGGTGCACCGGTACCCGATGATATTCAGGGAGTATCGTTGTTGCCTCTGTTGAAAGGAGAGCATCCGAAGGATTGGAGGAAAGCGTTGTATTATCACTTCTATGAATATCCAGCCGAGCACATGGTAAAGCGTCATTACGGTGTTCGTACGGAACGATATAAACTGATACATTTCTATAATGACATCGACTGGTGGGAATTGTATGATATCCAAAACGATCCTACTGAAATGCATAATTTATATGGAAACGCACAATATGATGCTGTAATAAACGAACTTAAAACGGAGATGCTTAAGTTGCAGGAACAGTACGATGATCCGGTACGCTTCTCTCCGGAAAGAGATAAAGAGTAAAAATGTAATTTGTAGATTTATCATGAAACACACCTTATCAATTATAATGGCATTACTGTTTACCCCTATCATAGCAGTACAGGCTGATGACTTGACACGAAACATTTCGATTGTTCCCACCCCGGTGCAGATGGTACCGGGAGAGGGGAGCTACCGATTTTCGGATCAGACGGTATTTACTGTGGAAAATGCGGGACAGGCGGAAATCGTCAGGGATTTTATTAAACTGTTTACCCGTGCCGCCGGATTTACGCCTCAATTGAGAGAGGGAAGTGCGGCCGGTGGTGACGTTTGTTGTATAACAGACCGTAATCTGAAAAGCGAAGCTTATCGGTTGGAAGTTACTCCGAACCGTATCGTGATGAAAGCTTCGGATACGAAAGGCTTTTTTTATGCGCTGCAGACCATCCGTTTATTATTGCCGCCCTCTATCGAGAATGCCCGGAACGTAGGAGGCAATCCGGATTGGACGGTACCTTCGGTGAAAATCAGTGATGAGCCTCGATTCGGTTATCGCGGACTACTATTGGATGCAGCCCGTTTTTTTATTCCTAAAGAGAACGTGTTGCGGATCATGGACTGTATGGCCATGTTGAAACTGAACAAATTGCATTTTCATTTGTGCGATGACAATGGTTGGCGTCTGGAAATAAAGAAACATCCCCGTCTGACGGAAGTGGGTGCCTGGCGTGTAAGTAGCAGAGGTGTCCCTTTTCATTCGCGGAGGAATCCGAAGTTGGGAGAAGCGACTCCGGTTGGCGGATTTTATACGCAGGAAGACATGAAAGAAATGATCGCTTATGCGGCCGAGCGGCAGATTGAGGTAATTCCGGAGATAGAGATGCCGGCACACAGTAATGCTGCGTTGGCTGCCCATCCGGAATTGGCATGTCCGGTAGTGAAGGATTTTATAGGGGTATTGCCCGGCTTGGGCGGAACACATGCCAAGATCATCTATTGTGCAGGCAATGACAGTGTATTTACTTTCTTACAAGAGGTAATTGATGAAGTGGTGGAGTTGTTCCCTTCCCGCTATATCCATTTGGGAGGGGATGAAGCAAATAAAATGTATTGGGAAAAATGTCCCCGTTGCCAGGCGAGGATGAAAAAAGAACATTTGGATAGTGAGGAGGATCTGCAGGGGTATTTTATGAAGCGGATGTGTGAATATGTGCAAAGCAAGGGGCGTGAAGTGATCGGATGGGATGAACTGACCAATAGTGTGATTCCGGATGGAACTATTATTTTGGGATGGCAAGGAATGGGTACGGCTGCTTTGAAAGCTGCAGAGTTGGGGCATCCGTTTATCATGACCCCGGCACGTATCATGTATCTGATCCGCTATCAGGGACCGCAATGGTTTGAACCTGTTACTTATTTCGGAAATACTACTTTGCGGAATGTGTTCGACTATGAACCGGTGCAGAAAGATTGGAAACCCGAGTATAAATCTCTTTTGATGGGGATACAGGGGTCTATGTGGACGGAGTTCTGCAATAAACCCGAGGATGTGGACTATCTGATTTTCCCCCGTTTGGCGGCAGTGGCCGAAGGGGCTTGGACTAAGCCGGAACTGAAAGATTGGAATGCTTTCCTGAAAGGACTGGATTCCTACAACAGACATATTGCAGTTAAAGGGGTGGAATATTCCCGTTCGATGTATAACATTCAGCATACTGTGACACCGGCAGACGGTGCATTGCAGATTCAGTTGGAATGTATCCGTCCGGATGTGGAAATACACTATACGTTGGATGACAGGGAACCCTCGGTAAAATCACCCCGTTACACGCAATGTCTGACATTCAAAAAGGCACAAGTAGTAAGATGTGCCACTTTTAAAGACGGCAAACAGATGGGAAAGACACTGACTTTGCCTATTATCTGGAATAAAGCCACCGGTAAGCCTGTACTTGGAGATAAAAAGAACGAGATGGTGTTGACGAACGGAGTACGTGGAAGTCTGAAACAGACCGATTACGAATGGGCTTCTTGGGAAAAAAGCGATCATATTTCCTTTACAATCGATTTACAAAAAAGGGAGGTCTTGAATACACTTTCCTTGGGATGTATCACCAATTACGGGATGGCTATTCATAAGCCTGCTGTTGTCAAAGTGGAAGTCTCTGACAATAACCGCAAGTTCCGTGAAGTAGGAATATTGAGCTTTACTCCTGATGAAATCTTTCGGGAGGGGAATTTTGTGGAAGACCTGGCAGTGAATATGGGCGGTATACGGGCACGCTATATCCGTATTACGGCCGAGGGCCCAGGTGCTTGCCCGGAAGATCACGTACGGCCGGGACAGGAATCCCGGGTGATGTTTGATGAGGTGGTAGTGGAATAAGAAGCCGGATTTTTAAAAACATAAAAACAATGAATAACATGTTGAAATCATTTTTATTGATGATACTGGCAATGCCGGCTATCATTCCTGTTGCAGCACAACAACAGCCCGAATGGCAGAGTCAGTATGCCGTGGGGTTGAATAAACTGGCTCCGCATACTTATGTGTGGCCTTATGGCAGTGCTTCGGAGGTGCAGAAAGGTACTTATGAGGAGTCTCCTTATTACATGAGCCTGAATGGTAAATGGAAGTTTAATTGGGTAAAGAATCCGGATAATCGTCCGAAGGATTTTTATAAACCAGCTTTCTATACCGGTGGTTGGGCGGATATCAATGTACCCGGTAACTGGGAACGCCAAGGATATGGTACGGCGATCTATGTCAATGAAAGCTATGAATTCGATGATAAGATGTTCAACTTCAAGAAGAATCCTCCTCTGGTCCCTTATAAAGAGAATGAGGTGGGATCTTACCGGCGAACCTTCACTGTTCCTGCCGGATGGGAAGGACGCCGTGTCGTACTTTGTTGTGAAGGGGTTATTTCTTTCTATTATATATGGGTAAACGGTGAGCTTTTGGGATATAATCAGGGATCTAAGACAGCAGCGGAATGGGACATCACAGACAAACTGACAGCCGGAGAAAATACGGTTGCCCTCGAGGTGTACCGTTGGAGTTCCGGTTCTTATCTGGAATGTCAGGATATGTGGCGTTTGAGCGGGATCGAGCGGGATGTATATCTTTACAGTACTCCCAAACAGTATATTGCTGATTATAAGGTGACTTCCGTTCTTGAAAAGGAGCAGTATAAAGAGGGAATATTCAATTTGGATGTGACGGTGGACGGTCCTGCATCGGGAGTAGCTTCCATTGGTTATGTATTGAAAGATGCTTCCAATAAAACGGTACTGCAGGGAAGCCGGGACATAAAGTCGCGCGGATTGAGTAACTGCATTACATTTGATGAGCAGCGTATTCCCGATGTGAAAAGATGGAGTGCCGAATATCCGAATTTGTATACGTTGATATTGGAATTGAAAGACGCGGGCGGAAAAACTACCGAAATAACAGGCTGTGAGGTCGGTTTCCGTACTTCCGAAATAAAAGACGGGCGTTTCTGTATTAATGGCGTACCGGTGTTGGTAAAGGGAGTCAATCGTCATGAACATTCTCAGTTGGGACGTACGGTCAGCAAGGAGCTGATGGAGGAAGATATCAGATTGATGAAGCAACACAATATCAATACGGTCCGTAATTCTCATTATCCTACTCATCCTTATTGGTATCAGCTTTGCGACCGTTATGGACTTTACATGATCGATGAGGCTAATATCGAATCGCATGGTATGGGATATGGTCCTGCTTCTCTTGCCAAGGACAGTACATGGCTTACGGCGCATATAGATCGTACGCACCGCATGTATGAACGCTCGAAGAACCATCCGGCTATTGTCATCTGGTCTTTGGGTAACGAATCCGGAAACGGAATTAACTTCGAACGTACTTATGACTGGTTGAAGTCGGTAGAAAAGAACCGTCCTGTACAGTACGAACGTGCGGAGGAGAACTATAATACGGATATTTATTGCCGCATGTATCGCAGTGTGGATGTGATTAAAGAGTACGTATCCCGCGAGGACATTTACCGTCCTTTTATCCTTTGCGAATATCTGCATGCAATGGGCAACAGCTGTGGCGGCATGAAAGAATACTGGGATGTGTTCGAAAGTGAGCCGATGGCTCAGGGTGGTTGTATCTGGGACTGGGTCGATCAGTCGTTCCGTGAAATCGACCGGGATGGCAAGTGGTACTGGACTTATGGCGGTGATTATGGTCCGAAAGATATTCCGAGTTTCGGCAATTTCTGCTGCAACGGACTTGTAAATGCTGTCCGCGAACCTCATCCCCATCTATTGGAGGTGAAGAAAATCTATCAGAATATCAAGAGTACGCTGATTGATAAAAAAGATTTGACGGTCCGTGTGAAAAACTGGTTTGATTTCTCTGATTTGAATGAATATGTATTGAATTGGAGTGTAACCGGGGATGACGGAACAGTGATTGCCGAAGGTACGAAAACGGTTTCTTGTGCTCCTCATGCTACGGTGGATCTTACTTTGGGGGACGTCAGACTTCCGAAAACACTCCGCGAAGCTTATCTTAATTTGAGTTGGAAACGGAAGGAAGCTGCTCCGTTGGTAGATACCGGCTGGGAGGTGGCTTATGACCAGTTTGTGCTTCCGGTATCTAAAAAAGCCCGTGGGTACAGACCGGATAAAGTCGGAAATACGACTTTTACGGTTGATAAGGCGACAGGTGCCTTGAATTCTCTTTGTTTGGATGGAGAAGAGTTACTGATGAGCCCGGTGGCATTGAGTTTGTTCCGCCCCGCCACCGATAATGATAATCGCGACCGGATGGGAGCCAAACTATGGAGGGCTGCCGGATTGGATGCGCTGACTCAAAAAGTGGTTTCTTTGAAAGAGAGTAAAACATTGACTACCGCACAAGTCGATGTCCTGAATGCAAAAGGAGAAAAGGTGGGAGATGCCACTTTTACCTATACGCTGAACCGTGACGGCTCTGTGAAGGTACAGACTACGTTCCAGCCTGACACGGCACTGGTAAAATCAATGGCACGCTTGGGCTTGGCATTCGAAGTGGAGGATGCATATAATCATATAACCTATTTGGGAAGAGGTGAACACGAGACTTATATCGACCGGAATCAGTCGGGGAAAATCGGAGTTTATGAAACGACTCCTGAGCGTATGTTCCATTATTATGTAGTACCGCAATCTACGGGAAACCGTACGGATGTTCGCTGGATGAAATTGACGGATGATGCCGGTAAGGGGTGTCTGGTTGAGTCGGATTCTCCGTTTCAGTTTAGTACCATCGCTTATCCGGATGCAATGTTGGAGAAGGCGCGTCATATCAATGAACTGGAACATAACGGAAAGATAACCGTACATCTGGATGCCAAACAGGCGGGTGTAGGTACTGCAACTTGCGGACCGGGTGTACAATCGCAGTATCTGGTTCCGTTGACAAAGCAAACTTTTGACTTCACTATTTATCCGGTGAAGAACAGAAAATAATATTTTGAGTAAAACAGGCTCTAAGATAGGGGTATATTCAAACAAGATGGGTATACCCTTATTTTGTTTCTTTTATAGGCGTGTAACATATCTGTAAAGCAATCTCTGAATGGAATTCTTCATTTTTGTTTAGCACTGTTTCTTTCTCAGATGTAATATTAGAAAAATCCCATATATCAATGAGTCGGAACAGAATGAAACGAAAATGTGAATATTTTCAGAGTTTTATAAAGCGGACAAAATGAAAAATGAGTATATTAGCTGAATATTAATGATTATGCTATAGAAGAATGAGAAAATTGTATTTGTGTATTGTAAGCGTACTGTTTTTTTTTCCTGTGCTATGGGCGGATGGAGTAGATTATACCCGGGGGCTTTCCATCTGGTTTGACACTCCGAACAGTCTGGATGGAAGGGCGATCTGGCTACGTGCCGGCGGATTGGGGATGAATCCCGATAAAGAATGGGAAAATGCTTCCCTGCCGATTGGAAACGGTAGCTTAGGAGCCAATATATTGGGATCGATAGCTGCGGAACGGATTACCTTGAATGAAAAAACTCTTTGGAAAGGAGGTCCGAATACGAGTGGGGGGGCCGACTATTATTGGAAAGTGAATAAACAATCGGCGTCGATAATAGGAGATATACGACAAGCATTTGTCGATGGCGATTATGAAAAGGCGGAATTGCTGACCCGGAAAAACTTTAATGGACTGGCACATTACGAGGAGAGAGAGGAGACTCCTTTCCGCTTCGGGTCATTCACTACAATGGGAGAGATTTATGTGGAAACCGGATTGAGTGAGATAGGGATGAGTGACTATTATCGGGCACTTTCGCTGGATTCGGCTATGGCTGTGGTAAGTTTCAAGAAGGATGATACCCGGTATATGCGCAAATATTTTATTTCGTATCCGGATAGCGTGATGGCGATGAAGTTCACAGCCGATAAAAACGGGAAGCAGAATCTGATACTTCGCTATTGCCCGAATCCGGAAGCAAAGAGCCGTTTGCGTGCGGAGGGGACTGATGGATTGTTATATACCGGAGTCCTGGAAAGCAATGGGATGAAATTTGCAATCCGTATCAAAGCAATGGCAAAAGGAGGAACGACGGCAGTTGAACAAGATCGTCTGATAGTGAAGGATGCCGATGAGGTCGTCTTTTTGCTGACTGCCGATACGGACTATAAGATGAACTTTCAACCGGATTTTAAAGATCCGAAGACATACGTGGGGAGTGATCCGGAACAGATGACCCAAGAAACCTTGGAAGAAGCCGTCCGGAAAGGGTATGACGAATTGTATCGTGCCCATGAAGCGGATTATACCTCTCTCTTCAACCGGGTGAAACTGCATTTGAATCCGGAGGTAACTGCCCGGAATTTGCCCACCGATTTACGCTTGGCAAATTATCGGAAAGGACAGCCCGATTATCGTCTGGAAGAGTTGTATTATCAATACGGTCGCTATTTGCTGATTGCTTGTTCCCGTGCAGGAAACATGCCTGCAAACCTGCAAGGTATGTGGCACAATAACTTGGATGGTCCCTGGCGTGTGGATTATCATAACAATATCAATATACAGATGAACTATTGGCCGGCTTGTTCCACCAATTTAAGAGAATGTATCCGTCCGTTGGTCGATTTTATCCGAGGTCTGGTGAAACCCGGTGAAGAGACGGCAAAAGCTTATTTCAATGCCCGTGGGTGGACTGCTTCTATTTCCGGCAATATTTTCGGCTTTACATCACCTTTATCGAGTGAAAATATGTCCTGGAACTTTAATCCGATGGCAGGGCCTTGGCTGGCTACTCATATTTGGGAGTATTATGACTATACGCGTGATAGGGAATTCCTGAAAAATACGGGATACGATCTGCTTAAAAGCAGCGCACAGTTCACGGTGGATTATTTGTGGCATAAACCGGACGGAATCTATACGGCCGCTCCTTCCACCTCACCGGAACACGGCCCGGTGGATAAGGGGGCTACCTTTGTGCACGCGGTGGTGCGTGAAATCCTACTGGATGCCATTGAGGCGAGCAAGGTGTTGGGAGTGGATAAGAAAGAACGGAAAGAGTGGGAACATGTACTCGCACATCTGGTTCCCTATAAGATAGGACGTTACGGACAGCTGATGGAATGGTCCAGAGACATCGATGATCCGGAAGATGAACACCGGCATGTGAATCATCTGTTTGGACTGCATCCGGGACATACCTTATCGCCGGTGACCACTCCGGATTTGGCTCAGGCCGCCCGGGTGGTACTCGAACATCGCGGAGACGGGGCTACCGGATGGAGTATGGGTTGGAAGCTGAATCAATGGGCGAGATTGCTGGATGGAAATCATGCTTACAGGCTGTATGGCAATCTGTTGAAGAACGGGACATTGGATAATTTGTGGGATGTGCATGCGCCTTTCCAAATCGATGGGAACTTCGGAGGGACGGCAGGCATCACCGAGATGTTATTGCAGAGCCATATGGGATTTATCCAGTTATTGCCGGCATTGCCGGATGCATGGAAAGACGGTTCGGTAAGCGGAATTTGTGCAAGAGGTGGTTTTGAAGTGAACTTATCGTGGCGGAACGGCAAGTTGACAGAAGCGGTGGTGACTTCTGAAAGAGGTGTTCCGTGTACGGTGAGATACAAAGATAAGACGTTGTCTTTTAAGACAGAGAAAGGTAATCGTTACCGGATTGTGTTTGACAATAATGAGCTGAAAAAGAAAAAAGTTGAATGATGAAGAGATTCTTATTATCAATGGCACTGTTTGCTGCAGTTTGTAGCGGGCAGGCGCAGAACAGAGAAGGGTATAATGTGAAGCATCTGGATTTTCCACCGGATGCCACACTGCAGGAGAAAGTGGATATGGCGGCAAGATTGGTGCCGACACCACAACAGTTGGCTTGGCAGCAGATGGAACTGACTGCTTTCCTGCATTTTGGTATCAATACTTTTACCGGCCGTGAATGGGGAGAAGGCACCGAAGATCCGGCACTCTTCAATCCGGTGCAACTGGATGCAGAGCAGTGGGTGCGTACATTGAAAGAGACCGGGTTTAAGATGGTGATCCTCACAGCGAAACATCATGACGGCTTTTGTCTGTGGCCTACCGAAACTACGACTCA
The DNA here is from genome assembly GCA_958477465.1 of uncultured Bacteroides sp. GTDB lineage: Bacteria > Bacteroidota > Bacteroidia > Bacteroidales > Bacteroidaceae > Bacteroides. Next base: position 35,284 of record CAUEFX010000014.1, read on the forward strand.
TTCGGTGGCTTCTTCCTCTTGGAAAAACGGCAAGGGGGATGTGGTGAAGGAGCTACGGGATGCTTGTGATAAGTACGGCATGAAATTCGGAGTGTATCTGTCTCCTTGGGACAGAAATGCAGCATGCTATGGGGATTCTCCGAAATACAACGAGTTCTTTATTCAGCAATTGACAGAGCTGCTTTCCAACTATGGGGAAGTGCACGAGGTGTGGTTCGACGGCGCCAACGGTGAAGGACCTAACGGTAAGAAGCAGGTTTATGACTGGGATGCATTTTATCAGACTATACAATGTTTACAGCCGAAAGCGGCAATGGCTATCATGGGCGATGATGTGCGCTGGGTAGGTAACGAGAAAGGAATCGGCCGTGAGACGGAATGGAGTGCTACCGTGCTTACTCCGGGAATTTACTCCCGTTCGGAGGAGAATAACAAGCAGTTGGGGGTATTCAGTAAGGCTCAGGACTTGGGAAGCCGGGATATACTTAGAAACGCAACGGAACTCTTTTGGTATCCTTCGGAGGTAGATGTCTCTATTCGTCCGGGATGGTTCTATCATCAGGAAGAGGATGGGAAGGTAAAAAGCCTGAAACATTTGACGGATATTTATTTTCAGTCGGTGGGTTACAATTCGGTTTTGCTACTGAACATACCGCCGGACCGTCGGGGATTGATAAGCGAGGCGGATGTAACCCGTCTGAAAGAGTTTGCCGAATATCGTAAACACTCTTTTGCCGATGACAGAGTGAAAGGCGGACAGAAGTTATGGAAAGCGAAACCGGACAGTGAACGTATTTATAAACTGAAATCCGGTTCGGAGATTAATGTAGTGATGTTGCAGGAGGATATTTCGAAAGGGCAACGTGTGGAAGAATTTTCAGTAGAGGCACATACGGCTGATGGCTGGAAGGAGGTAGGACAGGGGACTACCGTAGGCTATAAACGCATGTTGCGTTTTCCTGCCGTAAAAGCCGATCGGTTGAAGATTAAAATAAAGAACTGCCGTCTGACTGCCAATGTCAGTAAGGTCGCTGCTTTTTATGCGGTTCCTTTACAGGAAGAGGAGGAAAAGGTAGATTGGAATAATCTGCCGCGTACTGCCTGGAAACAGGTGTCTGCATCTCCGATCATTATTGATTTGGGCAGTCCGGTATCGTTGGATGCCTTCACTTATGCGCCTGCCAAAGCCGAAGCCAAGCCGACAATGGCGTTCCATTATAAATTCTTTGTGAGCTTGGACGGTAAAAGTTGGAAAGAAGCCTCTTCAAGTGGAGAGTTTAGTAACATTATGCATAATCCGCTTCCGCAAACGGTATCCTTTAAGGAGAAGGTGAAAGCACGGTTTATCAAATTGGAAGCTACTACCCCGACAGATACTCCTGCTGTGGTGGAGATGAATGAGATTGGAGTGACTGTAAGCGATGGTCAGTAGCTGAGTAGGTCTATCAGAATCAGGACAGACTCTTAATTGTGCTCTTTTATTTCAAAGTCGGTATATACCGGTAGATGGTCGCTGTATCCTCCCAGATACTTTATGCCGTAATAAGTGCGGAAAGGCTGTTCTCCTCCATATTTCTCATCATGGGATAACAGAAAAGGCAGACGGGCTACGTTTGCCTTTTTTTCATCGGTATGGAAAGGGGATGAAGCATCCAATAGGGTACCGGATACGATCAGGTGGTCGAGTAAACCCCATTCTCCCTGATATTTGTAAGAGCCGAAACGATGTTTTTCGGCTTTTGCCTTTGATGCGAGCAGATGATAGAGTTGCAAGGGGGCGGGATGAGGTGGTGGAGCTTGTGCGCCCAATGTTTGGGCTACCGACTTGTTGTCGGGGTAATCATTGAAGTCTCCCATAATGATAAGTTGCGGATGTCGGCGGGTAGCCAACAGACTATCTGCTGTCGAACGGATTTTTTCGGCAACAAATATACGGTAGGGTTCGGATACTTTGGCGCCGCCGGAACGCGAGGGGAGATGGACGACCAGTATATCCAGGCTGTCTCCGGTGGAGAGCAGTCCGCAAACATGGAGAATATCTCTGGTTGGGCGGCTCTGTGGCTTGAATGTACCGGTCGGGATGGAGCGATGGGATAGTAATTTGAAACGATCGCGTTGGTAGAGCAGTGCCACATCTATGCCGCGTTCATCCGGAGAATGCGTGATGACATAGCGGTATCCCAACTCTTTTAAAGGAGAGTAGCGTACCAGATCGCGCATGACACTGTCGTTTTCCACTTCGCAAAGTCCTACCAGAACCGGTGGCGTCCATTCGCCGACTGCAGTAATGACGCGGGCTATATGGGTCAATTTCTTCTTATAGCGGGGATAGTTCCAACGGCGGAGGGCATCGGGCAGAAACTCATAATCGTTTTTCAGGGAATCATGGCGGGTGTCGAACAGGTTTTCTACATTCCAGCACATCACGCGAAAAGGTGGATTATCGGCCTGAGCCGTGAGCCGGGGTATATATAAGAACAGGAATAATGAGATGATTATTCCTTTATTCATTTTCTTCTTCTTTGTCTTCTTGCCATTCGTAACATCCGGCATCAGGTGCATCATCTATGGTTCGTGGCATACCTTTCAGGTCCAAAGGGAATTCTTGGGCATCTTCGCTCAACCCGATATTGATGGCGGCCGATTTGGGAGTTAACCGGAAATCGAATAATTGCTCGCTTCGTTTGTCTGTCATCAGAAAGTTATCGTCTTTTTTCCATGTCACATTGACTATCTTGTCATTCTTTTCTTCAATGGAATTGATGAGACAGTGAGAAAAATAGTAGTTGAAAGCTATGGAAGAGTCTTCCGAGCGTGAACCGCTGATTTCATCATTGGAAGAACCGGCTATGATACAATTGTGAAAAGCCGCATTGACAATCGGGTAGGCGGTCTCTCCCGATTCGTTTTTGAAGGCAAGGGCTACTCCTTGCTTAATATCCCAGCTATAATAATTGGCCAGGGTGCAGTGTACGAATTTATAGTCTCCGCCGAGCAGCTTGACACAGTTTTTTCCGGCATTACTGATTTCGCAATTACCGATGGCGGCTTGGCAGGAAGTCATCTCCAGTCCGTTGCCCGAAACCTGCCGGATTACGGAGTTGGTAAGGGTCAGCTTCTTCCGGTCAATAGCCGATGAGTCGCACCGGATGCCATATATCCCTCCGTGTATGTCGACAAAGTTCAGTGAATTGTCATAACTTGAAGTATGGAAACGGATACCATCCCATTGTCCGGGCAAGCGGTCGTAGGGGAGGTTGGAGAACATCTTGTCGGTACGGTCACCACGAAAAACAATGGGAGCCTCCAGCGTACCTTCCGCTACGAGTTGTCCGTGTACCTGAATGCTCGATTGACCGTGGAAATAAAAGCGGGTTCCGGCACCAATGGTTAATCGGGCACCTTCCTTTACGCTTAGGCTGTCATAGATGACGATGGGGCGTGCGGAGCTGATAAGGGTGTCTTGGGTGATCTCTTTTTGTCGCAAAGAGACAAAGGCCTGTCCGTATGCCTGCAACTTAACATCCTGCCGGTTGGTATTGGTGATGAATACAATGGAATCTTTCCGGAAGACAGGTTCGTCATTGTCTTGCGGAGTCAGTGTCGCTTCAATAAATACGTACAGGCTGTCTTTACTCCGTATTTCCACATCCGAGAAAGAACTGCCCTTTATTCCATCCACACTGATGCGGAATCCGGAATTGGCGGCATCTGCCAAAACGATTGATGAAACGATTAATGATTCTTTGTTGCGGTTGTATACTTTCAGAATCTGGGTAGAAGTGCCGATACCGGCTAATATGGTATCCATCCTTAGGGTGTCCTGAGAAAAAGAGAGGACAAGAGAGGGATCGGCGGAGAATTTCTCGTCATCACAGGCCGGAAACAGGACCAGACTTGCCAACAGAAAAAAGAGAATGTATACCGGGCTTCTTTTCATACCTTACTATTATAGATAAATCAAGGGTGGATTTAAATACTTAAAACAAATCACCCTTGCCACAGATGTCTGTAGCAAGGGTGGTCTTTTACCGGAGAGTTTTGACACACCCTCTGATATAAACGGGGAATGCCCTTGTTTATTATTTCTTTTCCGGGATATTTGCCAATATATCCAGCAGGTGACGCCAGAACTTATCTACCGACGGAATGTGCATGCGTTCGTCCGGTGAGTGAACTCCCGTCAGGGTCGGACCGAAAGAAATCATATCCAAAGAGGGATACTTATCGAGGAAAAGTCCGCATTCCAGACCGGCGTGAATTGCTTTAACCTGAGCGTCTGTACCGAACAGACGTTTGTAGGAAGCGGCCGCCACTTCCAGAATGGCTGAATGCGGATTCGGTTTCCAACCCGGATACCCGTCACCGAAACTAACGTCTGCACCTGCCAGCTGAAAAGCAGCACGAACAGTATTCGCCATATCGTCACGGGCGGAGAGGATGGAACTGCGCTGGCTGGTTTCGATGCGGATTATATTTCCCGGTTTCATTTTGACGGACGCCAGATTGGTAGAGGTCTCTACCAGGCCGGGGATATCCTGGCTCATGGCATATACTCCGTGAGGTACGGCATAGAGTGCTTTCAACAGGCGGGCAGTGGTGTCTTGGTCAATGGCTTTGGCGCGGGGCGCTTCCGATTCCAATACAAGTTTTAAATCCGGTTCTGTTACCGCGAGCTCATTTTCTACTTCGGCAGTAAAGATGTTCAGATCGGCACGTACGTCATGTTTGGCAGCTTCGGGGACGGCACAGATGGCATACGCTTCGCGGGGAATGGCGTTGCGAAGGTTTCCGCCGTTAATCTCACATAAGTACAGATCGTATTTGGCCATCATTTTACTGAGGAAACGGTTCAGTATCTTGTTGGCATTGCCGCGGCCCAGATGGATGTCACCACCGGAGTGTCCGCCTTTCAGGCCTTTTACCTCTATTTTAAAGAAAAAGTAGCCGGCCGGAACGTCTACTTCCTTATAGGTGAATTGAGCCACGGAATCTATTCCTCCCGCACAACCGATGAAAAGTTCTCCCTCGTCTTCCGAATCGAGATTCAACAGGATATCACCGTTCATGAAACCCTCTTTCAAGGCAAATGCACCGGTCAACCCTGTCTCTTCGTCTACAGTGAAAAGACATTCCAACGGACCGTGTTCGATGGTATCGTCTGCCAGAATGGCGAGCTCCGTGGCTACTCCGATTCCATTATCGGCTCCGAGCGTCGTACCTTTGGCTTTCATCCATTCGCCATCGATCTCCGTCTCGATGGGGTCGACCAGAAAATCATGTTCCACATCATTGTTTTTTTCACAAACCATATCTACGTGTGACTGCAATATAACGGTTTGCAGATTCTCCTTTCCCGGAGTGGCCGTTTTTTTGATTAAAACGTTTCCGGCTTCATCTACTTTGGTCTCCAGGTTATGTTTTTTTCCGAACGCTTTTAAGTATGCGATAATTTTCTCTTCCTTCTTTGAAGGACGCGGCACTTGGCATATTTCTGCAAAATACTTGAATACACCTGCCGGCTTAAGTTCTTGTTTTTCCATTCTTTTTTCTTTTTATTTGAGTGAATGTTTGAAATATAATCTCTTATTGCTAAAGATGGTTAAAATAAATCTACTTTTCGAACCCGTTTCTCTTTTTTTATAGGAAAAAAGGCGGTTGAGTCCATACAAAAGTCTATATTTGCACCCACAAAATTAATAGAAATGCTCAATACAATACTGTTTACTTTGTTAATAGTTACTATTTGTGTCTTATTATTAGGTATCAAAGTCTTTTTTGTGAAAGGTGGAAAATTTCCTAACGGACATGTGAGCGGCAATAAGGCTTTAAGAGATAGAGGGATTGGCTGTGTGCAGTCTCAAGACCGTGAAGCACAGAAGAAACCCCGTTTTTCTATCGACGCCCTTGAAAAGGCTTTGAATGATAGTATTAACTAATTAATTAAAAACTATATTTTTACAAGTTATGAAGAGAATAAATTGCCTCATTAACGGTTTGGCTGCTCTTGCGCTTATCGTTTTGTTTTCACAATGCGCTGGTAAAGCTGACACAAAAACTACGACATCTGCCGGAGAAGCAGCAGCTAATACTGTATCCGGTGATTTGAAGATCGCTTATGTAGAAGTGGATACCTTGCTTTCCAAATACAACTTCTGTATTGATCTGAATGAGGCTATGATGAAGAAAGAAGAGAATATTCGTTTGACGTTGAATCAAAAGGCAGCTGCCCTTGACAAAGATCAGAAAGAATTCCAGAAGAAATACGAAAACAATGCGTTTATCTCTCCGGAAAGAGCTCAACAGGAATATAACCGTTTGATGAAGATGCAACAGGATTTGCAGGAATTGCAGAATAAACTGACGAACGAACTGGCTGCCGAAACACAGAAGAACAGTTTGCAGTTGCGCGACTCTATCAACGTTTTTCTGAAAGAGTATAACAAGACGAAAGGTTACAACTTGATTCTTAGCAATACCGGTTTTGATAACTTGCTTTATGCCGATAGCTCGTTCAATATCACACAAGAGATTATCGATGGTTTGAACGCAAGATATACTTCTGCAGCTAAGAAATAATATAGGATATTAGAAAGCTGTTTTAAAAAGAGGAGGAAGTCAAAACTAAAAAGTCCCTCCGAAAAGTTACAGATTGTAACTGCTAAACCTAAAAGAGCCGTATCATTACTCCAAACAGAGTTTGATACGGCTCTTTCTCTTATCTTCAGGGTATGTCCCAAGGCTCAATAGGGAGGTTTGTCTTTGATGAGATTGAGCTTTGGTACATACCCCTTTGGGTAGTTGTGGAGTCGGAATTAATGTCCGGGCCTGCCACCACCGCCACCACCTCCGCTGTTGCCAAGTGTGGTTATCATTGAACTGGTGGTGAAAGTGGTTGCTTTGGTACCGGAAGTGTAAACACCTCCTGTGTAGTAACCGTGGAAATCTTCTCCACCGGAGATGCTGCCTCCCGTATAGATTGTGTAATTGGTATTGGCTTTCAGATCAGCGCTGCTGAACAAGAGAGTCATCGTCTGATAAGAACGCGGTATTTTGTAGGTGAATACATTTGTGCCGCTTGCATCTTGTATGTTGATCAGATTGCCGGATGTTGCTGATGAAGTGCTGTACAACACGGAACGTTGGGTGCAAGCCGCTGAGGTAGGAGTGCTGCTCGAACCGCCCGTGCCTATCAGTACGCCTTCTGTGATAGAGAATGTATTCCTGTCGCAATCGAATCCGTCTTCCGGAGTGTTTGTGCCGGATGCGATTACGATACCGCCGGTCACGGTCAGCGTTCCATTGGAGTCGATACCGTCATTGCCGGATGAATAACAATAAACGTATCCGCCGTTTATCACTATTTGATTGGCTGCATTGATGGCATCGTCATAAGTCTCTATGTCGTAAACTCCATCGTTGATGGTTAGGATATTTTTACTTTCCATGCCTTCTCCTCCGTCTTGTGAGCAGCGGATTGTAAACGTACCCGAATGGGATGTAAGGTTTCCGATACTTTTTATCGCTTTCGGGTTGGCATAATCTGCACTCTCGCCACGTCCGGAAACAAGAAATCTGGCTCCGGTTGTAGTGGCATTGATAACGGGGCCTTCGGTATTTTCAGCACCGAAGACGATTTCGCCGTCAGCCGAAATGCCTTTACCTGCACTACCTGTACTTTTCACCGTAACGGTGCCGCTTGTGATGTGTATGTTGCCGTCGCTTTTCATACAAGTGGCCGAATAGGAATCGAGCACACTGTTGGCATCCGTATATGTTCCGCCATTGCCGGAAGTGGTGATTTGCACATTGCCGCCGGAAATAATCAGATCACCGTCTGTTGATATTCCTTTTCCTGCAGTTCCGGTACTTGTGATGATGACGCTTCCTCCTGCGATGTAAACCGTTTGGTCGCATTTGATACCTGTGCAATAGGACGGATCATTGTTGACGACTGCTACCGAACCGGTAGTCTGGATCTGTATTGTTCCGTCATTGATCCGGAGATCGCTTTTGGTTTTGATCCCTTTGGATTGGTTACCGGATACCGACATGTAAATTTCACCTCCGTTCATGGTGAAAGTGCCGTCGCACTTGATGCCTTTTACATCATCGGAAGTAGAAGTGATCTGAACTTTTCCTCCGTTGATTTCAATGTATCCTTCGTCTCCGTCGAGCCCGTCACTGTCTGAGGTTACTGTGACCGATCCTCCGTCGATGCGGATGTAATCATTGGCATGAACCCCGTCGGAAGCGGCTCCGGTAACTGTAATGTTTCCGGATTTTACTAATAGATAATCATCACTGCAAATGCCGTGTTTCTTGTTGCCTTGTACATACAGAGCGCCCTCTCCGTTGAAAATCAGTTGCCCTTCACTGAAGAAGCATCCTTTCATGTCTTCCGAACCGGAGTCGGCATACTTCTTCCCGTCTGTTAATGTGCTTGTGGTGCCTTCCGCCAGATTGACTGTGATCTTTTTACCCGATTGGATATTGATGGCCGGTCCGTCTGCGTTCGTGATGTTTACTCCGTTCAGGGTCAGGATCAGTTTTTTGTCACTGTAAATCTTGAACATTCCATCGGAAACCGTTCCGGAAAGTATGTATTCCACTTCCTCGGAGATGGTGGATGTTACGATAACATCTCCGTTGTCTACACTGATTGAAACACCCTCGAAGGCCAACGGATTGACAACCTCGATACCATTGTCGGAGTAGTGGATTTTTATTTGCAGAGAGTTGTCTCCGAAACTCAGACTGTCTATTGCGGTCATGGAATATGTGGAGGGATTCTGATCTTTCAAATGTAAAAGTACGGATTCGTTTACAAAAGTCAAACTGTCGAGAACGGACAGAAGAACTCCTTGGGTCATTTTATCCGAACGATGTACATACATTTTCTCTTGTGCCTGTATACCTTGTATACACAGTACACAAATACCTAACAATAAAATAGTCCGTTTCATGGCCGTCTGAATTTGAATACATGATTGTTAATTTTCAACAGGTAAATTCCGGAAGTCAGGTGACCTGTAGGCAGATAGTCGGTTCCGCTGATTGGGCATTGAAGAATTTTGATACCATCCAATCCGTAAACAACTGCGGTTGTACCTTCCGCTATGTTTTTAATTTGTACATTTCCTGTAGATGGGTCAACGGAAATGTAGGGGTTCTGTTCTTCGGCCGGAAAATCGTTGATACCAGTAGATCCACTACCGAAAATAATTGTCCGTACTTCAGAACAGTGAAAGGAGTTTTCTTCTCCACTCAACCGGTTCAGCCATAGAGAGCCATTCTGAAAAGTTAGCTTTTGGATTTCGGACAGGCGGAAAGCTTGCTCCGTTCCATCATTCAGATTGATGATTAAATTCTCTTGTGCTTGCGTATGATATACATTTGTTACCATAAGCAGTAATCCGAGAATGATTGACGATAATACTCTGATACGATTCATCTCTTTTAATGTATTAAGTTTTAATCGAAATTAATCATTTTTATATCAGGTGACAATTAAAATCAACCAATCCGCCTTTTTTATCAGTCAACGCCTTCATTTCCAGTCTCTATTACAGGTGTCTGTGGAGGAGGCTTGTCAATAAATAGTTTTGGTTCTCAAACTATATGGGAGGATAGTACTATGCCGAACTCAGGTAATATATTTTTAGAACTTGTTTGAACTCTGTCCAGCATTTTTTCTTTGGAGGGTTAGAGCCTGTTTAAATTTTGCTCAGCATTCTTTTGAGAGTTATTTGGGAGGATGTTTTTCTGTTATTAAGAGGAGGATAGCGGGCTATCTGACGAGCGAAAACAGGGAAACAGACCGAAAATAAACTCAAAAGAAACTGGAAATACTTTGTTGAAGGAAATTAAAACAGGCTTTTAGTGCAGTTTGGCTTCTTCCTGCGGAATACGAAAAGCTGTGTAAAGTTCCAGAATGGCAGCGATGGTAAGGCTGGCGATCCATTCATTTCCCCGGGTGGAGAACATGAAAGCTCCGGTCAGCACCAATGCGACAGCACCGAATATCTGCTGGATGCGCAGGCGTTTTAATGTTTTGCTTTTTCCTTTTACCGGAGTATTGATTTGGGCGAGAGCTACAAAACCGGCTCCAACGGTATATATATAAGGTGCATAAGTCCATCCGGTGATGAATACTGCTGCTCCTACAAGAACCATAAGAGCGCCTACGGCGAAAAGTGCGGGTACGAGTTGTTTCATTTATTTGTCTTCAAATACGTAAATGTCTTCATTGGGTTTCTTCATCAGATACTTCTCACGTGCTATTTGCTCGATGGCATCAGGATTGCTGTTCAGTTCGTTGAGTTTCTTTGTGTTTTCTTCATAGTCGGCACGGTATTTTTCAATTTCGCTTTGCAGTCGGTTGATTTCACGGGTGTATCTGATGCGCTGGATGGCGCTGTTTTCATCCAGAAAACCGATGATGGCTGCAAAAGCCAACACTGTGATGAGGTATTTATGCTTACCGATAAACTCCCAGATAGTTAGTAAATTGTCCATGCTCTCTCTTTTAATTCCGTATGCAAAGATAAAACTTATAACTTAAAACTTGCCATTTGCCGGCTAAAACTTCTCACTCATCACTTATTACTTATTACTTTTTTGCGTACATTTGCAGAAACTCAAAAAACAGAGAGATCCCGAAGTATGGAAAACTATATTGTATCTGCCCGTAAATATCGTCCGTCCACTTTTGAATCGGTGGTGGGCCAGCGGGCGTTGACTACTACACTGAAGAATGCCATTGCCACGCAAAAACTGGCGCATGCCTATCTGTTTTGCGGACCTCGCGGAGTAGGAAAAACCACGTGTGCACGTATCTTTGCCAAGACTATCAACTGTATGAGTCCTACTGCGGATGGAGAGGCTTGCAATGCGTGTGAGTCTTGTGTGGCTTTCAACGAACAGCGTTCTTATAATATTCATGAATTGGATGCCGCATCCAATAACTCGGTAGACGATATCCGCCAATTGGTGGAGCAGGTACGGATTCCGCCTCAAATCGGTAAGTATAAGGTGTACATTATTGATGAGGTGCACATGTTGTCGGCTTCTGCTTTCAATGCTTTTTTGAAAACATTGGAGGAACCTCCCCGTCATGCAATCTTTATTTTGGCAACGACGGAGAAGCATAAGATTCTTCCTACTATTCTGTCGCGTTGTCAGATTTATGATTTTAACCGTATCAGTGTGGAAGACACGGTGCAGCATCTGACTTATGTGGCTTCTAAAGAGAATATCACAGCAGAACCCGAAGCGCTGAATGTCATTGCATTGAAGGCGGATGGCGGTATGCGTGATGCGCTTTCCATTTTTGATCAGGTGGTGAGCTTCACCGGTGGGCACATTACGTATAAGAGCGTGATTGAGAATCTCAATGTGCTGGATTATGAATATTATTTCCGGCTGACGGACTGCTTTCTGGAGAATAAGGTGAGTGATGCCTTGCTGTTGTTTAATGATGTGTTGAACAAAGGTTTTGACGGCAGTCATTTCATAACGGGGCTCTCTTCTCATTTCCGCGACCTGCTTGTCAGTAAAGATGCTGCTACTTTGGGGCTGCTTGAGGTGGGTGCCAGTATTCGGCAGCGTTATCAGGAGCAGGCGCAGAAGTGTCCGTTGCCTTTCTTGTATCGGGCCATGAAGCTCTGTAATGATTGTGATATGAATTACCGCGCCAGCAAAAATAAGCGTTTGTTGGTAGAATTGACCCTGATACAGGTTGCCCAGCTTACCACCGAGGGGGATGACGTGAGTGGTGGGCGTAGCCCTAAACAAGTTATAAAACCCATATTTACGCAGTCTGTTGCTGCTCAGCAGTCACAGGCTGCTCCTGTTGTATCGCAGGCTAAACCGGTTGCTGCTGCCGTTACTCCGGTTCAACAGCAGCAACAGCAATATCAGCAATATCAGCAACAACAGCATCAGCAATCAGCACCCGTTCAATCTGTTTCGGTGACCGGAGCTTCTCCGGTAACTTCATCGCCAGCGGATATGTCTGCTTCCGGATTGAAGGTGCCGGTGAAGGAAGAGAAAAAGATCCCGGTAATTAATAAAGGAGGCTTGGGGGTCTCTATCAAGCATCCTCAGAAAGAAGCTGTTTCGCAGGGGGCGACTACATCTCAGATTCCATCTCAGGTTCAGTCTCAGCCCGAAGAAGATTATATCTTCAATGAAAAAGATTTGAATTACTATTGGCAGGAATATGCCGGTCGGCTTCCTGTCGAGCATAAGGCACTTGCGATGCGTATGCAGAATATTCATCTGACGTTGCTTAGTGATGATATAACTTTTGAAGTTGTGGTGGATAATGAGATTGTGGCAAAGGACTTTACTACTATGATTCCTGATGTGCAAAGTTATCTTCGTAACCGTCTGAAGAACAGAAAGGTGAAGATGACGGTTCGCGTCAGTGCACCTACCGAGAACGTACGTGCTTTCAGTAGGGTAGAGAAGTTCCAGATGATGGCGAAGAAAAACGAGGCATTGTTGCAGTTGAAAGACGAGTTTGGGTTAGAGTTGTATTAAGAGCCTGTTTAAATTTTCCCCTTAAAAGTTTTATCAGTTCCTATTGAGTTTATTTTCGGTCTGTTTCCCTGTTTTCACTCGTCAGATAGCCCGCTATCTTCCTCTTAAAAACAGAAAAACATCCTTCCAGATAACTCTCAAAAGAATGCTGGGTAAAATTTAAACAGGCTCTAAATCTTATACTCTTTCTTCCTGTAATATCTCCCAGAATCTTTGTGGCAACCAGATATTGGGTATATTTATTGCGCCTTTGAACAGCGGGGCAATATCAGCAGGACGGAATCCTGCTATTCCACATCCTATCTCAGTGACGAGGAATGTTCTTTCCGGATCGTTTTGAGCAAATTTTATGAATTGGTCTATGTAGGGGCGAATCGTTTCAGTCCCACCTTGCATGGTGGGGATGGCATACGTCTGTCCTTGAAGACCTGTGCCTTGCCCCCAAACGGCTCCCCATTTGTTCATAGCCAGACGGGCGGCACCTCCGCCATGATAGCCTTGCAGGTTGCTGCCGAATACGAATATCTCATTAGGCTTTAATTCTGTGATGTGATTGGGGGTGATGCGTGTATTCATGATTCGATAATTCTTAGTTGCCCGTAAAGATAGTGATTCTTTTATTAATTTTGTGAATGCATTCCGGTCGTTCGTTCAATTTATTTCTGTTATAGAGAGAATTAGCGGACTTTTGTGATATGTTTCACTAAAATAGAAAGATTTATGGAAAAGTTGAAAATGCAATTTAATTTTCGGAGTGTAGAATTCATTGCCCCTATTGTTCTTTATTTTCTTTTTGTCGGAATACTTTCTTTGGGATCTGCTTTGAGTGCCAAATTTTATTTTATGAATACCATGGATACTTTGGTGGTGATTACTTTTTATCTCACTATTCCTTCATTGCTTTGTTCTTATCTCTTTTCTCATTTATATACTAAAAATAAGAAATGGGGATGTTGGGGATTCATTCTTTATATTGGAGCCATTATTCTTTATATCTATCTGTTGAGTAAGAGTTGGGGATTGGTGCTTTGGGTGTTATGCTTTAATTTGCGCCCGCTTGCTTTAGGGGTTTTATTGTATATGTCCTATGATTGGTTTCGTAAAGTACGGAGACAAAAAAAATTAGAAAAACAGAATCTTCAAAGTGAACTTAAACTTCTAAAGAATCAGTTGAATCCGCATTTTTTATTTAATACCTTGAATAATATCGATAGTTTAATACGCTCAGATCCTGAGAAAGCTTCTAAGTCTTTGGTGCAAATGTCTGATATAATGCGTTATATGATTTATGAGACGAATGTTTCCGAAGTGTATTTCAGTCATGAACTGAGTTATATTAAAAACTACCTTGCCTTGCAACGATTGCAATATGATAATCCGGAATTAGTATCTTATGTATTGGAAGGTGAGGCCGGTGATATATGTATTGCTCCTATGTTGTTTATTCCTTTTATAGAAAATGCATTCAAGCATTGTACAGACAAGAAGGCAAAGGAGGCTATTTGTTTTCACTTTCAAATTCAGGGTTCGGAGATACAGTTTACGGCATCGAATCTCTACGATCCGTTGAAATGTATGAATAAAGATTCTTCTACCGGTATCGGACTCAGTACAGTAAAACGGCGGTTGGATTTTTTATATTCCGGCAGATATAATTTGAAGATTAATTAAGAAAAAGGTTATTTTTGTGTATCATTAAAGATAAAACTGATATGATTGACTGCATGATTGTAGACGATGCTCCATTGGCTGTTGATAAACTGAGGAATTTTATCAGTAGGGTTTCCTCGTTATGCTTGGTTGCTACCTTCGAAAACGGAATGGAAGCTTTTACATATCTTCAGTCCAATCAGGTGGACTTGATGTTTCTTGATATTCAGATGGAGCAGTTCACCAGTCTTCAATTATTAGAAGCATTGCACAAGCGTCCTTATATCATTATCGTATCTGCTTATGGGGAATATGCTGTACAGGGATTTGAATATGATGTGTCCGACTACCTGTTGAAACCGTACTCTTTTGAGCGTTTTCTGAAAGCTGTCAATAAGATAGAAACAGGGAGAGGAGTTACCTTACGGTCGGTTGCTGAAAAAGATTATGTATTTCTTAAGACAGAATATCGGATGGTGCGTGTCAATCTGTGTGATATTCTGTTTATTGAGGGAAAAGGAGCGTATTTGCATGTAATTACGGATACTGCCAGAATCATGACATTGCTCAGTTTTAAAGAGATGGAAGCGCTGTTACCTCCCGGGCAGTTTATACGCATTCATAAGTCATATTTGATTGCCATTAATAGGATAGACAGCATCGAACGTAATGTGGTAAGGATAGGCGATATGCGTATGCCCGTGAGGAAAAGCTATTTGAAAGAATTTTACCAACGGTTGAAATGAATATTTGATGATCTCCCTTGAATCCCAATGCATTACTTGAAACATAGACTCGGCTTTCGGATTGTCCCCTCAGTTAAATGTTGCCATAGCTTTTCTTGCTAAAACGTTGCTAAAACAATTTTGGGCTACATAAAAAGTGACCCGTTACATGTAGGTTTAAAACATTACTTGTATTGTGGCTCTCTTTTTCAGACTTAGTCCGGTTCAGTTTTTATTCTTGGAGATTCGGTTCAAATTCCCAAATATGTGATTCCAAAAACATACTGTCAAAAGTGTTACTCTGTGTACTCTGGGTTGCCGTTATTTTTTTGTTTGGGGAATTATAAATATTAGAATGCAATTTTGAATTTTAGAATTATATGTATATCTTTGGCACAAGATAATTGAGTAGCCAATGAGAATATTTACTGAACAAGCATTAAAAGAATATGCAGAGAACCATCCTGATTCAAAGGTCGCTTTGCAAGAATGGACTACTATCGTCAAAAGAAGCAAGTGGACTTGCTTTGCCGATATTAAGAAAACGTTTAATGGCGTTGATAATGTAGGTAATCAACACTATGTTTTCAACATCAAAGGCAATAGCTATCGTTTGGTAGTAGTGATTAAATTCACTATTCAGTTTGTGTATATTCGCTTTATTGGTACTCATAAAGAATATGATAAAATAGATTGTGTTAATATTTAGGATTATGACAAAGATAGAAAATCAAGCCCAGTATGATTGGGCGGTGAAAAGAGTAGAGGAACTTCTTCCATTAGTGAAAGATGATACTCCTTTGAATGACCCCAATAGCATAGAATTGGAGCTTCTTTCTAATTTGGTTGCTGATTATTCCGAAGAACATTTTGCACTGGGAGAACCAACGCTTGTGGAGGTTCTTAAACTTCGTATGTACGAAATGGGGCTTAATCAAAAATCACTAGCAAAGTTGGTTGGTGTCAGCCCATCACGGCTAAGTGATTATATATCCGGTAAATGTGAACCAACCTTGAAAGTTGCTCGTGAGATAAGCCGGAAGCTGAATATTGATGCCAATATAGTGTTGGGAGTATAAGAACTTTTACATTGACAGGTTGTCAATGGTGAATGCTTGGCACCACAGAGGACATAAGCTACTGAAAAACAAAAGGATTAGAAATTTTCATTCTAATCCTTTCTTGTTTGGAGGTTCCTGGCGGATTCGAACCGCCGTACATGGTTTTGCAGACCACTGACTAAGCCACTCATCCAAGGAACCTTATTTCTCTTTTGCGGTTGCAAAGGTAGTACAAATTTTCAAACTTCCAAACTATCCACAGCAATTTTTCTTCGGATGTTTCTTAGTGACTTTACATTCCCGCTGTTTTCTATCAAGCTGACGCTTTAATTCACAGCCACTTGCGCAACTCGCACAGGGATTTTCATTATTTTTCGTACTGCGAAAAAAAATATAAATCCCATATACCACACGAGCCACGCACAGCACAATTAATAAAGCAACTATCCACTCCTGCCAATCCCAGGTCATAAAAACAATCCTCCTATCTGATAAACAACAAAGGCAAGCACCCATGCCAACGCAGTGGTATACCCTGCCGTGAAAAATGCCCATTTCCAGCTTCCCGACTCCTGCCTAATGGCTGCAAATGTAGCTATACATGGAAAATAGATCAGTACAAACAACATATAACAGTAAGCGACAAGCGGAGTAATCGGAATCCGCTCTCCCAAAGTTGCATCATCCACATTGGCATCATCGGCATAAAGCACACCGAGCGTACTGACCACCAGTTCTTTTGCACCAACTCCGGAAATCAGGCCAATACCCAACTTCCAATCAAATCCCATAGGCTTGATAACCGGCTCAATCGCTTTTCCGATCTGCCCTATATAAGAATTCTCCTGCTGCTCGGCAACCGTCTCATAAGCATCATGGTGGGGATAATAACCCAAGAACCAGATAATGATAGATGCAATCATTATAATTCCTCCCATTTTACGAAGATACTGTTCACCCTTATCCCATGTATGACGGAAAATAGCTTTCATAGTCGGCATACGATAAGGTGGCAGCTCCATCACAAACGGAGTGTCGTCACCCTTAACCAGAAACTTGCTGAACAAGCGGGCCAGCAATACTGCCAGCAAAATACCGGTACAGTAAATAGAGAACAGTACCAATCCGGCTTTGTTCGGGAAGAAAGCACCCACCAACAACAAATAAATCGGGAGACGGGCACTGCAGGACATCAACGGGTTGACAAGCATCGTCACAAGGCGGCTTTTCCTGTTTTCAATGGTACGGGAAGCCATGATGGCGGGGACATTACATCCGAATCCCATAACAAGAGGAATAAACGATTTGCCGTGGAGTCCCATCTTATGCATTATCTTATCCATGATAAAAGCTGCACGAGCCATATATCCGGAATCTTCCATAAGGGAAATAAAGAAATAAAGAATCAGGATGTTGGGCAGGAAAACAATCACCCCGCCTACTCCGCCAATAATACCATCTATCAACATATCTTTCAACGGCCCCTCAGCCATGTGATTGTAGATCAGATTCCCTAACTCTTCTACCAGCCATTCAATACCCTTCATGGGATACTCTCCAAGCACGAATGTCCCTTCGAACATGATATACATAAAAAGGAAAAAGATAGGATATCCCCACACACGATGCGTCACGATGGCATCAATCACCTTCGTTGTCTGTGCTTTCTCCTGGTGGCTTTCGGTGAACGTCTCTTTTAATGCACCGCTGATAAAGCCATATTTAGCATCGGTAATGGCAGATTCGCTGTCTTCATTCAATGCTGCCATGATACGCTTGGCTGCTTTATCGCGTATCCGGATAATCTCTTCCGAATTGGGCAACGTATGGATAATGCGCTCGATGTCGGAATCGTTCTCTAAAAGCTTTATCGCAAGGAAACGAGTGGAATATTTGGAGCGGATGCCTTCATTCTTCGAGATTTCCTCCTTTACCATATCGATGGCTTTCTCCAAGTCCGGACCATGATTGATATGAATATGACGGAACACACGCTCTCCCGAGTTATGAGGATGAACATAATCTTCCAAATGCTCTTCGTGGTGAGTCTCGTCTACGTGGGCACGATGCCAGTCTTGCAGTTCTTTAGCAACTTCCGGGTTTATGTTTCCATTCTTATCGAAGAAATCGCCTCCTTCATAAAGGTTGATGATGACATGGAACAGATGGTCGACACCTAAATTCTTTTTGCAAACGGTAGGAACCATAGGTACACCGAAAAGTTTGCTCAACAATCTGTAATCGAGGGTATTGCCGCTGGCTTCAAGTTCATCATACATATTGAGGGCAATCACCATGCGGACGTTCATGTCGATAAGCTGGGTCGTAAGATAGAGATTACGCTCCAGATTGGAAGAGTCCACAACGTTGATGATTACATCCGGCGTCTCATCAATGATGTGCCGGCGCACATAAATTTCTTCGGGTGTGTAGGCCGAAAGAGAGTAAGTACCGGGCAGGTCGACTATTTTAAAATGATAACCTTCAAAGTCAAAATAACCTTCTTTGGCATCGACAGTCACTCCGCTATAATTGCCCACATGCTCATGGGCACCGGATGCGAGATTAAACAAAGAGGTTTTTCCACAATTCGGATTACCGACCAAAGCTACATTAATGGTTTTTCTCTTTCCAAGTGCCAATCGCTTCAACTCTTCCTCGTCCGGATAAATATTTTCACTTATGCCTTGATGATAGTCTTGCGGATGTACCTGATGCATTTGATCTGCCGCTTCTTGCTCACTGATGATTTCTATCATGTCGGCCTCTTGCCGGCGAAGCGAAATCTCATAACCTAATACTTTGTATTTTATGGGGTCTTTAAGAGGAGCGTTGAGTAATACTTCCACTGTTTTACCTTTGATAAAGCCCATCTCGACAATACGCTTACGGAAGCCTCCATGGCCGAGCACTTTAACAATAACCCCCTTCTCTCCTGTTCTTAATTCGGACAAACGCATACTTTGTTCTATTAATTTTCCGCAAATATAACGGATAAGTTTTTACGATACAAATTATTTAGACTGTTTTTAAATAGCACTCCTTTTTACCCGAAGTGACGTACCCGATATTGCAACACCCTGACCGGCTTGCCATTATTATCCGAATCGTTTTATGAATTATTTATAATATGCTTATCTTTGCAGCATGATACGTAAAAAGGTTGCACAATATATTGACAGCGAGCATTTATTTTCTCTAAATGCCCACATCATCGTAGCATTGAGCGGTGGTGCCGATTCGGTAGCGCTGCTACACATTCTGCATGTATTGGGATATAGCTGCGAAGCAGCACACTGCAATTTCCATCTGCGAAAGGAAGAATCGGATAGAGACGAACGGTTTGTCTGGGAGCTGTGCGCGACCATGAAAATTCCCTTGCACATTGTACATTTTGAGACGGAACAGTATGCAACCGAGAATAAAATCTCGATTGAAATGGCAGCACGCGAACTGCGCTATCGCTGGTTTGCAGAGATAAAAGAACAGACAAATGCCGATGTCATTGCCGTGGCCCACCATCAAGACGACAGCGTGGAGACTGTATTGCTCAATCTTATCCGGGGAACAGGAATAAACGGATTATTGGGAATTCGACCGAAAAATGGAGATATCGTACGCCCGCTTTTATGCATCGGCCGAAAGGAAATTATCGATTATCTGCAAAGCATAGGCCAGGAGTATGTGACAGACAGTACAAATTTACAAGACGAATATACCCGCAACAAAATACGCCTGAACCTGTTGCCGCTTATGCAGGAAATCAATCCGGCGGTAAAAGAACACATCATCGATACCGGAAATTATCTGAACGACATAGTACGTATATATAATAAAGGTATAGAAGAGGGAAAACAACGGGTAATGGAGAAAGGGGATATCCGTATCACCGCATTGCTAAACGAACCCGCTCCGGAAGCGCTGCTATTCGAAATTCTCTATCCGCTGGGATTCAATCCGGCACAGACCAGAAACATACTGACCGCATTGAACAAACAGACCGGCAAACAATTTATAAGCAAAGACGGTTGGAGAATAACGAAAGACAGAGAACATCTGCTGATAGACAAGAAGGAAGAAAAAGAATTCCCTCCTTTCAGACTGGTCAGAGAAGAAAGGGAATACACAAAGGATTTCATTATTTCACGCGATAGAAACACTGCCTGCTTTGATGCCGACAAATTAACCGATGAACTCAGCTTGAGAAAATGGCAGACGGGAGATACCTTTATCCCTTTTGGAATGAAAGGAAAGAAAAAGGTAAGCGATTATCTGACAGACAGAAAGTTCTCCGTCGTCCGGAAAGAGCAGCAATGGATTTTATGCTGTGGAGACAAGATAGCCTGGATTATTGGAGAACGGACCGACAACCGCTTTCGAATAGACGAGAATACCCAAAGAGTAATCATCCTAAAGATCAACGAAGAATAATGTGCCAATTCCCCTTCCGCTTGCTTTCCTTTGTCCGGTTTCAGCGTGCGGGAGGGAATATTATCGACTTACTATAAGATTGTTTTCGGCTCTTTCCGATAGGTAAAACACTGTGAAAGTAATACAGCGAACGGAGTATCATACACCCTCGCCTGCTGCGTACATGATTTTGTGCAAGCACAGCACTTAATACACTTTTCTACCTCCGTCTGCGTTTCATTGCCTTCCAATATGGCACCTGTCGGACAATGACATGCACACACGCCACAGTGTATGCAAAGGCTTTCGTCTTTCAACCATGGAGTACGCGGCAGAGGCACACCGCTTCTACGCAGTTTTATCACCTTACGTAAAAAGCGAAATAACGGGAAGAAGGGCTGTCGCGGCCGCGGAATGGCACGGACATCGACCGGATAGAGAGTCTCCAAACCGGAAGCTGTTTCTACTTTGGCCTTCAACTTCTGTCCGAATTCTACCGCCAACTTCAAATCATCAGCATCAGGGCGTCCTGCCGCAATCGGATATTTCGCACTACTATAAGAGTGCTCACCTATAAAAGTAGCTCCGGCAATCACCTTAAATCCGTTCAGCAGGACAAAGGCATCCAGTTCCATCAGAGCTTTCTCATAAGCACGGTTACCATAAACCACCACCAATGCCACCGGGGTGTCGTTGCCCTGGATACTTCTCAGACGCTCCATTGCCAACGGGGCTACATGCCCGCCATACACAGGAACCACCACAACGGCCAATGCAGAAGTCGACAGCTCCATTTCCTCAGCCGGTTTTAAGGTTAAATCAGTGGTCGATACATCCTTTATTCCTATTCCGTGAACAATTGCCTCGCCTACTTGTTTAGATGTATGGGTAGGCGAAAAATAAATAAGATGAGTTTCTGTAACTATCATAGTGCTTGATTTTAAGTAACAAAGATACACTTTTAAATGAAAAAAATGATGATTTATTTACGAAACCAGAATTATTTATTATCTTTGCGCCGTTGAAACACTCTGCTAT
The DNA here is from genome assembly GCA_958477465.1 of uncultured Bacteroides sp. GTDB lineage: Bacteria > Bacteroidota > Bacteroidia > Bacteroidales > Bacteroidaceae > Bacteroides. The sequence goes on from CAUEFX010000014.1 coordinate 56,714, forward strand.
CCCTCACCGGAGGGAAACAACCAGATATCCAATTCAACAGAAATATCCCTGATTCATAATTTAAAGTATATGTTCACATGACCGGTGACAAGTGAAGTCCTGTTGTGTTTCCATATTTCAGCTGAACAGAAAAATATTAATAACTTACTATACTGTATGTATAACATTATCCAATTGAACGACAAAGATTTGTCGGAACTACAGACTATTGCCCATGAACTGGGAATAAAAAAGACAGACTCACTAAAAAAAGAAGAACTTGTTTACAAAATCCTTGATGAACAAGCTATCGCCGGCGCTACCAAGAAAGTTGCGGCAGATAAATTGAAAGAGGAAAGAAACGAAGACAAGAAAAAAAGATCACGCGTAGCAGTGAAGAAAGAAAACAAAGTATTCTCCGCTACCAAAAACGGTGAGATAACCAAGACTGAGACAACTGCACCGGCTCCGGCAACCAAAGTACAAGCACAAGAAGCCGCCCCTGCCAAACAAGAAGCCGCTACACCTGCAGCAGAAGTTCCCGCAGCAGCTCCGAAAAAGAAAGTAGGACGTCCACGCAAAAATCCGGTAGTAACCAAACCGGTAGAAGAACAACCCACCGCCATCAAAGAAGAAAAAGAAACAATAGCAACGGAGACCAAGAAAGCGGAAGAAGAGAAGAAAACGGAAACGAAACCGGCTTCCAAACCAATAGCCAAACCCATTGCCAAACCGGTTATCAAGTCCAAAGCTCCGGCCGTTGTCGATGAAGAAAGTAAAATCCTGTCGGAAAGCTCCGATGATGACTTCATTCCTATAGAAGATCTCCCATCTGAAAAAGTAGAATTGCCAACCGAACTATTCGGTAAATTCGAATCGACCAAAGCCGAAACCGTCGCCCCTTCTACTTCCGAACAAACGCAAAACCAACCGCGCCCCCGTGTTATACGTCCACGTGACAATAACAACAATAATAATAACGCTCCAAGAAACAACAACAATCCCCGTCTGCCTATGCAGAGACCTGCACAGCAACAAAATGCAGGTGAAAACGCACCGGCACCGGAACGCAAGGTCATAGAGCGTGAGAAGCCTTATGAATTCGATGACATCCTGACTGGGACAGGCGTACTGGAAATCATGCAGGACGGCTACGGATTCCTACGTTCTTCGGACTATAACTATCTTTCATCTCCGGATGATATTTATGTATCTCAGTCACAAATCAAACTATTCGGTTTGAAAACAGGAGATGTAGTGGAAGGCGTAATCCGTCCGCCCAAAGAAGGCGAGAAGTATTTCCCTTTAGTAAAGGTATCGAAGATAAACGGGCGTGATGCCGCATTTGTACGCGACCGTGTTCCTTTCGACCATCTGACTCCTCTCTTCCCGGACGAAAAGTTCAGACTTTGCAAAGGTGGATATTCCGATTCCATGTCTGCACGTGTAGTAGACCTGTTTTCTCCGATCGGTAAGGGCCAGCGCGCACTGATCGTGGCACAGCCCAAAACCGGTAAGACACTGCTGATGAAGGATATTGCCAATGCCATCGCAGCCAACCATCCGGAAGTATACATGATAATGCTCCTTATCGATGAACGTCCGGAAGAGGTAACGGACATGGCACGCAGCGTAAATGCAGAAGTTATCGCATCGACCTTCGATGAACCGGCCGAACGCCACGTAAAGATTGCAGGCATCGTGCTTGAGAAAGCTAAAAGACTGGTAGAGTGCGGGCATGACGTTGTCATCTTCCTCGACTCCATCACTCGCCTTGCACGCGCCTACAATACGGTTTCACCGGCATCCGGAAAAGTTCTTTCGGGTGGTGTGGACGCCAATGCACTGCACAAACCCAAACGCTTCTTCGGTGCAGCCCGTAATATAGAAAACGGAGGTTCACTGACCATTATCGCAACCGCATTGATCGATACCGGTTCAAAAATGGACGAGGTTATCTTTGAGGAATTTAAAGGTACCGGTAATATGGAACTCCAACTCGACCGCAACTTGTCTAACAAACGCATCTTCCCGGCTGTTAACATTGTGGCTTCAAGCACACGCCGTGATGACTTGCTGCTCGATAAGACTACACTCGACCGCATGTGGATATTACGCAAGTATCTGTCTGACATGAATCCGATAGAAGCGATGGACTTTGTAAAAGACCGTCTTGAAAAGACGAAAGACAATGACGAATTCCTGATGAGCATGAATAGCTAATATATGTACAATTTACGATTAGACGATAAGGTAAATCGTCTAATCGTAAATTTCTTTTCTTACTATTTTCGTACAAATCTCTACCATTAACGTCCAAAAGTCCTGCCTTACCCTTTTCCGGTATTTTTCAATTGCCTACATTTGTCTGTATAAAAACAGTTCATTAACTTACAAATATAGCCAGCAATGAAACCGATTTTTCCATTCATGGGACTCACTGCCTTGTGCAGCATCCCCGGCATAGCACAGGAGAAGCCCAATTTTCTCATTATTCAATGTGACCATCTGACACAACGCGTAGTCGGTGCTTACGGCGAAACGGAAGGATGCACCCCTGCCATCGACCAAGTAGCCTCTCAAGGTGTCATCTTCGCCAATGCGTATATAGGTTGCCCGCTCAGCCAACCTTCACGTGCAGCCTTATGGAGCGGCATGATGCCCCATCAAACCAATGTACGCTCCAACTCAGGCGAGCATATCAACCCCAGACTTCCGGAAAGTATCCCGACATTGGGAAGTCTTTTCTCCGAAAGCGGATATGATGCCGTACACTTCGGCAAGACACATGATATGGGTTCGTTACGCGGTTTCCGGCATAAAGAGCCTGTACCCCAGCCGTTCGCCGATCCGGAGTTTCCGGTAAACAACGACAGTTTCCTGGATGTAGGTACTTGTGAGGACGCGGTAGCTTATCTGAGTAATCCACCCCAAGAACCTTTCATCTGTATCGCTGATTTCCAGAACCCACACAACATCTGTGGATATGTAGGAGAAAACAAGGGAGAACACACCGATAAGCCCATTGCCGGTTCCCTCCCCGAACTGCCTGCCAATTTTGAAGTGGAAGACTGGAACAATGTTCCCACTCCGGTACAATACATCTGTTGCAGTCATCGGCGCATGACGCAAGCGGCTCATTGGAACGAAGAGAACTACCGCCATTACATCGCCGCCTTCCAGCATTATACAAAAATGGTATCCAAGCAGATAGACCGTGTACTGAAGGCACTCTACTCTACTCCGGCCGGAAAAAACACAATCGTCGTCATCATGGCCGATCATGGCGACGGCATGGCTTCGCACCGTATGGTGACCAAACATATCAGCTTCTATGAGGAGATCACCAATGTGCCTTTCATATTTGCCGGTCCCGGCATCAAACACCGGAAGAAACCCGTAGATAATATTCTGGCTCAACCTACCATCGACCTGTTGCCTACGCTTTGCGAACTGGCCGGAATCCATACCCCCGACGGGAAACCCGGTATCAGCCTGGCACCGACTCTTAAAGGAGAAAAGCAAACTCAGAAACATCCGTATGCCGCTTCGGAGTGGCACAGCGAATACGAAGTAACAGTAACTCCGGGACGCATGATACGCGGGCCGAGATACAAATATACCCACTATCTGGAATGCGGAGACGAAGAACTGTACGACCTCAAAAAGGACCCAGGAGAAAGGAAGAACCTTGCCCGCAGCCCCAAATATGCCAAGGTACTGGCAGAGCATCGTGAGATGCTTGACGACTACATCAAACGCACAAAAGATGATTATCGAAGCCTCAAGGTAGATGCGGATAAACGTTGGAGAAGCCATACTCCCGGATACCCCAACCACGAAGGCCCCGGAGCACGGGATATTATCAATAGAAAATAAATAAAAAGAGCGAAGATTCATAAATCCTCGCTCTTTTTTACCTACTTTTGTAGCATACACCACAAACAGTACAACAGATCATGAGAAGCAACATCTATTGTTACATATTAGGAATGTTGGCGGGACTTCTATGTTCCCTGACAGCCCGTTCTGCCGACAGCATCTCCGCCTCCATACATCCGGAAAAGCTTCAGATTCTTATCGATCTTATTGATCACAACCTGCCCTATACCCAAGAAATGCCTTCCGACAGTATTATATCATTAGAAAAAGAACTCGAACCGCAACTGGAAGCCGGCAAGCAATACGATCTTCTTTTTTATCTGAAACTACTGGTGACAAAGGCATATACAAACCGCGGTGATATTACCATAGCCGTAGATAGAGCCCACCTCATGTATCAACAGGCCAAAAAGATGGGATATAACAAAGGGATAGCCCTCTCACTCCATGCCACAGGCGACGCATATCTGGCATCCAATATGCAACAACAGGCCATCGGCTCCTACGAAGAAGCCATACGGATATTGGATAAATCAAACGATGGGGAGCCGATAAAAATACATATCCTGCCCAATCTTATCTTAGCCTTGCTCCAGACAGGAAAAACCGATGAAGCCCATACATATCTAAAGCAATTTGAAAAACTGTTCGATAAATACCCCACATCATCCAACCTGTTTTACATCTCTATATGCCGTGCATTTTATCAGATAACGACCAACCAACCCGATAAAGCACAAGTATACCTCGCCGAAGCGGCACGTGCAAATGCTGAAAACGATTTCATTTTCATGAACTTTATGCTGTATTACATGTATGCCAGCTATTATGAACTGACTGGGCAATACAACCTGGCACTGGAACAATACGACAAAATCATCGGCGAACTCCGCCCGTCTTATGCCCCGTATCAACACATACAACTGAATATCCAGCGTGCCCGGCTTCTGGCAAAACAGGGACAGACTGAAAAAGCGTGTCTTATCTATCAGAGGGCAAGTGCATTGCAAGACTCATTGGACAACCTCAGTTATGTCCTCCAAATCAATGAATTACGTAACATTTACCAAACAGACCAACTGGAAATTGAAAAACAGCAAGAACGTAACAGGACAATCTTATGGGGGATTCTTGCGGTACTTTCCATGTTAGGTCTTATTACCATCCTCTTTTTTCTTACTAAAAAAGAGAACAAACAACTATCCCGCTCAAAAGAGAAACTGGAAAAAGCCCAGCTATATGCAGAGAACTCAATAAAAGCCAAAAGTCTCTTTCTCTCGAACATGAGCCATGAAATACGTACTCCTCTGAACGCTCTTTCGGGTTTCTCCGCCATCCTCACGGATGCCTCTATCGACAATGACACGCGCCGGCAATGCGACGAGATCATACAGCAAAACTCAGAACTTCTCCTTAAGCTTATCAATGACGTTGTCGACCTTTCAAGTGTAGATGTAGGAAAGCTGACATTCAACTTGAAAGAGAACGATGCTGTGGTTATTTGCCGTAATGTGGTAGAAACAGTGGAGAAAGTAAAACAGACGCAAGCCGAAGTGCGCTTTGTCACCACATTAGAGTCACTTCCTCTTGTCACAGACGACTCCCGTTTGCAGCAACTGCTTATCAATCTGCTCATCAACGCCACCAAGTTCACGACAGAAGGTACTATCACCCTTGAAGTCGGGAAAGAATCGGATACAGTCGCACTCTTTTCCGTCACCGATACCGGTTGCGGTATCCCATTGGAAAAACAGGACCGGATATTCAACCGCTTCGAGAAATTGGACGAAAGTGCACAAGGTACGGGATTGGGACTTTTCATCTGCCAGCTTATCATCGAGCAGATCGGAGGCCGGATATGGATAGATCATGAATATACGGAGGGTGCCCGCTTTATGTTCACCCATCCCATAACCCCGGTAATGAACAGAAAGGAGAATACCCGATGCGACAATTGACAATTACCCTTATTCTGAGTTGCCATATTCTAACAACCATAGCTGTGGGCACTCCATCCTCTTTGAAAAGAGACAGCCTGGAAAGAGTGCTGACAAGCATGCCGCACGACTCCGCACGCCTACAGATGATACAGGATATCACACGGATGGAACAGATCAATCCCAATTGTATCCGCTACTCGGACATGCTGCTGCAAGAAGCCATCGCACAGAATAATCCCAAATATGCCGGAACTACCCTTTACTTTCAGGTTATCTATTACTACAACCAGAACGAACTGGACAGTGTAACACTAAAACTCGAAAGGATGGAGCCTTTTGTCCGCGAAGGCAATCTGTGGAATTATTATTTCGATGCACAAAGATGTCAGATAGATCTTTATTCTTATAGAGAACAGATAGAACTTGCCATCAACAAATCACTTGAAATGTACCAAAAGGCACAGGAAGCCAACAATGTGCGCGGATTAATAGGTGCACAACAATGCCTGGCAAATGCTTATATGGGGACCGGACGTTGGGAAGAAGGAAAAAAAGCATTGGAAGAGGCGCACCGGTTACTCCCAAAACTGGACAATGTAATCGTACGCAACTCCGTACTATGACAACTAATTTCGCTCAGTAAAGCCCAAAACGACTTTGAGAATCTGAAAAAATACCTTGATGAACAGGAAAGCCTCCTTGAAGAGTACATAAAAAAGAATCCTAACATGGAAGAGGCTTTTCAAGACCCGCTGATCTTCAACGAACTCTATTACGCCTATTACTATTTGGAAATGAAACAGCCCCATTCCGCTTTCGAACATTTGCAGGAAGGAGCCAGACATCTCACACCACATACCTATTTCATGTATCGTGTGCTCTACTACGATGCATACGCTTTGTACTACCGGTACTGCAAAGAGTACGACAAAGCTCTCTGCCGACTGGATTCCACCATCGTGTTATTACAGGGAACATTCGGCTACGACTATGTCTACCAATTGTCTACCAAAGCAGACATACTCGTGGAAGCCGGACGCAGCCGGGAAGCACTACCCATCTATGAAAGGATATTGCAAATGAAAGACTCGCTGGTCACCGAGCTTTCCGACAAACAGATGATACTGCTACAAAGCAATTATAACACCAACAAAACAGCTCTTGAGGAAGAACAACTGAAAAACAAGATACAACTTATTGCACTGATCATTATCGGCGTAACACTAATCGTAGTGG
>CAUEFX010000015.1 GCA_958477465.1 uncultured Bacteroides sp.
GCGGGTCCATATAAGCCCCCACACGGCTCTTCACGTAATCCCAACTCACATTTCTCCAGACCACCGGCGTGCTGTTCATACCGATAATCTTCAAAAAGCTCTGATCTTCATCACCCCACGGTTTGGGAATGCAAAAGGTGATTTCCATATCCTGCTGGAGAGACATTCCTTTCGTTAAACCATAACTGGCAGTTCCTAAACCACCTAAAATATGCGGGGGGAATTCCCATCCAAACATTAATACTTTCATTTTCGTCCCTCCTCTTATAAATTATACTTTGACAATAATTTCAAAATACGCAGAATCTCAGCCACGTTCATTGCAAACGACACAGCCCCACGTCCTTTGAAAGGAGGGTTACCGTCAAACAATTCGGGTAATGAACCGATGCAATGACTCGTCATCTCATCTTCAAAACCAATCAACTGACGTTCTACGAATGAAATGCCACTCATCTTATAAATCCGCAGATAAGCTTCCATGTAGAAGCCCATCAGCCACGGCCAGGCAGTTCCCTGATGGTAAGCATAATCCCGCTGAACCTGAGGCCCTACATAATTCGGATTATAGCCTACGCTCTTCGGGCTTAGTGTGCGAAGACCTTTGGGAGTAAGAAGCTCTTTTGTCACAATGTCCAGTACCTGCTTCTTCTGTGCCCGGTCGAGAGGAGAATAATCGAAAGCTACCGTAAATATCATATTAGGACGTACGCTCCAATCCATCATGTTTCCGTCCACATAGTCGAGCAGATAGCCGTATTCGTTGCGGAATACTTCAACAAAGGACTTGCCTGTTATTTCCGCCTGTCCGTCCAGCGAATCTGCCAACGCCGTATTACCACCTTCCCGTGCCAGATCGGCCACAAAACGGAGTGCGTTATACCACAAAGCATTTATCTCTACGATGTATCCCGTGCGTGGAACCACCGGACGGCCATTTACCGTTGAATTCATCCACGTAACCGCCTTATCCGTACCGTTGGCATAAAGCAGGCCGTTCTCGTGCAAGAAGAGATTGTCATGTTTCCGCTGACGGATAAATTCTATAATTTCCTCCAGCAGAGATCCGTATTTCGCCCGGCATTGCTCGCGCGAAGTCTCTTTGGCATACTGTTGCAACGCCCATACGGCCCACAGCAGAACGTCCGGATCCTCCATCTCATAGATTTTATACCCTACAGGCTCGTCATTGATATAATTGCGAATGGCTTTCTCAGCGGTTTTCATGATATCCTCAAACTCATCCACTTCATCGACAGCCAGCGTCAATCCGGGCAATGACACGAACATATCCCTTGCACGGCACTTAAACCACGGATATCCGGCAAGAATGTAGTGTTCGTCTTCCTGCTTGTTATGGAATTGGTGTGCCGAATTTTTCAGGCAATGATAGAAGCTGTCGCGGGGAGTCCGGTCTTCTGCTTCCGTCTCAAATACCTGCTTCAAACGTCGGGGGGATATCTCGGAAATACCGGCGGAGAAGACGATGCTTTCGCCTTTTTTGATATCCACTTCGAAGTAGCCGGGCACATAGAGGTCTTCGTTGAAATCATATCCTCTTTCCTGCTCTTTAGGATATTCGATGCCCCGGTACCAGTTGGGTTCAAAGTGGAATTCGTTTTTCTTGTTCAGTTGCATGAACAGTTCCGGATAGCCGGGATACATACAGGTTTTTATACCGTTTTCCACCAGCTGATAGTCACGGCTTGCCTGTGCGTTTTCATGTGTATACTCCCGCACGCTTCGGAAAGCTAAGAATGGGCGGAACCGCAGTGTCGTTGCCGAATGGGCATCGACCAAAGTATAACGAATCAGAATACGGTTTTCGTGGTGTACAAAAATTTTTTCTTTGCGGAGAATTACTCCTCCCACACGGTAAGTCGTTGCCGGAATATGTTCACAATCGAATTCACGGATATATTTATGCCCGTTTGGGCTATAATTATTTCCCTGATATTTATGTAATCCCAGGTTAAACTCCGCACCGTGCTGAATTACCGTTTCATCAAGAGAAGATAGCAGCACATGATTTTCATCATCCAAGTTGGGGACAGGTATCACCAACAAGCCATGATATTTGCGCGTGTTACAATCTACAATCGTCGTACAATGATAAGCTCCCGCACGGTTCGTCCTAAGGATTTCTCTGGGAAGAGATTCCTCCAGATTCACCATCAGAGTCTTGTCAAAATGTAAATAACTCATAGTTGTGCATTATTTAAAGGTTAATTATATTTCTGTTATCATAGGGTCTGCCTTCATTTTCCTTTTTTTTTAATTTCAGCTGCTTGTTTGAGAATTATCCCAGATGTATTTTTTCATTTTCATTCGTTTCGTTCTCCTTTTTTAATTATCCATAGAGCAGAATTGTCAGGCAACCGCTACCCCCTTCATGAAAATGAAAAATATCCTCTCAAACAGCCCTCAAAACAATGTTGGGCAAAATTTAAACAGGCATATCCTAAGTATGATTTCCAAAAATACGAATTAAAGGTAAAAACAAAAATAAAAACGGTTTTTATTTTCCTTTTTCTTTAAAATATTCGCAACATTGCATATATTTAGCCCTAAAAAAAGAGATGAAGCAGGATTTACAGAAAATACTTTTGGCAATGATGCTTCCATTGTTCCTTATTTTTATCCTTTATATAATAAAGATATTGGAGGTGGGTATGGACTGGGATTTTACACGGTTAGGGATATACCCCATGCAGCAAAAAGGTATGTTTGGTATTTTCGCACATCCACTGATACACAGCAATTTTGCTCATCTGCTCGCCAATACGCTGCCTCTCTTTTTTCTCACGTGGTGTCTGTTCTATTTTTACCGGGGAATTGCCCCCTACATTTTCTTTACTATTTGGATAGGTTGCGGTATCATTACCTTTATCATCGGAAAACCCGGATGGCATATCGGAGCAAGCGGTGTGATTTACGGATTGGCCTTTTTCCTGTTTTTCAGCGGATTGTTGCGAAAGTATCCCCCACTGATAGCCATTTCATTATTGGTTACTTTCTTATATGGCGGACTCGTATGGCAAATGTTCCCGTACTTTACGCCTGCCAATACCTCATGGGAAGGACACCTTAGCGGAGCAATCATGGGGACGCTCTGTGCATTTGCATTTATCGGATACGGACCGCAAAAGCCGGAACCGTTTGCTGATGAAGAAGAGGAGGAGGAAGAGGAGGAGACAGAAGAAAAAGAAGAAAAAGAGACAGAAGAAATGGAAGAGAAAGGCACCACTAATGAAGAAGAGAAAACGGAAGAATGCTGAACAAAAATGAAACAGACTCTAAGTTTTTTGTTTGGAGTAGAACGTTCTTTTAGCCTGATAGAATGAATTTTAAATAAGAACATACAACTTCTTACAAGAATAATTCTTATTTTTGCATCATTATAACCGATAGATGTTCACCATCTCCATAAATCGGGAAAACATGAAATCAACAGCTGAATACATTGCTTTGTTACGTAACTATATGCAGAAAAATGCAGAAAAGTATGGAAATTCCCGTATGGGTATCTTTCGTGGGTATGCTCCAAATACCAAGGAAAGAGCCGTATCGTCACTCAAAAGCAGAGTTTGATACGGCTCTTTCAGGTTTAATAAATACTACACAGAACTTTATTCTATCACCGAATCATGCTCTTTCAGATAAATACGCAGCAATTCAAAAAACGCCGGAGCATCCAACAACACGATATTTTCATCCTGAGCTTTCACTTCATCCATGACTTCACAATACCAGGTAGGCTGTTTCAGAATGTTACGGAACCAATGGAAAGGTATTGCCGAACGTTCTTTGACCCGTTCTACAATTCTTCCGGCTGCCACTTTCGGGTCACCATCGTTTATGTCCAGATCAGCACGGATGACCGGCATATTGCCATGCAGCGAGGCTGTCACAGTCTTTTGAGGCACAATGCCATTCGGACTGAAAGAAGCGTAACAGTCCAAGCCCTCTTCATTCAATCCCGGAGCCTGCCCGTCAATAATAAAACCGGTAACGGATAATCCCCACTTGTCATAGTACTTCTTGCAGTGCTTCCCCCATACCTTCAGTCCGGACGGAAGCCCGGAAATCTCACGAGGTTCCTGCAACATGCCCGGCATTATATACCCCGCACCGTTATCGGCAGAAGCGAAATAATCATTTTCGGTTGCCGTCGTACGGAAATTATGCATAATATGCGGCACACGTTCCGCCAATACCGGACTGATACACCACATCAACGGCAACTTTCCACGATTAGGATCATCCCAGATCGAGGGGGTGCGCTGTGAAATCCATGCAGAAGCATCGTAATCTCCCACATAAAAGATGATAAAGTTGCGCCCAGCTACATTTACTTTCCCATCCGCTGTCAGCAACCCTCTTTTCTGCAATTCTTTGTGAGACACCCAATCCTGGGCATATCTCTTTTTGGTCGGAAAATACTGCCAAAAAGACGCATTGGCCAACGCACCATAACTAATGGCATCCGCATCCTTAAAAGCATTATAGGCACTGATAACACGACTGAACTCCCATTCTGTCGGCACATCATCATGGATGCCCGAAGCATGCATCGTGTATTTATAAGCCCAGGAAGGGAAACCTCCGATGTAACACATCTTCTCATTCCTGTTCTGCTTATAAGCTAACAGCAACATCTCTTTCAAGGTTTTCAAGTCCGTACCTACCGGCTGAGAAGGCTCGTCAGTGGCCGGTTCGTCTCCCCAAGGAGACAAGTCGAAGAAAAAGGCTCTCTTGCTTACAAAAAAGTCATGATTGCTCAGCGTATGATGGTTCTTTACTGCCGCAAAAGGCTTCTGCTTCCAATACTGGTCGATGTAATAAGCGGCAAACTCCGTATTGCACTTACCCGTTTTCATGTATTTCTCTATAAACCACACATAAGGATCATTCTTCAGAGAACCGGTAGAAAGGCGTGACGTTTCCGGTATTTCCATTCCTTTTTTACCGGTAAACATGGATGTGCCGTCCGGATTCAACAACCATCTTTTTACCGGCAGCTTCGGTCCGTGCACCACAAGACGGTCATACAGACTCCCCGGAGTTGCATCGTAACGGATGGCGACCAAATTCTCAATGCCGGCCACGGAGGAAGCCACATTACTGGTGGAGGGCACATTTCCATCATAAACAACCACTCCCTCGATGTAAGAGGCATACGCGGCAAACAGCTCCTCCATCGTCCGAAACGTCTGCGTTTCACGGCCGTACAACCACTCTCCTTTCCGGGCGTATTTATTCCACCAATAACCGTCGATGTCATTCTCACCCTCCATCACAAAATAGACATACAAGCGGGGAGCATCCCTGTTCACCACCCCTTGCAAAGTAGCCACAGCATGCACATCGTCCCACGCTAAGTTGACTCCCTGCGTTGTGTTCAGGTCAGTCTGAAGGGTATAGCGCAAATCATAAATGCCGATTTTATCTCCGGCAAAAGTTACATTTGCCAGAGATAACAATACAGCCAATATACTCAAATATTTATTAATCATACTTAGAGTGTTTTATTTTCATCGTTTACTTTTTACACGGTATCCTCAATATCATCAATGAATTGGCCGGGCAATCGACATCAAACGTACTGCCCATTCCCGATAATCCGGAAGTCTCCGGAGCCACTTTCAGAGGAGTGCCGAAGCTGTTTTCTTCAAACCGGTCGTCTGCTCCCAATACAATTCGGGTTCCCTCGGAAGCAACCTCCTTCGCATTCTCCAATTGCAGTCTTACTTTCCAATTTCCCGACTCGGCATTCACCAATTTGACAATAACTTCATTTTGCGTCCTGTCATACCCCGATACGACATAGTGTTTCTTTTGGGGAGCATACGTGTACTCATATTCCAGCTTATCATTCAGGAAACACTTCCAATGATTTCCCTTGATTTCAATCCGCACCGTGTACCACTGATTCGTTTTAATAGAAGTAGTATTGCGATAATCGAACAGAGAAATGGAACCCTCATTGTTTATCTCGCGGAAAATAACCGACTCATTGGTATGGCTGCCCATATCCGCCATAAAATAGTTGTTCGGATCGGTACCGCCGAATATCACCCTGAATCCTTCCGTTCCGGATATTTTCAGAGCTTTCAACTCGATGGTGCAGTCGTCGAATGCCTTATCTTTAAGAATGGCAAAAGCATCTATTCCTTTCTGCTTCTGAAGGAGCGTATCTTCCTCCACATTCCAGTCGCCACGAATCACCTCCCATTCATCCTTGAAATTCTCCCAGCCGGAAGCATGCACCTCTTTACCATCCATACTGATTTTCAAATCCTTGAATAGAACGTCCGTATTATTGGTTCCCAAGCCGATAAACCCTTTCGTCCGGAATTCAGGTTCAGGAGAAGCAACTTTCAAATCCGTATGCAGATTCACATCCGGCCGGTTCTCGGAGAACATTTTCAATACATAATAGTTGGTACGACCGTAAACAGAATCATTTTTCAACACGATCAGATGATCTCTCCCGTGGGCTGCATGCTGAATCAACGGAGCATAAGACACCATTTGAACCTTATCCGCATTCCGTTCGACACCGGTCAGATAGGCAGCTTCTCCCAAAGACGAATAAAGAGAAGGTCTGCCGATGGCCGCATATTCTCCTACATAGATTTTATAGGGGGTATCAGCGGGCAGTTTATCATAAACAGCGGCATTGTTATAAAACCAGCCGGCCGTTTCGTAATAATGAGGATCTAAAATGTCGATCTGCTCCGCCTCCTCAATGTAAGGGCTGAACATCAGCGCACATATAATCTCTATCTGAGGATACTTCTCTTTGATTGCCTTATAAAAGCGGTTGTAGTTTTTCACATAACGAAGGCCGATATTCTCATTTCCCACCTCCACATATTTCAATGGGAACGGCTTCGCATGACCATTCTCCGCTCTTTTTTTCCCGTAAGTGGTGGTTGTATCACCCAGTGCATACTCAATGGCATCCAGAGCTTCCTGAATCAAATCGTTTATCTGATGTTCCCCGCCCCAATAGTCGCCGTTGCGAAACAGGCAGGACATACCGGCATTGCATACAAACATACCGTCGGCATCAATGTCTTCACAGAACTGCAAAAACTCGTGATAGCCGAACCCATAAGTACTGCGATACCCCCACAGGTTGTATTCTCCGGGACGTTTCACTATATCTCCTATCGTCTCCTTCCACTTGATGCGGTTGTCCATGGTCAAGCCTTCTACAATACAGCCTCCCGGCCAGCGGACAAAGTCGGGATGTAACGCCTCAAGCATTTCGGCAACCTCTTTTCTCAGCCCGTTTTTATGTCCACGGAAAGTGTTCTGTGGGAACATCGATACAAAATCAATGTATACTTTGCCTTTATGAGGCAACAGCAGAGCAAAACGAAGATCATTCGCTGTCACATCCACCGAAAAAGTTCCCTGATAACGATTCCAGGAGCCATCCCGTGCAATCCGGAATTCCTCGGAAGCGACAACCTGCTCCTCACGATCCAGCAGGACAGCTTTCACTACGGCATCCTTCAATCCTTCCGTAAACAAATGAAACTGAAAATCATACTTCTCTCCCTCGGTAACGGCTATTCCCCAATAACCGGTATTCATGACCCATACATCAGATTCGGATGCCCCCAGATTTATAAACAAAGAGTGAGGAGTGGCACTGTTCAGAGGTTTTTCCTCCGTTATTTTATAAGAAGGAGCGGTCGTTCCGGAAATGCACTTCACCTCCCATCCTTCCATAAAAAGCGAATCATCCCATTCAATACTAAAATGATTGATGGAGTCATTGGAATAGCAATGCAATGGTTTGGCAACCGCCTTTCCGTCTTCCAATACCGTACCGGAAGGCAAAGTACCATCCTCAAAGCCTCGGTTTCTTATCATTTCCGCATACAAACCTCCATCACCGGAATGAGTGATCTCTTCAAAAAAGATACCATATAAGGAGGAAGGTATCTCGGCCTCTTCCTTTGACAGATCAATCGTCACCACATCGACGGGCTGATTGCAGGACAGCAAGGAGAATAGACCTCCGAGCATCATTATTTTCTTTATAGATGTTTTCATATCTTATTTTCTTTATTTGTATTTAATTACTATTCAGTCAAGTCACCGATATCCATCGGCGTCCTATTCAATTTTTATATGAATACGTCTGAGATCTTTTTCCATAGAAGATGTCCCATATAAGATTTCATATTTCCCCGGCATTACCCGCATTGTATTCGATTCCGTATCAAAGAATTTGAAATGGTCGTTCTGTAAATGGAAAGTCACCTCCTTTTTCTCACCGGCTTTCAAATGAAAACGTTTAAAGTCTCTCAAAGTCTTTAAGGGTCCCTCTTTGTCTTGTAAATTCCGGATATAAATCTGTATCACCTCATCACCATCTAAATCTCCGGTATTCTCAACCGGAAGTTTTAAGTTGACTGATTCATTCTCGCGAATTCTTTTTTTACTCAGTCGGGGTTTTCCTATTTCAAATGAAGTATAGCTCAACCCATACCCGAACGGGAACAAGGCTTCTCCCTCAAAATACCGATAAGTACGCCCACGCATACTATAATCTTCAAAGTCCGGAAGCTGTTCCGTTGCTTTATAGAATGTGACAGGCAAACGTCCGGCAGGATTATAATCTCCAAACAGTACATCGGCTACTGCTGTACCTCCCGCCTGTCCCGGATACCAAGCCTGAATAATGGCATCCGCCAGACCGACCTCGGCAGACAGTCCGATGGCACTTCCCGAACATAATACCAGAATTACCGGTTTCCCTGTTTTATGCAACTCCTGCAACAAATCACGCTGTACCTGCGGCAGTTCGATTACGGTCCGATCTCCTCCTTTAAATCCCGGGAAAGAGACCGGCAGTTCTTCCCCTTCTACCTTCGGAGATATACCACCGACAAACACAATCATTTCGGCATCACCTACTCTTGCCGCTATTTCATTCGGATTGAAATGCTTTGTATATCCCAAATCAAACTGCAATGTTCCCTCTCCTCCGGCTTGCATGTATTCAATCCGGATATCATACTTCTTTCCGGCTTGTGCATTCAATGTATAAAAACGGGATTCTGCGCTATGTTGTCCCCAATAATCAATCACCTTTTCATCATTCACAAAGACCCGATAACCATCATCTCCATTTATTTTAAAAGTAACCTCCCTGTCTTCCTTCGGACAAAATACACTTTGATAACACGCTGTAAAATTGTTCAGATTTACTCCCGGAGCAAAAACCGTAGCCCCGCCTGTATGAAAATTAAAGGGAGAACCGACCAACGTTTCTGTCACTTTTTCTCCGGCAAATTCCAGTTGATTCCAATAAGAAGCCTTAAAGCCGATGTTCCCTTCCCAAGAACATTGATCGAACATACTGACAAAAGTATCCCCGGTAGTCAACTCGCAGCCTTTATCATAAATGACCTGTCCTACTCCCAATTTCTGAGTAATTCCTTCAAGAACAGTAACCGTATGAGAAGGAAAACCATTGTAATTTCCCCACATCATAACCGAATCGTTTGCGTTAGGACCTATTACCGCTATCTTACCGCAATGTTTAGACAGAGGTAACGTTCCATAGTCATTTTTCAATAAGGTCATCGATTTACGTGCCATCTCAAGTGCTTTTGCCCGGTGCTCTTTACTATCGACAACCGTATACGGTATATCCGACCAGGGAATCAGACGTTCTTCATCCATCAGTCCCAATTCGAAACGGGCTTTCAACAGACGAAAAAGTGAGACGTCAATCTGCTTCTCCGTTATCATTCCTTCTTCTACGGCTTTTTGCAAAGCGTAATAATCCATACCACAATCCAAATCCGTCCCGGCTTTCACGGCAGCAGCAACGGCTGCCTCTTTTGTCGGATGTGTTTCATGATGGCCTTTAAGATAAAAATCGCTGATTGCGCCGCAATCAGACACCACAAGTCCGTCGAACCCCCATTCTTCGCGAAGAATATTATATAGCAAACGGTTGCTGCCACAACAGGGTTCGCCTTCAAAACGATTGTAAGCACACATTACCTCTTTAACTCCTCCCTGCTGCACCAAAACCTTGAAAGCAGGTAAGTAAGTTTCCCACAAATCTCTGGGAGAAATACTCTCCACATCAAAACTGTGACGATTCCACTCCGGACCACTATGCAGCGCATAATGTTTGGCACAGGCATGAAGTTTGTCATACTTGCTTCCCGACGGTCCTTGTAATCCACGAACGACAGCCAACCCCATCCGGGAAGTCAGATAAGGGTCTTCCCCATACGTTTCCTGTCCTCTTCCCCAACGTGGATCACGGAAAATATTCACATTAGGAGTCCAAAAAGTCAATCCCTGATAGCGTTCACTTCCCTCTTCATTTTCGGAATGGTGATATTTGGCACGAGCCTCATCAGAAACACATTCGAAAGCCTGCTTTACGGCGGAATCGTCAAAAGTAGCAGCCATGCCGATTGCCTGCGGAAAGACAGTGGCCAGACCCGCACGTCCTACACCATGCAATGCTTCGTTCCACCAATTGTATCGTTTGATGCCCAAACGGGGAATCGGGGATGAATAATCGCACATCAACAACACTTTCTCCTGAAGTGTGAGACGTTGCAGTAAATCTTGTGCCCGCTCTTCTGCCGGAAGTTCCGACTTATTAAACGGTAAAATGTCTTGTGCCCCTATCGAAAGAGAAGACAAAAACAAACAGAAAAGGATACAGATTCTCATCGTTCTATTTTTATACTTGTTTTGTGGATTATATCTAAAAAAATATCGTCCGATAAGAATCGGGTGTTCCTTATCGGACGATATTAAATATTGGGGAGAAATTATTTAACGACTACCTTCGTTACAATAGATTCGCCTTTTTCCGTTACAAACTTCAAGATATACACTCCTTGCGGTTGGCTGAACGTTGAAATACCATTTGCAATAAATGCTTCTTCTACTGTCTGTCCATACATGTTATAAATAGACATTTCCAGTGCCTGAGCCGCATCAATACAGATCATTCCCTTATCAGCAGAAACAGTCACTACATCTTCAACCGGATTTTTCTCAAGAGAAGATGCGCCGGCCGGAACATCGAGAGATACCTCAAATACATTGCAACCGCTTTCAAGCTGAAGAACCATATACAAATCGTGAATACCCGTTACCGTCTCATTCATATCAGCTCCCGTACGTTTCGGATCACTCCAATTATTAGTACCTTGTGCAACAACGCTTGCCAAAATTTTCTGATCTTTCAATATTGACAGATCGGAGAACTCATCATTACTGAATGGTAAATCCAAATAGAAATCAAATGAACTGTTATTGATTTTTGCCTGATCGGAAGAGTGTTTAACAAGAATACGTTTGAACATTCCGTCTTTAAAATCAACTCCAGTCAGTTTCACAACTACTCCTCTTGAAGTATAACCGATATTAGAACCTTCAAAGCGTGCACCTTTAGAACCGGCAGCTATAATCTCTGCAGGATTTTCAACACCACCCATTGCATCGAAAGTCATGGTATATGCACTTTCTGTCAACTCTTCATTAATCAGTTTTATCTCTTCCGGTTCATCATCATCGTCCAATGCCCAAGGAGTTCCTTCAATCAATTGAACTTCTTTCAGGTTAGTAGCAGCTGTCCATCTAACAAACAAATCATGTTTTCCACTGATCTTTTTAGTAATGTTCTTAGCCAAAGTGGCATACACTGACCAGAAGAAATCTCTTGCCGTCCAGATTTTAGCAACCAAATTATCCTCATTATTCACATCATCGATATAAAGCATAAGAAAACCTGATGCATTAGTACCACCGTGAGAAGAAACTACTGCTATCTGCTGATAAGTATTACCATCTTTAAAATCAACACCAGCAAATTTTGCCACAACACCAACTCCGGTCCATCCGATAGCTCCTTCATCATTGAGGTGAGGATCAGAGTCTGATTTTTCTATAATTTCAGCATTTTTTGCCAATAATGATTGATATTGGTATACAGGGTCTTTCATTTCACCCATTTCGGAATCATCCAGTTCCTCCGTGAAGAAAGTAACTTTTTTAAGATTACCTTCACATTCACGATATCTCACATATACATCTCCCTTACCTTTCGGATGTGCTACATCTCCTCCTTCCGGATAGAAATTATAGCGGAATGTACGATAATATTGAAATGCACCCGTTCCGTTCACCTGTATATCATTAATCAGAACACCGCCATTATCCGGATTACCAAGATAGATGTCTACATATCCTTCCATTCCTTTGTTCTCATGGGCAATTTCAACAGAACAACCTGCGTATTTGCTTCCATCACCAAAATCAACTTCTCCCAAACGGACTGTAGTACCGGTTTTGGTATTACCGACACATTTGTTAATCACATCAAAACGTCCGTCGTTAACAATTTCCACTCCGCTGTCTTCGGTCATCTTGAAGACCAGATCCTGTGCAAATAGATTTGCACCTAACAATAACATAATCGTCAAAGTAAAAATTCCTTTTTTCATAACATTTTTTTAAGTTAATAAATAAAGTATTTTATTGTTTTACAATCTTTCCACTTGAACAGAAAGTACTCCCTTTAAGAGTATAGATATAGATACCTTGAGGTATACTTAAGCCGGGATTCCAGGTAAAGGTCACTACATTTTCAGTGGCAACCTGTGAATCACTGTAAACCAGATTACCGGAAGGGGTATAAATATAGAGTGTACATTTATCACCTTTTTCAACCGATGCCGAGATATCGATATAATCGACAAAAGGGTTCGGATAAGCAGCCGCTTTTGCCACCTCAAGATTTTCCAATCCGGTAACATCACCAATCTCTTCTATCGAGAACAGTTGGTTATCCGCACCTGTAAAAGATGCCAAACCAAGAGTTGCATTTTCCCTATCAGAAGAATCAACCACTTCAAGAACAGTACCCAGACCTTTGGCGGTGATACAGAAATATTTTCCATCTACACACTGTATTCCCCACTTAGCCACATCGACTGTCGTGTCAAACGGGAACTGTTGGATGTACTTATTTCCTCTAATGGTCATAAACAGTTTTGAGCTACCTGACTGAAGCCCATAAAAAGCATCTCCGACCAAATGCAAATTCCATGACATCGAACTCTCGTCCACATAAGTCTTTTGTACAATACTCGTACCGTTCACTTGGTTATCGACAGACAGTCCAATCGCTTTGCCACTATGCTTTGCCACTATCTTATATAACTTATCCGATTGTATTTCAGGCATCGTATACTCCGAACGGACAAAATCTATATAATCAAGATTCATATTGGCATTCAAAAACAGCACTTTCAACATTTGCTTTCCTTCGGGCAGGTTGACATATACACTGTAATCAGAATATTCCGAGGATCTTTTCAACTCGGCTGTAGTTAGAATTTTATCATCAAGCATTACGGTAATTCCTGTCTGAGAGGAGGAAGCAGAATAATGGATATCCATTCTGTAAGTTCCGGCTTCCTGCACATCAACGGTATAGTTCAACCATTCTCCAGTAGCACTCCAACCGACATAATACCCGGTTCCTCCTTCTCCTATACCCACGAAATCACCGGGTTCCGTACGGTATTTTCCTCCCTGATTATTTTTAGAAGTATCGTAAAATCCGACTCCCTGGCCTCCTTTGTCAAAATCTTCGGCTTCTATACGCCCCGGAATAACCAGATCTTTGTAAGGTGCATGTACACTTTCGAAATATTGACTGGCTGTTGCCATCAAATCACTGGCTTTCAGAAAGACATACTTTCCGGGAAACTCCGAGTTCAATTGCTCTACTACACTGTTAATGCCCGGATAACCTTCACCACCCATTCCTGCCTGTACCATATAGACACCTGTAAAGACCGGATAATACTCCGATGTGGCAACACCGGAAAGATAATTATACAAATCCTTCTTATTGGCAACAACTCCTCCGGTACACACCACAGGCATTCCAAGCCAATCATAAGCATCCTGATAAGCGCCATTGGTCCATGCAATAGTCCCCATCACTCCGGTCTTCACAAAACCATTATTAAAGAACGGTTGCGCCGGCCAGCGAAGAGACGATGCCGTGACAGACATACCTGCCTGATAAAGCCACTCACCATTCATTTCACACCAGCGTACATAATCCATCGCTTTGTAAAAAGGTTCCTGGATATATTGAACGCCGGACGGTCCGCCGATAAATTCATCATTATCCGTTGCATTCTCATAATAATACCGCAGAATAAACGGTGCAATCTCCATCAGTGCCGGTGACAATGTCATAGAAACCGGAACCTTTCCCCGCCCCTGCTGATTGAAAATATCATAACTGGCATTATGATTAAATTGAATATTGTCACCATCGCTCCAATGCAATACTACATACACTTTTCCTTTTTCAGCAGTTACAGCCTTTGGTTCAGGTTGCTTAAATGTTTCTGTCGGGAAGGAGGAGTAAAAACTGGCATTCGGAAAAATATCCCCTACCAAAAAGCCCCAACCTTCCGGATTAATGGCATCATTCAAATCATCACCGTACATACCGTATCCCATCACGAACGAGTTTTTAGGATACCCCTCCGTATTCAGTATACGCTTAATGAGATTCTTTCCTTCTGTTGAATGATTATCAAGCCAAAAGGTAAAAGAACGTGTTGCTACGGCATAATCATACAGTCTCCATGGGAAAGTTTTCCAATCATCCCGCAATCCGAGACTGAAAGTTATTTTCTTATTCAGTTTGGGCATAAGCTCCGTTAAAGCCCAATTGTAAGCCTCTGACAAGGAAGACCAGCGATTGCGTATATCAACAATTTCTTTGTCCCAACCGAACTCTGCCACCAATGAGTTTTTCAGTTCCTCACTGACAGGTAAAGCATTCTCGGCACAAGCCATCATCACAGCCATATTCCAGCTAAATCCGTTCGTCTTAAAATCACAAACGACAAGTTTGTCCAAGCGGTCTTTGTAATTCCGGAACAAAGTGCGCAGTCCCCGATTATCACCGGTAGTAATATTATAGGTCGGACGTCTATACGGCATTCTTGTGTACTTGAACCAAGCTATCTCATGCGAGTCATCTCCCACAAAGAGTTCAGCTGACTCCCGGTTTATTATTCCCTGAAACACCCTGCTGATTAACTTTGCTTCGGTTTGATCAGATGTAATGCTCAAATACACGGCTGTCTGTACAGGCTTCATCTTCGGGAAAAAAGTCGGAAACTCTTTTCCCTGAGTGAAAGCACAGATACAAAGCAATAATAACGTTATTATTGTTGTCTTTTTCATTCCTTTTTTATTTTAAAGTAACCACTTGTTGAAGCTGTATAGCATCAGAGGCTGTACCCACCATAAACAGATAATCGCCTGTAGGAGTGTAAAACTCTCCCTTCTCTTCATTCCAAAAGCGTAATTCTGATTTTGGAACAGTCAAAGTCACCTGTTTACTTTCGCCTTTCTTCAAATGTACCCGTTCAAAACCTTTCAGTTGCTTTAAAGGTAACTTAACAGAAGAATCATTTCCCTGATATCTTACATATAACTGAGCTACTTCATCCCCTTCATACTTTCCGGTATTTTTCAGAGCGAAGCTGACTTTCACCGCATCACCGGTAGAATCGATATTCAGTTTTTTATAAGAGAAAGTAGTATAGCTTAATCCGTGACCGAATGCATATAACGGATTACCTTCAAAGAACTGGTACGTACGTCCCTTACGAATATCGTAATCATCAAACGCCGGCAATTCGTCCAAACTGCGGTAATAAGTCAACGGCAACTTTCCACCCGGATTATAGTCTCCGAACAACACTTCGGCCACAGCCGTTCCTCCCGCTTCTCCGGGATACCATGCATTGACGATAGCAAGAATATGTTCGTCCATCCAATTTATAGCCAATGAACTGCCGGCAACCAGAACCACTACGGTATTCGGATTGATTTTATAAGCTTCCTCTATAAAGATCTGCTGATCTTTCGGTAGCTCGATAGTATACCGATCTTGCCCTTCGCGTTCAATGGATTTGTTTATCCCCACTACAGCAATGGTCAGATCACATTTTTTCATGATATTACCGGCTTCCCCATATAAATCGATCAAGTCTTTTTTATTTGTATCCGGTGCACGCCAGTACAGTTTGGCAGATGCTTCGGCACCATTATCAAAATACTCGGCAACCAATTTATATTTTTTTCCTTTTTCCAAGAATATGGATACACTATCTGTCTGTACGCCCCTATTATACCAGGAATCTATCAGTTTCTTTCCGTCGATATACAACCGGCAACCATCATCAGTAGCAAATGCCAATGTGTATTCCCCAGAAACGGTAGGCACAAGATCTCCACTCCAACGGATAGACAATGGAGATTTGGGCAAGAAAGGATCCGGTGCCTGATTGGCCGGCTCAAAATTGATATTGTCATCAACACGAACCTTCGGAGTACCTGTCAAATTCTTGTTATCATAATACTCCGCTTTCAACCCATTCGGGAAATGAGATTTTGTAATCATCTCATATCCCAAGACAGAAGATACCCAAGGAGAATACATTACTTCAACCCGATCACCCACTCTCTCTTTTATTCCTTCAAGTATGGATACCGGTTTGTTCATCGGTGTGCCGCTATAATCACCAAATTCACAATTACCTGCGTTTATTCCTACCACAGCAATCGATTTGATTTTTTTAGTATCAAGCGGCAACATTTTCTTATCATTCTTCAATAAGACAATACTTTGTCTGGCTGCTTCAAGAGCCAAATTACGATGCTTCTCACAACCTACTACCGAAGGAGAGATCTTATTGTAAGGATTCAAGTTTGGATCATCAAACAAACCAAGCTGCATACGGGCTCTCAAAACATGATAAGCAGCGGAATCAATTTCCGCTTCGCTTACCATATATTGTTTATAAGCATTTAACAATGGCTCCGCATAAACATGATCACCACATTCCAAATCAAGTCCGGCTTGTATAGACAAAGTGGCAGCAGCCTCAAATGTCTTTACATATCTATGATGCGTAACCAAAAAGTCCGGGCCTCCACAATCGGAAACCACATACCCGTTAAATCCCCAGTCATGACGAAGTACCTTTTTCAATAACCAATTATTCAATGTACAAGGAACATCATTGATTGCATTATAAGCCGTCATGATGGAAGCAGCCTTCCCATCGACAATACATTTTTCAAATGCAGGCAAATAATATTCTCTTAAATCCTTCTCACTGATGATAGGATTACATTCAAAACGGTTATGTTCTTCATTGTTCGCTGCAAAGTGTTTCGGAGTAGATACGATTTTCAGGTAACGGGGATCATTTCCCTGCAATCCCTTTACAAATGAAACACCTAACGTTCCGGACAAAAACGGATCTTCACCATAAGTCTCCGGTGTACGTCCCCAACGCGGATCTCTTGCCATATTTACAGTAGGAGACCAGAAGGTAAGTAAGTCACTGAATTGTCCTAATTGTTTTTTACCACGTTCCAACTCATTCCATCTTGCACGCGCTTCATCTGAAATAACTGTCGAAATTTCATTCAACAATTTGGGATTCCACATAGCAGCCAATCCGATAGCTTGTGGGAACACTGTAAATTTCCCCGGACGAACCACACCGTGCAACGCTTCATTTCCATGATAATACTTATCTATTTGAAGCCGCGGAATGCCCAGTGAAGTAGCGCGCAATAGTGAAATTTTCTCTTCAACGGTCAATTTAGACAATAAGTCAAGAATACGTTCGTGCTGAGGAGCATTCATGTCCAAATAAACATCCTTGCCATTCTGCGCCTGAGCAGTAAATATGCAAACCAGACCTACTATAAAAAATAATATTCTTCTTTTATTCATTTTCATGTTGTTTAAGGAGCTACAAATTCAAATATTTCAGAGTAGTTATAACGTTTCAGAGTTGAGTTATAACTGCAACTGGAAAGAGCAGCCAGACGTAGATAATATTTTACCCCACTTTCCAATTTATCAAGCGTAATTTCCTGATCTTTACTTTCGATTGTATCATCACTGGTCCGGCTCAAAGTCTTCTTCACACTCAACTCGGCATTGTATCCCCCGTTATAATATGACACCACCGGCATCGTATTACACAAAAGCCATGCTTCGGAAATTGTTTTCTTCCCAATTTCCATACCTTCCGGAACCGTAGAACGTTTCAATGAAAATTTCACAGTCACTTTCCCAGCCTCTCCGGGTACCACTTCCACTAATTTTATTTTCAAAAAAGGAGTTACTTTAAAATTATGGTCTGTTACTCCTTTCAAGCTCACTTCTTCTTCTGTAACCGGGAAAAAAGGACCTTCAATCGGTGATACCTTATAGTCGCCTTCGAATAAGGCGACGTTACGGAATGTACCATTTGCTTTCACCCAAAAATAGAGAGGGGTCGGATCTTTATATCCTAAATCAAGCAGCTTTATGCGGCAACCGTCAGGCTGTTCCGTATATACGGTTTCACCCGTTTCACTATCTATCAGAGTACCGTTGATTCCGGCATTGGGAGCATCATAGTTATCCAATTCAAAGCAAGAAGATAACAATACGGTAAGCAATACAAACAATATATTCTTTTTCATATCTTTCTGTTTTATTAATCAATTAATATCCGGGATTCGGTACAAGATTCGGGTTCAGATTAATCTGATCATCATTGATACGGATGTAATACATATAAGGTTTGAAATCATGTGCATTACCCACTTCCGTCTTTTTGAATATCCATTTTTGAGTATTGGCTACAAAATAGGGATACAAACCTTTCATCTTTACGTTATTCATTATCTTGTCGGCCTGTCTCCATCTCTTCAAGTCCCAAAAACGATGATTCTCATACATAAATTCCACCTGCATCTCTTCACGCACAGCATCAACTGTCAAAGCCGGTGCATCAGCTACTCCTGCACGATCGCGAACATCATTCAGATAAGTGAGTCCATCCGCAACATATTTTGTCTCACCCATTGAAGCAAGTTCGGCAGCAGCTTCTGCGTAGTTCAACAAAACTTCTGCATAGCGGAATTCCAGCCAATCCTGATCCTGACTGCTATGCTTCGGATCATTGGGAGCATTTCCTTCAAAAAGAAATTTCTTAATATATAATCCTGTAATGGTAGATTCGGCCGTACCACCGATTCCCTGTTTACCAATCACATTAAAAGTCATATCACCATACTGAATTTCATCCGTAAAGGCTCCACCTTCTTTCAGGACTTTCACAGTCTGACCATTCAATTCGACTACACCTCTCTGAACATCTATGATTCCACTTACATCCCCTTTTGCATTAGTCCATTCGGAACCGGGAATCATAATGGTAGCATACAAACGGGAATCACGGTCTTTAAACAGATCGGTCCGATCATCAAATTCCACAATCTTACCTGATTCATCCACTACCCATCCTGCAGAATTCGTCTTCAGTACACCAGATGTTCCATCTGCCATCTTAAAGGCTTCTACAAGATTTAAAGTAGGACTTAAACGTGATCCGTATCCTTCTGGCAAACGATATCCCCATGGAGAGTTCCACAAATCCCAATTATGAGTTTTACCCGGATACTGGTATTTCTTCACGAAAATGACTTCCGGACAGTCGTCTTTTACCCAAAACAATTGTTGGTAATTCTTTGCCTTATCAGAATTAGCTCTGTACAAGCTATAATTGCCCTCTTCTATAATTATCTTTGCAGCGGAAATAACCTCTTCATAATACTTTTTAGCTTTATCAGGATTATCAAAACCTACTACACCGTTTATATCATACGTACCATATTTAGCGATAGAAGCTGCAAAAAGCATAGCCCGTGTTTTAAGTGCTGCTGCAGAAAAACGGTTTATTCTATATTTTTCACTTGCAACCCTTTCTTTTGGCAAATTATCAATAGCATAATCCAAATCTTTCAAGATAAAGTTGTAGGATTCTTCCTCCGTATTCCGAGATACCAGCAATGCCTCCAGATTATCGGGATCATAAACCTGAGGAGCATCTATGATAGGTACTCCACCATATCGCTTCACCATACCGAAATAATACCATGCACGGATGGCGTGTGCTTCCGCCAAAAGCTCCGTCTTTTTTTCTTCAGTAAACAATACTGAAGAATTAAGTTTTTCAATCAATTGGTTTACATTACGGACATTATCATAAGCCCACCACTGATTCCACATTCTATTGTCAGTCGGTCCCATTATCTCATGCGGCCACTCACAATGTATAGCCTCATCACAACTAATTGCCGTAACAAAACATCCCGAAACCCAATTATTAAATCCGGATTCCGAACCATAATTGAAATCTTCGATAGGCAATCGATTATAAAGGGTAGCCATATAGGATTCAATACCTGCTTCCGTATTAAAAATCGGATCTTCCGTTATCTTATTCAAAGGAGGCAAGTTCAAGAAATCGTTGCATGATGATAACAACCCGATCATCAGTACAAGGGGGAAATATACATACTTTTTCATGGTGACAAATTTTAAAAGTTCACATTAATCCCAAAATTAAAATTCCTCATAATAGGATATCTGTCGATACCACCACCCGGATTTTCAGGATCAATATAGTTAGAAGCTGAAGACTGAATCGTAAACAAATTGTATCCATTAGCATACAATCTAAGTGAATTTACACCAACAAACTTGGTCCATTTACTTGGGAATGTATAACCTATTTCAAGATTTTTCAACCGAAGATAAGTACAGTTGTTATACCAGAAACTAGACTCAATTCCATAATTCTGCGGATCCTGAACACGCGTGCTCGGATACTTTCCGGGAACCCATACACCATCCGGATCAAAAGAATTCACATTACCGGATGCATCTACTTTATGCCAACGGTCCATAAAGATATCCCAGGCACTTCCTCCCCATTGCAACGGACTTGCATTCATTCTTGCGTTGAACATAGAAGCTCCTTGGAACGACATACTCAAATCCAAGCCTTTCCATTGTCCGCTAAGGGTCAGACCGAAGTTCATAATAGGTGTATTATTACGCATCAAGGGTTGCATATCCCACTCATCGATCATACCGTCTTCATTGAAGTCCACATACTTTATATCACCCGGCAGATAAGAATATTTGTTGTATACTCCGCCTAAAACCGGATTATTATAGATCTCGTCCATGCTTACAAACTGTCCGTTTGCCTTATACATCCACAAAATATTGCTGTTTCGGTTATTCGTGTTATTACGCCAGTTATCGTATGAGTTTCCTGACGGTACACTCTCCACATATTTGTTTCTATTTAAAGTATATGTAAAATTTCCACGAAGCTGGTAAGAAAAGTCTCTCACCTTTCCGGCATGTCCCAATACAAGCTCAAATCCTTCCTGCATATCCGAGTTTATATTTTCTTTTGCAAAAGTCGCACCGAACGTTCCGGGTACAGATACGATACGGTTCGCCAACAATCCATCACGGTCACGACGGAAAAGGTCGAACTCAACCGTCAATGCAGCATTCCACAAACTTAAATCGATACCCAAGTTCTTGGTGGTAGACGTATACCAGGTAGCATTCACATTCGGAATTTGCGGAACACCGACTCCCGGTATTAAAGAACCGTCACCCAAGATGTAACTGTCATTGCCCGGATAATTAAAAGCCATCATCCACAAATAGGGTTCCACATTGTCATCTCCCATACGACCGATAGAAGCCCTTATTTTCAGGTTGTCGACAAAAGAGATATTATCTTTGAAGAAACTCTCTTCCGAGATTCTCCAACCCAAAGACAAAGAAGGGAAAAAGCCCCATTTCTTATTGTAGAATTTGGAAGAGCCATCATATCTGAAGCTGGCCTGTACCAGATATTTAGACAAATAGTCATAGTCAAAACGTCCTACCAATCCGACATTCGCATTTCTATCGGCACTACCGTTTATGCTACGGGCATCATCTATCAATCCTGCATATATCTGATCGACAGCATCCATCAAGGTATTGCGGTTTCCACTCAGATCGGAAGTTTGCCATTTTCGAGTCTCAAACAAAAGCAAGCCTTTCACATTGTGCTTATTCTTAAATTTATTTTCATAATTTAAAGAAAGCTGGGTGGTGGGAGTCGCACTATCACTTCTCCACTCCGTTACGCTTGACATAGCCGATGTATTTGCAACCGAATAGGTATCAGTAGTTTTATTATACTGATAAGTCCGATACTGTTTGCTGAAAAGTTTGGACTTATAGAATTTCGGATCATAAGCGACAAGAGCTTTGGCCCATAACCCCTTCACGAAAGGAATATCCCAACGAAGTGAGGCAGTAACCTGTACTTGCGTATTGTTCGTTTTACGATATCCGGAGTAGTCGTTCGAACTTTTTATTAATGCATTATTATCATCATTGTATTGTTTTCCTATATAATCCGGATTGCCATTCGCATAAATTTCATAAATAGGAACTTGTGCACCAATGGCTTTCAGAATATCTGCCGGATCATAAGGAGGTGCATCCTTGGTATCGAAAAAACCACCGATCTGAAATTCAGCCGTAAGCTGATCGGTAATCTGAGCTGTTATATTCGAACGTAAATTAAATCGCTCATAATTCAAGGATTTTGATTTCCACAATCCTTCTTCCGAATAATAGCCGATGCTATTAAAGAATTGGATTCTGTCCGTACCTCCGGAAGCTGTAAGATTAACTTGATATTGAGGAACACTCTTTCTTACAATTTCATCATACCAATTGACATTGGCATAGGGAGTACCCGAAGTTACCAAATCCGAAGAGTAAGTCGGAGTAGTCTCACCTCTATTAGCCATTGCTTCATTATACAACTCCATATATCCATAAGCATCCACTGATTTAGGATACTTTGTGATACCTTGTATACCGTATGAAGCATTCATATTTATCTCGGTCTTTCCTTTTGATCCTTTACGGGTAGTCACCAAAATTACACCATTGGCAGCACGTACACCGTATACAGCTGCCGTAGCATCTTTAAGTACCGAAACCGATTCAATTTCGTTCGGATCGATACGATCGAAATTATCGCGGGGGATTCCATCGACAATCACCATCGGAGCACCCAGGCCACGAATATTAAAGCTGTTGTCATAAGTACCCGGTTCACCCGTATTCTGCTTGATGTTCAATCCCGGGATTTTACCTTGAAGTGCACTGGTCATGTTAGCAGTGTTTACGGTCATTATCTCCTTTCGACTGACAGAAGCAACAGAACCGGTTATCTCCTGCCTTTTTTGGGTTCCGTACCCCACGACAACAACTTCTTCCAATTGCGTATTATCTTCCGTAAGGGTAACCGTCAAAAAACTACGTCCTTTCACTGGTACTTCCTTTGTCTCAAAACCGACAAAAGAAAAGACCAATACACTCTTATCACCATTCACTGCCAGATCAAAAGTACCGTCTATGTCTGTAATTGCACCGACAGTACTACCTTTCAATAAAACGTTCACTCCTATCAACGGTTCCCCGGATGTGTCCTTCACAACACCCTTCACCTTTTGATTTTGAGCATTCACTATGCCAAACTGCAACAACAGCAGAAGCATCAGTTTTAAATTAAGATGTTTCATAATTATAATAGATTTAATTCATCATTTGATTTTCATTCTCAATATAAAAGTCAGCAAAAAACAGAATCAACTCATAGGAGATCTACTTTCCGAACTGCTCATTCGGCAGATTTCCCATCGTAAAGACCAATGTGCCTCCAGCCATAATATCTGCGTGAGAGATATAAAGTTTATTATAAGACTGTCCGTTCAGTTCTATAGACTGTATATACTTATTCTCTGCTGAATTATTGTTTGTACGTATCTCAAAAGCCCTATTTTCCGGCAGTTTTAATACAGCCTTATCAAATATAGGTCGACCGAAAATGTACATACCGTCAGACGGATTAACCGGATAGAATCCTAATGCAGAGAGGACATACCAGGAAGACATCTGTCCACAATCCTCATTACCTTGCAGCCCATCCGGCAAGTCGCTGTACATGTGCGACAGGATATAATCCACCTTTTCTGCCGTCTTCCATTGCTGGCCGGCAAAGGAATAAAGATATACCGTATGGTGTCCCGGTTCATTACCATGAGCATACTGCCCGATCAATCCGGAAATATCCGGAGAAGCCGCATCCCCCAAATCTTCATTCACAAGAAACAGGCTGTCTAACTTTGAAACAAATGCTTCCTTACTTCCAAACAAGGATATCAGACCTTCGACATCGTGAGGTACCAACCAAGTATATTGCCAGCCATTCCCTTCGCAGTAGGGATCGTTGCGATGAGTGGAGTGTACCGGATTGAACGGAGTCACCCATGAGCCGTCCTGATTTTTTCCTCTGAAGAAATGCGTATCCTTATCCCAGTAGTTCTGATAAGCCAAAGCCCTTTTAGAGAAATACTCATAATCTTCCGTCTTACCCAATTTCCGGGCTACCTGTGCCACTCCCCAATCGGCAATGGCATATTCCAGTCCTTTGGCTACCGATTCATTCTCTTTGTCAGCCGGAATATATTCCAAATTCGTTACGTACGACAACCCTTTATAATCGGACATCATGGAAGCTTTCATTGCCTGATAGGCCCGCTCGTAATTGAATCCTTTGATATTTTTCATTATCGCATCTGCAATCACCGGAACCGACTGAATACCAATCATCTCATTCGTATCCGAACCATACAGGTGCCATACAGGCAAACGTCCCTGCTGTTCGAAAATGGCAAGCATCGAATTGATAAAGTCGGGAACACGGTACGGCTGTACCAGTGTGTGCAAAGGATGAGCTGCACGATAAGTGTCCCACAAAGAAAATACGGTATAATTGGTAAAGCCCGGATCGCCATATATGTTCTTATCGGTTCCGCGGTACTCTCCATTGCAATCATTAAACATGATCGGTTGCATAAAGGCGTGGTACAGGGCCGTATAGAAGATACGTTTTGCCACCGTATCGGTAGTTTCCACCTGTAACTTCGATAACTCCGTATTCCATTTGCCGGTTGTTTCAGCAACAACACGCTTGAAATTCCAATCCTTTATCTCCTGCCTGATATTGTCCATTGCATTTTCCACACTTACGGGAGAAATACCGACTTTCACACCTAATTCCTCTACCGTAGGCGCAACAGCAACATTTCCTTTTACATCCAATCCCTGAAGACTGTTTCCGGTTACTTGCACCGAATCATGATACAAAGTCAGGTGTACCGGTTGGGAGAAAACTGCGGAAAAATAAATTTGCTGTTTCTTCGACCAGCCTGTTGAATGCCGGTAACCTCTGATGACCGTATCATTGATCTGCTCCAGATATGTATCTGTCGGACGATCATCACCGTTTGCATCTTTCAGATTTATCATCACATATTTTTCCACATCTTTCGGGAAAGTATAGCGATGAAAAGCCACCCGATCCGAAGCAGTAAGTTCTACTTTTGTATTGTGAGTTTTCAGAAAGACTTCATAATACCCTGGTAACGCCTGCTCGTCATCTTTTGAATAATAAGAGGCATAACCGGACAAAGGATCCTGCTGTGTCCCCGGTTGCGTACGTACCTTACCTGTGTATGGCATGAACAGAATATCACCGGTGTCGCTGCACCCCGTCCCGTTAAGATGGAGATGTGAAAAGCCAATCACGATGGAATCGGAATAATGGTATCCCGAACACCAGTCCCATCCTTTATTGATATTATTAGGACCTACCTGTACGGCTCCGAAAGGAGCGGTAACTCCCAGAAATGTATGCCCATGCCCTCCGGTTCCGATATAAGGGTCTACATAAGCCACCGGATTTATCGCTTCCTTATCTGCACCGGTGCACCCGTACATACACACGAGACTGCTTAATAATAAAAACTTCTGTAAATTCATCTATGTTTCTTATTTGATTTCGTTAGTCAAAGAATAAGGGAAATCTTCATCATTTACTCCCCGCTGCGTATTAGGTGTTGCACTCATGCTGAAATCAAGAACAGCACCGTTCATCAAATCCTCATGTTTCAACCAGTTGTGGTTATATTCCTTGCCGTTCATTTTCAAGGAATGTATATATCGATTGCCATTTGTGTTGTCGGGAGCATTCAAAATCACCTGCTTTCCATTTTCCAGCGTAAGAATCGCTTTTTTAAAGAGAGGGGCTCCCATTACATACTCACCGGAGCCCGGACATACCGGATAAAAGCCCAATGCAGAGAATATATACCAGGCGGAAGTCTGGCCGTTATCTTCATCTCCACAGTATCCGTCCGGATAAGGAGTATACAGTTTATCCATCACCTCTCTCAACCAATATTGCGCTTTCCAAGGCTGTCCGGCATAATTATAGAGATAAATCATGTGTTGAATCGGTTGGTTGCCATGCGCATAATTGCCCATATTCATGATCTGCATTTCTTTTATCTCGTGGATACACTGCCCGTAATAACTGTCATCGTAGATAGGAGGAACCACAAATACGGAATCCAGCATGGACACAAAATCTTCCTTTCCTCCCATCAGGTCGATAAGCCCCTGTACATCGTGAAATACACACCAAGTATAATGCCAGCTGTTCCCTTCCGTAAAGGCATCTCCCCATTTATACGGACTGAAAGGAGACTGAAACGTGCCGTCTTCGTTCTTGCCGCGCATCAGTTTGCTCTCTTTATCAAAAACAAACCGGTAGTTTTGGCTTCTTTCCCGATAAAGGTCGATCTCTTCCTGTGGCCGGTTCAGTTGTTGTGCCAGTTTCATGATGCACCAATCATCGTATGCATACTCTAAGGTACGGGCCACATTTTCATTAATGCCTACATTATAAGGTACATATCCCAGCTGATTGTAATATTCATATCCTAACCTTCCGGTTGAGGGAATTTGCGGATGCACATGGTTCGCCCCATGCAGAACGGCTTCATATAGCAGTCCGATCTCCTCCGTCCGGCATCCTTTCAGATAAGCATCGGCCACCACAGAAGCTGAGTTATTACCCACCATGCAATGACGGTGTCCCGGACTTGCCCATTCGGGTAAAAATCCGCTTTCTTTATAGCAGTTTGCCAGTCCCTCCTGAATTTCCTTGTTGACAGAAGGATACATCAGATTCAAGAAAGGAAATAAGGCACGGAACGTATCCCAAAAACCGGTGTCTGTATACATATACCCACTCTTCACTTCACCGTTGTAAGGACTGTAATGAACTGTATTTCCGGCTTTATCAATTTCATAAAACTTACGTGGAAACAACAAAGAACGATACAAGCAAGAGTAGAATGTACGAAGTTGCTCATCCGTACCGCCCTCTACTCTTACTTTGTTCATAACCTCATTCCAGGCATTCCGGGCTGTTTCTTTTACCTCATCAAAATCTTTATTACCTATTTCTTCCAAATTCAACCAGGCCTGCTCTTCATTAATAAAGGAAGAGCTTACCTTCACACCAATCTTTTCACCTTTTGTTGTCCTGAATCCCAATACAGCCCCGACATGGTTATCCTTTACCTCTTTTTTACCTTCTATAATTTTGTTTCCACTCCATACTTCTGCCGTGACGAAAGGCTTATCGAATTTCATCACGAAATAATTTCTGAAATTATCCGGTACCCCTCCGCTATTCTTCGTCGTATAGCCGGTCACCGTGTTACGTTCCTTATCTATCCGAATAAAAGAACCGTTATCAAAGGCATCTACCACGATATATGAATCTTCGCTTTCCGGAAAAGTAAACCGGAAGCAAGCTGAACGCTCTGTAGGAGTGAGTTCTGTCTTTACATCATGATCGGCCAGATATACACTATAATAATAAGGTTTAGCCGTCTCTGCCTTATGAGAGAACCAGCTGCCCCTCTCGTTTTGCAGGAACTTTTTATCTCCGGTCACCGGCATCAAAGAAAATTGCCCGTAATCATTAATCCACGGACTTGGCTGATGCGTCTGCTTAAATCCTTTTATCTTATCATCGATATAGCAATAAGTCCATCCATACCCCATATCTCCCGTTTGCGGTGTCCAAAAGTTCATTCCCCAAGGCAACGCAACGGCCGGATAGGTATTCCCTGTAGATAATGTAAATTTGGATTGCGTTCCGACCAACGGATTTACATAGTCAACCGGAGAAAAAGGAGCAGAATCAGTAACCGCCTCTTTATTTCTGCACGAAACAAGCAAAATAGATAAGAATACAATTAAATGAACTTTTTTCATAGCATCATTTTTATTTTTGTTTGATGCAAAAGTAAGCCTGCACAATTAACAAAACCATTAACAAAGCATTAATAATCGGGGCTACAGACACTCACAGAGCGTATTTCCGGACTAAAAACGTTAACAAGATATTAATTGTTTCCCGAAAGAGAACATGAAGGTGTGTCATAATGCCCAAATAGAAAAATTTATCCCTACCACGAATATCTGTATCAAGAGTAAATTTCTAAAAAAGGAGCTTTGACACCCTCACGCTTTTTAAATGAAAGATCAAGGTTATTTTCTGGAAAAGTATAAAAGCTATCCTCGAGCAAACTATGTATGTAAACAATTTATATTAAAAAGAACATAGAAAAGCAGTAAAAGCAGGCGATTTGTAAATTGAAAATTAACAACAAAATACAAATTCTACAATACACTGATTTTCAGTATATTACACTATGCCATTTTTTCCTCGTAGAGAAACGGGTCGTTCCTCTACGAGAAACACTCGGTTCCTCTACGAGGAACGAGCCGTTTCTCGTAGAGGAATCAATCGAGAATCCATAAGATATGACATCCGGATACAGACAAGAGAAAAGGGAGTGCTTATTTTGTCAGAAAAAAATATGTTTTTCCCCAAATAAGCGCCCCCTACCAACAAGGATATCCTACTATTTCGTATTAATCCGAAAGTCTGTTTATACCAACACCTTTGAAAGTCATCTCTACCGGCTTGATAAAACCGTTTTCGTCAAAATACATACGGTCTATACAAACCTCTCTGTGATTCGGTGCCGTATCACCCAGCGGATGACGATGATAAACGATATACCACTCGTCTTTACCCGGAATCTGAATAACCGAATGGTGTCCCGCTCCCGTTCCTACTTTATCATCCTGCTGCAATATTTTCCCGATACGATTGAAGGGCCCGAACGGAGAATCCGCAATGGCATACGCCACACTGTAATCCGAACCTTCCCAACTGCCTTCCGACCACATGAAATAATATTTGTTATTCCGTTTCAGCATAAAAGGACCTTCTACATAATTCTCCGGAGTGACAGATTTATAATATGAACCGTCATCAAAAGGCACAAGACTCAATAAATCCGGGCTCAACTTCACCACATTACAATGATGCCATCCACCATAATACATATAATAAGTACCGTCATCGTCTTTGAAAACAAACTGGTCGATCGGCTGGGCGCCATCCACAATCTTATCAATCAAGGGTTTGCCCAAAGCATCTTTAAAAGGACCGGCCGGATGATCGGCTACAGCTACACCGATTCCTCCATACTGCTCATTGTTCTGAATGTCATTACCTCCGAAAAACAGATAATATTTACCATTCGCCCGAATAGCCGCAGGCGCCCATAAAGCATATTTCAACCATTTGACATTTTCAATGGACAATACTTTGGGATGCTTGGTCCAATTCACCATATCCTTGGATGAAAAAGCATCCATATAGGTCTGAACATTATAAACCCGATGAATGGCCTGCGTTTCTTTTTGCAATACGGCAGAATCCGCACTACTGGAGCCGGGAGGAAGATCGGACAAGGTGGGATATATCCAATACTCATCATCATATATGACTCCTTCCGGATCAGCGTACCATCCCTCTGCGATAGGATTACCGCTAAACTCCTTCTTTGGACTGCTACATGCCACCAAGAATAGCATCAGCCCCCATACTGTAACAACATTTTTCATATTTCTTTCATTGAATTAATAAGTGACAAAAATAGTCACCAAGCGTTAATGAAAGTATTAATAATCCGTTAATAAATTATCAATAAGTCTTTAATAAACCTTTCTCCGAACAGGACCGAAGACACCGATCATTAACATTTCATTAATTTCCATAATCATACAAAGAGTCTAAGAAAAATCTAAATCTTTTTTTTGCTAATCTCACAAACCGTATTACCTTTGCATGGAAACAATCGCGAATATTATGCAAAAAACAACCATTTTTCTGCTCTTAATATTAAAATCGATACTGCTTGAATCACAAAATATTTCATCCGGACTATATTTTGCCGCTCATAGTGCCATTAAAGAAGAAAGGACTTCTCTAATGCTGTTTCCTGATTTTGATGCTTCAAAAGGTTTCACACTGGATTTCGATATTAAGTTCAGAACAGAAAAACATAATTACGGATACGTCTTCAGAATCATAATCGATGATGAAAGAAGTTTTGATTTAATATCCAATATCACACCGGAAAAGAAGACATTGAACCTGATAGGAAGTGACAATATCTATCTGGCTTTCAACGAAGAGCTACTCAACCGGCATACATGGAACAAATGGGGACACATCCGATGTTCCATCTATCCGGACAGCCTTCGGCTCGTTCTCGATGACGAAGTGTTGCAAGACCGGTATGCCCCTATAGACATCAGAAACGTGAAATTCTATTTCGGATATTCCGATCATGAGAAATTCCACTCTTCGGATGTTCCTCCGATGTCTGTACGCAATATAAGAATCAGAGATGCAAAAAACACAACAATCGCCTACTGGCCGTTGAAAGAACATCAGCAATACTCCTGTTCGGACAGCCTGCATCATATCCCCGCCAAAGTAACCAATCCTACGTGGGAGATAAACAAACACACCAAATGGGTAAAAGAGAAAACATTGAAGTTGCCGGAATATACACAAATCTGCCATGCTCCTTCGAAAGGCGAGATCTACTTTGCCAACAGTTCATCTGTTGTTGCCTATTCGATGATCGACCATACATCGGATACGATTCATGCCGCTCACGGAGTTCCATTCGCAGAAATAAACAACCAGCTCATATACCATCCCTTTTACGATGAGTTATGGTCATACGATTTCGATACCCCGCAATGGATATCTGTTTTCAATTTCGAACGACAGACGTGGACAAATGAAGACCGTATAATAAAAAACCCGGAGTACTCGCAACACAATGCTTTTATATCTCCCTATGATTCCTGCCTGTATATCTTTGGCGGATACGGCAATTACCGATATAAGAATCTGATACGTAAAAAGAGTCGGGCACTGGAGAATTGGAAAACGGTGTCGTACAGCGAAGAAATTCCTCCGCGCTATCTGAGCGGTTCAGGCTATAAAAACAGAGATACGCTGTTGATATTCGGTGGATGCGGTAACCCGCAGGGAAAGCAAGAATTGGGAGTTGTCAATTACTACGACCTTTATGCAATAGACATTCACACATTCAAGACAAAACAATTGTGGTCTATCCCCGCCGAAGCCAAGAATTTCGCCGTCGGCAATAACATTGTCGTAGATGAGAAAAACAATAAGCTGTATGCCTTATGCTTCCCGAACGATTGCTCGAACAGCTACATCTTATTAAGGTCTTTCGACTTGGATAGTGGAAAAAACAGCACGAACTATGCAGATACCATCCCTTTCTCCTTTAATGATGTGAATTCATTCTGCACACTTTACTACGATTCTCTGCAGTCGCAACTGTATGCAGTGACCAGTTATAATCACAACAACCGATCAAACATAGACATCTATTCATTGGCTTACCCGCCTTTAAAAATAGAAGATACACTGCAAGCGGATACGGAATGTAATGCACATTTAATAAAATTCGCTATCGGTCTGGGAATCTGCATTATTGCCGGTATGGGTTGGATGTACTTCTGCTACCGAAGAAAAAAGAGAGGAACAGAAAGCCCTGCTCCCGACTCTCCGGCTGCCATAGAATCAGACAATCTTCATGAAGAAAAACCGGAAAAGGAAAGTTATGAATCACAGCCCCAACCGGCTGTTTGCAAGAAGTCATCGATTCTCTTTCTGGACGGATTTCAAGTATGGGACAAAGAGGGGGCTGATATCACCAAATCCTTCACTCCGATCTTGAAGCAACTGCTGATTCTCATCATATTATACAGTGTAAACAATAAGAAAGGAATTTCCAACGTCACGCTACGGGAACTGCTCTGGTTTGATAAAATGGACGAAAGCGCCCAAAACAACCGACGGGTGAATATCCGGAAGCTAAAACTCCTTTTGGAAAAGCTGGATGGCGCCGAACTGGTAAAAGAGAGTACCTATTGGTCCGTCAAATTAACCCGGACGTATTGTGACTATATAGAAGTGTGCAACTTTATAGAAAAAGTGAAAAACAATGTACCGGTCACAGCGGAAAACATTAACAGTTTACCCTTAAACTTACTGTCAGGGCAGCTGTTGCCATACGTTCAAACAGACTGGCTGGATCCTTTCAAATCCAATTATGCCAATTCTGTATTGGATGCTGCAATCAGTTTATCCAAACAGAGCTATATCAAGGAGAACAATGAATTACTTATCCAGATAGCCAACAGCATGTTTGCTCATGACAAGACAGATGAGTATGCGTTAATCCTCAAATGTCAGGCCTTGTATAAAAATGGTAGAACCAGTTTGGCAAAAACCACTTTCGAGACATTCCGTAATGAATATAAAACGATGCTGAACACCGATTATTCAAAAACATTCAACGAAGTAATCAATTGCGAACTGTAATGAATTAAGCAATACTCATCAATCGTATTGTTGGTTATTTGTGTGATTAAGAGGATGGTTGGATAGGCGATGATGCATTGTGCAACTATATACCTTATATATTGGGTATTCGATATACAAAGTATATAGTTGCTCCTTTTTTATTTCTGCAATGCCTCTACCATCAAAGTTATATTGCTCATAAATAACTTCACCGAAATAGCCAGCAGGATAATCCCGAAAAACTTACGGATGATATAGATACCACCTTTTCCCAAAAAGCGTTCCACACGCCCCGTCATACTCACCACAAAATAGACCCAGATCATATTCAGAACCAAAGCAATGATGATGTTAACGCTGGCATATTCCGCACGCAGTGAAAGCAAAGTAGTAAAAGCACCAGCACCGGCCAAAAGCGGAAAGACAAGCGGTACCAATGTCGCTTCTTTTATAGGTCCCTGATTCTTAAATATTTCCACATCGAGAATCATCTCCAAAGACATCAGAAATATAACGAAAGCACCGGCCACGGCAAAAGATTCGATATCGACGTGAAAAAGCTTCAGCATCATATCACCGGCATAAAAGAATCCGATCAGCAACACGAATGAAATTACGGTCGCCTTCATTGCGTTCACATCTTTTCCTTTCTCTTTCAAATTGATAATGATCGGAATAGAGCCTATTATATCAATTACAGCAAACAATACGATAAACGCGCTGATCATCTGTTGAAAATTAAAATCTGCAAACATTTTTCCTCCTTTCTTTCTTTTTTGCAAAGATAATCTATTTTTATGCATTTTGCAATATTTCCTTTCCCGAATCAGGAGCTGTTTTCAATCAAAAAAAGAAACCCCACCAAAATCAAACCTATTTCCCGGTACGTTCAATTAAGAAATAATAAAAAAAACAAAAAGAGAAGTGAAATGATTACAGCAAACTTTGATTATGGTTACATTTGTCTCAAATTTAGAAGATTATGCTGTATGGAGACGATGTTTGACACTTTGCTGCAATTGCCTTTATTTCAAGGACTCTGCCATGAAGATTTTACAAATATACTGGAGAAGGTAAAACTGCATTTCACGAAGCATAAAGCCGGGGATATGATTGTAAAAAGCGGAACTCCATGTGATAAACTGATCTTTTTACTGAAAGGGGAAATATCTCTGCAAACCACTTCGAAAGATGGATTTCTTACTTTTATAGAACACGTAGAAGCTCCTTGTGTCATAGAGCCGTACGCTTTATTGGGTATGAATCCGAGTTACGTATCTTCTTATGTAGCCCATACGGAAGCACACACAATAAGTATCAGCAAATCTTTTGTTCTTTCCAACCTGCTCAAATATGATATATTCCGCCTGAATTATATGAATATCATCAGTAACCGGGCACAAAACATGCACGCCCGCTTATGGGAAAAAGCACCTGTGGATATTGAAGATAAAATCATCCGTTTCATACTTATTCATACGGAAAAGCCGATGGGTGAGAAAATCATGAAAATCAAAATGGATGATTTTGCACGCTGTGTTGATGACACACGGCTAAATGTATCCAAGGTCCTGAACACGCTGCAAGAACAAGAACTACTGGTATTGCACCGGAAAGAAATCGTCATTCCGGATATTGCCAAACTGGCTACGTGGAATGAAGAAAGACTGAAATAAAGACGTTTCCCTATAAAAAATCACCACAGAGTACACAGAGTAAAAAAAGAGGGTGTGTCAAAACTGAATTTTAGGAAAAGAAAACTTTCAATCTAAAAACTGACGCTCTATTCAACCATAAAAAGAGCCATATCATTACTCAAAAATAGAGTTGATATGGCTCTTTTATATCTATTGATTACAATCTGTAACTTTTCAGAGTGGACATTTTAGTTTTGACACACCCTCTTCATATACTGAAGAGAGACTCTACTTTATTGATAGTCCAAAAACTTTTCTTATTCCCACTCGATAGTTGCAGGTGGTTTGGAACTGATATCGTAGGTTACACGATTCACTCCTTTCACCTTATTTATTATATCGTTGGAAACCTTGCCCAAGAAGTCGTAAGGCAGATGAGCCCAGTCGGCCGTCATCGCATCGGTAGATGTCACGGCACGCAAAGCGACTGCCCTCTCATAAGTACGTTCATCGCCCATCACACCTACAGACTGAACCGGAAGCAAAATCACACCGGCCTGCCATACCTGATCGTACAGCCCCCAATCTCTCAATCCCTGAATAAAGATATCATCGGCATCTTGCAGGATCCGTACTTTTTCAGGAGTGATATCTCCCAAAATACGTACAGCCAATCCGGGACCCGGGAACGGATGGCGCGTAATCAGATGTTCGGGCATTCCCAACTCACGGCCTACACGGCGAACCTCATCCTTAAACAACAGACGAAGCGGCTCACACAACTTAAGATTCATCTTTTCGGGCAACCCGCCTACATTGTGGTGACTCTTGATCACCGTACCCGTGATAGACAATGACTCGATGCAATCGGGATAAATGGTTCCTTGTGCCAGCCATTTCACATCTTTCAACTTATGGGCCTCCGCATCAAATACATCGATAAAGCCCTTACCTATTATCTTGCGTTTGCGTTCCGGCTCGGTAACACCTTCCAATTCCGCAAAGAACTTAGCACTGGCATCCACGCCGATTACATTCAAGCCGAGGCACTCATAATCATGCATCACATTCTTGAACTCGTTTTTACGAAGCATACCGTGATCTACAAAAATACAAGTCAGGTTCTTGCCGATCGCCTTATTCAGCAAAACAGCAGCTACCGAAGAATCTACTCCACCACTCAAGCCCAGCACGACCTTGTCATTGCCCAACTGTGCCTTCAACTCGGCAACCGTGCTTTCAATGAACGAAGCCGGAGACCAGTCTTGTTTGCAACCGCAGACATCCACCACGAAATTCTTGAGAATCTGCGTTCCGTCTTCACTGTGGTATACCTCCGGATGGAACTGTACGCCCCACACCTGTTCCCCCTCAATCTGATAAGCGGCAATTTCCACCTTGTCGGTAGAAGCGATCTTCTTGAAGTTTGAAGGAATGGCCGTAATCGTATCACCGTGGCTCATCCACACCTGGGTATTCTCTTTCACACCTTTGAACAAGACATTGTCCTTGCAGAAAGAAGTCAGATGTGCACGGCCATACTCACGCGTACCTGCCGGTTCTACTTTCCCACCATTGGTATAAGCCATAAACTGCGCACCGTAGCAAATACCCAAAATAGGATATTTACCCCGTATTTCACTCAAATCTACCTTGAATGCGTTTTCATCATACACCGAGAAAGGACTTCCGGAAAGGATCACACCTTTCACACTTTCATCTCCTTTGGGGAACTTGTTGTAAGGAACAATCTCACAATACGTATCCAGCTCGCGTACACGACGGCCGATAAGTTGTGTAGTCTGCGATCCGAAATCAAGGATTATTATTTTTTCCTGCATATAAATGTATGGATTTTAAATAAATGATTTGCAAAAGTATGAAAAACTATGCAATCCATTTGAATAATCGTCTATTTATTTTCCTTTTTGCTCTTTCAGCAAGTCGCGTATTTCAGTCAACAATACCTCTTCTTTTGTCGGAGCCGGAGGTGCAGGAGGAGTTGCAGGCGCAGCGACCTCTTTCTTCCTTGCGGTCAGTTTTGTCAGCAAACGTATAAATAAGAATATAGAAAAGGCGATAATCAAAAAATCGAAAGTAGCCTGCAAGAAGTTGCCATAATTCAGGGTTACGGCAGCAATTTCTTTCCCGTCTACTACTTCGGCCGGTTTCATCACCCATTTCAAGTCCGTAAAATTCACTCCACCCACCAATAATCCGAGAGGAGGCATTATCACATCGGCAACCACCGATGATACTATTTTACCAAACGCGCCGCCAATGATAACACCGACAGCCATATCGATTACGTTTCCTTTCATGGCAAAAGCCTTAAAGTCCTGTAAAAAAGTACTCTTTCCCATCTTTTTTTTTATTTAATATTAATTTAATGTGCGAATATAAAAACATTTTCTTACTTTTGCACCGCATTTGGAGATAAAAACGAATGCAAGTTCGAAATATATTTGGACAATATAATAAAAACCCTTAAAAGTTTAAACAAAATGATTAAAGTAGGTATTAACGGTTTCGGCCGTATCGGACGTATGGTGTTCCGTGCTGCAGTAAAGAACTTTGGTAACGATATTCAAATCGTAGGTATCAATGACTTGTTGGATGCTGACTACTTGGCATATATGCTGAAGTACGACTCAGTACACGGTCGTTTTGATGGTGAAGTTGCTGTTGAAAACGGCGCTTTGGTTGTAAACGGTAACAAAATCCGTCTGACTTCTGAGATGGATCCTGCTAACTTGAAATGGAACGAAGTTGATGCTGACGTTGTAGTTGAATCAACAGGTTTCTTCTTGACAGACGAAACAGCTCGTAAACATATCCAGGCTGGTGCTAAGAAAGTAATCATGTCTGCTCCTTCTAAGGATGCTACTCCGATGTTCGTATTCGGTGTTAACAGCGACACTTACGCTGGTCAGGACATCATTTCTAACGCTTCTTGTACTACTAACTGCTTGGCTCCGATCGCTAAAGTATTGAACGACAAGTTCGGTATCG
Source organism: uncultured Bacteroides sp. (assembly GCA_958477465.1). Lineage (GTDB taxonomy): Bacteria > Bacteroidota > Bacteroidia > Bacteroidales > Bacteroidaceae > Bacteroides. Next base: position 37,340 of record CAUEFX010000015.1, read on the forward strand.
TTAAAGGTTTGATGACTACAGTTCACGCTGCTACTGCAACTCAGAAAACAGTAGACGGTCCTTCTAAGAAAGACTGGAGAGGTGGTCGTGGTATCCTTGAAAACATCATCCCTTCTTCAACAGGTGCTGCTAAAGCCGTAGGTAAAGTATTGCCGGTATTGAACGGTAAACTGACTGGTATGGCATTCCGTGTTCCGACTTCTGACGTTTCTGTAGTTGACTTGACAGTTGTTCTGGAAAAACCGGCTACAATGGAAGAAATCAACGCTGCTATGAAGGAAGCTTCTGAAGGCGAATTGAAAGGTATCCTGGGTTACACTGAAGATTCAGTTGTTTCAACTGATTTCCGTGGTTGCTCCAACACTTCAATCTACGACGCAAAAGCTGGTATCTCTTTGGATTCTAACTTCGCTAAAGTTGTTTCTTGGTATGACAACGAATGGGGTTATTCAAACAAAGTTTGTGAAATGGCTCGCGTTATCGCTAAAAAATAATCATTCACAATATGATTTATCAGAAAGCTGCTTCGGGAAACCGGAGCAGCTTTTTTTCTATCCGGAAGCGAAATAAAATCAATACTTTGTTAAAAAGGGAACCATTCCTGCCCTAAGTATCTACTATTTTAGTAATTTTGTGGTTCATAAGCTATCAGTTGACTTATTCTTAATCAGACTCACATGAAAAGATTATATGTCACATTCGTTTTAATTTGCATAATCGCCAATATGACAGACGCTCAAAATCCTTTTTTCGAAAAGTATAACACTCCGCACGGGACTGTTCCGTTCGATAAAATAAAAGCGGAACATTATGAACCTGCTCTCCATGAAGGCATACGCCAGCACATTTCGGAAATAAATGCCATCACCGACAATCCGGAAGCCCCTACTTTCAGCAATACGGTATTGGCTTATGAAAAGTCGGGAAAGTTGCTGAAACATGTCGCCACCGTATTCAACAACCTCTATAGTGCAGAGACCAATGACACCCTGCAAGCATTGGCACAGAAACTGATGCCGATTTTTAGCGAGCACAATAATGACATCAGCCTGAATGAAAAGTTGTTTGAACGCATAAAAGCAGTCTATGACCGGAAAGAGCAATCGAATCTCACAGCGGAACAGACGAAATTACTCGAAAACATTTACGATGATTTCATCCGCCAAGGAGCCAATCTGAAAGGGGAAGCCAAAGAGGAATATCGCCGTCTGACCAAAGAATTGAGCGGACTGACATTGCAATTCAGTGAAAACAACCTCAAAGAGACCAACAATTACCAACTGGTACTGACTGACAAAGCACAGCTTGCCGGACTGCCGGAAAGCGCCGTAGAAGCAGCTGCTGAAACTGCCAAAGAAAAAGGTGTGACAGGCTGGGCATTCACCTTACAAGCCCCCAGCTATGTTCCTTTCATGAAGTATGCCGATAGCCGTGACCTCCGCAAAGAGCTCTACCTGGCATACAATACAAAATGCACACATGACAATGCATACAACAATATAGATATCGTAAGAAAGATAGTCAACACCCGAATGGGCATCGCACAGTTATTGGGATATGACAACTTTGCACAATATACATTAGAAGAACGGATGGCCCAGAACAGCGGAGCTGTCTACAACTTACTGAACCAATTATTGGAAGCATACACTCCCACCGCACAAAATGAATACAAAGAAGTACAAGAGCTGGCGCGCAGGGAGCAGGGAGCCGATTTCACGGTCATGCCATGGGATTGGAGTTACTATTCCAATAAGCTGAAAAATCAAAAGTTCAACATCAATGAAGAAATGCTTCGCCCTTACTTTGAGCTGGAAAAGGTGAAAGAAGGGGTATTCGGACTGGCAACACGCCTATATGGCATCACATTCAAGAAGAACACCGATATTCCGGTGTATCACAAGGATGTGGATGCATACGAAGTGTTTGATAAAGACGGTCGGTTCCTGGCAGTGCTCTACACGGATTTTCATCCGCGCGAGGGAAAACGCGCAGGAGCGTGGATGACAGAATACAAAGGACAATGGATCGATACCGAAACAGGTGAGAACAGCCGGCCGCACGTATCTGTAGTGATGAACTTTACGAAGCCGACGGAGAGCAAGCCCGCTCTGTTGACTTTCAACGAAGTAGAAACATTTCTGCATGAATTCGGGCACAGCCTGCATGGTATGTTTGCCAACTCCACTTACGAAAGCCTGAGCGGCACTCATGTATACTGGGACTTTGTGGAGCTGCCTTCACAAATCATGGAAAACTTTGCCATCGAAAAAGACTTCCTGAATACATTTGCCAGACATTACCAGACGGGAGAAAACCTGCCGGACGAATTAATAAAACGCATGGTGGATGCAGCCAACTTTAACGTGGCTTATGCCTGCCTGAGACAGGTAAGTTTCGGACTGCTGGATATGGCCTGGTACACCCGCAATACTCCGTTTGAAGGAGACGTCAAAGAATACGAACAGAAAGCATGGGCAAAAGCCCAGGTGCTACCGGTGGTAAAAGAAGCCTGTATGAGTACTCAGTTCTCACATATTTTCTCCGGAGGATATGCTGCCGGATACTATAGCTACAAATGGGCGGAGGTATTGGATGCCGATGCATTTTCATTATTCAAGCAAAAAGGAATATTCAATCGGGAGGTAGCCGATTCGTTCCGCCGGAACATTCTTTCAAAAGGCGGAACCGAACACCCGATGACACTTTACAAACGTTTCCGGGGGCAAGAGCCTACCATCGATGCTTTGCTTATCAGAAACGGAATCAAAAAATAAGGATGGAAAAAGTCAAATGAGAAGAGATACAGTGAAACATATTGCATTATTGTTCTGCCTGGCGCTTGTCATCCCCTTCCTGAGCGGATGCAACGATACGGATGATGTACAGAAAATATTCACGGGGAAAACGTGGAAGATGACATACATCACCCAAAAGAACGAACATAGCTGGTACAAATTTACAGATGTCAGTGAAGCCATATACAAATCTTACGACCCGGTAAACGGCACAAAAGTATTTAAAATAGATTTTACCGGAAGCACGGAAGAGAACATTATCCGTGGAGATTTCAGCGGAAGCGGGTCGGTGATCTTCACCGGTACCTGGCAAGCGGACGGCAAAAGCAACGAATTCAAGATAACCGGTATCCAAAAACAGCCGTCTTATAGCGACTCAAAGGACACACTGGCCAAACACATCGTTGAAGGGATCAAAAAAGCGACCTCCTATGAGGGGGATGAAAGAAATCTGTACCTCTATTTCGAATATGAAAAAGAGACACTCTGTATTGCATTCACACCTGAAAGATAAAATGATACGACAATGGATAAACAATCAGAATTAGACAAACGTTACATACGCATGGTCAGCATTTGGGCAGAAAATTCATATTGTCAACGCCGTAAGGTCGGTGCGCTTATTGTGAAAGACAAAATGATTATTTCTGACGGTTACAACGGGACTCCTTCGGGTTTCGAGAACGTTTGCGAAGATGAAAACAACGTTACCAAACCGTATGTGCTCCACGCTGAAGCAAATGCCATAACCAAAATAGCGCGTTCTAACAACAGCAGTGACGGTGCTACCATGTATGTTACCGCCTCTCCCTGCATCGAATGTGCCAAATTAATCATTCAGGCCGGTATCAAGCGGGTGGTTTATTCCGAGAAATACCGCCTCGAAGACGGCATTGAATTACTGAGACGGGCCGGCATAGATGTGGTATATGTCGGTGAAGAATAACCGGTAGCCCGTCGGCACAGCTGAATTATAAAATGTAAACGATTAAATTATAAAATAAGCTCATGAGTACAAAAAACTCTTCCCGTTTTGTCCCTGTCATCATTGCTATCAGCGTAGTAATAGGTATCCTTATCGGTACATTCTATGCCAAGCATTTTGCGGGTAACCGTTTAGGCATTATCAACGGTTCATCCAATAAGCTGAATGCCCTGTTACGCATTGTCGATGACCAATATGTAGATACGGTAAACATGACAGATCTCGTAGAAAAGGCCATGCCACAGATTTTGGCAGAACTCGATCCGCACTCTACCTATATTCCGGCACAGAATCTGGAAGAGGTTAATTCCGAACTGGAAGGCAGTTTCAGTGGAATCGGCATCCAGTTCACGATACAGAATGACACCATACACGTCAATGCAGTCATTTCCGGTGGCCCTTCCGAAAAGGTGGGCTTGATGCCGGGTGACCGTATCGTCACAGTAGACGACAGTCTGTTTGTCGGGAAACAGGTTACGAACGAACGTGCCATGAAAAAACTGAAAGGGCCCAAAGGGACTCAGGTAAAACTGGGCATCAAGCGTGCTACGGAAAAAGACTTGCTGAATTTCACCATCACCCGTGGCGATATTCCTCAAAATACAATAGACGCGGCGTACATGCTGAATGATAAATTCGGATATATCCAGATTGCCAAATTCGGACGTACCACCCACATAGAACTTCTGAATGCCCTCGCACAGTTGAACCATCAGAAATGCAAAGGACTCATCATCGACCTGCGTGGAAACACCGGTGGTTATATGGATGCCGCAACCCGTATGGTAAACGAGTTCCTGCCACAGGGGAAACTAATCGTTTATGCACAAGGACGCAAGTACAAGCGTATGGACGAGGTGGCCAACGGAACCGGAAGTTGCCAGGATATACCGCTCATCGTTCTTGTAGATGAAGGATCGGCTTCCGCCAGCGAGATTTTCTCGGGTGCCATACAGGACAACGACCGGGGGACGATCGTAGGACGCCGGTCATTCGGGAAAGGATTGGTACAGCAGCCGATCGACTTCAGCGACGGTTCTGCCATCCGTCTGACAATCGCCCGTTACTATACCCCCTCCGGACGCTGCATACAACGTCCTTACGAGAACGGAAAAGACCGGAATTATGAGATGGATCTGTACAACCGTTATACTCATGGAGAGTTCTTCTCTAAAGACAGTATCAAACTCGACGAATCACAGCGCTACTCTACCGCTCTTGGCCGTCCGGTATACGGAGGAGGAGGCATCATGCCCGATGTATTTGTTCCGCAAGACACCACCGGAGTGACCTCTTATCTGTCGACAGTATTAAATAAAGGACTGACCGTCCAATACACGTTCCAATACACGGATAACAACCGTGAGAAACTGAGTAAATATGATACGGAAGAAGCGTTGGTAAACTATCTTCGCCAGCAAGGACTGGTCGAGAAGTTTATCCGTTATGCAGAAACCAAAGGAGTAAAAAGAAGAAACATTCTGATCCAGAAATCATACAAATTGCTGGAGAAGAACATTCTGGGAAACATCGTATATAATATGCTGGGAAAAGAGGCTTACATCAAATATTCTAACCTGACAGACCCGACCGTGAAGAAAGGGCTGGAATTACTTGAAAAGGGAGAGGCTTTCCCAAAGGCACCGGTTATTACCGAAGAGCCGGAAACAGAGAATAAAGATGAAAGAAAAGAAAAGAGAACTGCGAAAGTGGATAGCACAGGAGAAAACCCGATACTGCGCCTCTACGCTGAAAGATCTTTCTGCTGATATCCTTGCCAACCTCGAAAAGCATCCGGCTTTTGAGAAGGCAACCACGCTATTACTTTATCACTCATTGAAAGACGAGGTGCAAACCCACTCTTTCATTGAGAAATGGAGTAAAGAAAAAAACATTGTCTTGCCAGTCGTCGTCGGAGAAGAGTTGGAATTACGTCTCTACACCGGACCCAAGGATTTAGCCATCGGTGCTTATGGCATTGCCGAACCTACCGGAGAGGTGTTTACCGATTATGAAGCCATCGATCTGGCCGTTGTCCCGGGAATGGCTTTTGACAAGGACGGTCATCGTCTGGGAAGAGGCAAGGGCTATTATGACAGGCTCCTTCCCCGTATCCCGGCCGTCAAAATAGGAATATGTTTCCCGTTTCAGTTGATTGAAGAGGTGCCTACCGAGTCGTCAGACATCTGCATGAATATAATTATAACAAAATGAAAACGAACTACCACACCCATACCACCCGCTGCCACCATGCGACAGGGAGTGACGAAGATTTTGTTTTAAGCGCCATCAAGGGTGGCTATCAGGAACTCGGTTTTTCCGACCATACTCCATGGAAATACCGAACCGACTATGTATCCGAGATACGCATGACTCCCGAAGAATTTCCCGAATACGTGCAAAGCATCCGTGCCCTGCAAGAGAAGTACAAAGACCGAATCAGTATAAAATTAGGCCTGGAATGTGAATACTTTCCGGAATATATGCACTGGCTGAAGGAACTGGTTCATGAGTACAAACTGGATTATATCATCTTCGGCAACCATCATTTCCACACGGATGAGAAATTCCCCTACTTCGGACACAACACTACCACCAAAGACATGCTCGATCTGTATGAGGAAAGCTCCATTGAAGGTATGGAAAGCGGATTATTCACCTATTTTGCCCATCCGGATCTCTTTATGCGCTCCTACCCGGAATTCGACCGGCATTGCAAACTGACAAGCCGTCACATCTGCCGCACGGCAGCGCGATTAAACATTCCGTTAGAATATAATATAGGTATGGTGGATCATAACCAGGCTTTTAATGAGGTGACCTACCCACATCCCGAATTCTGGCACATTGCAGCCAACGAGGGATGTACCGCCATTATCGGAGTAGATGCCCACGACTCTAAAGCATTGGAATACTCCGGATACTACGACCAAGCGTATGAAGCCCTAAAGGAACTCAAGATAAAGACGATAGACCGGATAGAATTTCTAAAATACTGATATCATAAAAGGGAATATTCATTTATTAAAAGGATTTATAAAGCACATGGATGAAAAAACTTAAGATTATTTATATTACATTGGTTTTTTTGCTACCTTTGTACAAAATAATAACAGAATAATGAGCAGTGCCTTCGAATTAACAACTTTTAGCAAGCTATTTACCGACTACAAAGAGCGATTCACCCGTTTCGCGCAGACCTATGTACGAAATACAGTAGTTGCAGAAGACATTGTTATAGATTCATTGGTTTATTATTGGGAAAACCGACAGCGGTTGGATGAAAATACCAATATACCTGCCTATGTGCTCACCATCATAAAACATAAATGCCTAAACCACCTACAACAGCAACAAATACACAAAGATATTGAAGAAAACATTCAGTCTCATGCTGAATGGGAGCTCAGTACCCGTATTGCAACTCTTGAAGCATGCAATCCTAACGAACTTTTTAATGCAGAAGCTATGGAAATCGTCAACCGTACCTTAGCAAAGCTACCTGCACGTACCCGAGAGATTTTCATAATGAGCCGTATGAAAAATATGTCTCATAAAGAAATTGCAGCAAAACTGGACATAACGACTAAAGGGGTTGAATTTCATATCAGCAAAGCTCTTAAAGAACTGAGAATAAGCCTAAAAGACTATATCTCTGTATTCCTCTATTTATTTTTTTATTAAAAAACTCAACTTCTCACTAGGGATATATCTTTTTTATCTGCTTACTAAGTAAGAAAATAAAAAGGCATATATGCATTTTTGATTATTGACTATGAATAAAGAACTTTTATATAACTTTTTTCAAGGAAAAACTTCCATGCAGGAAGAAGTCCAAATAAGAAGCTGGTTAGAAGCATCTCCGGAAAACCGGAAACTCTTTCTAGAAGAACGGCAATTATTTGATGCGATGATCTTATTAGCTGATGAGAACAAGATCCGTTCTTATCAAAAAAAGAATATATTTATCGAAAACTATTGGATAAAAGAAGTAATGAAAGTTGCTGCCATAATTGCAATTACTCTGATAGGAACATATATATACAACAGATATACTCCCAAAGAAGAATTGTTGGCCATGCAAAAAATTACAGTTCCTGCTGGACAAAGAATTAATCTTGAACTTTCGGACGGAACACAAGTCTGGCTTAATTCACGTTCTACAATCCAATACCCGGCCTCATTTTCAGGGAAGAAGCGTACCGTTCAACTGAATGGAGAAGCTTATTTTGAAGTAGCTCATAACACACAAAAACCTTTTATAGTAGAAACAGCAAAAGGAAGCGTAGAGGTTTTAGGCACAAAATTCAATTTGGAAGCCTATGCAGACAATCATTCCTTTGTGACCTCTCTTATGGAAGGTTCCGTAAAAGTAACATCCGGAGCGAAAGAACGCCTTATAAAACCGAATGAGATGGTAGTATTAGACCGTGGTGAATTAAAGGTTACTCCAATAGAAGATTATAATGTATATAGATGGAGAGAAGGTCTTATCTGTTTCAAAAATGAAACCTTCGTAAATATAATGACCAAATTCGAAACATGCTATGGAGTAACCATAAAGATTGAGAATTCCAAAGTATTAAACTCCCGCTATACAGGCAAATTCCGGCAATCAGACGGAATCTCTTATGCTTTAAGGGTATTGCAGAAAGATGTCAAGTTCACATTTGAAAGAGATGAAGAAAACCAAATAATTTATATAAAATAAGATATGGCCTATGGAATGATAAATTAAAAAAAATCCAACCCAAGAGCAAAAAAAGAGTGTCAATACCTTGAGCCGCATCGACACTCCGAATAATACAATTAATCTAATAACTATATTAAACATAGCAAAGATATGAATAAAAAATCTTTGGTGGGTGAAGTATACCCTCAAAAGTTGCAAACTAATCATCTTTTAAAAATTATGAGAATTACACTCTTGTTAGCCTTTATTTCTGTTTTCAGTTTGAATGCAAAGGATGTGCGCTCTCAAAATGCACGTGTAACTTTATCTCAAACAAACAGTCCACTAGAAGCAATTATCAATGAGATCGAGAACCAAACAGACTATCTATTCATTGTTAATTCCAGTATCGATACTAACAAAAAAGTATCCATAAAAGTTAAAGACGCCACTGTAGCCAGCGTTTTAAACGAATTGTTGAAAGGAACAGACATCAACTACTCTACTGAAGGTTCCTACATCATTCTTTCACAACAAAAATCTCAATTCGAGAATAACGGTCTTATGCAAGAAGTTAAAGATATCATTGTTACGGGTAACATTACCGATGCACAAGGCGAACCTCTAATAGGAGTCAATGTCATATTGAAAGGAACCAATATAGGTACTATTTCGGATATAGACGGAAACTATTCATTGAAAGTACCTGGAGGAAAAGGAGATATTCAATTTTCATACATCGGATACCGAAATGTAATCATTCCTATTGGAGGTAAAACGGTTATCAATGCAAAAATGGAAGAAGATTCCAAAGTTTTGAGTGAAGTCGTTGTAACAGCAATGGGTATCGAACGTAAGGCAGAAACATTGACTTATGCAACCCAAACAGTAGGAGGTAATGAATTTACTCGTGCCAAAGAAGCTAATTTGATAAACTCATTGCAAGGGAAAAGTGCAGGTCTGACTATTACTCCAAACTCTGGTGGTGCCGGAAGTGCATCAAAGGTTCTACTACGCGGTAATGCCTCTATGTTAGGAAACAATTCACCACTAATCGTAATCGATGGAGTACCAATGCAAAATGAAGTAAGTAGACAAATGGATATGGATGGTGGTGCTAGCTTAATCGTAGATGGTTCATCAGAAGGAAGTGATCCGTTATCTCAAATTAATCCGGATGATATCGAAACAATCACAGTATTGAAGGGTGCCAATGCTGCTGCGCTCTATGGTAGTAAAGCCGCTAATGGTGTACTAATGATTACCACCAAAAAAGGAAAAAGTGGACAACTACGTGTAGATGTCTCCAGCAGTACCACTTTTGAGACTCCACTTGTCTTACCTCAATTGCAAAATACTTATGGTACATCAATAAAAGGCAATATAGATAATGGATATACCTTCAATGGTTCTAATAGCTGGGGTAGTAAATTATCTGATATAACAGACGAACAATTACAAAATGCAGCAACAGGAAGAGCTTTTACCCGTGATCCATATAGTATCAGAGATTTCTATCGGTTAGGAACAAACTTCAACAATTCAGTATCTTTAAGCGGTGGAACTGAAAAAGTACAAACCTATTTTTCTTACGGAAATACTACAGCCGATGGTATCGTTGAGAATAATAAATTTACTCGTCACAATATTTCATTAAGAGAAAATTTCAACCTATTCAAAGACCGTCTAAAGATTGACATCTCTGCAAACTATGTTAATCAAAAGACTAAAAACCGTCCGTCAGGTGGTACCATCTTCTCACCTATTTACAATTTATATACAGCTCCACGAAATGTAGATATGAACTATTATCGTAATAATTATGCTGATTATAACGGAACTTGGATGTCAAATGGATATTCTATATTTGAAAGACAAAAAGACGCCAATGGTCAAGATATTTATGTACGGAAAGATGGACATCAAACAGAACTAACCAGCCCATTGTATGGTAAACAGATGTGGTTCGACGATGCTATCAACTTAAACAATCCTTGGTGGTTAATGAACAGATTGACATCAGAGGAAATTCTCAATCGCACTTATGGAAGTGTAGGAGCTAATTTAAAAATCATTGAGGGTTTACATCTACAAGCTCGTTTAAAATACGATTACTATGAAGGTAATAACGAAACTCGTCAATACGCCACAACTTGGGGAAATGCTGAAATGATCGATCGCGGTCGACTAATTTCAGAACATACCAAAGGATATGATTTCTATGGGGATTTCATGTTAGCTTATAATAAAACTATCAAGGACTTTACCTTAAGTGCAAATTTGGGAGGTAGCATGTTTAATTCTTTCTCCGATCAATGGAAAATTACCCCAATAGCAGCAAGTGGCGCACCTTGGACAGAAGACAAATCGTGTAATCAATTTATTCTAAAAAATATATACATAAAAAGCGCAGAGAATTATGGAGGGCAAACGACTAAAAACTGGGAACGGTCAATCTTCGCTACAGCTCAATTAAGTTACAAGGACATGGTAACCATAGAGGGCAGTTACCGCGAAGACTGGTATCGAGCATTCACACAATTTAGAGACATGAAACCTCATTTTCCATACTTCTCAGTAGGTGCCAACGCTCGATTAAATAATATATTTGAGTTGCCGGACTTAATTAGTGATTTCAAGGTAAGGCTTTCTTATTCAGAAGTAGGAAACTCCGTACCGAATATACTGTTATTGTCAGCTACTACTACCAACTCTGCTACAGGAGCTGTATCTTTCAACTCTACTGTAGATTTCAAAAATCCCAAGCCTGAAACCTCTGGTTCATTCGAAGGGGGTATAGATTTAAGTCTATTCGGTCGTGCAGTGAATATCGAAGCAACCTACTACAATGCTACCATGAAAAATCAATTTATGAGATACAAAGGAAATGGTGGTAAAATGGTATTTATCAATGGTGGTAAGGTTCGTAATCAAGGACTTGAGTTAACCGCTTCTTATATATTGGCACCTAACAATGATTTTAGTTGGAAAACTGCAGTCAACTATGCGTTCAATACTAATAAAATCATCACTGTAGCTAGAGATAGTAAAGGTAAACCTTATGACTACACTGTAGATATGGGATATCTAAGCGGGCTAAAAGTCAAATTCTTAGAAGGAGGTTCATATGGTGATTTATATGCAGTGGATTTCAAGAAAAAAGATGGAAAAATTGTGGTAAATCCTAATAATGGTGCACCATTTAAACAAAACGGAGTATCAAATGAATACTTAGGCAATATGAATGCGAAACATACTTTAGGATGGAGTAACACATTTACCTATAAAGATATTCAGTTCTACTTCTTGATTGATGGTAAGATAGGTGGTAAAGTAGTTTCCTTTACCGAAGCTTATTTAGATTATTTCGGTAACTCAGAGGCCAGTGCAAATGCCCGTTTAAAAGCAGAAGCAGAAGGTATTATGTGGACTTCTCCTAAAGGAGAGCAAGAACCTGGTATGTATTTAGAAAATGGAGAACTTGTTTCTATTCAAAAATATTATAGTACAATAGGTGGTCAAGCTCCTATCGGAAAATATTACGTATATAATGGAACTAATTTCCGTATGCGGGAAATTTCATTAGGATATACATTACGCAACTTGTTCGGTAAAAGCAAAAATCTTACAATAGCAGTCAATGCTCGTAATTTGTTCTTCCTGTATAAAGATGCTCCGATTGATCCGGAAACCTCCATGAGTACACAGAATGCACTGAGCAATGTCGATATATTCAGTATGCCAACCACTCGTTCATTTGGTTTAACTCTTAAAGCATCATTCTAATATCAACATTAATAATAATGAAATCGATTATGAAGAATATACATTTCAAATTATCCCTAATCATAGGTATTGCCGTAGCTCTTACAATAAGTAGCTGTGGTGAATCTCTTCTTGAGAATCTTGATCCTAACCAAAGTGTAGGTAGTGGTGACGGTAGTCTTGATGAAGCAAATAGTGACAATATAGCAGGATTATTTTTAACTGCACAACAAAAGCTACATGACATTGGTACTAATGGTGGACCACATGTTTATCAGGTACAATTCAACATCCACATTGATAATTATGCAGGTTACATGGCTGGAACCCAAAACTTCTCTGGTAATTTACCTTCTACATATGCTTATTTTCCAGATTATGCAAATAGTCCTAAGGTTAGTTTCTTTAACGTTTCTCAGGCTACTATGCCAGTAATTAGAGCAGCAAAAAAATTAGGGTTACAAGAAATCGGTGCCATGTGTGAAATCATGTACTGCTATTCCGCACTCGAACTTTCAGACATCTATGGTCCATTTCCTTGGTACGATTACAGATTGGATAAACAAGAATCTCCTCTCACTTATGAGCCTGTGAGTGACATTTACGATTCCATATTCGTACATCTAAAAGAATCGGCAAAAATACTAGAAGAATATACAACAACGTCAAAAGAACATCAAGATTCTGTACAAGCTATCCTCAATTCCTATGATAGAATTTGTGGGGCTAATACAGATAATTGGAGACGCTTCGCTAACACTATTTGCATGCGTATGGCTTTACGCATGAGTAATGTAAATCCAGAAAGGGCTAAAGCAGAAGCACAAGCAGCGATAAACGCAGGTTTAATCACTAAAAATGTGGAATATAATGTAGCAATGGAAAGTTTGATGAACCCTGTGGCATTCATTTCTTACCAATGGAATGACACGAGGCTTAACGCTTCAATGGAAAATATTATGAAACGACTGCATTTTCCAATAATGGATATTTGGTTCCAAAATAATTCAGGAAGCATTGAAGATTCCAAAGGCAATGTAACTCTTGAAGGTAATTCTGCAATAGTAGGAATGCGTACAGGAATCCCAACTACAGCACGTGACGGAGCCAATCAATATGTAAAGTTTTCCGGGACAGCAACAACCTATGGAGTAAAACCTGTCTATTTAATAAAAATGTCCGAAAGATATTTCTTAGAAGCCGAAGCTGAAGTCAGATGGGGCATCGGCTCATTATTAGGAAAACAATTATATGATAATGGCATTAAAGAATTATTTAAAGACGAAAACATTAGTGCTACAGACAATAAATATAAAAATTATTATGCACAAGAAGAGGCAGACCAAACAATTAACTATATAGACTATCATGACAATGGTTATAATTTAGATGGTATTATTACTATTGGTGTAAAATGGAATGAAAAAGATGATCCCAAAATTAAACTTGAAAAAATTATTACCCAAAAATGGTTAGCTAATTTCCCGCAAGGTTTAGAGGCCTGGAATGATTTAAGACGTACAGGTTATCCTAGAATCTTTCCTGTAGAAGATATTGGAGATGGCTCTCTGACTAGTGGTCAACTTATCAGACGCATTCCATGGGATATGACACAAGCTAGTTCTTTAGAAGATATAGAGTCAACCGGTATACCGGCACTTGGTGGTTCTAATGAAGAAGTTACCCGTTTATGGTGGGATTGCACAGACCCAGCTGGGTTATCAGACAACGATCGATTCTAATTATCATGAAAAAAATTAGAAGGAGGCTTCTTTGCCCTCCTTCTAATCTAAGCAAACCTCATTTTTAATTAACCTCAAAAAGTATGAAAGCTAAAAAAATCACACTCTTAGCGTTATTGCTAGCTAATGCTTTAATAGCTAAAGCCCAGTATGTTCCCACACATGGGCAGTATGTAGACTTTTCAGACTCGAAAAAGTTCTATCAATACTTTAAGACATGGGAACCTGGTAAAGAGATTTCAGAAGATGAAAACTTCTTTATCTCACGTATTAAAATTAAAGACCGTTTCATAAACCGTAATACACAAGTAATACCGGACAATGAAATGAATAATAACAGAAAATTCTGTTTGTTTACTCCAATGGGTATTTCTGATACTTATTGGCAAACCCTGCCTCGGTATGTCTTTGACGGAGATAATTTTGGAATGTGGTCATATGTAGATTATCAAGGAGGTTGGTCACAAAGTTGGATCCGTACCCCAGGAGCTTATAGTGACGTTTGCCATAAAAACGGAGTAGCAAACAGTGGTGGTGTAGTTTTTGTTGATTCATGGGGCGGTGACAACACCGAAGCAAATGAAATTTTCAGAATGATTACAGAACAGAACCCAGATGGTACTTTCAAATATCTTGAGAAGTTCATCAAGTTCATGAAATATTACGGTGTAGATGGATTAGGAGTTAATCCGGAAGGTACAGTTGTAAACGCTCCTCTTGTACAAGATTTCTTTGCACAAGTTTTTGAAAAAGCACCTGAATATGATTGGCATTTCCATGTATATTGGTATGGAACAAATAGCAATGGAGGTAGTATGGATTTAGGTTCAACCCTCACCTCCAGTAAATCTAATTGGTTCATCAAAAATGGAAAGACAGTTACAGATATGTACTTTCTGAACTATTCTTGGGACTATAGTGTAGAACAATCCGTAAGTACAGCAGAAAACTTGAGAAAAGGGTCATCTTATGATGTATTTGCCGGATATGACATTCAAGGTAACTGGTTAGGAAGAGCCAGTTGGAAAACATTAGCCAAGAATCCTATTTCAATTGTTTTCTGGGGTAATCATACCACAGATATGATCTATCAAAATTCTTCAGAATACGGTTCCAATGATGAAGCTGTGCAATACTGCTACCTAGACAAACAAGAGCAAGTATTTTCAGGTGGCAATCAAAACCCTGCCAATACTCCTGTGCTTGCAGATGGAATTACAGGGTCCAGTACAGCAGCTATGAAAAAGTTCCATGGTATCGCAGCTCTAATGCCAGCCAAAAGTTCTTTACAGGAGCTTCCGTTTATAACCCGTTTCACATTAGGCAATGGTAAAGTTTTCAGAGATAAAGGTGAAGTAACATTCAACCATAAATGGTATAACATCGCCTCTCAAGATTACCTGCCAACCTGGAGATGGTGGATTACAAATGACAATAACCAAGTACCCTCTGATCCTATCAAATGTACATTTACATTCGAAGACTCTTGGTTTGCAGGTTCTTGCATGAGAGTATATGGTAAAACTGCACAGTCCAACGTACGCTTGTTCAAAACCAATTTCAAAGTAGCAGCAACGGATAACATAAATTTGATTTATAAAATCAATAGCGGCAAAGAATCACATATGAAATTATTCTGGTCTTTTGTCGGTAGTGAAGACCAATTACACTATTATGACATTCCTAATGCTGCCAACACCGGTGAATGGACTAATTTCACAGCAAAAGCTCTAAAAATGGGAATAAAAGGAGAGGTTGCATTGTTAGGTATTAAATTTGAAAACACTGACGAAAATTACGAAGTTCTATTGGGTGAGTTAGGTATTGTACCCAACAAGGTGTACACACCTGCAACTCCGACTATCACTATAGCACCTGAAAAGATTTTCTTGAATAGAACCTATAATTCACTCGACTTCAAATTAATCTGGAAATCAAAAGATCAAGATCCCAACAAACTTGACATTCCTATTTACAATGAAGACGTAGATACATGGTATTTTGAAATATGGAGTCAACCAAGAGATGGAAAAGCTACACTGTGTGGTATTACAACATCTTGGGCACACTATGTCGTGGGTGCACCGTCTGATCCGTACAATAAAGAATATCGAGTTGGTGTACGTGCAGTAGCTCCCGATGGAAAAACATTTAGCGATTTTTCTTGGAGCGACTATCAAGAAGTCGAAGCCGGAATGGTAGAAGGCATCGAAATAGACAAACCAATCATCAAATCCGGAGAAGAATTTACTCTCAAATTTAAAGACCCACTACATGCAGAAGCGGGTGTCTGGAATGTTAGAAATGCCATTACTGGTGACGACGTTACTAAAGGACAAGTTGGAGGAACATCCTATACTTTAAGTATAGCAGAAGAAGGATATTATGACGTAATTCTTACTGATGAAGATAACAATGAAATGTATTATCGTGGATTCATTCAAATTTCTCCAGAAGAAACCGGGGCATTGCCATTGATTAAAGATTTCACTGCCAACCCGACAGAAGTAAATAATATAAATCCAACAACTAACGTAACTTATGAGGTAGAACGTTTAGGTGAAGGGAAAGTATCTCGCGGTTTGGAAATTGCAGATCCATATATGTTCCGTATTCCGTCAGAGGCATTACCGGCAGACCAAAAGACTTACTCTATCGGTTTGTGGGTTAAACCTACTAAATTCTCACACTCCAAATATGGTACGAACCTGTTAAACAAACGTGATGTTCAAATTTCATGGCCAAACAATAACTGGGGAGCATTCTGGGTACATATTTGGCCAGAAACCAAAAACAGCAATGGAAATATCATCCTTAATGACAATATTGTTTCATATACCATGTATAATAATGAATCAAAACATGGTTTCCAAGGTAATAGCAACAAACATGAAATTCCTAACTTAGACTGTTGTACAGATGGAAATTTGAATGATGATGAGTCCTATGGTTTAGGATTAGAATATTGGTCGCACATTTTGATTAGTTATGACGGTTCTAATCAACGAATCTATTTCAATGGGAAAAAAGTAGGGGAAACCCGTGCAACTTTAAATTCATACAACGAATGTCCTGTATATGTTGGAGGCTCTAACGTATATCACTCAGGGTTTGTAGGAGTAATAGATGATGTACAAGTATGGAATAAAGCGCTTTCTGATGCCGAAGTAGTCGAATCAATGGCTGGTTATGATAACAAAGAAATACCATCAGAACTTGTAGCATACTGGACATTCGAAGATTTCAACAAAGAAGACTCAACTTTCGTTAACAAAGGTCATGGCGGTTCTAATCTCAAGGGTAAATATATTGAATTCGATGGTGCGGCCGGTGAAGCAACAGCAGGAACTGTAGAAAAAACAGTTTATCCCAATAACAGTGTATTAGGTAATCCTGCACTTCCAGGCACAATGGAAATCAAAACATCTGCTAAATTCATTATGCCAGGAGCATCAGTAGTAAACACTCCTACAGGTGTTACCGCAACTTATGACAAAAATGGAAAGTATGATGTTACGTTAGCTCTATCCAATATGTGGGGAAGCACATCCATGACGAAGCAAGAATATATTGTAGCGACAAACTTGACAGGAGTTAATAACGAAGTAATAGAAAACTTCAGTATTTATCCAAACCCATTTGTAGAAGCAGTCAATGTTATTTTCCCTGAAGAAGGTAACTATTCAATTAGGGTTTATACGATAGATGGTTCTACCTGTTTAGATACAGAAAGTTTCACCACACAAGCTAATGAAACGAAACGTATTGCCATCAATGGCGAACAAGGTATGTATCTAATACAAATTTTAAGAGACGGAAGATGTATTAAAACAGTAAAACTGAACAAAAAACAAAAGTAAGCAAATAGGTATATAGACAAGTTATTCTCAATACAAGAGAATGCGTCTCTAAACTCTCTTAAATTACACGCCCCTGTTACAGACACCTGTGACAGGGGCGATTTCTATATTTTAGATACTTCAACTCCACTTCCTTTTTTTCATTACAGTATCTACTTTTACCGTTTCTTATTCATAAACTCAAATAAATCATATTTTTCACTAGGGATATTCTTTTTTTATCTGCTATAACAAAACAAGCAATAAATTGTTTAATTTAAAATCAATTATTATGAAAAAACATTTTCTATTATTCTTCCTATTATCATTCCTCTCTTTTTTACAAGTAGAAGCTAATGAAAATGCTGTTAAAATAGAGGCAACAAACCTTTCTTACGGTTCTGGAACTTCTTATTCTGTCCGTTTTGACGATATGCTCTTAGGAGAGCATGAGGCAGGTTCTGTGAGTAATGACAGCCGTACACGGGAATTTACAATTTCTGCATGGATAAAAACGACCAAACAACAAGGGCATATTATGGGACTGGTTCAAGCAGAGCAATGGACTGATGCACCAAGTTTCTGCGTCAGATTTAACGGAGGTAAACTTGAACTTTTTAGTAGAACAAAAAATGATGGTAGTTTTCCTGATGAAAATGCAATTAAAGATCTGACAGAAGAAACTCTCACTGTTGATGAATGGGCGTTTGTTACCATTGTTATAAGCAATAACAACAACAAAATATCTTTATATAAAAATGCTACATTAGTTACCGAAGATGAATTCAAAGGTAATCAAGGGGCCGGTTTATTAGGAGATGCCTCCGTCTTTTTCATCGGAAACCAAGGATTCGAAGGAGCTGTAAGTGAAATACAACTTTGGAACAAAGTTCTTTCTGCAGAAGAAATCATGAATTCTATGAAACAGAAAGACACTTCTGATAATCTAATTTATCACTATTATTTCGACGGAACAGAGACTAACGGTATGTTCCCAAACAAAGGAACTGGAGGAGAATGTAATGCAGAATATTCTAAACTAACGGTTCAAAATCAAGGATGGTACACTTCCGTATCAGCAACTGCAACGACTCCAACTTTTGTAGAAGGACGTACCGCTACAATTGTAAACTATACAGTAACATTACCCACAGAAATTAGCAACGGAACACTCACAGTCATGAAAGGAGAAACTCCACTAACTATCGGTGAAAATATTATTGAAGAAGGTGCTACATTGACTATTACAGCTACCCCAGCAGAAGGGTATGTGCTGGATTATTTGAAAATAAATGGTGAATCATTAACAGAAAACACCTATACAGTAACTGAGAATGCTATTATTACAGTTGCTTTTATTAAAAAACAAGAAGAAGCTACATCCAAAGCAATACATGTTCCAGCCAACAATGGTAATACCAAATATCAATTCCGTTTTGATGACATTGTATTAGGAGAACATGTAAATGGGACCAATAACAAATGGGAAAATGGAGCTGTTGTAAATAAAGGAGACAATCGTGCCCGTAATTTCACAATGTCAGTGTGGATAAAACCATTAAATACAAACACAGGAGAATTATTCGGACATGCACAGTCACCTTACTATGGCGCACAAGGAACTTTTGGAGTGAGCATAAATAATAGTAATCAATTAGTTTTGAAAGCCAGAGCTTGGATAAATGAAGGACAATGTGATGGAATCAGTGATCTATCTACTACCGGGAATTTAGAAATTGGTCAATGGGCATTCTTAACTGTTGCAGTTGACGACGATGCACGTGAAATCAAATTATATAAGAATGGAGAACTAATCGCAACAGGAGACTTATCACAAACCGGTAATGGAACAGAGGCTCATGGTATAGGGTTACTTCAAGACGAATGCGTGTTCTTTGCTGGTAATGGAGGGGCATCTTGTGACGTAGATGAAGTACAAATATGGAATAAAACACTTAGTGCCGCCGAAATTGCCGCCTCAATGGAAGGGTATGTAAATGCACCGGAAAATTTAATTGCATTTTACAAATTTGACGAGAATTCAATTGAAAACATGCCAAATCAAGGTACAGGAGTTGCATGCAATGCAGAATTAGTTTCCGGAACAACCAATTACCAAGGTTCTCCTTATTGGGCATACGTATACACTTCCACCCCTATTCAAGCAACATTAGTTGACGGTCATATTCTTCCCAAATTCGTTGTTAATTATGTATCAGAGACCGATCATGGTTCATTCGTTATCAAAAATGGAGATAACATTATCACTTCAGGTAGCAAAGTCCCGCAATATACAACATTGACAGTTGAAGCAACTCCTATAGAAGGATACCAAGTAAAAAGTATTAAAGTTAATAATACAGAAATCGAAGGAAATACATTTGTTTTGAATGAAGAAGCTACCGTTACAGTTGAATTTTCCAACAAGTTGACTATTAACTATACTGTTTCAGGAATGGGAAGCTTCAGCGTAATAGATGAGAATAATCCAGAAAACCCATTCAATAATGGAGACGAATTTGAAAGAAACACATCTATCAAGATGGTGATGACTGCAGGTGAAGGCTATGAAATATTTAGTTTTACCGTTAATGGAGAAGAACAAAAAGAATCTATAAATACTGCTGGAGTATATACGATAGCCAATTGCCAAACTGATTTAGACATTAATGTGGTGTTCGCTAAAAAACAGTTCAATGTGACATTCAGTTCTAATGATTTCGGCACATTAGTTGTTAAAAAGGGCAGTACAGTTATTGAAAGTAATGCATTGGTAGAGTATCAAACAGAATTAACAATTACTGTCAAACCTGCAGGTCAAGCAAGCCTAACAACATTTACGATCAACGGGATTGATAAACTCGATGAGATAAAAAACACACTAACAATGAATATTACGGTAACTGAAAAGTTAGATATAAGAGCTGAATTCTTTATTCCTAACCGTGCAATAACATGTAATATTACAGGTAATGGTTCTGTACAAATCACAGATGACAAAAATAACATCTATGAAAATGGAGTGGCTTCTATCCCTAATGGTGCAAACATAATTTTAACATTTATTCCAGAAACAGGTTATCAATTAGACGATTTCACTTTCGAAGGAGAGTCACTATTTGAAGATGTTATTGATAATAAATATGATTTCACAAATATAGATGACAATTATACTTTCGATGTAATCTTTACTAAAATTACATCTATCTACGATACTTCTGCCGAGCCTATTAGTGTTCGTTACAAATCGGGTACGCTGTATGTTGACGAAATGAACGTAGGTGACAGACTCGACATCTACAATATTACCGGAAGTTATATCAGAACGTCAGTAATAGCCAAGACAGACGTTTCAGATCTGCCCAACGGTTGCTATTTGGTAAAAGTATCTATTGGAAATGTAGTTAAAACTGTGAAGTTTATCAAAAGATAGCCCCTATCACAATTTAATATCTTAACACGTAAAACAAGGCTGTGCCAAAGTATGTTTAGCTTTGACACAGCCTTTTTAAATAAAAACAGCCTCAAAAAAATGAAAAACATCCTTCTATTTACTCTATTGTTAGGTTGCATGATCCTACATGCGCAAACATATCATGTGTATCCTGTTCCTCAAAAAGTAACAATGAACGGAAATACCATAAAAATAACCCCAAATGTAAATATCGTCAAAGAAACTGGTATTAATGAGATTACCGTAAAGCGCATTCAAGAAGTATTAGCCAATGCCAGCATCAGTTTCACTATCAGTAACACGCTTAGCGATGACCAAACCAATGTCCTTATCGGTAATTATGGTTCTAAAGAGATAGTCGATAACTATGCGACAAATTATTCTTTGCCAAGAGATGTCTTTGCCACAGCAAGCAATAAATACGATCCTCACCTATTGCAAATAAACAACAACCATGCCCAAGGAGATATAATCATATTGGGTGATAATACCGGATCGGCTTATTATGGTATGGCTACTCTGGAACAAATATTAGAACAAACTGACGGAAACAAGCTGCAAACCGCCACTTTCGAAGATTATGCCCACACACAATACCGCGGAATTGTAGAAGGATTTTATGGGCATCCGTATAGTACAGAAAGCCGGCTTAACTTACTGGACTATTGCAAACGATACAAAATGAATATGTTTGTATATGGCCCGAAAGCCGATCCTTACCATGCCGGCAAATGGCGCGAAGATTACCCGACAACCATAACCGATCAGGAACGCCACATGGGACTGATCACGCAAGACGACCTGCGCGAACTGGCAAGTAAAGCAAAAGCCTGCAATGTAGCTTTTATATGGTCGATCCACCCGGCACTCGAAGGAGGAGGAATAAACTTCAACAATCTGGATCCGGGAGTAGAAGCTATCATGGAAAAATTCGATCACTTGTACAAATTAGGCATACGGCATTTCGGCGTATCCATCGACGACATGAGCGGTCACCCATACAACCAGTCTGATCTTGCAGATAAAGCCCAAATCAAATTATATGAAAAATTCAATAAGACCGGAGTAGCAGAGGAAGACAAAGTAGGACCGCTTTTATTCGTCCCGACACAATATGCACTAAACTACGGTACCTCTACCCTCTCCTCTTTCAAGAATATTCATAAAGATGTACTGGTAGCCTTTACGGGATATGACTGCTTTTCCAATATCCGAGGAAGTGCCTGCGACCGTATGGCCGATCTGATAGGGCGTAATCCCATCATGTGGTGGAACAATCCGGTAAACGATGATTATGACGAATTCCTCTACATGCACGGTCTCACTGCACGTTGGACTATCGAAGATAAAACTCCGATCTCATCGTTACAAGGGTTGGTTCTAAATCCGATGAATCAAGGGCAGGCCTCAAAGATAGCGTTATTCAGTTCGGCTGATTATGCATGGAATCCGGCTAAATTCGATGAGACAGCCAGTTGGGAAGCATCTCTTTCTTCTATCGTAACCGAACCTGAGTTAACCGAAGCTCTCAAAACATTTATCGGTGTAATGAGTGCATATACCACTCATGATACAAGAACACCGGAAGGCGAAAAATTCTCATCGCTCTACACGGCCTTTCAATCGGCATATTCCAAAGAGAATATCCCCGATGCGACACAACTTTTAAATGAAATGGAAAAAGCCAATGAAGCTTGCAAGGTACTCCAAACATTAAAGAGCAGTGAAAATAAAGAATATAATTTATTCTATGAAGACATTAAGTGCTGGCTGGCAAAAGTAGAATCGATGACGGACATCGTCGTCAAGTCACTCTCTCTGATGAAAAATCAATCCGATCTTTCTTCATGGACCGATTTTGCCATAGCCCAAGCCAATGCCCAAAAGATACATACAGATCCGAAATTCCAACTGAGTGTACTCGAAGGGAAAGGGACAAGTTCTTACGAACAATTTAAAGAGGTACAACCCACCCCAAAATACCTGGACTCATTTATTGATTTCCTTGCCGGTAAACTAAGTGATCACGCTCCTCTACTTCCGGAGAGATCACGGGAGATGGAAGTGATCACCAACATAAAAAATTTGCCCGTAGTCAATATTCAAACGGAAGAGAATGTAACCAAACTATCCGGACTCAATTCCGTCACACTGAAGCCGGGGGAATATACCGGTATCTATTTCAATGCTATCAAGGAAGTTACCACCGGAACGTTACCGGCATCCCTCACCGATAATCTTTCAACTGAATACTCCATCAATGGAAAAGAGTGGACCGGCTTTATACCGACAGAGGAATCAACCGAGCAAATGGCGTATTTCCGCATTATGAACAGCAGTAATTCCGACCAATCCATTCCAATAAATGAAATTTCATTCAGAATGCCCGCTTCTGAAAATTCAGCTCCTGTAGAAGCCACTACTAACATGGGGACTTACCAAACTTATAGTATAAAAAATGTGATAGACGGCAATTACTCCACCAAATTTTGGAGTAATAGTGCACAAAAAGCTGGAGATTACATTCAATTGGATTTTGGAGTATCCGCTGCCCGTTTTGACATAACCCTGCATTTTGCCGATGGAGACACTCCTACCGGAGAAGCTCTTATCCAGCTATCCGACAATGCTCAAGATTGGACTACCGTGAAATCATTCACAGCTTCTGCCATATCCAATAATATGTATACTTGCAATGCCGGTGGAAAATCGGCAAGATACGTACGTTTGTATCTTAAATCGATAAACGGTGGTAATTGGTTCCAGTTGATGGAGTTTGAAGTAACAGGTTCACGCATCACTCCTGTTGCAGAAGACAATGAAGGAAATCCGATCACTCTGTTGGACGATCGCAGCTTGGCAGCCGGTTATCAGGCTCAAGATGCCGGATATGTGATCTATCGCTTCATCGAGAACATCTCTATCGATGAAATCCAAATTTTCCATAACAGCACATTTGTACCCACAGCAGACAAACCGACTATAACCGTGTGTGCCAATGGAAAATGGATCAACAAAGGTGAACTGGATGCTGCATGTACTTCTATCCAAGTGGCTGACCTGCAAAATATTTCCCAACTGAAAATTACTTGGAACAAGGATAATATCCCTGTCCTTTACGAAATAATGCCGGTAGAAAATCTTTTTATAGAAGAAAATAAAGCGATTACAATTCCACAGACAAGTGGAACAAGCGGTTATCGCCTGCAAGTACCGGAAACCATTCTGGGTGATCGTTCCGGAAGTGAAACGGACCGTACGGGAAAATCATTCACTCTTGCATCGTGGATAAATATGGATAAATTCACCAATGAAAGCAAAAATAAAGGCAACGTCATCATGGGACACGGACCGCAAGAACACATGAACTATAACGGAAGCCTCATCCTTAGTTCTACAGAAAGCGGAGAGCTGAAAGTGATAGCCGGCGCATCCAACAAGATCGATCAAACGCTC
The DNA here is from genome assembly GCA_958477465.1 of uncultured Bacteroides sp. GTDB lineage: Bacteria > Bacteroidota > Bacteroidia > Bacteroidales > Bacteroidaceae > Bacteroides. The sequence goes on from CAUEFX010000015.1 coordinate 62,051, forward strand.
TCCTCCCGTATTGATCTGGACACATGGACTTATCTGACTCTTATTTATGACAACGACACTCACAAAGTCAGTGTATATAAAAATGGTATATCAGCCGGTGAAGAGATACAATTGAGCAGGGAGTTGGACCTTTTTCCGGACAATCCATGTATCTTTTTCGTTGGTGGTATGGGGTTCTCCGGGCTTTGCGATGAGCTTCAATTTTTCAATAAAGCCTTGTCGGCTGCGGAAGTTCAACAAGCTTACCAAGCCCCTCAAGACATACCTAACCTAACGGCGTGGTACACTTTCAACAGCATTGACGGTAACAGTGAGGGAGCATTTCTTAATAAAGCGACTGCTTCCGGCAAAACAGATGAAGAAGCCGTTTTCTTTAAATACACAGGAACAAAATCTTCGGACGGTGGTTTAATAAGCGGTAGCGTTACAGAAACAGTGCCGACATTGACCGATGGCCGTATTCCAACGGCAGTGTTCCATACCGTTACAGTGCCGGCTGAAGTGGCCAACGGGACACTGACGGTCATGAACGGAAACATTCCGCTCATTGCCGGAGAAAATCAAATTGAGGAAGGTACTGTATTGACCATTACAGCAATCCCTGCTAAAGGATATCAATTAAAAAGCATCAGAATAAATGGTGTCGAAATCAAAGGCAATACCTTTATTATTGAAAAAGAATCTACTATTACGGTTGAATTTACTCAAGACACCACCGCCAAACGGAGTATTACTTGCAACATTACCGGCAACGGTACTGTAAAAATCACAGATGACGAAAACAATGTATATGAAAACGGCATCGCTTCTATCTTGGACGAGACCAAAATCACCTTAACTTTCATCCCGGAAACAGGCTATGAGCTCAATGATTTCATATTCGACGGAGATTCAATGTTTGATGATTTAACCGACAAGCAATTCATTTTTATTGTTGATGAAGATTATATTTTTGATGTCATTTTCAGTAAGATCACTTCTGAACGAGACACTCCGGAAGAAGTTGTAAGTATTCGCTATGAATCAGGAGCACTGTACGTACAGGGAATGAATACCGGTGACAGACTCGACATTTATGACATTGCCGGCAACAATGTCAGGACATCGGGCATGTTCCAAACGGACGTTACTGATCTGACAGACGGTTATTATCTGGTGAGAGTCTCTCTCGGGAATACAGTCAAGACTGTCAAGTTTATCAAAAGATAAAGCTAAACGAGGTGAGGCATTTTGATTTTTATAGGGTTTCTTTTTAGAACCAGTGAGAACAATCCAAGAAAAAAAGAATGTGTCAAAACTAAAAAGCCCTCTCCGAAAAGTTGACATTTGTAACTACTAAACTTTAAAGAGCCGTATAAAACTCTGTTTTGAGTAATGATACGGCTCTTCCTCTTATCTTTTAAAGATGTCCAATTTCAATTTAGGAGTCCATCTTTGGTTAAACACTTTTAATACAAAGTTACTACAAAAAAGTGAAATGCGGAAGAATATGGTAATGGATTTGATT
>CAUEFX010000016.1 GCA_958477465.1 uncultured Bacteroides sp.
ACGGAATACATCACTACCACCGAACACGTGGAGTACATGGTACTGCCGCGCATGGCTGCTTTGGCCGAAGTGCAGTGGACTGCAGCCGAACAGAAAGATTACCGGAGTTTTCAGAAGCGGGTGGTACACATGATGGAACTTTACCGCAGGAACGGATGGAACTATGCCAAACATCTTTATGACCTTCATGCAGACTTCCGACCGGACATGGAGAAACGACAGATTGATGTCGCATTGGATGTCATAGACGATGCCCCCATATACTATACATTGGACGGAAGCGAACCTACCGCTCATTCCACACGTTATGCAGATGTCTTACATATTGACAAGTCAGTACAACTGCGGGCAGCAGCCATCCGTCCGGATGGAAAGAGCAGTGAGTTGGAAGAGTCCGTCTCCTTCAACAAGGCCACACTTCGCCCCATCCGCTTCCTTGCTGTAGAGCCATACCCCAACTATACCTTTGCCGGGGCTGTCACGCTGGTGGATGGGCGTATAGGCAACGACAACTTTGCCACGGGTGCCTGGTTGGGATTTGTGGGTGGAGAAGTATCCCTGCTCATAGACCTGCAACAACCTACCGAAGTCAGCCGCCTCAGCCTGAACACCCTGACCTATATGAATGCCTGGATCATGGCTCCTACGGCCATCACGGTGTCCGTATCCGACGACAACCGGGAGTTTACCTCCATAGCCAGCAAGCAGTATCCAGTAGACACCGATGCCCGTAAACGCTGTATCGAAACCTATGACCTCAATTTCGAAACAACCACTACCCGCTATGTGAAGTTGAGCATACAACCTTCGCCCGCACTACCAGCCGGACATGCCTCAGAAGGAGCAACTCCTTTCCTGTTTATAGATGAAATTGCCATTTTTTAGTATTCAACATTAAAGTACACAAAAAGTGTACGACAATTTATAACTCATCATACAATGAACATTCGTTTTTCTCAATTCTTTGCCCCCCTTCTGCTCTGCCTTCTTTGCACGGTGGATGGCTTTTGCGAAGAAAGACCTGTGAAACCCATCACCGGTACATGGATAAACCTGGCCTATCAGGACGTACGAAACAAGTACACCAACCCCACCGTATTGGACAACACCAATCCCGAACTGTGGGAACAAAAAATCTTGGAAATGCATGAAATGGGCATGGAGTATCTCATCTTTATGGCTGTGGCCAATGAAGGTCGTGCCTACTACCCTTCTAAACTGATGCCTATAATCTACCCGTCCGATAGAAAAAGTCCGGTAGATGCTATTATGGATACAGCAGCACGCCTTGGCATGAAAGTCTTCATGAGCACAGGTTGGGCTAAAGACCAGGATGACAATCTGCGTGATCCTGCCATACGTCGTCGCCAGCAGGAGATGATGCAGGAACTGGCCGGACTGTACGGCAGTCATCCTGCACTTTACGGCTGGTATCTTCCTGTGGAAGACTGCCTGTGTCCCCTCCTATCCGAGCATGCGGTGGCGGCAGTCAACGAACTGACTGACCGGGCACGTTCCCTTACCCCAGGTAAGAAAATCCTCATCTCACCTTATGGTCTGGTAGACTCCGACTTCACCAATCCGGAATACGAGCGCCGGCTGTCACGCTTGAAGGTGGACATCATTGCCTATCAAGACGAAGTGGGGTGTGTGCGAGAGAGCTTCCCCATGCCGCGTCTGAAGGAGAGCTGGAAGAAACTGCGCGACATCCACGACAGGTTGGACATCGCTCTTTGGGCAAACTGCGAAACCTTCACTTGGGAAAAAAACACAAACGACCGTAGTTCCGCTCTCATTCCTGCCGCCTACCAACGTCTGTTGTCACAACAAGTGGCAGCTTCGGATGCCGGCGTGGAATGTATCATCTCTTTCATGTTTTGCGGTATTATCGAAAATCCGGCTTCACCGTTTCAATTGGGACAGCCTTATTGGTCGGGGATTGCTTACCGTAACTATATGGATTGGCGAGACGGTGATCGCTACTGGAAACTACTGGAAGCCTCCCTTCGTAAGACGTTGGACAACGGTGTCCCCGCTTCGGCTACAATAAACGGAAATACCTCCTCTCCGTTACTGGATGGTCGTACTGCCGATGAGCACCCCAACGACTCCCACTGGATGTTTTTCGGCAAAGGACGACATGAACTGACGGTAGACTTCGGACAGGAAATCGAGTTAAACGAACTCTTCCTGCGCCTACTCAATTACCGTCCGGGGATGGTGCTACTGCCGGATAAGGTATGTTTCTACGTTTCTTCCGACGGTACTTCCTATCGGCTATTATCCGTCCAAAATGCCCCTTGCTTTCCAAATACCAATCATGATGCTTGGATCGACGGCATTTTCTTGCAAAAGAAGAACGTACATGCCCGCTATCTGAAGTTGATATTCAATTCTCCTCAGTCCGTATTGATTGATGAATTGTATATAAATCCTATACTCTGACTCTATTTGTCATTGTTGCCCGCTAAAACCTTTCGATGGGAAAAATAGGAGTATGTCAAAACTCAATTTTACCGAAGATGAACTTTTAAATTGAGCCTTGGCTCCAAAAAAGAAAAGGAAAAGGGTATGTATCGAAACTCCCCTTTTTAACGAAACCACCCTCGTTGCAGCTATCTGTGGCGAGGGTGGTCTTTTATTTATGGGTGTTTTGATACCCTCTTTTAGGTTTAGCCATTACAATCTGCAACTTTTCGGAAGAGACATTTTAGTTTGCTCCTATGATGATGTCCGGTAGGGCCAGAATACATAAGGGGATAAAAAAAAGTCCCACAAATCATTGAATTTGTGGGACTTTCTTTACTTATTATCCGGTTCTATCCGGTTAGTTCAGCGGAGAGACAGGGATTCGAACCCCGGGTACCTCGCAGTACAACGGTTTTCAAGACCGCCGCAATCGACCACTCTGCCACCTCTCCAAAACTTCTTTATCAGAAGTGCTTTCCTCTGAAAGCGGTGCAAAGGTACATATTCTTTTTAAATCTGCAAGCATTCCGATGATTTTTTCGCGAAATAATCGTATTTTTGCTTCGTGATTCAAAATACAACAGCTAACCTCAATCATAAATCATAATAGATAAATCGTAAGAATCAATGATATACCCTCAAAACTTTGAGCAAAAAATAGGATTTGACCAAATCAGACAACTACTGAAAGAAAAATGTCTCAGCACGTTGGGCGAAGAAAAAGTGACAGACATGGCTTTCTCCGACCAGCATGACAAGGTGGAAGAGCTACTGAATCAAGTTACGGAGTTCACCCGTATCATCCAGGAAGAAGACGTTTTTCCCGATCAATTTTTCTTTGATGTCCGCCCGTCATTAAAGCGGGTACGGATAGAAGGGATGTATCTGGACGAACAAGAATTGTTTGACCTAAGACGTTCACTTGAAACAATCCGCGACATTGTCCGCTTCCTCCATCGTAACGGAGAAGAGGAAGAATCGGACTGCCCCTACCCCAGCCTAAAGCGACTGGCTGGAGATATAGCCGTATTTCCTCAATTGATAGGAAAAATAGACGGCATACTGAACAAATATGGTAAGATAAAGGACAATGCCTCCACAGAACTGGCGCGCATCCGCAGAGAGTTATCAAGCACGATGGGGAGTATTTCCCGCTCGCTGAACAGCATACTGCGCAGTGCCCAATCCGAAGGATACGTAGATAAGGATGTAGTCCCCACCATGCGCGACGGTCGTCTTGTTATCCCCGTAGCCCCCGGACTGAAACGAAAAATAAAAGGCATCGTACACGACGAGTCCGCCAGTGGAAAAACCGTCTTTATCGAACCGGCAGAAGTGGTAGAAGCCAACAACCGTATCCGTGAACTGGAAGGAGACGAACGGCGGGAAATCATCCGTATTCTTACTGAGTTCTCTAATGTATTGCGCCCCTCTATCCCCGAGATACTCCAATCATACGAATTTCTTGCCGAGATAGATTTCATCCGAGCTAAAAGCTATTTTGCCATACAGACCAATGCTTTAAAACCGGCTCTTGAAGATGAGCAATTGCTTGATTGGACAATGGCCGTACACCCCTTATTGCAATTATCACTTTCCAAGCATGGAAAGAAAGTCGTTCCTCTTGACATCGAGCTCAACCGGAAGCAACGTATTCTTATCATCTCCGGACCTAATGCCGGAGGAAAATCCGTGTGTCTCAAAACGGTAGGTCTGTTGCAATACATGTTGCAATGTGGAATGTTGGTTCCGATGCACGAACGTAGCCATGCCGGAATATTCAGTAACATATTTATCGACATTGGTGATGAACAGTCCATCGAAGATGATTTAAGCACCTACTCTTCTCACCTTACCAACATGAAAGTGATGATGAAAAATTGTGATGGACACAGCCTCATCCTTATCGATGAATTCGGAGGTGGAACAGAGCCGCAGATAGGTGGAGCAATCGCAGAAGCGGTATTAAAACGTTTTAATCAGAAAAAGACATTCGGAGTTATTACCACGCATTATCAAAACCTCAAGCACTTCGCCGAAGACAATGAAGGGGTGGTAAACGGTGCCATGCTTTACGACCGCCACCTTATGCAGGCACTTTTCCAATTGCAGATCGGCAATCCCGGCAGCTCATTTGCTGTAGAAATTGCCCGCAAAATCGGATTACCGGAAGATGTCATTGCAGACGCTTCCGAAATTGTGGGTAGCGAATATATCAATGCAGACAAGTATCTGCAAGACATTGTCCGCGATAAACGCTACTGGGAGGGAAAACGCCAGACCATTCGCCAACGTGAGAAGCACATGGAGGAAACCATTGCACGTTATCAGACTGAAATAGAAGAGTTACAAAAATCCCGCAAAGAGATTATCCGCCAAGCCAAAGAAGAAGCTGAGCGGTTATTGCAAGAATCAAATGCACGGATTGAGAACACGATACGCACCATCAAAGAAGCACAAGCGGAAAAAGAGAAAACCCGGCTTGCCCGTCAGGAATTAAATGACTTCCGCGCTGCGGTAAACGAGCTTGCCTCCAAAGAGCAGGAAGACAAAATAGCCCGGAAGATGGAAAAACTGAAGGAGAAGCAGAACCGGAAAAAGGAGAAAAAGCAGGTTGCCGAAAATCAGACAAATCCACCACAAACGCCTAAAATCACTCCGATCGCCATTGGTGAGAATGTGAAGATGAAAGGACAAAGTACCATAGGAGAAGTTTTAGAGATAAACGGTAAAAACGCTGTAGTAGGATTTGGGAACATCAAGACAACAGTAAAATTGGACAGACTGGAACGCACCAATGCCACTCCGCAGAAACAGGAAACTGCCAAAAGTACATTTGTAAGCAGCCAGACACACGACCAGATGTACGAAAAGAAGCTCAACTTCAAACAAGACATCGATGTGCGTGGAATGAGGGGCGACGAAGCCTTACAGGCAGTAACCTACTTTATAGACGATGCCATCCTGGTAGGCATGGGACGTGTACGTATCCTGCACGGTACAGGTACAGGAATCCTACGTACCCTGATCCGGCAGTATCTGGAAACAGTGCCGGGAGTACGTCATTTTGCCGATGAACATGTGCAATTCGGTGGCGCCGGAATTACCGTAGTAGATTTAGCTTAAAAGAATAAACACAGGACAGCTTGTTCTCGTAAAAAAATAAAGCATGAAAAACAACCTGTTAAGCGAAAAGTTAATTTATACGGGTGAGAGCCAGACTCCCACCCACCTGCATCTCTGCACCTACAATCTCAATGAGATACAGGAATCTTCGGAAACGGATTTTCACGAGATCAGTGATTTACTGAACAATGAGCGCATCAACTGGCTACAAATACACGGTTTGAAAGACACTGAAACTATCCGCAAAATCTGTGAACATTTTGAAATTGACTTCCTTGTTCTGCAAGATATCTTAAATGCCGACCATCCTACCAAAATAGAAGAGCATGATAAATACATCGTACTTATTCTAAAGCTCTTTCAACTTGCTGAAAAGGAGAATAACAATGAGCTGGATGAATTAGAACAGCAGCAGGTATGTATTATTCTGGGTACAAACTATATACTGACTTTTCTTGAAAAAGAGACCAATTTCTTTGACGACGTAAGTATAGCCCTGCAAAACGATGTATTAAAAATACGGAGCAGACAAAGCGATTATCTGTTGAGCGTACTTCTGAACAGCGTAATAGGAAACTATACTTCGATGGTTTCGGATATAGACGATGCACTCGAAGATCTTGAAGAGGAATTACTCAGGATCAGTGACGGTAATGATATAGGTATCCAGATTCAATCTCTCCGGCGTCAGTATATGCTGATCAAAAAATCCATATTCCCTCTAAAAGAGCAATACACCAAGCTACTGAGAGGAGAAAGCACATTGATACACAAAGCCAACCGCGCCTTTTTCAATGATGTAAACGACCATTTGCAATTTGTTCTCCAAACCATTGAAATATGCCGCGAAACACTGTCATCATTGGTAGACCTCTATATATCCAACAATGATTTACGAATGAATGGTATAATGAAGCGGTTGACAATCGTATCTACCATTTTCATACCGCTGACCTTTCTTGCCGGTGTATGGGGAATGAATTTTAAGGTGATGCCGGAACTGGACTGGAAGTACGGATACTGCTTCGCCTGGATATTAATGATTGTTATAGGGGGCATGGTCTATGCTTTTTTCAGGAAAAAGAAATGGTATTAGGGGAGTTGAAGAGTGGGAGTTGAGGGTTAAAAGTAGAGAAGTGAGAAGTGAAAGCTGAGTGTTGAGAGTTGAAGCAGAATGCTGAGGAGTTGGAAGTTGCAAGTTAAGAGTTTATTAGAAAGAATAAAAAGAACACAATAATATGAAGTCAATCAAAGAGTTATACCGTATAGGTACAGGGCCTTCCAGTAGTCATACGATGGGACCGCGTAAAGCAGCCGAAATGTTTGTAACGCGCCATCCGGATGCAGCAAAATTTAAAGTAACACTGTACGGTAGCCTGGCTGCTACAGGAAAAGGACACATGACGGATGTCGCTATTATCGATACCCTTGAACCGACAGCACCGGTAGAAATTATATGGCAACCCAAAGTCTTTCTTCCCTTTCACCCGAACGGAATGACTTTTGCCGCATTCGACACGAATAATAAACTTGTTGAAAACTGGACGGTATATAGCATCGGAGGAGGGGCATTGGCAGAAAACAGCGATACACCTTCCATTGAAAGCCGTGATGTATACGGAATGAACAGCATGACGGAAATTTTAGAATGGTGCGAACGTAGCGGAAAGAGTTATTGGGAGTATGTAAAAGAGTGTGAGGACTCTGACATCTGGGATTACCTGAATGAGGTATGGAAAACAATGATAGACTCCATACACCGGGGATTGGAAGAAGAAGGAGTCCTGCCCGGTCCGCTAAACTTAAGAAGAAAGGCTTCAACATATTACATACGTGCTACCGGATACAAACAATCGCTGCAATCGCGTGGTCTTGTGTTTGCATACGCATTGGCTGTCAGCGAAGAAAATGCCTCCGGCGGAAAAATTGTAACAGCCCCCACCTGCGGTTCTTGCGGTGTAATGCCTGCGGTACTCTATCATTTATACAAAAGCCGTGCATTTAGCGATATACGCATCTTACGCGCATTAGCCACAGCCGGCCTTGTAGGAAACATTGTAAAATTCAATGCTTCCATCTCTGGAGCAGAAGTGGGCTGCCAGGGAGAAGTAGGAGTAGCATGCGCCATGGCATCAGCAGCAGCAAACCAGCTATTCGGTGGCAGCCCTGCCCAGATAGAATATGCAGCTGAAATGGGATTGGAGCATCATTTGGGAATGACCTGTGACCCGGTCTGCGGGTTAGTACAAATTCCTTGCATTGAGCGCAATGCGTATGCCGCTGCACGTGCACTGGATGCCAATCTCTATTCTTCATTTACAGATGGCATGCATCGCGTATCTTTCGACAAGGTGGTACAAGTAATGAAGCAGACAGGGCACGATCTTCCCTCCCTCTATAAAGAGACAAGTGAAGGAGGACTGGCAAAAGATTACGAATTCAGCTAAAAGGGAATTATTCCCTTTTCTCAATTCATAATGTCCGGCCAGTGGGTATCATCCGCACCGGTAATGTCTTTTTCAAGAAGCAGACCGCCATATTCAGAATAATACAAAGCACGTTCCTGTGCGCCCTTCTGCACTTCAAAAACAAACTCTTCGGACTTATGCGGGAAAGTCAGCTTAGTCAGATTGTCTATCACCCAATCTCCGTAGCCACTCTCCTCATAAGCCGCATTGACAGCTGCAGGTAACTGTTCGCGAAAAATCTCCATCTCCGTCATGATCCAATTGGCATTGGCATCAAACCAGACGTCCAATTCCGACCCATCAAACCAACAATCAGCCACATAATAAACACCTTTCTGATCCCATTCTATATCCTGCACATCAGGGTAGAGCAGCTTTAACGCTGTTACGATATCCTGATTAGGAGGCGTATAATCATCATCGTTATCACAAGCACTGAAAGAAAACAGAATCACCGCCAACATTACGGTTCTCCAACAATATTCAAATCTCATTATCACTAAAATTATATTGGTCTATACTTTATATCCTACCATCAATGGTCTGCTTTGCGAAACTTACCGTTCTTATCAAACTTTAAAGACAAATCGGTATTCAGTTCCACCTCATATCCTTTACGGTCTCGTTCTATTTTAGTGATGAACTCGGTAGTGAAATTATTTTTCTTCATATAATTACTGACAAAAGGAGGAATAACCGTGGCCGGAACCTTCCCCTTTTTGGCATCTACTTCCTGCCAGTTCCCTTTACTGTCAAATTCTATTTCGATGCCGTTGAGCAACAGCACTTCATACTTCTTAGATAGAATCTCACTATCTATTTTTATATGAGCTACCTGAGGCTTTACAAAATGCTGATTAATAAAATTGCGTGCAGTAAGTGGTAATTGATTAATATCCTTAGTAATTACATCACCGGCAAATGCCAACTGGACCGCCACGACAACCAATACAAGAACAGATAAAATCTTTTTCATAATCGTTATTTTTTAATGTTACTAAAAGAGCCTGTTCAAATTTCCTTCAAAAAGTATTTTCTGTCTCTTTCGAGTCTATTTTCTCGCCTTCAGTCGTCACACAGCCCGCTGCTATGCTCCTCACAAAAACGAAAAAACATCCTCAAAAACAACTCTCAAAAGAATGCTGAACAAAATTTAAACAGGCTCGGAATTCCTATGATTTTGTAATGCAAATAACGATAAGGATTCTGGAAAGATTTAGGAATAGCAAGGTAAATACAGTTTTTTCATCTTCTTTAACCATAAAGACTGAAAAGAGAATAGCATAGTATCAGTACGGACTCAACCGCCACACCGACACATTCCACCAACAATACCAGGCAAAACCGGCAAGGTCTTTGCGGAATACACGTCGGAGTGTTTAGCACACGCCGGGCTGTTTAAATGCCTTCTTCATCATAAACATCTTCCAATAGCTCCTCCCGCACCATTGTCATTTTACCATCGGCAGTAATCGTTATGGAAATAGGGACATACAAGTCTGTCTGCGGGTAACACACACTGGCAGCAAATACAATTCCTTGCGGAGTAGTCTTGTTGTATACCATTCCCTCCAAAATAGACTTTGACAAAAAGTCTTCCCCTACGATTGAGGCAAAGTTTCTCTTTGTAAAAGTCATATTGAAGATCTGCTCATTGCCATGCGTCAAGCGAAGCAGAATCTTATTATCAACAAACCGATTCCCTCTATCATCCCGTACCAGCGGCAAATCCTCATCCGGAGTACGCGATATAAAAGAGTGGTAATCCTTCCCCTTAAACTTGATATCAACATCCGACTTCGAAACTTGCATACGCTGCAAGCCACGTGCATCGACACTATCCTGCATAAGTAGCAACGATTTTTCTTCAGCCTTCTTATTTCCGCTACAAGCAGTAATAAAAAGCAAAAAGAGATAAGGGAACAAGTATATCAGCTTCTTCATAAAATATCCGTTCTTTAATTACAGCGGCAAAGGAACAAAAAGCCACGGAAATACACAAATGTTGGGAGTTGAAAGTTGTTACCTCTTCAGTCTACTGTTCTATTTCACATTATATTCATATCAATCGTGAATTTTATAAGAGCTGATGAACTTTACAGTAGGAAGGTCCATCACATCGTGAATAAGGCTTTTTCCCATATTAAGTCCGGCAATTGCGGTCATGTCAGTCTCTGATAGAGTAAAATCAAAGATATTGAGATTCTCTATCATCCTCTCCTTGTGGATAGTCTTAGGAATTACTACTATATTGCGTTGGTTAAGCCACCGCAGTATGACCTGACCGACGGTTTTGCCGTGCTGTTGGGCAATCGTCTGGAGCACCGGATTATGAAACAGCTCTCCTTTCCCCTCGGCAAAGGGAGCCCATGCCTCATGTACGATTCCCTCGCGGCAAAGAAAGTCGTTGGATGCCTCCTGCTGATAAACAGGGTTCGTTTCAATCTGATTGACCATCGGCCTGATTTCATTGTGGAGCATAAGGTCGAGCAAGCGTTCATCAAGAAAGCTCGTAACTCCGATGGCCCGTATGCGTCCTTCTTTATACAACCGTTCTACCGCCCGCCATGCAGCATAATAGTTGCCATAAGGCTTATGGAGCAGATACAGATCGAGGTAGTCGAGACCGAGATTGGCCATGGACTTATCGAATGCCCGCAGAGCATCGTCATACTCATAATCCTGCACCCACAGTTTAGTCGTGACAAAGATGTTTTCACGTTTGATGCCACTGTTGCGAATAGCCAACCCCACCTCTTTTTCATTAAAATAAGAAGAGGCCGTGTCAATCATGCGGTAACCTACTTCGAGTGCATCCGTTACTACCTGTTCGGTTTCGTTTTGGGAAATCTGGAAGACGCCGAATCCTATGGATGGCATCATCACACCATTGTTGAGTCTTACTTGTTTCATATCATTTTCCATTTATTTACGCTGCAAAGTTACGGTGGATTATTGGCAGATAACTTATAAAATCCGGCGAGGTATTTTCACAATTCGTGGTATTTTACTATTTTTACGAGCTAAAGATTACGAATTGATATGGAAACAGCCGAATCTGACAGACTATTTTTCTTAGACTCGTTTACCGGATACGATTTCATCGGTAATGCCGGGCATGTGGTTCATATCTTGTGCCTTGAGGGGAATTTCAGCTTTACGTTGCATCATACACACTACAACATCTCACCTCTCGATTATGTGATTCTTACCAATGGAGTTCTCGTATCGGCAATTTCACAATCAGAGGAGTGCAAAATCATCCTAATGAGTTTTGCTGAATCGTATATTGAAACGAATGCCATACGGAGTAATTATGGTATCATCGGCCATTTGTCGTTATTACAGAACCCGGTAATCAAACTGTCTCCAACAGATTTTAATAAGTGTAAGGAGGATATGCTTCGTCTTCGTGAAAGGCTCGATGACCGGAAGCATTTGTTTCGGGAAGAAATGATCGGAACACTGCTGAAAGCCCATGTGCTCGACCTGTACGACATTCACGCACGTACCAATAAACAGGTATCGGCCTCATCACGGCCTGCTACATTGCTACGCAACTTTATCGGGATGCTGATCGACGGGGATTATATCTCGGACCGAAGTATGGAATACTATGCCTCCCGTCTTTGTATAACTCCTCATTATCTTTCGGAAATAAGCAAAAATATCAGTGGGCAACCGGCTACCTATTGGATAGACCGCTTTGTTATTGGAAAAATCTCACGGCTGCTTATGCAACCCGACCTGTCGTTAGAGGAAATCGCCGACCAGATGAATTTTTCATCGGTATCCTATCTCAGCCGTTATGTAAAGAGCAAAATCGGTGTAACGCCATCCGAATACCGAAGTAGTTTCCGGCGCTGATTGCCCAAAGTGTATTCCCGCAAAATATAGTTCATCCCTTTTTGAGCCTGTACCAATCAGGACCGGTGTTATTCCGAGATCTGCATTAACACATTGCTACATTGATGCACCTTTCCAGTTGCAATCATAAACAAAATGGTGATTAATTCTATTATTTGTTACATATTTAATCACTGTATTAAAAATTATGTTTATTTTTGGCAGCAAAATATCAAATCCACAATATTATGAGCAATAAAACTAAAAGGTATATACTACCCGAAGATGAAATTCCACACTATTGGTACAACATTCAGGCCGACATGGTTAATAAACCGATGCCTCCTTTGCATCCCGGAACCAAACAACCTCTGAAAGCCGAAGACCTTTACCCTATATTCGCTGAAGAGCTCTGCCGGCAGGAATTAAACCAGACGGATAAATGGATCGAGATTCCCGAGGAAGTACGCGAAATGTACAAATATTATCGCAGTACCCCCTTGGTACGCGCTTACGGACTGGAGAAAGCACTGGGCACTCCGGCACATATTTACTTTAAGAATGAGAGTGTAAGCCCGATGGGATCGCACAAACTGAATTCTGCCATTCCGCAAGCTTATTACTGTAAAAAAGAAGGGGTAACAAACGTTACTACAGAAACCGGAGCCGGACAATGGGGCGCTTCACTGGCCTATGCCGCTAAACTTTTCGGACTGGAAGCAGCCGTATATCAGGTAAAGATCAGCTATGAACAAAAGCCATATCGCCGCAGCATTATGCAGACATTCGGCGCACAGGTTACCCCCTCCCCCTCCATGTCTACCCGCGCGGGGAAAGATATACTGACTGCCCACCCGAACTACCAAGGCTCATTAGGCACCGCCATTTCCGAAGCTATCGAACTGGCACAGACCACTCCGAACTGTAAGTACACCCTCGGTTCGGTACTCAGCCATGTGGCTTTGCATCAAACTGTCATCGGACTGGAAGCAGAAAAGCAGATGGAGATGGCCGGAGAATATCCCGACATGGTCATCGCCTGCTTCGGAGGAGGTTCCAACTTCGGTGGAATTTCTTTCCCCTTTATGCGTCACAATATCCTTGAAGGGAAAAAGACACGCTTTATCGCAGCAGAGCCGGCCTCTTGTCCGAAACTGACACGCGGAAAATTCCAATACGACTTTGGAGATGAGGCGGGATATACTCCCTTATTGCCCATGTTCACTTTAGGCCACAATTTTGCTCCGGCAAATATTCATGCTGGCGGCCTTCGCTATCATGGTGCAGGTGTTATCGTTTCTCAGTTATTGAAAGACGGACTGATGGAAGCGGTAGATATCAAACAGCTCGAATCTTTTGACGCCGGCTGCCTTTTCGCACAAGTCGAAGGCATCATTCCTGCTCCGGAGTCCTGTCATGCCATTGCCGCTACCATCCGTGAGGCTAATAAATGTAAGGAAACCGGAGAGGAAAAAGTCATTCTGTTCAACCTTTCCGGCCACGGTCTGATCGATATGGCTTCCTATGACAAATACTTGGCAGGAGACTTGGTGAACTACTCACTCAGCGATGAGGACATTCAGAAGAATCTGGACGAAATTGGCGACCTGGCATAATTAATTATGCCATAAGTAACTATAAATTTAAAAGAGCCGTATCAAACTCTGTTTTGAGTAATGATACGGCTCTTTTCTATCACCTTTAGGGGATGCCCACGTCTCATTCTAAAAGTTTATCTTTGGCAAAATCAAGTTCTGAAGCACCTTCTTTCCATTTTCGTAACGATACAAGACATCTCCAAGTCACCTATCCAGACTACTTTTTCTTGAAAAAGCCTTTAACCTTCCCAAAAGTCTCTTTTGCTGCATCCTTGACCTTATCAGCAGCTCCTTTAGTATCTTCCTCCGATTCCACTTCGGGTGTATCATTTGAAGTGGATGTATCACTTGAAGGAGCAGAAACCTTTACACCGACAGATTCTTTTTCCGGTACTATAGGATTGCCGGCAAGTCCATTGAAATACTCCTTAAGACGTTTATCCTCCCCTTCACTGCCTGATGTGATTTTCACTTTATAGTTTTGCTTTCCATAATCTTTATGAGTAAGGGTCAATTCTTCGGGTTCCTGAGTCTTTGCATTGAGAATAATCACTGCACTGTACTTATTGGTAGCATCTTCCTTTTCCTTGAGGTCAAAAGTTTCCTTATTACCTGTTTTCTTGTAATTCAAAATGTCAAAACAAGGATCATCATCACCCTCCATCCAATAGAGTTTCTTGTTGCGGTCAATCACATTGCGACCACCGCCCTCCATAAAAAGTAGCTGTACCTGAGCAGATGCAGACATCGCCATACATAACAAGGCGAAGAATGCCAAATAATGTTTTGTTTTCATAGCTGTAACTGTTTTTTTAACTTGTTATTATGTTATTGATACATGATCATTCAACAAGTGTTACCCTTTTCTCTCTACGCCACACATCGGACCAGGATGCCATGACGTCCAAAGCTATAAGTGCCCGTTTCACAAACTTACAGTCAGAACTATAAAAACTTTCTGTTTCGATTTTAGTCAGAAATAGAAATATGATTGTAGCCAAAGCTGCCGAGAGATTAACGGCAACAATTATGTCAAAAAAGTTTCTA
Organism: uncultured Bacteroides sp.; assembly: GCA_958477465.1. Taxonomy (GTDB): domain Bacteria; phylum Bacteroidota; class Bacteroidia; order Bacteroidales; family Bacteroidaceae; genus Bacteroides. The sequence goes on from CAUEFX010000016.1 coordinate 14,555, forward strand.
CCACCCAAGCCTGTTTCAAAAGTCGGCTTTACAGGTGCTATCATCCTTTCTCCCTCATTTCTATTCGCAAAATTAATATATATTATCAAAATAACCAAAAAAATGTAAGTACAGAATCGAACAAACGAAAAAATTCATCCGGTACATAAATATGCCACACCCAAAAGTAATATTACCAAAATTTATTCCTATTTTTGTTTTCATACAAGATACTCTTAAGTAGGATTGCCGGATAACACAAATTCTGATGAAAGTTGAGACATGTCCGGTACCCGTTAAAACAGGAGCCTATATCTTGCAGAGATATAATATAGAACATTGGATTATAAATTAAAAAAAGAGATTTCATGAAATATATCGGAGCACATGTCAGTGCATCGGGTGGTGTGGAAAATGCGCCCGTCAATGCACACGAAATAGGTGCAAATGCTTTTGCACTTTTCACCAAGAACCAACGTCAGTGGGTAAGCAAACCATTGACGGAAGAGAGTATACGGCTTTTTAAAGAGTACTGTGCCAAGTACAATTTTCAGCCGGAACACATCCTTCCACATGACAGCTATCTGATCAACCTCGGACATCCGGATCCGGAGGGATTGGAGAAAAGCCGTGCCGCCTTTCTGGATGAAATGCAGCGTTGCGAGCAGTTAGGACTGAAGTTGCTGAATTTTCATCCCGGCAGTCATCTGAATAAGATTTCCGTAGAAGACTGTCTCAGCCTCATCGCAGAAAGCATCAACCTTGCTTTGGAAAAGACGAAAGGAGTGACGGCAGTCATCGAGAATACCGCCGGGCAAGGCAGTAACCTCGGTAATGAGTTCTGGCACTTGAAGTACATCATCGACCGTGTGGAAGATAAAACCCGAGTGGGAGTTTGCCTGGACACCTGCCATACTTTCACTGCCGGTTATGACCTGTTGGGAGACTATGAAGGGGTCTTTAATGAGTTCGAAGAAGTGGTCGGCTTTCAATATCTCCGCGCCATGCACCTCAACGATTCAAAGAAAGAACTGGGGAGCCGTGTAGATCGCCACGACAGCATCGGCAAAGGCTTCATCGGATTCCCTTTCTTTGAGAGGCTGATGCGCGATCCGCGTTTCGACAATATGCCGCTCATACTCGAAACAATAGACGAAACATTATGGCCGCAGGAAATCGCATGGCTGAGGGAGCAAAGTGAAACACCAATGTAAGAAAACAGCACGGCATGCCAGCTGCCGTAAAAAGGGTGCTTGCCACCTATAAGCACTATCCATACGGTTTGTATGCACCGTCCTTAAGAAAGTTATGCACGGTGCATACAAACCCGAATGCCCTTTCACCCCTGTATATCCGATGAATAAAGGGATTGAGCCAGACACATTACTCCTTCTATTTGCGTGCAGCAACAGCCAGGAATATGCCAAGCACCACCCCTAACAGAGCGGCAAACAACACACGGGCATCACCGGGCAATAAAAAAGTAACCGTATGGGCAGGAAACCAGAAAAAAGGAATGGTTTTCTTAAACACGAACCCCCATTGCACTTTCCAATTCAAATCCTGCAATATCTTTCCCATAGGAATGGGAGTAAAGAAACCTTTCAGTGTTCCTCCGGTAGCCAGAATATGGGTATCGGTAACTTTGTGTAACGTCATGAATACCGGCCCGAAAACAGTATTCATAGTCACCGAGACGGCCAATGCAAGCAATACCTTATCCAATGAAAAAGGACCGGACATAATGCCGGAAGCATCCTGAACGCCCAAATAGGAAACAAATGCAGGAACTCCCGTCGAGAAAACCACAAAAGCCATGTTTATCCCCAGTCCGAACACTCCCCAGACAAGGGCACGCGGCAGAATGCCGAAACCGGAGCGATGATACACACCGGTGCTGATACGCAGACCGATAACCTCGCCCAAAGTGGAGAGAATGGCAAACTTGACAAATCCCATCACCATGCCATGGGAGGCGTTGAACTGTTTATAAGCATCGTATACTGCATCGCTCAAGAAAAAAGGGAGGAAGCAGACAAGTACGCAGAGAAAGAAAAGGAAATCGTGTTTTTTCATCTCAGTAGGTGTTATTTTTAAGTGTAACTACAAATATAGACAAAAGAAATAGAAAACAAAGGATTATCAACAAAAAGCACTAAATCGAAGCGTAGTTATTATATTTTTGCTCACCACTCGAACATTTTCAATAAATATTTGCCATACTGACCAACGGTTCGTATAACTTTTCAATATCCTGCGCATCCATTTCGATCTGTACCTGATCGCCCGGAATCAATCGTATGCCGTCCGGCTTCAGATCTTTTCGGTCACGGTGTACATTGATGATAACACAACGTTCGGGCAGCCGCAACTCATTGACCTCTTTGCCATCCAGATAAGAACCCGTCATGACTTCAACGGAAAGGGTATAGCGTTTCTGCTTCTGAAAATCCGAAGTATGGATCATGTTATCGTAAAGAGTAACGTTGAAAGGCTGAATCTGCAGCAGCTCTGTAAAATAATAGGTCAATCCGCCCACCACTACAGAGGGATAAAACACCTCGAGATGTCCGGTAATTTCGGTAATTAAGACAATAGCCGTCAATGGCGTCCGGATAACGGCCACCAGAAAAGCAGACATACAAATCAACATCACATAACTGACGCTTTCCTGAGTTATAAAACCTCTCTGCACCAATATCAAGGCTATTACTTTTCCAAACAATCCTCCGGTAACCAATGCAGGTATAAAATTTCCTCCCGGCAATCCGGAAGAGACAGAAAGAGTAGTAAACACGAAATGAAGCATCATCATAGCCACCACCCACATTATCTGAGTACTGCCATTACCGGAAGCCTGTTCCAGCAAAAACTGCTCTCCTCCCCCCGTAAGATTCACCTGTACCAGTGATATTGAATAAGCTACCACCAACAAGTAGAGCATCTTCATGTGTATCGGATGCTTTACACTTGTATAAACCTGCTCAAAATATAAAGTGACTTCAGAATAGAACTTCCCGAAAAGAGAAATCACCACCGCCAGCAATAAAAACAATTTCAATTGAGAAAGAAAAGGGAGCAACGGATCGATAGCATCTATCAGGTGATAAGGGTTGACAGGAAACAGCCAACTGGCCACCCCACCTGCCACAACGCCTGCAAGCAATGTAGTGATGGCGGTTTTGGGTGCATCAAAACGTTCGATGGACTCGATGACCAATAACGACGAGGCCAACGGAGCTGCAAAAGCGGCTGCCAATCCGGCCCCTGCTCCGGCTGCAAGAAGCTGTTTCCGTTCTCCCGAAAGCACCCTTGTCCATTTGGAGACAAGGCATCCCACATAAGAACCTATCTGTACCGATGGGCCTTCACGCCCCAAGGACAGACCGGCCGTAAGTGCAAGTACACCACCCACAAATTTGGAGACCATCTCAATGAAAGGATGTTTATAGGAAACACGGCCGTTAATCACTCCACGCGTCTGCGGGATACCTCCTCCGGTAATAAGCGGCATCTTACCGACCAGCCAGGCAACAAAGATAAGGATGCCCCACAATGCCAAAAACAACGGGATATGCCAATACCAGCGAGGATGAGCATCGAAAAAAGTACGCCGGGTATCAAAAAAGAACTGTAGCAGATAATGATAAGGCACAGCCACAAGTCCCGTCAGTAACCCCACAAAGATACTGACGAAATACAACCTGGCATCAATCAGTTTCAGTTTCCAGACATGCCACCCTCTTCCCCCTTTCAAACTCTTCCAGTATTCGAACATTCCAAACGAAACTTTGCCACGTATAACAAGCTAATGAATAAAGATGTTTAAGCCCTGGTTTAAATTTTCTTTTTAAAGATTTTTATCCGCTTATTCTGAGTCCGGTTTCAGTTTAGTGAATCCAGCTCCGGTTTAAACAGACTCTAAAGCAGAAACAGACAATCATCTATGTTTATAGACAGAAAATACAAGTAAATAGCAAATAAAATCAACTTTAAGTGATCACCTTTCTTAAATTATGTATATATTTGCATCCGAAAAGTATTATTGCCGAATAAGACTTTATACAATAGAATTTTCTAACACTAACAAAGCATTTATTGACAGAAAACAGATTTATTATGAAAAAGATTTGGTTAGCATGCCCTGCTATCCTCTTGTTTGGATTAAGCAGTTGCATCCCCGAAAAGAACTATTATGAAGAGCCTCCCGTTAAAGAAGTCAATACTTCGACGTATTCTACAGAACAGACTGTAACTTTGAATGTACATTATGCTCTTGCTGATTCGAAAGTGCTTTTTTACGTGTATGATCAAAACCCGTTGGTTTTCTCCGAGACGAGCAGCTCGATAACCTTACGGGAAGACATTCAACCGTTAGATGCTATATGGACCGATGACGAAGGTGCATACACCGGTTCTATCACTCTCCCGGCTTATGTAAATAAGGTATACGCTGTCACAAGTGCGCTTAATACCCCTGCTTTGATAGAAAGTACAATCGACAATGGAGTTCTGGAAATAGCCGACCGCGATTATATGACACCATCGGCATCTGCAACCAGAGCTGCCACCAACTATAGATACGCAACCAAAGAAGATGCAACAAGATTCAATTCTTTGGGATGGTCCGAATCACCTGCCGCACCTTTTGACAGAGGAAACGGAAGAAGCGTAGGCACGGGAAAATTATATACCAAATACGAAGGCGGTAACGAGAAACTTAAATTAAGTACCGAGGAAAGAAAAAGCCTGTTGACAACAGTAAATTCTGTTATCGGACGTTACAAAACCTGCCCGACAGAATACCGCACAGCAGCCGATTTATACATCAATGAAGATGACACGGAAATTGTATTGACAGTTATCGGTGGAAATACCTGCTGGAACAGTTCATTGGGATATTATTATTATAAGGAAGGACAAAAGCCCACCAGCCTGAACGATGTTGCCATTTATACTCTTTTCCCAAACACACAGATAGACTGGATTGGCGGCAGTGCCCCCTACTTTAAGTCCAATCCTCAAGGAGTGGAAATAGGAGACGACATACAGCTAATCTACTTTGGTGACGAGCAACATCCCGAACATACGACCAAATTCCCGGCCGGCTACCGCCTTGGATTCGTATTGGCATGCAATGCGTGGGATGCCTATTTCGCAGGATTCTCGTCTTACACTAAAACGAAGAATTTCTTCGCTTCTTCTACCGAAGGATTAAGTACCGCCAGACCGGATGGACTGGACGTGCGCACCGCCATGTTCAAAGATAAAAACAATAACATAGCCATATCTTTCGAAGATTTTGTCGATGACCAGAACTTCAATGATCTGGTGTTCTGTGTAAAATCGAATCCGGTGATCACCAATGTTCCCGAAGTGGACGAAGATTACAATACAACCATCAGCAAAACCGGTATTTATGCTTTTGAAGACATGTGGCCCCGCGCAAGCGATTATGACATGAACGATGTGTTGACACAATACACATACGAAAAGACCTTCAACAATAACAACCGGATATTGAAAGAATCATTCACCTTTAAAACTTTTGCAAACATAGCAATGCTCACCAACGGACTGGCATTTACAATAGACAATACCACTCCGGCTACCATAAGCGATTTCATAAAGTATCAGACAGAAGACTTTGTAGCAGCCCAATTCGGACACGAAGATAACACCATCAAACTGACTGATAATGTGAAGTCTGCCATAAACGCCGAATACAAAGTCACTCTCGATTATGGCAAGAATTCGGGAAAGACACGCGAGACTGTTGTAGATGCATTCATCTATCGCCCCAGCAAGGATAATACACGGTTAGAAATCCATTGCCCGATGAAGAGACCAACCGATAAAATGGACGTATCGTTATTTGGTACAGGTGACGACTGTTCGGAACCGGATAAAGGCATTTTCTATGTTTCCGATAAAGACAATGTTTATCCGTTCGCTTTCTACCTGTCCAACGCTACCAGTCAGGACATCGCACCCTTATTGAATCCTGATAACGAGAAGACACCTATTGACCAGCTTTACCCCAAATTCCTCAACTGGGCTAAAACAGGAAAAGACGCAGACTGGTATAAACAATAACTTATTCTGTCTATAAATACAAATTTCCCTGCAAGGTTACTGTTTTCAATTATCGAAAAAGCAGTAATCTTGCAGGGAAATTTGTTTCAACACTACCAGAACTTATTGTGTTCCGGACTATATTCAAAACCTACAGCCCGCAGCCGATTGATAATATCGTTCTTATCAATGTGCAAGTCATCACAAAGTTCGTCCAAAGAAGAATAGTTATCACGGAGTTTCATATTAATGACGCTAAACAGCATCATCGGATCTTCAGGTAATTCCATATCAAAATGCTATTTTATAAATCGGCCGCAAAGATACACAAAATCTTATTTATCCGTTTGTTTCCAACAGTTTAATCAATGCCACGCGCTGAATGGAAAAGGTATTCCCCTCTTTTTGTACATACTTAAGCAACTCCATCCCCTCCTGGCGGAACTTTGATTTCTGCAAAAGATGATCAGCGTCAGTCTCATCAGACAGTTTCAGCAAGGTCATGGCAGCCAGTTCTATCTTCCCCATTCTGTCGGGATCACCTTCGTATTGCCCAATCAGTTCCTGCACATCCATACCCATCAACCGTTCGACAGGAAAGCCCAAGATCTGCCTGGTCAGGCAATCATACTCCACCCACTCCTGCTGACGGATTTTCTTTCTATTCAATATCACATTGGCAATCAATGAAATGATCTCTTGAATCATACGTAGCAGATAATCTTGTTTAATCATAACTTTTTATTAAAAGTATTACGGTCGGATTATAGTTCTCCAAAGTTCCTCTATCCCTTAAAACTGCATAAACCGAAGATACCGGAAAAGAAGACTACAAAGCTAATGAATATTTTTGGAATATCTCTGATAAATAAAAAGGTGGGTTATCCGCCAATGGCGACTTATATGCTTTGTCAATTCGTTATCCGTGAATATATCACAGATAAAGGCAGGCAAACGCATAAATATCAAAAGTAAGCGGCTATTTTAACAAACTATTCGATTTTATTCCTATATTTGTAAATGATAGTGGCGTGTTACATCCGAACAACAATAAAAAAGACTATGCAGAAACATCGTTAATTCAAGTCATTGAACTGTTTATTATATTGAATATATGTCAATATGGAGTAAACTCATAGGGATCAGGAAAACCGGAGATAGAAATAATATCGTTACCAGTAAAACTACCTCCGTGCCACGTAACGCCCTCAATTATGCCATAGTAGATGTAGAAGTTGGCCTGAAAGATCATAAAATCCATGATATAGGAGCACTCAGGCATGATGACACGATTTTCCATAAAACCTCAAAAGAAGAGTTGTTCACTTTCCTAAATGATATAGACTACATTTGCGGACACAATATCATTCATCATGATGCCCAATATCTGTTCCCGGACAAGGTATGTCGCTGGATTTTAGTTGATACACTTTACGTTTCGCCTCTGCTGTTTCCGGAACGACCTTACCATCGGCTTGTGAAAGACGACAAACTGATTAGCGAACAGATGAACAATCCGGTGAACGATTGCAAGAAAGCAAAAGACCTATTACTGGACGAAATAGCATGCTGGAACTCATTACCGAAAGAAAAACGTATCCTATTCGCTTCGTTGCTGAAAGACAAAAAGGAATTCGAGGGATTTCTCAGTATGGTAAGTGCGGAGTATACCAATGAAGGAATACCGGAACTCATAAAAGAACTTTATGCAGGAAAGATCTGCCAACATGCCGACCTTGACATGCTCATCAAGCAATATCCATGCGGATTGGCATACGCATTGGCTCTGATTGAGACCATCGATTATCGCTCCATCACCCCTGGATGGGTGCTTTACAACTATCCGGAAGTAGAGTTTATTGTAAAACTCCTGCGCCACACTGCTTGCCGGGAAGGCTGCGATTACTGCCATACGCAATTGGATGTGCTCCATAACTTAAAAACATTCTTCGGATATGAGCATTTCCGGACATACGAAGGCGAGCCATTGCAGGAACGGGCGGCCCAAGCAGCGGTGAAAGGTAAGTCGTTACTGGCGATATTCCCTACCGGTGGTGGTAAATCACTAACCTTTCAGTTGCCGGCACTCATGGCCGGACGCTCCGTACACGGACTTACGGTTGTCATCTCTCCCTTACAATCTCTCATGAAAGACCAGGTAGACAACCTCGCTGACAGAGGGATCACGGATGCCGTAACCATAAATGGGATGCTGGATCCTATCACAAGGGCACTGTCCATACAAAGGGTAGAAGACGGAGAAGCCTCCCTGTTGTATATAGCCCCCGAAATGCTTCGCTCAAAAACGATCGAGAAAATATTAATGGCGCGTCATGTTGTCAGATTTGTAATAGACGAAGCGCATTGCTTTTCTTCATGGGGGCAGGATTTCAGGGTTGACTATCTCTACATCGGTAAATTCATCCGGGAATACCAGCAAAAGAAAAAATGCAAGAATCCGATACCCGTATCCTGCTTTACGGCTACGGCAAAACAGAAAGTGATACAAGACATCTGCGATTATTTCAAGCAAACACTGAATTTAGACTTAGAATTATTCGCATCAACGGCCTCAAGAACCAACCTGCATTATTCTGTCATACATGCCGACAATGACAATGATAAATACTTAAAACTGAGAGAACTTGTAGCGGAATCCGATTGCCCGACAATTGTCTACGTATCACGGACCAGACGGACCAAAGAACTGGCAGCCAAGTTGACCCGTGACGGCTACAAGGCACTACCATTCAATGGCAAGATGGAAGCCGATGAAAAAATCGCCAACCAAGAAGCCTTCATGAATGACCAGGTACAGATCATTGTGGCTACGTCCGCATTCGGTATGGGAGTCGATAAAAAAGATGTTGGCCTTGTGGTACATTATGACATTTCCGATTCGCTGGAAAACTACGTTCAAGAGGCAGGCAGAGCCGGTCGTGATCCCGGCCTCAACGCACGTTGTTATGTGCTTTACAGCGACAATGATTTGGACAAGCATTTTATACTGTTGAACCAGACAAAACTAAGCATCAGCGAAATACAACAAATATGGAAAGCCATCAAAGACCTGACCCGACAACGTATGAAAGTCAGCTGCTCTGCATTGGAAATTGCCCGGAAAGCCGGATGGGACGATTCGGTCTCTGACATTGAAACCCGTGTGCGAACAGCATTAGCAACCTTGGAACAAAGCGGATATCTGGTAAGAGGTAACAACGTACCTCACGTATATGCCACGGGAATCACAGTGAAGGACATGGACGAAGCAAGAAAACGCATATCGGCATCACTACTTTTTGACAGCGATGAAATAGAAAAAGCAGTCCGTATCATCAAGTCACTGATATCACAAAAGCATGTCGCCAAAGCCCGGAATTCGGAAGCGGAATCACGGATAGACTATCTGGCAGACATCTTGGGCCTGAGCAAAAAAGAAGTGATATCCGTAGTGGAACGCATGCGGCAAGAAGGTATATTGGCAGACAGCAAAGATATCTCCGCCTATTTGCAGGATGCAGGTGATTCGGAACGAAAGTCGCAAATGCTCCTCGAACGCTTTGCAAAACTTGAACGATACATCCTCAGCCACATCCCCGATGAGTCTTTACGGATATCATACAAGCAACTGAATGAGAATGCCATGAATGACGGAATCAATACATCCAAAGAAAAGGACATTCGGACGCTGCTCTATTTCCTTACTGTCGAGGGATATGCGCGCAAGAAAGAGGATGCGGCCCATAACCTGGAGATAAGTCGCCAGGCAGACATGGAGACTACTGTCAGGCGCTTTGAGAAACGATTGGGAATAAGCCGTTTTACTGTGAAATGGTTATATCAATTGGCATCAGAGACAGAAGATGAAAACACCCCCGACAAAGCGGTTCAGTTCTCCGTGGTAGAACTTCTGAGCCGAACAAAATCAAGTTCTCAAACCCTATTCGGTGGGCTTAACGACATTCAGTTGGAAGATGTGGAAGAAGCGCTTCTGTACTTGTCGAAAATCGGTGCGTTAAAACTTGAAGGCGGCTTCCTGGTTCTTTACAACGCCATGAATATCCAAAGAATAAAGGACAATAAGTCGAGATACAAGCAAGATGATTACCGGATGCTCAATGAATTCTACAAACAGAAGATTCAGCAAGTGCATATTGTAGGCGAATATGCCAATCTGATGGTGAAAGATTACAATGCGGCCCTGCAATATGTCCAAGACTATTTCCAGATGGATTACAGGAAGTTTGTTGCAAAATACTTCAAAGGGGATAGAGTAAGTGAGATACAACGCAACCTGACGCCACAGAAGTACAAGCAGTTGTTCGGGCAATTGTCCAAACGACAGATGGAAATTATTTCCGATAAGGAGTCACGTTGCATTGTGGTTGCAGCAGGTCCGGGTAGTGGGAAAACCCGGGTATTGGTTCACAAACTGGCCTCACTCCTACTGCTTGAAGACGTGAAACATGAACAACTCCTGATGCTGACATTTTCAAGGGCAGCCGCTACGGAGTTCAAGCAGAGACTCATGGAACTGATAGGAAACGCTGCCCATTTTGTCGAAATAAAGACATTCCACTCCTACTGCTTCGATCTCCTGGGGCGTATCGGAAATCTTGAAGATGCCAAAGATGTCGTTGAAAAGGCTGCTGAGATGATCAAGCAAGGAGAAGTAGAACCCAATAAAATCGGCAAGACAGTGTTGGTCATAGATGAAGCTCAGGACATGGGAGCTAATGAATATGCACTTGTAAAGGCTCTGATGACCAACAACGAAGAAATGCGCGTAATAGCAGTGGGAGACGATGACCAGAATATCTATGAATTCCGCGGTTCTGATTCCGGTTATATGTACCGACTGGCACAAGAAAGCGGGAGTAAATTGGTCGAGATGACCGAAAACTATCGCAGCGCGCGCCATCCGGTGAATTTCGCCAACCGATTTTTGGAAAACATCTATAAAAGGATAAAGAGTGCCCCAATCATCTCCATGAGAACAGAGGACGGCCAGGTGGAGGTGACACGTCATTATTCAAAATATATGTATCAGCCCCTCGTTGAGAATTTACTCCAACACAAGGGAAAAGGCACTTCGTGTGTACTCACCCAAACAAACGAAGAGGCCGTTATTCTGATGGGACTCTTGCGAAAACGGGGTATCAGCAGCAAATTGATACAGTCGATGGATGGCTTACGCTTTTGGAACATAGCCGAGATGAGGTATTTCTTAAAACATATAGAAAAACGGATAAAAACGCCGCTAATAACAGAAGAATTATGGGAGGAAGCCAAACATGAGACCTTCGCCACTTACGGCAGGAGTACGAGTCTGATGTACATGAAGCGCTGTGTAGAGTTGTTTGAACAAACCAATAAAACAAAATATTTCAGCGACTTCAAGGAGTTTGCATTTGAGTCATCCGTAGAAGACTTTTGTGATATTTCAGGAGCAGATGTTGTGGTGTCAACCATTCACAAGGCCAAAGGCAAAGAGTTTGACGATGTATATATGCTCATTTCTGATAATAACTATTCTAAAGATGACTATCTGATGCACCGGTACTATGTAGGAATAACCCGTGCCAAAAACCGGCTGTTCATACACACGAATGATGATTGCTTTAATCGCTTAAATGCAGACCGTTATCTTGTGGACCGGCAACAATATGATATGCCTGAAGAAATCGTACTACAGCTCTCTCACAAAGACGTCCATCTGAGTTTCTTCAAGGAACGGAAACAAGAAGTTTTAGCATTTAAAGGCGGAGATTCCTTGATCTACAATGATTTCTTATTGTACAGTCCGTTAAGTAACAGACCTGTAGCAAAGTTATCAGCAAAAATGCAAGGCAAACTATCTGAGTGGGAAGCAAGAGGTTATAAAGTAAAATCCGCATCTGTACGGTTCATCGTGGCATGGAAGCCCAAAAATGCACCCCAAAACGAGCCGGAAACGGCTGTTCTTTTAGCTGATCTGGTGCTTTCGTTGTAAGCCCAAAGACCTATCATAAACGCATAATAATCAAAACTATGGCACGAATTTAACCGAATCTTCACTTTTATCCTTACCTTTGTATATGATATTGGGATATTGTACCATAGCAATAATAAGGAAACGATGCAGATACATAACAATACATTGATTGCAGAATGTTCTACTTATGACTTCAAAGAAATGCTGGAGCGTAAGAAAGTGAAGTCATGGCTCAAATCTGTGTCGGCTTTTGCTAATACAGACGGCGGTAGCTTGTTCTATGGAGTAAACGATGACGGAGTAATTGTAGGTTTGGAAAATCCACAAGCCGATGCCGACTTTATCAGCGAAATGATAAAGGCAAGGCTTGACCCTGTACTGGAAGTGCAACTTACCCCGATAGAACATGAAGGCCATGCACTACTCGAAGTAAAAGTAAAGGCAGGAGCGCTTACACCTTATTACTATTACCAGAATGGGACACGTACCGCGTATGTACGAATTGGTAATGAAAGTGTAGAATGTAACTCACAACAATTACTTTCGTTGATATTGAAGGATACACACATGACATGGGATTCACTGCCTACCCAAGTGGATGCCAACAAACATTCTTTCATTATCCTTGCCAATACATTTCGTGAACAGACTCACCAAGAATGGAATGATAAGTTTTTAGAATCATTCGGTTTAGTTACTTCTGACGGAAAATTGACCAATGCCGGATTGTTGTTTGTGGACAACTGTACCGTATTTCAATCACGCATCTTTTGTACTCGTTGGACGGGGCTCTATAAAGATGACGCCATCAGTTCCGTAGAACATCGAGCTAACCTTGTACTACTTTTGAAATACGGCATGGACTTCATCAAGAACTATACCATGAGCGGATGGGTGAAAATGCCAAACTATCGTCTCAATCTTCCAGACTATTCCGACCGTGCTATCTTTGAAGGATTGGTAAATCACCTTATCCATCGGGATTATACCGTGATGGGCGGTGAAGTGCATATAGATATTTATGATGACCGTGTAGAATTGGTATCACCCGGTGCGATGCTTGACGGTACAAAAATTCAAGACCGTGACATATACAAAATACCGTCCATGCGCCGCAATCCTGTTATTGCGGATATGTTTACGCAATTGGACTATATGGAGAAGCGTGGTTCGGGCTTACGGAAAATGCGAGAACTTACGGAGAAACTACCCAATTTTCAGCAAAGTAAAGAACCACAATACCAAACGGAAGCGACTTCTTTCTTCACTACCTTTTACAATCTAAACTGGGGTGAGAACGGAAGAATACCTGTGGAAGAAGTTGCCAACAGGGTAAATAGTACCCTCGAAAAGTACCCTGTAAACGAAAATAGTTCGGTCGAAAAGTTCGGTGTAAATGCAAAAAGTTCGGAGAGAAGGTTCGGAGACTTCCCTGAAAGTTCGGAGAGAAGGTTCGGAGAGGTTTCAGATAAACCTAAAAACATAGGAAAAACAGCACAGAAAATTATTGATTTTGTAATTTCTGATCCCTCAATATCAGCCGAAGCCATGGCTTATAAAATTGGAATAAGTTCTCGCGCCGTAGAAAAGCAATTTGCAAAACTGCGTTCTATGGGTATTTTGTCTCGTGAAGGTGCAGATTTTGGTGGCTATTGGCGTATTATTACTTACTAAAGTTTTTCACCACAGACAACGCATCATTCCAGCAAGTTAAAAAGCCCATAGAACACACACAGCAACCATGAACCCCATAAATAAAAAAGCGTGCAACTCATTGAGTTGCACGCTTTTCTTTATTATTCATTATTTGTTTCCTTATCGGAATCATTTGACTTCCTCAAAATCCGCATCTTGAATATGTTCATCCTGTCCACCGTTAGACTGACCGCCACCCGCTTGTCCGGCATTCATATCAGGACCGGCTTGTGCGCCACCTTGAGCACCGCTCTGAGCATACATTTCTGCACTTGCAGCTTGGAAGGCAGTATTCAATTCAGCCATAGCACTGTCGATAGTTGCCAAATCTTGAGCTTTGTGAGCATCTTTCAGTTTCTGCAAAGCAGCTTCGATCGGAGCTTTCTTATCAGCAGGTAACTTATCACCTAACTCTTTCAATTGATTTTCAGTTGAGAAAATCATACTGTCAGCCTGATTCAGCTTATCGATTTTTTCACGCTCCTTCTTATCAGCTTCAGCATTTGCTTCAGCTTCTGCTTTCATTCTTTCGATCTCTTCTTTGCTCAAGCCGCTGGAAGCTTCGATACGGATGGCTTGTTCCTTACCGGTAGCCTTATCCTTAGCAGATACTTTCAATATACCATTGGCATCGATATCGAATGTAACCTCAATCTGAGGAACACCACGACGAGCCGGAGCAATACCTGTCAAGTTAAACTGACCGATAGATTTATTCTGTGCAGCCATCGGACGTTCACCTTGCAATACGTGAATGGTCACTTCAGTCTGGTTATCGGCAGCCGTAGAGAATGTTTCGCTCTTACGTGCAGGAATTGTTGTATTAGCGTCAATCAACTTGGTCATTACACCACCTAAGGTTTCAATACCCATTGACAACGGAGTAACATCCAGCAATACCACACCCTTAATCTCATCTGTCAAAACTGCACCTTGTACAGCAGCACCTACTGCTACTACTTCATCCGGGTTAACACCCTTAGAAGGAGTTTTGCCGAAGAAATCTTCAACTAATTTCTGAACAGCCGGTATACGTGAAGAACCACCCACGAGGATTACTTCATCAATATCAGAATTACTCAAACCGGCATCCTGCATAGCCTTCTTACAAGGTTCAAGACAAGCCTGAATCAAGTTATGAGCCAAAGATTCGAATTTTGCACGAGTCAAAGTCTTAACCAAGTGCTTAGGCACACCACCTACCGGCATGATGTACGGCAAGTTGATTTCTGTGCTTGTAGAAGAAGACAATTCGATCTTTGCCTTTTCTGCAGCTTCTTTCAAACGTTGCAAAGCCATCGGATCCTGAGTAAGATCAGCGCCTTCGTCTTTCTTGAATTCTTCAACCAACCAGTTGATGATAACCTGATCGAAATCATCACCACCCAAGTGAGTATCACCATTCGTAGAAAGTACTTCGAATACACCGCCACCGAACTCAAGGATAGAAATATCGAATGTACCTCCACCAAGGTCGAATACGGCAATCTTCATATCTTTATGAGCCTTGTCAAGACCATAAGCCAATGCAGCGGCTGTCGGCTCGTTTACAATACGTTTTACTTCCAATCCGGCAATCTGTCCGGCTTCTTTGGTAGCCTGACGTTGTGAATCTGAGAAATAGGCAGGAACTGTGATAACAGCTTCCGTTACTTCCTGTCCCAAATAATCTTCAGCAGTCTTTTTCATTTTCTGCAGAATCATTGCAGATATTTCCTGAGGTGTGTAAAGACGACCGTCGATGTCGACACGCGGTGTGTTATTATCACCCTTTACTACCTTATACGGAACACGAGTTACCTCTTTCTGTACCTGATCCCAATTTTCACCCATGAAACGTTTGATAGAGAAAATCGTACGTTTCGGGTTTGTGATAGCCTGACGTTTTGCAGGATCACCTACTTTACGTTCGCCACCATCTACAAATGCAACGATAGAAGGAGTTGTACGTTTACCTTCACTGTTTGCTATTACTACCGGTTCGTTTCCTTCAAATACGGAAACACATGAGTTTGTAGTTCCTAAGTCAATACCAATAATCTTTCCCATAATCTTTATACTTTTTATATTATTATTCAAATTTCCTTTTGTCCGGTTGTTGGCTCATTCCCTATTTCTAAGGATGTCTTCCAAACGGACGCCAATCTAAAAGCAAACCGTATGCCAAAAGGAAATCGCATCGTTCTGTGACATATTTTCTGCCAAAAAGACAGTTTTTAACAGCAAAATTTGCAACTTAGATGCAATATAGTCTGCTGCCGACTCATACAACAAACATAGCAGACTCTGGTTCGATATGGGAAAATAAAATTATATTTCTTTACGCGAGAATACTACTAACAACCTTTTTCCAACAACTGCCATACTGGCGGAACGTACAAAGGCCAGACTGACCGTTCATGAGATTTGCAAAAAAAGAGGCTGCACCGTAAACTCAATATACGGCACAGCCCTATTTCTTATTATAGATAAAAGTTGTCAGGTTTCAGATTATAAACCTATAAATCAGAATTTCGACACCTCCTGTTTTTCCTTCCACTTGTGTAGAGCAGAATTATTTCTATATGCAGTATCGACTATTTCTTAACAAGTACCAATACCAGCGTTCCATCGGCATCATACAGTCCGATACCACCACCGGCAAGCTTACCAAAAGATTTCACCTCATTCAGGGCCCCCATGATTTTTCCTTCTGTCTCCATATCGGGACAAGCCATCATAGTAGATATCATATCCGGAAAAGAGATTGAAAGAGCATTTCCTTCTTCTGTTTTAAAACCACCGTTTATCAAGTTACATCCTGCATTTCCATGCACTCTCTTCTCTTTTACATCAAAAGCAATAAACGGTTGCTTTTCCATCCCTGCAGGGACAGACTCCCCATTCACTTCTGTGATTTTCCATTCTCCCTGCAGATCCGCCACCTTCACATCGGCGGTTTTCTTTGCCAAAATAACCACAGGACGATTGGAAGCGTTACAAAGAGCCATATTTCCTTTTCCCATTTTCTTATACCCTTTCACCTGTGCCAAAGCACTCAGCACATTCTGTTCCAAAGTTCTATCCGGACAGGCCATACGGGTACTTCCCAATGCTCCCAAATCAATGGTACCTGGTTTGGCATTCACATCAATTGATCCGATAATACGATTGCAGCCACTATATCCGTACACTTTTCCGGTAGTGGTGTCGAAACCTATAAAAGGGAGTTGCTGACCTTGACCCGGCACAACAGCCGAACCATTTATTTCAACAATATTCCATTCACCGTTCATAGAAGACAAAGAGAGAGCCTCTTTCGAAGAGCGACAAGAAAACATTACAAGCGCTATACTTGCAACAAAAACAGAAACAATTGCTTTTCTCATTATTCAATAACGTTTAAGTTAAATATCGGTGCAAATATATTGAAAATAACATAAAGTTCATACATTTGCGCCCAAAATATCAAACAGTTCCAACTGTTCAATAGTTCATTAATGTCTAATTTAAAGATGAAAGAAACTATATTTATCTTACTTCTTATCATTTTGGGAATGACAAACATTACTGCTCAAAATGATTACATTGTAAAAACCTCTCAACAGACAAACAACAATATAAGCGAAGAAGAACGGTTTGTTGAAAGTAACTTTCCGTTGATAACTATATGCAAATGGACGCCGGGATTGAAATTTATGTTTATTCCCGATGGCAATGACCTGTTTGTGCCTATTTTCAATTCTTATGAAACCGGGAAAGAGGTGAACAGCAGTAATTTCAAATATAAAATCTTCGAATTTCAAGGCACCGAAGAAAAAGCAAAAGAGACACATGTAGGGATCAATTATTCCACCCGTTTTATCTTCAGCTGCGAAGGGAACAAATATTATTATGAATTCAAGGGACAGAGATTTGATGACATCTGTGACCGGAATCCCCGCGCCAGTATCAACGGACTGGTATACCTGCCCGATGTAGACACTGCACGAAACTTACTTATCGGGAAAGTCGTTTATACAAACTTTACCACGGCACAGGTAGATGACAGCAACAGCTATGCAGGTTATAAAACAATAGCCATCCCCAAAGACGAGAAAGTAACCATTACAAATATCGGAGTCGGAAGTAAATCATATCCCGTAAAAGTAGTTTTCGAAGATGCGGCGGGCAATTCATACTATATTGAAGTAGCCCTATCAAGAACAAACTCCGGAATGGATAAATCCGACTTCCAGGCAGAGAAGAAAATGAAATATTTCCCGAATGCGTTTTCTTTCAATAACCGGCAGGCATTAACGGTAGAAAACTTAAAAAAGAAATATATAGGCATGGCGGTTTACCCCAAACAGACAACAAGTGTGAAATGTTATGTAAAGTTAGACGGGAAGAAAACAGAAAGACAAGTACGCTTATTGCGCTATACTTCACTACGTATAAAAGATATTGAAATAGAACATCCGGAGACAAAAGCGAAATTAACTCTTGAAGACGTAAACGGAACGATTTTTGAACTTGAAGTTGATTTGAAATATGACGTCATTACCAAAAATGAAAACTATATAGAGGATCTACTGGCTTTTGGAGATATCCGTAAACAGTATCCGCACACCACAGAGGAGAACTGGAAACTCATTTCTCAAGGTGAAGTGCAAGAAGGTATGACGACCGACGAATGCCGTCTGGCACTCGGCAATCCCATTCAGATAGAATTGAAACAGGATACCCGGTTCGAGACCTGGTTGTATGCACGTAAAATGTTGGAATTTGAAAGCGGACGCCTGCTCCGTTACAAATAAAAACAGTTGTTCTATATAAATAAGGAGAGCAGAAACGGTTTTCTGAAAATAATGCCGTATATTTGTTCCATAAACAATTCTTAAATTCTTAATTTTAAATTCTTAATTAAAGAAATGGGTAGAGTTCTTATTATCGGTGCGGGCGGTGTAGGTACCGTTGTAGCACACAAAGTGGCACAAAATGCCGATGTATTTACTGACATTATGATTGCCAGCCGCACTAAATCCAAATGTGATGACATAGTAAAAGCTATTGGTAATCCCGATATAAAAACGGCTAAAGTAGATGCTGACAATGTAGATGAACTGGTAGCCCTGTTCAATGATTTCAAACCGGAAATGGTAATCAATGTTGCCCTCCCCTATCAAGATCTCACCATCATGGAGGCCTGCCTTAAAGCCGGAGTTAACTATCTGGACACAGCGAATTATGAGCCCAAAGACGAGGCTCATTTCGAATATAGCTGGCAATGGGCTTATCACGAACGTTTTAAGGAAGCCGGATTGACAGCTATTCTCGGTTGCGGTTTCGATCCGGGAGTAAGTGGCATTTATACAGCCTACGCAGTCAAACATTATTTTGATGAAATACAATATCTGGATATCGTTGACTGTAATGCCGGAAATCACCACAAAGCATTTGCCACCAACTTCAATCCGGAGATCAATATCCGCGAAATTACTCAGAATGGCCGCTATTATGAAAACGGTAAATGGATAACCACCGGCCCGTTGGAAATCCACAAAGACCTGACTTATCCCAATATCGGTCCGCGTGATTCATATCTGCTCTATCACGAAGAGCTCGAATCATTGGTAAAACACTACCCCAGCATCAAACGTGCCCGGTTCTGGATGACTTTCGGTCAGGAATACCTGACACATTTGCGTGTCATCCAAAACATAGGTATGGCCCGAATCGATCCTATTAATTACAATGGTGTAGAAATTATTCCGCTACAATTCCTCAAAGCCGTTTTGCCTAACCCGCAGGATTTAGGTGAGAACTATGAAGGGGAAACTTCTATCGGCTGCCGTATCCGTGGTTTGAAAGATGGAAAAGAACGGACTTACTACGTATATAATAACTGTAGTCATCAAGAAGCCTACAAAGAGACAGGAATGCAGGGAGTAAGTTATACTACCGGTGTACCGGCTATGATCGGCGCCATGATGTTCTTCAAAGGCGAATGGAAACGTCCGGGGGTAAACAATGTGGAAGAGTTTAATCCAGACCCGTTTATGGAACAGCTAAACAAACAAGGATTGCCTTGGCATGAAGTGTTTGATGGCGACCTGGAACTATAGGTATGGATTTTTATCGACTATTGAAACTATTTGGAAAACTGAAAAGTCCCAAATAAAGCTCTCCGGGTTGTATGTAGTGCATATAACCCGGAGAATTTTCCAAACCGGAAAGTAAACTGGATAAATCCAAGAAGATAACGAGAAAGATGAACTATTCAGTCAAATAAAGCTTATTATAATTATGGGATTAAAGGTAGGAGACAAAGCTCCTGAATTATTAGGAGTAAACGAGAAAGGCGAAGAAATACGTCTAAGCAACTATAAAGGAAAGAAAGTAGTATTGTACTTCTATCCCAAGGACAATACCTCCGGATGTACCGCACAAGCTTGTAGCTTACGTGATAATTATTCGGAACTGCGTAAAGCCGGTTACGAAGTTATCGGTGTAAGCGTAGATGACGAAAAGTCACATCAAAAATTCATTGCTAAAAACAACCTCCCTTTTACACTGATTGCCGACACGGACAAGAAGTTGGTGGAACAATTCGGAGTATGGGGAGAGAAGAAATTGTACGGACGTGCATACATGGGAACATTCCGTACTACTTTTCTCATTAATGAAGAAGGAATCATAAAGCGGATCATTACTCCCAAAGAGATCAAGACCAAAGAGCATGCCGCCCAAATCCTACAATAAACAGCAAGTCGGGCCCATCGGCATCAAATGTGATTGACCAACAAGGTAGTTTTAATTGTAAGTATTCAAGCTGACACATAGAAGCTAAAAGAAATATTTATCGTAAACAATAAATCGTACAATAGAAAAATGGCAAAAAAGGATGAACTTAATTTTGAAACAGATAATAATATGGCATCAAGCGAAAAACTAAAAGCCTTACAGGCTGCCATGGACAAGATAGAAAAGAGCTTCGGTAAAGGTTCTATCATGAAAATGGGTGACGAAGTTGTAGAACAAGTAGATGTAATCCCCACCGGTTCCATCGGGCTGAATGCAGCATTAGGCGTAGGCGGCTTCCCTCGTGGAAGAATAATTGAGATCTACGGTCCGGAGTCTTCCGGTAAAACGACTTTGGCTATCCACGCCATTGCTGAAGCACAAAAAGCAGGAGGTATTGCAGCATTTATTGATGCAGAACACGCTTTCGACCGCTTTTATGCAGCAAAACTGGGGGTAGATGTAGATAATCTTTTTATCTCTCAACCGGACAATGGAGAACAAGCATTGGAAATAGCCGAACAACTAATCCGCTCTTCCGCTATCGACATTATCGTAGTAGACTCGGTAGCAGCACTGACTCCTAAAGCAGAAATCGAAGGTGATATGGGTGACAACAAAGTGGGATTGCAGGCCCGCCTGATGTCGCAAGCGCTACGTAAGCTGACTTCTGCCGTAAGCAAGACACGTACAACTTGTATCTTTATCAACCAGTTACGCGAGAAAATCGGTGTAATGTTCGGCAATCCGGAAACAACGACCGGTGGTAATGCACTGAAGTTCTATGCATCCGTACGTCTGGATATTCGCGGTTCGCAACAAATTAAAGACGGAGAAGAAGTCATCGGTAAGCAAACCAAAGTAAAAGTTGTAAAGAACAAAGTGGCACCTCCTTTCCGTAAAGCAGAATTTGATATTATGTTCGGTGAAGGTATCTCTCATTCCGGTGAGATCATCGATCTGGGAGCAGAGCTGGGCATCATCAAAAAAAGCGGTTCCTGGTACAGCTATAACGACACCAAGCTCGGTCAAGGACGCGATGCAGCCAAACAGTGCATTGCCGATAATCCGGAATTGGCAGAAGAACTGGAAGCTTTGATATTTGAAAAATTGAAAGAGCATAAGTAAATTATAGAAGTAGAAGCATCAAGCCTAAAAAGAGCCGTATCATCACTTTAAAAAAAGTCTGATACGGCTCTTTCTCTTATCTTTAGGAGATATACCCGGGTTTCAAATCAGATGTCCATCTTTGGTAAAATTGAGTTTTGACACACCTCCTTATCTTTTTGTTTATAGAATATTTTCTTTTCTTTGTAACAACATTTACCGAATTACGTCTTATCGGTATAAACACATTGCTACTAAAAAGCCCATGAACGCTGAGAGTTTTAAAAAAGAATTTCTACCTTTTCACCGCAAACTTTACCACATAGCCTACCGGCTATTGGAAAATGAGGCCGATGCCGAAGATCTGGTACAGGAAGCTTACTTGAAGCTATGGGATAAACGGGAAGGGTTGACAATCATCAGTAATCCGGAAGCATTCTGTGTAACGCTCGTTAAAAATATGTGTTTTGATCTTTTACGTTCAGGTAAATATACTGCCAATAAGCAGACAGTAGAGCTAAACGGTATCCATTATACTTGTCCGGCAGACGATATGGAGATCCGGGATGAAGTCCGGCAAGTAAAAAACATCATCGCGCAACTGCCCGAGCAGCAGCAAAAAGTAGTCGTACTCAGAGACGTAAAAGAATGCTCTTATGAAGAGATAGAACGTATCACCGGTCTGAACGCCATAAATATACGTGTATTACTATCAAGAGCAAGAAAAAGAATTCGTGAACAATTTAATAAACTGAACAACTATGAGAGTCGAAGAAATTGAAAGGTTACTGGCCGATTTTTACGAAGGAAACACCAGCGAAAAACAAGAGGAAATATTGAAGAAATACTTCGAGACACAGAATGTGCCTGAACATCTGGAAAAAGATAAGAGATTATTTCTTTGCTTTCATAAAAGAAGAGATGTACCCGTAGAAATCCCTGCAGGGCTGGAAGATAAATTAAGCCGGATGATCGATATGAAAGAGCAAGAGGAAATACACTTTTTCCGGAAAAACAAATCAAAGCGCAACTGGCGCTGGGTCGGTGGAATAGCTGCCAGCATCGTATTATTGCTCGGACTCGGATACAACATCAGTAATATAAGCGACTCCATGGAGAAACCCCAAGAGACCTTTACGGAGCCGGAAGTAGCTTACGAAGTACTACAAGCCACCTTAATGGAAGTTTCCATGGGGTTGAACTACGGAATCGATGAAATGATGGACGCTCCCAAAGATATCAGAAGAACAAACAGAGAAATAAAAAAAGATCTACAATTACAATAGAACAGCATAATGATTATGAAAACGAACAGATTATTCCTTGCAGGCGTATTATTACTATTGCCACTATTTTGTCAGGCACAAGGCCTGTTTGCCAAATACAGTGACATGAACAATGTATCATCGGTCTATATTTCCAAAGCGATGATAGAGATGAATCCGGAACTATACACCAAAGATGTCAATGTCGGTAAACTTGCCAAACAATTAGAGTTGGTACAAATACTCTCCACCATGGACAATGGTATAAAAAAAGAGATGCGGCGGGATATTGAAAGCGTAGTGCGTGCACAAAAATATGAATTACTGATGAAACAAAAAGGCATCGTCTCTCGCATGGCCTTTTATGTAAAGCGCAAAGGAGAAACCGTGCAGGATCTCATTATGGTAGTCGATGGTGCCGCTACGCTAAAATATGTCCGATTGGTAGGCAACATGACTATAAAAGATATTCAGAATATCATGAAATCACAAAAGACGAGCGATAATACTCACCTCAACATTCCCACCCATGAGATCAATAACGCATTTAAAGAAATCAGCATAGCTATCGGCGAACTTAAAAAGATAGGTGATATCGCTGAACTGAAAGAATTAAAGAAGGATATAAAAAGAATTCAGGAAGAAACAAAAGAGATGGAGTTATCGTACATCATCTTCTAAAAGAAACCGGTTCTCAACGGATTGAAAGATCTGCTTCTTCCAAAGAAAATTCATCAGCCCCACAAATATCTGTATTGAAGTGTACCCCAAATGTCAGACACCAGGCTTTTGGGTATCTGACATTTGGGGTACACTTCAATACAGTCGGGGGAGTTTTGTCAACAAGAGAGTTTTGACAATCCCCTATTTTCTCAATTGTTCTTATCGGAACTTATGCTGTACAAATAAAGCAACTGTATGATTCTTAGAACCAATATATGTAAGCCAACGTACTGCAACAGATAACCACCCACAACAATACTCCCTGCACCAGAGGCTTTAGGCCGACAGATTTCACAACATCAACAGATAAGGAAGCACCAATAAAAAACATGGTTATGGTCAGAGTTTTGCGTGCCAAACCATTGATAACGGCACCCACCTCCGGAACACGTTCCAACAGATAAGTATTCACAATCATGGCCAACACAAAAAAGAAAATAAACCAAGGGATGTTAATCTTTTGACCTTTACTTTTGAAAATAAACGAAGTAGCAAAAGCCACCGGAATAATCCAAAGAGCACGTGTCAACTTAATGGTAGTCGCCACTTTCAAAGCCTCCTCACCATACGCCGCACCGGCTCCTACCACCGAACTCGTATCATGAATGGCAATGGCAGCCCATGTTCCGAATTCATGCTGACTCATCCCCAAAGCATGACCTATCACCGGGAAAACGAACAATGCAATAGCATTCAAAATAAAAACAGTGGCTAAAGCAACAGACATTTCACTGTCAGTAGCTTTTACTACCGGACCTACCGCAGCAATAGCACTCCCTCCGCAAATAGCAGTACCCGAACTTATTAAATAAGATGTGTTACGGTCTACCTTCAATAGTTTACGTCCGATAAACCAACCAATCACTAAAGTACCTATTACTGAGATAACGGTAAATTCCATTCCTTCTTTTCCGGAAGCAAGTGCCGAATGAAGATTCATACCAAATCCCAAACCGACCACGGAATATTGTAACAAATATTTAGAAGTTTTCTTATTAAACTTCGGATGCGCCTGCCCGCAAACCAATGCGAAAGCCAATCCTAAAAACAAAGCCAAAGGAGGAGTAACCCATGCCGAAAAAGCCTGTATTCCAGGAATATAACCCAATAACAAGAAAAAAGTAAGAATAGAAAGTAAGGATACATAGACAATTTTATTATTTGCCTTCAATGTTCTTGTAATAGCTGAAACCATATCTTTGTTGTTTAATCATTTTTTCGAGCACAAAGATACGGTTACTTTATGGCATGTACCAATTGTTTCTATTTATGCACTATAACTTTTGGTTATGGTGCATCCGCTTATGGATGGGATAGACATTGAAATACGGGTATCATATACTCCGGCAAAAAGAGAAATACCTATCGTCACATTGCCTCAAATCAACAATAATCGTTCTCACTTCTCTCTTTTTCAATCGGTCATCCATATTTATCTTCCCCTCTATAGGTTCATAAAAAAAATAAAATTCATTTTCTCCTCAAATAACTTACTTTCTTCCGATAAAAATGTTAGCTTTGCCCTATATAAATATACAACCGCAACTTTTGATTATAAAACTAAAAGTTTTAATTCTATAACTAAAACTTTCATTTGCACAACCAAAACTTACAGTTATAGTTTATTCAATAAAGAGAAGAACTTCTTTCAGGATGAAAGGTAAGTTTTATTCCAGCTTTCTACAAATATACACAGAATATTTATAAATAAAAAAAATGGCTTTATACACAATGGAAGAAATGCCCGACATACATAAGACGGGCGAACGGGTACTTTACCCACGATTTGTAATGATAGAACAAGTTAGCTTTGCAAGTCTGATACAGAGAATAACCGATACCAGCGGCTTCAAACCCGGAGAGATCGAAGGGATACTAAGACAGACAGCTTTGGAAATAGCCCAAATAATGGCTCACGGAAATTCGGTAAAACTGGATGGGATAGGAACATTCACACCGGCATTGGCCTTGCGGGAAGGCAAAGAACGGGAAGAAGCCGGAGAAACAGGTACACACCGCAATGCACAAAGCATCGTTGTGGGGAATGTAAATTTCCGAGTAGACAAAAGTTTAGTAAGAAAAATCAACGAGAGATGTGTTTTGGTAAGAGCCAACTGGAAAACAAGACGTTCTTCTCAAAAGTATACCCCTGAGCAACGATTAGAAAAAGCTGTGCAATATCTCAATGAGCACCCCTATTTAACAGTTTTGGAATACCAAAGGCTAACAGGCCTACTCCGCACAACAGCGACCAACGAACTAAAGCAATGGGCTGCGCTGCCGGATTCGGGCATAGGTACCTCCGGACAATGGGCACACCGAGTATACATAAAGAAAATTCCCAAGGAGTAAGGACCTGCTTCAATTTCACTTGGTATCAAAGCCAGCTTAAGAGCCTGTTTCAATTTTCCTGCTTCAAGTTTTCATCAGTTCACTTTGCGAGAACATCAAAAACAGGCTCTGATCACATATTTCTATTATGGTGCATTGCAAACTGCATAAACACTTGCGGCAATCCTCCCTCCTGCCCTTGTTGCTGAACAAAGCAAAACTCACGCAACAACTGCATCTCTTTTATTTCAACAACACGAAAACTGCCGGCTGCCAATTCCCGGTGAATGGAACGTATGGATACAATACCCATACAATCTGTGTTTTCCAGAAACCGTTTTATGCTCTCTGTGCTTCCGAGATACATCAGCACATTGAGGGAAGAGAGTTTTATACCGTGTTGAAGTAGCGTACGTTCAAACACATCAAGAGTGCCCGAACCACGTTCACGAAGAACAAGAGGAATATGCCGCAAGTCTTCGGGAGTTATTTCGTCCGGTAAGGACAGTTTGCTTTGAGCGTGTACGACGGCCACCAGCTCATCATCAAGGAATGTAGAATATTTCAGATTGGGCAAACGGTAAATTCCCTCCACCAACCCCAGATCAATCCTGTGTTCTTGCAATGCAGTCTCTATCTCACGGGAATTTCCGTTCAGGAGAGAAAGATTCACTTGGGGAAATTTACGGATGAAGCTGGCCAACAAAGGCGGCAACACGTATTGGGCTATCGTGGTACTGGCACCAAGTCTCAACTCACCGATATAGTCGTCATGCAAAAGATGCATTTCATATTCCAGACGTTTGTAGGCATCAAGGATACGTTCGCTATGTTCCAATAACAGTTTTCCGGCTTCTGTAAGAGATATTTTATTTCCCTGACGTTCAAAAAGTCTCGCCTGATAACAGGTTTCCAGTTCCTGAATATGCTTGGTTATGGCCGGTTGACTGACAAACAGCTCTTGCGAGGCTTTCGTGAAACTGAGATTCTTTGCTACGCTTTGAAATACTTTTAAACGGAAATCGGACATCTGAACAATGATTAACGATTAGTAATGAGATAAACGGCAAAAAACGATTCATTTAGAGCCTGTTTAAATTTTACTCAGCATTCTTTTGAGGGGAAAACTTAAACAGACTTTTATAATTCATCTCCCTTGATGCCCAAAGCCTGCATCAGCGGAAATGCCAGCATCTCCCAACGATATTCTACCACTCCGTCCGGTTCACTCATACGGAACTGAATAATCTCCTTTCCTTTTACGGCATTCAAGGCAACCCTCACCTTATCCCCGTATTCTTCATTAAAAGAAATCACAATAAGTTTCTTCACATCTGCCGAATCCGATACAATTCCCAACAAATCAAGAAACAGCTCTTCGCGGGTCACCATTTCTTCACAAGGAACTCCGGCGAAAGAGAACTCACCGAACTGACTTGAAAAAGCAACTCCGTTCAGCTCCTCTTTCAGATCCGCCGGTTTGCAGAACGCCAACTTAGAAGAATCTTTATCATACACAAACAGCAGTTGCACCTCGTTATCTCCCTTATCAATATTGGCATCCAACGCCAGATAAGTAGTCAACAAAGACAAATCAATCTCCTGTAAAGACCGGTTCAGCATTTTCTCAAAATACCTTTTCAAATCCGAAACTACATAATTCAAGAATGCGGCATCAACCAGCATCACAATCTCCGGCAATTTTATCTTTCTATCCATAAAAAGTCATTTCATTATAAAAAAACATGTATTGAGGGAATAAAGATACAACAAAGCTTTTATACACGCATCATCAATCTTCCAAAACTTTAAGAAGCATGTCCCGACTATATAACAGGATACCGGGCAGATAGCAGACATTTTGTCAACCATTTATATAATTTTACTGAAAAAATGGCATATTATATGTATTGGCAAATCTTTTGCGCACACTTGGGTGTTATTGAAAACATGAAAATAAGAAAGGAGATTACAAGATATGAACTTTAACAATTTTACCATTAAATCCCAGGAAGCGATACAGGAGGCTGTAAACCTGGTAAAGGCCCGAGGGCAACAAGCCATCGAACCGGCTCACTTGCTGGCAGGGATTATGAAAGTCGGTGAAAACGTAACCAACTTCATTTTCCAGAAACTGGGAGTGAACGGGCAACAAATTGCGTTGATTATCGACAAACAGATAGAGTCACTGCCGAGAGTATCCGGTGGAGAACCCTATTTGAGCAGGGAATCGAATGATGTACTTCAGAAAGCGACACAATACTCAAAAGAGATGGGCGATGAATTCGTTTCACTCGAACATTTATTATTGGCGTTGCTGACTGAAAGAAGCACCGTTTCCACCATCCTGAAAGATGCAGGGATGACAGAGAAAGAGTTGCGCAGCGCCATCAATGAATTGCGTAAAGGTGAAAAGGTGACCTCACAATCAAGCGAAGACACTTACCAATCACTTGAAAAATACGCCATCAACCTGAATGAGGCTGCACGTAGCGGTAAGCTCGACCCCGTGATCGGACGTGATGAAGAGATACGGCGTGTACTTCAGATATTGAGCCGTCGTACCAAAAACAACCCGATACTTATCGGTGAACCGGGTACCGGTAAGACAGCCATCGTAGAGGGTTTGGCACATCGTATATTAAGAGGTGACGTACCCGAGAACCTGCGTGACAAACAGGTGTACTCACTGGACATGGGTGCATTGGTGGCAGGTGCAAAGTATAAAGGTGAATTCGAGGAACGACTGAAATCGGTAGTCAACGAAGTGATGAAATCCGATGGAAACATCATCCTGTTCATCGATGAAATTCACACGCTGGTCGGAGCAGGTAAAGGAGAAGGAGCCATGGATGCCGCCAATATTCTGAAACCGGCTTTGGCACGTGGTGAATTACGGGCAATCGGTGCCACTACCCTCGATGAGTATCAGAAATACTTTGAAAAGGATAAGGCATTGGAACGTCGTTTCCAGATTGTACAAGTGGATGAACCGGATACGCTCAGTACCATCTCCATCCTTCGTGGATTGAAGGAACGTTACGAGAACCACCACCATGTACGTATCAAAGACGATGCCATCATTGCCGCCGTGGAGCTAAGCAGCCGGTATATCACCGACCGTTTCTTGCCCGATAAAGCGATTGACCTGATGGATGAAGCTGCTGCCAAACTCCGTATGGAAGTTGATTCCGTTCCGGAAGACTTGGATGAAATATCACGTAAAATCAAACAATTGGAGATCGAGCGTGAGGCTATCAAACGTGAAAAGGACCAGCCGAAACTGGATACGATAGGCAAAGAGATCGCTGAATTGAAGGAGCAGGAGACATCTTACAAAGCCAAATGGCAGAATGAGAAATCATTGATGGATAAGATCCAGCAGAATAAGGTTGAAATAGAGAACCTGAAGTTCGAAGCTGAAAAAGCGGAACGTGAGGGAGACTATGGAAAAGTAGCGGAAATCCGTTATGGAAAGCTACAGGCATTGGATAAGGAGATTTCCGAGACGCAGGAGAAATTGAAACAGATGCAAGGTGATTCGGCTATGATCAAGGAAGAGGTGGATGCCGAGGACATTGCCGATGTAGTATCCCGCTGGACCGGTATACCGGTAAGCAAAATGCTGCAAAGCGAAAAGGACAAGTTACTCCATCTCGAGGATGAACTCCATAAACGTGTGATTGGCCAGGATGAAGCCATTGCCGCCATTGCCGATGCCGTACGCCGTAGCCGTGCAGGATTGCAAGATCCGAAACGTCCGATAGGTTCATTCATCTTCCTCGGTACCACCGGTGTAGGTAAAACGGAATTGGCGAAAGCACTTGCAGAATTCCTGTTTGACGACGAGACAATGATGACCCGTATCGATATGAGCGAGTATCAGGAGAAACATAGTGTTTCTCGTTTGGTCGGAGCGCCTCCGGGATACGTAGGATATGATGAAGGCGGACAATTGACGGAAGCTATCCGGCGTAAACCGTACTCCGTAGTGTTGTTCGACGAAATCGAGAAGGCGCATCCGGATGTATTCAACATCCTGCTGCAAGTTCTGGATGACGGACGACTGACGGATAACAAGGGACGTGTGGTCAACTTCAAAAACACCATCATCATCATGACTTCCAATATGGGTAGCTCCTATATACAAAGCCAGATGGAGAAACTGAACGGTTCCAATAAGGAAGAGGTAGTTGAAGAGACCAAAAAAGAGGTGATGAACATGTTGAAAAAGACAATCCGTCCGGAATTCCTGAACCGTATTGATGAGACCATCATGTTCTTGCCATTGACGGAGAAAGAGATTAAACAAATCGTTCTGTTACAGATCAAAGGTGTTCAGAAGATGCTTGCAGAAAACGGTGTAGAGTTGCAACTGACAGACAGTGCCGTCAATTTCATTGCGCAAGCCGGCTATGACCCCGAATTTGGTGCGCGCCCTGTAAAAAGAGCCATCCAACGTTATCTGCTCAACGACCTGTCCAAGAAGTTGATTTCACAGGAAGTGGACCGCAGCAAGGCAATCATAGTGGATGTATCCGGAGACGGATTATCCTTCCGCAACTAAAAGAACAAAAGACTTTCAAGAAGGTGTGCCCCAAAAAGCACACCTTCTTTTTTTATATACAAAGAGAAGGTGTTTCAAAACGTCCTTTTCGAGAAAACCACCCCTGCTACATTTGTAGTAGCAGGGGTGATTTCTAAATTTTGTGCATTTTGATACATCCTCTCTTCTTTTATATAAAGAAAGCGTGATAAACATCCTCAATGACATTTATCACGCTCTTATATTTCAGTTCTTTACAATCCGGATTATTCTTCCGTCTCTTCTTTTTCTTCTTCTTTAAATTCTGTGATTCCGTTGGAAACAAGAATATTATACCACAAAATCAACTTCTTGATATCGTTAACGTAAACTCTGTCCCGATCAAAATCCGGCAACACTTCTGCCAGATAAGAGCGCAATTCTTCAGAAGTCGCTTTCTTCGGATCGATAGAAGCAACAGCCTTGTTTTCTTTCTCTTTAATTGATTCGAGCACATCACGCAAAGGCACCTCAGCATCATTCGTATACATTGCAATATCTGCCAAGGAGATGATTTTCTCGTTTCCATAAGCCGGAAAGCGTTTCTTCTCAGCGCTGATAGATTCTACAATCAGCATATTTTTTCCCTGTGAAATGAGCTTATATAATCCCGGCTTACCGGAAATTGACAAAATAGTCTTCAACATAATATATTCAGTTTTTATTATTGATTATTTTTTCGGTGGGCAAAGATAGTGCAAGCCAAAGAGAATACAAAATAAGCTTGCCTATTTTTATTGCCAAGACCGTACCTATTTTTTTGAAAGGCAATCCGCTTTCTCGGATAGCGAAGAGATTAATTCCAAAACCTGCGGAATGAGCGGCATGTCATCATCATTCACGATGACAAAGTCAGCACGTTTGCGTTTTTCCTCATCGTTCATCTGGCTCTCGATACGCTTCATTATAAGCTCACGTGAAGAGTTGTCCCGAGCAACCGCCCTCTGTATGCGTATCTCCAATGGAGCATAAACCATTACCACCACATCCACCTCATCAGCAAATCCCGATTCTATCAGAATGGCAGACTCCATCCCCACGATAGGAAACAGTGCCCGTTTCTCCACCCAACTGCGGAAATCATTTTTCACCCGCGGATGAATAATTCCATTAACTTGCCTGGCATGATCCGGATGTCCGAAAAGATAGGAAGCCAGAAGCGGCTTATTCAAAACACCGTCTGCAAACACCCTTTCTCCCAGCAAGGAAGAGAGTTCTTCCTTTATATACGGGTCTGTATTGGTCAACCGTTTAGACTCGACATCGGTGATATAGACAGGAATCCCCATCACTTCCAGCAATCGCGAGACAACACTTTTGCCACTGCCGATTCCACCTGTTATACCGATTTTAATACTCATTGGAAGATACCTGTTCAATCAGAAAATCTACTTTCTCGGGTACGATACGAATAATATGACTGACGTCTCGCGGAACAGACTTGAGTTTCACGGTATATTTATTCGACCCCAACTTCAGCAATTCCTCATAAGATACATTGATCATGAAATTACCGGCATCGACTTTATCAAACCTTCCCAAACCGATCTTAAAGGTAATCTGCACCTTCGACGGGAAAGTACGCAAAACCTTATCCGCCGGGAAATTGACTCCATGCAAAGGCACCTCGACCGTCTTCTCCGTATAGATATCCACCGGTAGAGTCAGATCTACCGCACCGGGCACAAACTTGGCCCCCTTTACTCCTACAAGAGAGGCATGATAAGTCAGCGTATCCGCAATATCATTCAGCTCGACCTTCTGCGTGTATGCAGTCGTCATCGTATCGAGAATATTGGCAGGCGCATAGACCAACACAGAATCAGGAGAATAAATTGTATCGGAAATATAATATTGGCGGCTTGCAGTGACTGTTCCCCGCATCTTCACCGGCACCAGTTTAGACTTTCCTGTAGAATAGATATACTCCAGCGTATCCGGTTTGACCGACAGCAAACGGGTAGACACATTCAACTGGTTCATGATCTTCTTCTCAAACTCAGAAGCATATATCCTCACATGATTATCCCGCCCGCTATAATCGGCAAAGTCAAGATTCACCGGAAAGAAACTTTTCCCGAGCATATAATTCAGCAAGACAGTCCCCCTGTCTTTCACTTTAACACGCAATTCCGAAGATGGTTCCGAGGTTATAACAACATTATTAGGAACCCCTTTCAGGCGGACAGGAATAGAGAACTCGGCCTCATAGTCGCTGTTTAGCGTTTGCAAAAGCCAGAATCCGCCTGCAATAAAGAAGAAAAACAAAAAGATTAAGAATTCTCTGCACTTATCGCTAAGCAGAAAATTCTTAATCTTTTCAGATAGTTCTAAATAAATAGACTTTATGTCCCTACGTTCGAACATAGGCTTATTTATATTATAACTTATTTAGCAGCTTGCTGACTTGCAGCAGATGCATCTGCAAAAATAGAGTTCTTATCTATCTTAATCTTTACATTAGATGCAATTTCAAGTACGACATGATCATCGTTGATTTCTTTGATAACGCCATATATTCCTCCGGCAGTAATCACTTTCTGATTTACCTGCAGGGACTTGCGGAAGTTTGCAATTTCCTTTTGTTTCTTATTCTGCGGACGAATCATAAAGAAATACATGATAACAAACATTGCTATCAACATAATCCACATCAGACTTCCGTCGGGACCTGCAGCAGGAGCTTGCAGTAATACAGTCAATAAATTCATAAATAATTCCGTTTTAATTTTTTAATCTATGTAGCAAAGGTATCAGTTTTTTGTCAACTTACCGTCTTTTTTCAAATGATTAACAATTCCATCCAATGTTCCATTGATGAAGCTGCCACTCTTTGCCGTACTGTAGAGTTTGGCAATTTCTACATATTCATTT
This sequence comes from uncultured Bacteroides sp., assembly GCA_958477465.1. Lineage (GTDB taxonomy): Bacteria > Bacteroidota > Bacteroidia > Bacteroidales > Bacteroidaceae > Bacteroides. Next base: position 47,925 of record CAUEFX010000016.1, read on the forward strand.
AACGAGACACTGACCGGAATGTTCGGAAAACTTAGAATTTCTGCCAAAGCCGTCTGCATAATGATTACATCCATAAAGGCCACACGGTCCAGATCCCAGTTTTTGGTGTTTTCACTAATAAGATGACGATAATAGTCGGCATTCAATATCGTGCGACGGAAAAGACGACGTGCAAATTCCTGATCCTCATCATCTTTAAATTCGGGAAGTAGTGGTTGGTTGGCTCCTTGCTTTTCTTCAAAGCGTTTGATTGTTTTCAGCACGAATGTATCCACGATCTCTTTATCGTCATTCCAATACAGACTTTGGTCTTCCAATACCTGGTCCAAGGAATCGTTATTGAACACAAACGTTTTATAGAGTTTCCTCCACAGTTCACGGTCTGCCTCATAGGAATTGTCGGTTGAAGCCATATACTCCTTATAGATATCCGACTCTACTATTTTATCATAAAGTTCCTTGATAAAATCCTGGTCATTCGCCCATGTCCTTTTCTGGTTGGCAACGAATTCCATCAATTGTTTATTCACTTCAAGTTGTGCTACAAATTTGTTTTCCACAAACTTCATGTTCGGATACAACTCTTCTTTTGTAGGTTTCAGTTTGGCCTTAGCTGTGTCAATGCGTTTTTGTGCGTAGTCCGTCAAGGCAATCATAAGCATCAACAAATAGTTATAGAGGTCATAAGCCTTTGAAAGGCTAAAGAACAACTCTTTCTCCGCTGAGTCTAAATTTTTGCTGCCATTCTGATAGTAAGCATACACTATTTGTATGATTTTTAGACGAATAAGAACTCTGTTAATCATAATCTTTATAATACTGTTTTAACGAATTGCAAAAGTAGATATTTTTAATGAGTTTCTGCAAATAAATCACATTTTTTAATGTAGTATTTCATTCTCTGCCCTTTTTCTTTTGACAGTTAAAAAAAAAGTTCCAATTTTGAAGCCGATTATAAACGGACCTAATGATATGGAAGATTTAAAAAAGAAAATGAACGCAGATATGAATGACAAAGAGATTGTATTCTCGAAATCCATCAAAGCCGGTAAACGGATTTATTATCTTGATGTGAAGAAAAACCGGAAAGATGAAATGTTCCTTGCCATCACTGAGAGCAAAAAAATAGTTATGGGTGAAGGTGACGATTCACAAGTCAGTTTCGAAAAGCATAAAATTTTCTTATACAAGGAAGATTTCGAAAAATTCATGAACGGGCTCACGCAAGCTATAGAATATATCAACGACCAGCAAGGCCATGCTGCCGAAGAAGAAGCGAACGCCGCAGAAGAGCCGCAACCGACCGATGAAATAAAGATAGATATTGATTTTGAATAAGTTTTTTTTGATATTTCAGAAAAAAGGTGTACTTTTGCACCGCTTTTTTGCAACATCGTGTGGAACACCACATCGTGTGATGGTGAATTAAGCACTCAAATCACTTAATTTAGAGTAACACAAAAAAAATTAAAAATGAAATCAATTGAAGTAAAAGGAACTGCAAGAACCATTGCAGCACGTTCTTCCGAACAGGCAAGAGCTTTGAAAGCTATTCGTAAAGACAACGGTGTACCTTGTGTACTTTACGGAGGCGGTGAAAACGTCCACTTTACAGTACCTGCAGAAGGTCTGCGTAACTTGGTTTACACTCCGCACATTCATGTGGTAGACTTGATTATCGATGGTAAAAAAGTAAATGCTATCTTGAAAGATATCCAATTCCATCCGGTAAAAGATACAATCCTGCACGTTGACTTCTATCAGATCGATGAGTCTAAACCCATCGTAATGGAAGTTCCGGTACAGTTGGAAGGTTTGGCAGAAGGTGTTAAAGCCGGTGGTAAGCTGGTTCTGCAGATGCGTAAACTGAAAGTTAGAGCGCTTTATAATGTCATTCCGGAAAAACTGATTGTAAACGTTTCTCACTTGGGTCTTGGTAAGACAGTAAAAGTTGGTGAGCTTAACTACGAAGGTCTTGAATTGTTGAATGTAAAAGAAGCTGTTGTATGTGCGGTTAAACTGACTCGTGCCGCAAGAGGTGCAGCTGCTACAGCAGGAAAATAATCACAGGAATACTTCTATCAGAATATTTCGGAACGCAGATTATCACAGATTTTGGTCTGTGTTAGTCTGCGTTTCTCTTTTCATTGTAATACATATTAGTTATTTATGAAATATCTCATCGTAGGATTGGGCAACATCGGCCCCGAATATCGTGATACACGTCATAATATAGGTTTTATGGTAGTGGATGCTTTGGCTAAGCTAAACAATACCCCTTTTACGAGCGGACGTTACGGTTCTACAGCATCTTTCTCTATAAAAGGCCAACAATTATTGCTTCTCAAGCCATCTACATTTATGAATCTGAGTGGATTGGCAGTTCGATACTGGATGCAGGAAGAGAAAATTCCATTAGAGAATGTGTTGATTGTAGTAGATGACCTGTCATTACCCTTCGGCACCCTTCGCCTGAAAGGAAAAGGTAGCGATGCCGGGCATAACGGACTGAAGCATATTGCCGCCACCTTGGGAACTCAAAACTATGCCCGTCTCCGCTTCGGTATCGGGAATGATTTTCCTCGCGGCGGACAGATAGACTATGTGCTCGGTCACTTTACCGATGAAGATTGGAAAACGATGGATGAACGGTTGGAGACTGCCGGCGAAATCATAAAAAGCTTCTGCCTGGCGGGAATTAATATAACCATGAACCAGTTCAATAAAAAATAAACAAATGCATAACGAACCATTTAATTACAGATAATCTCATGCCTGAAGCAAGAATAGATAAATGGATGTGGGCCGTACGTATCTTCAAAACCCGTACAATTGCTGCCGAAGCATGTAAGAAAGGGCGTGTCAGCATAAACGGCTCTTATGTAAAAGCCGCACGCATGATTAAACCCGGTGACGTGATCCACGTGAAGAAACCGCCCATCACTTACTCGTTCAAGGTACTGCAGGCCATCGAGAAACGAGTGGGCGCCAAACTTATTCCGGAAGTAATGGAGAACGTAACTACTCCCGATCAATACGAACTATTGGAAATGAGCAAAATAAGCGGATTCGTAAACCGCGCACGCGGAACAGGACGTCCCACCAAAAAAGACCGACGGAGCATAGATGAATTCACCACTCCCGAATTCCTGGATGATTTCGAATTCGACTTCGATTTCGATGAAGAGGAAGAGTAGCCGGTGATGAGTGATCACTAACCCACTCATCACTAACCACTCATCGCTCCTTACAGTTTTTCCTTTACCGCCTCAACCAGCTCCCGATACTCCGTATCCGTCAGATAGACTTTCCCCGGATTCATCTGGAAGGTGCCGCCATAGTCAGGACCGTCCACATATTTGGGGACCAGATGAAAATGCAGGTGAGAAAGTTTATCGGAGTAAGCGCCATAGTTTATTTTTTCCGGATGGAAGGCCTTATCCATTGCACGGGTAACGCGGACTACATCAGCCATAAATGCGTTACGTTCTTCATCACTCAGTTCATTCAGGTCATTTACATGATCTTTGTATGCCACAAGACAACGGCCACGGTAGGTCTGCTCTTTAAAAAGAAACACACGTGATACACTGAGTTGTGCAATCTCGATCATCAGATTGTTCAGCGTTTCATTGTTCTGGCAATACAGACATTCTTTGGGATCGCTTTTCATGATATATTTTTTTTAGTTTGATATGCCGGCAAAGATAAGCATCTTCCCCACATATCATGTCGATTTTTTAATTCTTTTGACCTACTAACCGGTATACATCCTCCTTTTCACCGACAACCCAGAGCACATCTCCCTCTTCGAACGGCTCATTGACATCCGGTGTCATCAGCATCTCATCTCCACGTTCCACACCTGCTATCAGGCAATGATATTTATCACGTATACCCGATTCGCGCAAGGTTTTGCCCAGAAAGGCAGAATCGGAATCGATCATAAACTGCTTTAAGGTCATCTCACTCTTTTCATAAACATCACTGTCTACGCAAGCCCCTTTCGACATCTCCTCACCGAATACATTAAGTTGCTCATCGGTGCCGATTACCTGTATTTTGTCCATCGGGAACAAGCGGGTGCTTCCACCGGGGATATTGATCCGCCGCTTTCCTCTAAGAATGGAGACTACATGTATCCCATACTTCTTGCCAAGATTCAATTCGAGCAACGTCTTCCCAGCCCAGAGAGATTCTCCGGGGAGGTCAAAATCCGCCAGGTGCATATCACGCGAAAGCAGCCGGCCTGCATATTCCGGTTTCTTCTCGCCCATATACTCGGCCCGCATATCACGAGAGTGAAGATTCTGAAAGAATTTCCGTTCAATCAATATGGATTGTTTCTTTAAGCGGCGTGAAAGTACCATCAATATTACAATCAAGATAGCGACACCGATCAACAACCCGATGGAAGCCTTAAACAAGCGGGCTATTACAAACATCACAAACAGTACGGCAATCACCATGCGGAGCACAACCGTTGAAACCAATGGTGCGCGGTTGGCACGATGGGCATTCCATAATGTCGTAAACTCCACAGAATGGTTCTTTTTGACCATGATAGCACGGAGAAAGGGGGATATACAGAGGATTGTGAACACAGCCCCCAGCAACGAAGCCCAGAAGTGTGGCAAGCTCTCGCGGAAAAGCGGAACGACAAACCGGAATGAAACTGCCACAATGGAAATACTTACAATGGAATAAACCACCACGATACGTCCCATGTCGAAAAGAAGTTTCCGCCACAGGTTTGCATGGTTTACCGTCTGCGATCCGGAAGAATAACGGGCAAGAAAGTGTCTCCAGGATTCAGGCAAATGACGGTCGGCAAAATCCGATGCCGGCTCTGCCAGACGGATCATATACGGAGTAAGAAAGGTCGTAATGACCGAAACCGCCACTACAATAGGATAAAGAAAATCACTTGTCACATGAAGCGACACTCCCAAGGATGCGATAATAAAGGCAAATTCACCTATCTGCGTCAAACTGAACCCGCATTGCATTGCTGTCTTTAACGGTTGTCCCGCCAATATCACTCCAAATGTACCGAACAATGCCTGTCCGACAATGACAGCCAGTGTTATCACCAGAATAGGCAATGCATATTCTGCAATCATCGCAGGGTCTACCATCATACCAACGGATACAAAAAAGATGGCACCGAACAAGTCCTTGACCGGTTTGACCAATCGGTCGATAGATTCGGCCTCTATCGTTTCTGCAAGGATAGAGCCCATTATGAAAGCGCCGAAAGCCGCAGAGAATCCGGTATTGGCAGCTATCACCACCATCCCGAAACAAAGTGCAAGCGATACGATCAACAACGTCTCTTCACTCATCAGTTTGCGGCAACGCTTCAAAAACTCAGGAACGAGATAAATGCCGACCACAAACCAAAGGATCAAAAAGAACAGCAATTTTCCGATACTCTCCAGCATCTCGGTTCCTTCAAAGTTATTGCTCACCGCCATTGTAGAAAGCATCACCATAAGCACGATAGCAAGAATATCTTCCAATATCAGAATGCTCAATACCAATCCGGTAAATTGCTTCTTACGCAGTCCGAGATCGTCAAACGCCTTGTATATGATGGTTGTAGAGGACATGGCTATCATACCTCCCAGGAAGATGCAGTCCATCCGTTGCCATCCGAAACTCATCCCCACCCCTATTCCTAAAAGAATCATGCAAAAGATAATGGTGCAAGCGGCAATAACTGCCGTACCTCCTACCTTTACTATTTTCTTGAAACTGAATTCAAGTCCCAATGCGAACAAAAGAAAGATCACGCCTATATCGGCCCAAGTCTCAATATTGGTAGAATCCATCACTGAGGGCGTATAAGGCATGTGTGGACTGGCCAAGAATCCGGCGACGACATATCCCAGCACCAAAGGCTGTTTCATCTTTTTAAACAACAGTGTCATCACGCCGGCACAAAGTAAAATCAGAGCCAAGTCGGCTATCAATGTAGGTAAGTTTGACATCTCCGTTAAATTTTTATCGCGCACAAAATTACACGAAAATCAAAACAGATACCGTGGATTAAGATCAAAAAAAAATATACCTCAGGCTAAACTTTGTTAACCTGAGGCATACTTTGAAAAGACAGTTTTACTCTCTACAGAAGAACGCTTTACTTCCTAAACGGAGGTTTCACCACCACCGCTTTTAATTTACGTCCCCGCATATCGATATAAATCTCCGTTCCCAACTTGCTATATTCCGGCTTTACATACCCCATTCCGATGCCAATCTTCCGCATAGGCGACATGGTGCCCGAAGTTACAACCCCTATCTTAGCTCCATCTGCATCTGTCAATTCATATCCATGGCGAGGAATGCCCCGGTCGACCATCTCAAAACCGACCAATTTACGTACGGTTCCTTCGGCCTTTTGTTTTTCGAGCATTGCGCGGTTAGTAAAATTCTTTCCATCCACAAACTTCGTAATCCATCCCAACCCCGCTTCAATAGGAGAGGTGGTGTCATCCAAATCATTGCCGTACAAGCAAAATCCCATTTCAAGCCGGAGCGTATCACGGGCACCCAACCCGACAGGCTTGATCCCGAACTCCTTACCCGCCTCAAAAACGGCATTCCATATCTTGTCAGCAGCCTCCGGATAGAAATACAACTCGAAACCTCCTGCACCCGTATATCCGGTATTGGAGATAATCACGTTTTTCTCACCGGCAAACTCCCCGACCTTGAACGTATAGTAAGGTATGCCCGAAAGATCGATATCCGTCAACTTCTGCAAGGCAAGAATCGCTTTCGGTCCTTGAACAGCCAGCTGTGCGATGCGGTCCGAAGAGTTTTCAAGTTCGGCACCTTCGGTATTATGTGCGACACACCAGTTCCAGTCTTTCTCAATGTTAGCAGCATTGACCACCAGCAAGTATTTCTGCGGATCATACTGATATACCAGCAAATCATCTACAATTCCCCCATCCTCATTCGGGAAACAGGTATATTGTACTTTTCCCGGAGTAAGTGCTGCCACATTGTTGGACGTCACTTTTTGGAGAAAGGCCAAAGCATTGGGCCCCTTCACCCAGAACTCTCCCATGTGGGATACATCAAACACGCCCACAGCATTGCAAACAGTCAGATGTTCGTCAATAATACCTGAATATTCGATGGGCATATTATAACCGGCAAATTCGTGCATCTTAGCACCCAAAGCTATGTGCTTGTCGGTAAACGGAGTGGTTTTCATGATTTATGAATTATGATTTATGGTTAATGAATGAATTACGCTTTTTGGGCAACAAGTTCCGCTATCTTCACAATCACCTTCATCGCCTTTTCCATGTTCTGGATCGGAACGAATTCATAGCGTCCGTGGAAGTTCAGCCCACCTGCAAAGATATTGGGGCAAGGCAGTCCCTTGAATGACAGTTGTGCCCCGTCCGTACCGCCACGGATCGGTTTCACATTCGGTTTCACCCCGACAGCTTCCATTGCTGCAAAGGCCGTGTCGATGACATGCATTACAGGTTCAATCTTTTCACGCATGTTGTAATACTGGTCACGCAGTTCGAGTACGGCAACATCTTCCCCGTATTCGGCATTTATCTTTCTCACCAGATGAGCGATCTCCCGTTTACGGCTTTCAAATCTCGAGCGGTCATGATCACGTATTATATAAGAAAGCGTCGTCTGCTCCACATCCCCCTGAATACCGATAAGATGATAGAATCCTTCATACCCCTCGGTATGTTCCGGCGTTTCGTGGCGCGGCAACATACTGACAAACTGATTGGCTATACGAATAGAATTAATCATTTTATGTTTGGCATAACCCGGATGTACGTTGCGTCCTTTAAAAATGATCTTAGCGGCAGCGGCATTGAAATTCTCAAATTCCAACTCCCCTACTTCACCGCCATCCATCGTATAGGCCCATTCGCAACCAAATTTCTCTACATCAAACTTATGCGCTCCTTCTCCGATCTCTTCATCCGGATTGAAGCCGATGCGGATCTTCCCGTGCTCGATTTCCGGATGTTCCTTAAGATAAGCCACAGCAGAGATGATTTCTGCGATACCGGCCTTATCATCCGCTCCCAATAAAGTCTTTCCATTGGTTACAATCAGATCTTCTCCTTTATGAGCCAGTAACTCGGGAAACTGTACCGGACTGAGCACGATCTTCTCTTCTGCATTAAGCACAATGTCCGATCCAGTATAATTTTCCACAATGCGAGGTGATACATCTTTTCCACTCATATCAGGGCTTGTATCCATGTGGGCAATAAAGCCGATGGTAGGAACTGCTTTGTCCGTATTTGCCGGAAGAGTGGCAAAAAGGTAACCGTGTTCGTCCAATGTAATCTCTTCCAAACCTAAAGACTCCAATTCTGATTTCAGATATTCGGCAAAAACCATCTGTCCTGGAGTACTGGGAGTAAGCCGTGTCTCTTCACTTGATTGAGTGTCAAAGCTTACATACTTCAAAAAACGTTCTACTAAAGTCATATTATTTACGATTAAAAAGTTCATTATTTGCAATTGACAATACATCTGCCGTAAAGGTAGAAAAAGAGCCGTGAATTGACAAGCAATTCACGGCTCTTTTTTGGTGATCTCCTTAGATTCCATTACTAAAAGTCAATCAGAAATGGCTGCTACCATCGAAGCAATGGGTACACACCTGGCATTTTGGTAGTCCGATAGCCTCTATCAACGTTTCCAGTGTATTGAATTTCAATGAAGAAAGCCCGAAACGCCCGGCAATGATACTCACCATTTTTTTGTATTCCGGCGAATCGGTAGTGGCATATTTCTCAAGATTCTTATTTTCATCTCCCTCGAGTTCTTTGATGATACGCCGGGTAATCAGTTCAAGCGCACTTTTGGAAGCAGTAAAGCCGATAAAAGGGCAGGCATAAATCAATGGAGGGCAGGCTATGCGCATGTGCACTTCTTTCGCTCCATAATCGTAAAGCACTTTCACGTTATCACGCAATTGGGTTCCGCGCACAATGGAGTCGTCACAGAACAACAGGCGTTTGCCATTGAGCATGGCACGGTTCGGAATCAGTTTCATCTTTGCCACGAGCGAGCGCATCTCCTGATTGCTCGGAGTAAAGCTACGCGGCCAAGTCGGTGTGTATTTGGAGATGGCTCGGTGATACGGCACTCCTTTTCCTTCGGCATATCCCAATGCCATGCCGACTCCCGAGTCGGGGATACCGCATACGCAATCTACTTCGGACTCATCTTTCTGCCCCATCTTCAGGCCACTGGTGAAACGGACTTCTTCCACATTGCGTCCTTCATAGCAAGACGTAGGAAAGCCGTAGTATACCCACAGGAAGGAGCATATCTGCATGCCTTCATCGGGTTTGCGCAACTGTGTGATTCCATCGGCACGCAAATGCACGATCTCACCCGGTCCCAGATACCTGTCTATCTCATAATCCAGATTCGGGAAACTGCTTGACTCACTGGTAGCGGCATACGCTCCCTCTTTTTTGCCAATCACCACCGGTGTACGTCCCCATCGGTCACGGGCGGCAATAATGCCGTCTTCTGTAAGCAAAAGCATGGAGCAAGAACCTTTGATGTGTTTATACACATTCTCGATGCCTTCTACAAAAGTTTTTCCCTGAATAATAAGTAAAGCGATGAGTTCTGTCTGATTGGTGCTGCTGGAACTTAATTCAGCAAAGTGCATGTTTTTTGTGAGTAGTTCGTCTTCTAATTCTTGAAGATTGACGATTTTGGCGACTGTGACAATGGCGAAACGCCCGAGATGAGAATTGATAACGATAGGTTGTGCGTCTGTGTCGCTGATAATACCGATTCCGGCATTGCCTTTGAATTTATCCAGATCGGATTCAAACTTGGTACGGAAATACGAACTTTCCAGATTGTGAATGGAGCGGATAAATCCTTGTTCTTTACTATAGGTTGCAAGGCCGCCCCGTTTAGTCCCCAAATGCGAATTATAATCTGTGCCGTAAAATAAATCGGTCACACAGGGCGTTTGTGAGACTGTTCCAAAAAAACCTCCCATATAAGATTCTTTTTAATTAGTGTTAGTTTTGAAAAAGATGCAGCAAAAGTACAAAAAAGAATCCGACCGGAAAAGAAAATAATATGCCAATTGAATAATATGCCAATGAGCAATTAACGATAATGTGGCAATACATTAATGACAATGTGCCAACCAGCCGGCATTATGAGCGCGCAGCTAATTGGCACATTGACATATTGGCAACTTATTTAAATTTCTTCATTTTTTTATCTGCCGGAGCAGCTTCGATAATGCTCATTGCAAACCCACCGCTACGGGCAAGTTTAGTAGAAATCTTTGTTTTGTTGGTCACCAATCCTTTCTTTATCTGGTAGGAAGTGGGATTGGATTCATAATCGGCATCTTTTCCATCGGCATACAGAGTGGCTACGTATTGTTTATCCGAATCCAAGAAATCGAGTGTGAAAGTTGCCGTACGGGCATTCTCATCGGTAATGCCACCTACAAACCAATTATTGGTACCTTTGGCTTTACGGGCTACGGTAATGTAATCTCCCGGTTCGGCTTCCAGATATTTGCTATCGTCCCAGTCTACAGCCACATCTTTGATAAACTGGAAAGCATCCATGTAACGTTCATAGTTTTCGGGAAGGTCGGCGGCCATCTGAAGCGGACTGTACAGCGTCAGATAGAGAGCCATCTGTTTGACCAGCGTAGTATGTACAAAACTATGTTCTCCTGTCAGGAAAGAGAGTTGTGTATCGAAGATACCCGGGGTGTAGTCCATCGGACCGCCAATCTGACGGGTGAAAGGAAGCAGAGTAGTATGGAAAGGTTTGCTTCCGCCAAACGCTTCGTATTCGGTGCCACGGGCAGATTCATTACCGATAAGATTCGGGTAAGTACGGCAAAGACCGGTAGGCCGAACGGCTTCATGGGCATTCACGCAAATCTTATAATCGGCCGCTTTGGTTACAGCATGAAGATAGTGATTGTTCATCCATTGTCCGTAATGGTGCTCGCCACGTGGGATAATGTTACCTACATAACCGCTCTTCACGGCGTTGTAACCATTGTCTGCCATAAACCGGTAGGCTTTATCCAAATGACGCTCGTAGTTACGCACAGAAGCAGAAGTCTCATGATGCATCATCAGTTTCACACCTTTACCGGCGGCATAGGCATTCAACATTTTCACATCAAAATCGGGATAAGGAGTCACAAAATCGAACACATAATCTTTTGACTGACCGAACCAATCTTCCCAACCTTCGTTCCAGCCTTCTACCAATACTTGGTCGAATCCGTGTTCGGCAGCAAAGTCTATATAACGTTTCACATTTTCGTTGTTGGCACCATGCTTGCCGTTGGATTTCGTTTTTGCATAATCCGTTTCACCCAGTTTTACGGAAGGCACGTCATCCGTGTAAGCCCAACTACTTTTTCCGGTAATCATCTCCCACCATACACCTACGTATTTCACCGGTTTAATCCAAGAAACATCTTCGTATGCACAGGGGTCGTTCAGATTAAGAGTCAATTTGGAAGCAAGGATGTCACGGGCATCATCACTTACAATCACCGTACGCCACGGAGATTGGCAAGGAGCCTGCATATATCCTTTATCGCCCACTGCATCAGGAGTCAGCCATGATTCGAATACGAGGTTCTTGTCGTCCAGATTCAAATGCATACAAGAGTAATCCACCAAAGCAGCTTCGTGCAGGTTGATGTAAAGACCGTCGGCCGTTTTCATCTGCAAAGAAGTCTGCACGCCTGTCGGTGAAAAAGAGGTCTGTGAAGCATTGTCGGTAACGGCGCCTTTCATCAATCCGCGGATCTCCGATAGTTTGGATTCTGTATAATCATATTCCTGCGTATCGTAATCACCGGGAATCCAAAAAGCGGTATGATCGCCCGTCATGGTAAACTGCGAATGCTCTTCCTTGATTACAAAGTAATTAAGTTTTTCCTGCAATGGAAATTCGTAACTGAAT
>CAUEFX010000017.1 GCA_958477465.1 uncultured Bacteroides sp.
GTTAATTAACTCTCTCATTTTCAAACGATTATATTGAAATTAACAGAGTATTGATTTCTACAACCAAATAACTAATCTTCCAGAAGGACGTTATAAGTTTATTAATGGCGAATTTATTTCATATTAAAATCCCCAAAATGAAGACTATTTTATTAAAAAAACACATTACAACATTATCAATACTATTAATTATTGATATAATAATCATTAGTTCCGCAATACTATACTATCAACCTGATAATAGTATATCCATTACTTTGCTATTTATCATTCCCAAAATATTTTTGGCAAATTTAATCATAGCCAGCATACTCTATTTTACAAAAAAATGCTACACTATTTTTTTTATAATTAATGCTTTTCTATCTCCTTGCTTATTGTACTTTCTCTTTGTACAATATATTGAAATAAGCTACCGTAATAATATAGATAGTTGGGAGTTTTTTATTGATAATACTAAATATACCATATCATATCCCTGTATCAATAAAGAAGGAAATTACTATACCATTGAATATAACCCAGAGCCAAGTATATCAATTGGCGAAAGAAAAGGAATAGCAATCATTCGAAATGATACAATATTTTTTACAGAAACAGATAGTACAATGTATTTTATATATAATAGTTATTTATATAAATATAAAGAAATAGATAAAATAAAAGTAAGAAAAAAATATTAATCGAGAAACCATTAACGAAGGTGTAATACAACATGAGTGTGTACAAGGTTCTTGAGCTTGCCCGGACTATAATAACAATACATCCGCAGCAAGCAAGAGCAAAAATAAAAGTTATCTCACAATAAACTCATACGTACCGGCTTTCAGTTCCATTACCCGTTCATTTTTATCTTTGTCGGGTAGCGTAAGTGTTGCAGTGCTGTTGGCAGGTACTGTCACTTCATAATGCACACGTTTTCCTTCCCATTCCCAGCGGGAGATGATTTCGCCATAGGGCGATTGGTGACGGGTCTCAAACCTCTTTAACCCCTTCATGAAGTGAGGACGGAGCAAGATATTGCGAAAGCCCGGCTGCGCAGGATCAGGGAAGATGCCGCCCAGCCCTTTGTAAAACCAAGCACCTATTTCACCGAACATCATGTGATTATCCGAAATGTCGCGCGTGGCCTGCAGGTCCCAGTTTTCGAGCAGCGTAGTGGCGCCATTCACGACCCACCAACCCCATGACGGATAAGTATCCTGCACCGCTACCTTATAGGCAGTTTCGGCATAGCCGTTTTCACTGAGCGCATTCAAAATAGCCTTGGCGCCCAATACACCCACATCCAAATGGAAATCATTCTCCTCTACCTTGCGGGCCAGATTGGCAACTACTTTTCCTATCAACTCTTCGGGTACAATCTTCCATTGCAAAGGAACGCTCTGTTCGGTCTGCGAGCCTCCGGCGTATACACCCGTCTCACGATTCAGGAACTTGTCGTTGACAGCTTGCTTTATCTTCTCGGCCAAGGCGTTGTAGTACTCGTAATCAGCCTGCTTACCGAATAGTTTGGCAGTGGCAGCCAAAATTTTGGTATCTGTATAAAAGTAAACCGAAGAGGTCAGCTCTTTATTGGAATGCGACTTCACGGGAACCCAATCGCCGCGCCCCCACGTGGTGAGGTGATTGTTCGAAGTGCGCTCCACATAGTCCACATACCGTTTTATGTTTTCGTAACAGTCGGCAAGAGGCTTGCTATCACCATAAAACAGGTAGAGATTCCAAGGGATGATGGCAATGGTGCTGGTCCAGTCCAGACCGTTGTCTGTGCCGTAACCCCATCCGCCGGTAGGAATAATATCGGGTAGCACTCCGTTGGGCTGTTGCTCGTCGCGGTGATCGGCCAGCCATTTCTCGTAAACAGTAATTCCGTCGAAATTATAGAGTGCCGCCTCAATGGCGAAATGTCCGTCACCGGTCCAGCCGTTCTTCTCACGTTGGGGACAGTCGGTGGGATAACCCATCAAGTTAGAGAGATAAGAGTGGTTGGCGGCATGAAGCAGTTTACCTATCAGTGGAGTCGAAGCTTCCAAGCCTCCCACAGCAGGTACATCGCTGTGCATGAAATAAGCAGTCAGGCTGTTCCGGTCAAGTTCAATGGGCTTATCAGCCACTACCTCTACATAACGGAATCCTTTGTAATTGAAGTGAGGCATAAACTCGTCCTCCTTCCCACTCAGAATGAGAATGTCTGTTTGGAAAGGGTCTTTCTCCTTATCGCCACGGAAATAGACATCGATGTTAGAGAGGTCGAGACGACCGTCCGGATGTAAGTGTTCTCCATGTTTGATTCTGACTTCTGTTCCCCGTTCACCCGAAAGACGGATGCGAGTGACACCAGACATGTTCTGTCCGAAATCGTAGACATACGTCTTCCCGTCTACCTTACGGAAAGAAACGGCCGGAAAAGTCTCCACATTACGGATAGGACGCGCCTGCTGGGCAGTAACATTGGGCGAAGGGACACTGCGGTAACCCACTCCATGCCACTTAGAGTCGTCAAACTCCGGGGTACTCCAGCCTTTCTGTTCTAAGCGTGCGTCGTAGTGTTCACCGGTATAGATGCTGTTGAAGATTATCGCCCCCGATGAGGTCCGCCAACTGAGATCTGTAGGAATAGTTTCTACACTTCCATCGCTGTAGGTGATGCGCAGGTCTAGACAGAAAGCAGGACGGTTGCGCCAGGGAGCACGGTCGAAATCCCACACAGCTTTAGACTGATGGTTGTACCACCCGTTGCCCAACAGTACGCCAATAGCGTTGTCTCCATTGTGTAATTGGGAAGTCACATCATAGGTCACGTACAGGTTACGGCGGTCAAAGCGGGTATAAAGAGGGTCAAGACGGTGGTTTCCTATCCTTTCTCCGTTGATGCAAAGCTCATACAATCCGGCGGCTGCAATGTAGACACGCGCCGACTTTATCTCTTTGCCAACCTTGAACTTCTTACGGAAATAAGGTGCAGGCTCGTAATGAATATCTTTACCATCACCAATCCAAGCCCCCTGCCAATGCCGCATTTCCATCATCCCCATTTCAAAACCGGAGACGGGAGAAGCGAGTTCCTTATGTTCCATGTCGCCGCAGATTACCTTCCAATAATATTTAGTGAAAGGTCGTAGCTTCTTGCCCGTATATGTCACAAGCCGGTCACGGGAAGCGTTCCTTCCACTATCCCACATCCTGCCGTAACCGTTGGCCACGTTCAGAGAATCTTCGTCCACTACAACTCGCCAGGAAGTCTGCACGGCTCCCTTCCTACTGTCTTCCATCCGCCAGGAAAGGCGTGGGGCAGGATTGTCCAATCCGATAGGATTTTCCAAATATTCTGTTTTTAGTTCACATGGGGAACCATCAATCTGCGTTTGCGATATTCCTTTAGCAGGAAGTAATAAAAGCAAGATAAGTGATAATGATTTATACATATTGTTTCACTTTCAATTTGCCTGAAGTCCTTTTTCAACAGATCCACTCGTCCAAATTCCGCAGCCAACCTCAGAGCTATCCATCAATCTTTATTTCTTACGGATAATCGTCAGCCCGTCGCGCAAAGGAAGAATAACCTTCTCCACCCGGCGGTCACAAGCCACCAGATCATTAAATGCCTTAATGCCGATAGTCTGATAATCATTGCTATGCGGATGTTCCTCCAACACATGACCATCCCACAATGTATTATCCGCAATGATATAACCGCCCGTAGAAAGATGGGCAAGTGTCATCTCATAATATTCGATATACTTACGCTTGTCTCCGTCTACAAAAGCGAGATCGAACGTAATACCTAACTTCGGCACCAACTCAAGAGCGTCACCGATATAAAACTTTATCTTATCGGCATAAGCGGACTTCTCCAGCCAAGGACGGGTAAAATCCTCCTGCTCGTCATTAATCTCAAATGTATGAAGCATCCCTCCTTCACTCAAGCCTTCGGCAAGACAAAGAGCCGAATATCCGCTATAGGTTCCTATCTCAAGTATCAGCCGGGGCCGAATCATCTCGACAAACATTTTCAACACCCTCCCTTGCAAGTGCCCGGAAGCCATGCGGGGACGAAGCAACTTGACATGGGTATCCCGATACAACGCCTTCAAATAATCGCCTTCATCGTCAATATGACGCAAGATATATTCATCAATAGTTTCCATACATCTGTGAAAAGAAATACGACTATACAAACAAAAAAAATTACGATTGGAGGATAGGCGATTGAAAATACTGCTATTACAGGAGAATATCCAATCATCAATCGTCCAATCGTAAATTATCTTTGCCTATACAGCCGCAAATTACAAATATCTGTTTTTATTAGGTAATACCGTTTCATCTGCATGCTTCAACGCATCTTCCACAACGTTGATCTCGAGGAAGGAGGTCTGTGTACCGGCTTTACCGCTACTCAGATAACCGACCATATCGGCAGGCTGCAAACGGCCTTCTTTCAGCAAACGGCGCAAAGCTGCGAAATAGTATTCCTGTCCGTTTGCCAGTTCCGGCATATAAATCGCTTCCACACCATAGGAGAGAGCCAGATGACGCATCGTTTTCTCTTTGTAACAAATGGCCAGTACAGGATATTTTCCACGGAAAGCAGCCAGATTACGGGCCGTACGTCCACTATAGCTATCGGTAATAATGGCGCGCATCTTCAACTTCGTAGTTGCTTTCACAGCCTGTTTAGCCAAGAAAGCCGTCACGTCATTACTATTCTCATCCAACGGAATGCGGATGTCATTCTCTTCCAGTTTATCCTTTTCTGCCTGAGCAGCAATTTTCGTCATGGTTTTCACGGCTTCCACCGGGTATTTTCCATAGGCGGTTTCACCGCTCAACATCAAAGCGTCCGTACGGTAATAGATGGCATTGGCGATATCGGTAACCTCCGCACGAGTCGGACGGGGGTTATTAATCATGGTATGAAGCATCTGTGTAGCCACGATAACCGGTTTTTTGGCCAATACACACTTGCGGATAAGTATACGCTGGATGCCCGGAATACGTTCCTGTGGAACTTCAATACCCAAGTCACCACGCGCTACCATAACGCCATCGGCCACTTCAAGTATCTCGTCGATATTATCTACTCCCTCCTGATTTTCGATTTTGGCGATGATCTTAATATCGCTGTTGTGCGCATCGAGTATTTCGCGGATATCGAGCACATCCTGTCTGTTGCGGACAAATGAATGGGCAATAAAATCAATATCTTTCTCAATGGCATACAATATATTATTACGGTCTTTTTCCGTCAACGAAGGCAGGTTGATACGCACACCCGGCACATTCACGCTTTTACGACTTCCCAAGGTTGCTTCATTCTGCACTTCACACATCAGATAGTCGTCCGTTTTATCGATCACCCGAAGTTCCAGATCACCGTCATCGATAAGAATGGTTCCACCTATATTAAGATCGCGCACGAAATTAGGATATGAAACGGCAATGCACTCACGAGTGGTTTCCAAATCGGGGTTACCGACAATCTTCACCCTTTCACCGATCCGGTAAGGAATCGGTTCCGCATTGGCGGTAGTCCGCACCTCCGGACCTTTGGTATCCATCAGGATAGCAATACGATTTGAAACGGCACGCACATTGGCAATCAACGCCTCGAAACCTTCACGGCTGGCATGGGCCGTATTCATACGGACAACGTTCATTCCGGCTTCGAACAACTGTTTTATAAAGTCTACATCACAGCGCCTGTCTGAGATGGAAGCTACGATTTTGGTCTGTTTCAGCAACATCTTGAATAATTGTTTAATTTACTAATACGCTATAGGCCGATTACCATTCGGCATATCTACACATTAATTATATTTATCTATACTTAATTTACTCTATTTTCTCACTGCGGCATCAGCACATATACCTTTATAAATAACATTTATTTACCGGCGCATCCTTTCAGAGCTTCAAGCGCCAGCCGGTATGAATCGAGTCCGAAACCACAGATTACCCCTTTGCATGCACAGGCAATCATGGAAACGTGGCGGAACGCCTCACGGCTGTGCACGTTAGAAATATGTACTTCTATCACCGGAGCCGTCACCGAACGAATAGCATCCTGCAATGCAATAGACGTATGCGTGTAAGCTCCCGCATTTAAAATGATACCATCCACGTCAAATCCGGTCTGTTGGATGCAATCAATCATCTCTCCCTCGATGTTGGATTGAAAATAGCTAATCTCTATCTCTTTGTACATTTCACGAAGACCGGTCAGATAGTCTTCAAATGTAACACTTCCGTATATGGAAGGTTCACGTTTGCCCAGCAGATTAATATTGGGGCCATTAATAATTTGTATCCTCATAACACAATCCTACTAATTTTAATACCTTTGTCCCGAGAACATTATTTCAAGATGCAAAGATAGCGTAAACTGAACGCAGTAGCAAATTTATTTGTATTTTGCCGAGGGGAATCTGTCTTCGCGGGGCAAAGGTAGAAAAAAGAAATGAAAGTAAACGGGAAAACAGAAAAGATGGAGATGACAGAACTGATTATCAGGAAGTACCAACAATATCTGAAACTGGAAAAGTCTTTATCTCCAAATACACAGGATGCCTATATGACCGATCTGGATAAACTGCTTAATTTCCTGCACTCGGAAAATATAGAGATTTTGGATGTATGCCTGGACGATCTGGAACGCTTTTCAGCCGGACTGCATGACATCGGTATCCATCCGCGTTCGCAAGCACGGATCATTTCGGGCATCAAGTCTTTTTTCCACTTTCTGATCATGGCAGATTATCTGGAAGCCGATCCGAGCGAATTGCTCGAAGGTCCCAAAATAGGTTTAAAGCTACCGGAAGTACTGACAGTAGAAGAGATCGACTCCATCATCGCCGCTATCGACCTGAGTAAAAACGAGGGCCAACGCAACCGGGCAATCCTTGAAACACTATACAGTTGCGGTCTGCGTGTATCGGAACTGACTAACCTGAAACTTTCCGATCTCTATTTCGACGAAGGTTTCATAAAAGTGGAAGGGAAAGGAAGTAAACAGCGGTTAGTGCCCATCTCTCCACGAGCTATCAAGGAAATAAAGCTCTACTTCATAGACCGTAACCGTGGAAGAATAAAAAAAGAGTACGAGGACTATGTTTTTCTGGCACGATGGGGTAAAAACATATCACGCATCATGGTGTTCCATCTCATTAAAGAACTGGCACAAACGGCAGGTATCACCAAAAACATCAGTCCGCATACCTTCCGCCACTCTTTCGCCACCCATCTGCTGGAAGGAGGGGCCAACCTGCGCGCCATCCAATGTATGCTCGGACACGAATCCATAGCCGCCACCGAAATATATACCCACATCGACCGAAGTATGCTGCGGAGTGAAATAATAGAGCATCACCCGCGTAATATTAAATATCGACAAGAAAAGAAAGGTTGATTTCATTAAATTATAATAAAAACAATACCTTGTTTATATATATATCTTAAGATTTAATATCTTTGCGTTACTTTTTCCGGATTAAAGGGAAAAGATGATGAAGGAATAGACGAACATTTCAATTACAAACATTTAAATTATATCTAAAATGATTAAGAAGCTGTATTTGCCTTTACTTATGGCATTGGTTGTTGCATTATCTTCATGTAACAAAATGGGTGAATTATCATCTGATTACTTTACTACGACTCCGCAAGTGCTGGAGGCTGTAGGAGGTAAAGTTCCCGTAACTATCAATGGAAAATTCCCTGAAAAGTATTTCAAAAAGAAAGCGGTTGTAGAAGTAACTCCGGTTCTGAGATGGAATGGCGGTGAAGCTAAAGGCCAGCCTGCAGTATTCCAAGGTGAAAAAGTGGAAGGTAACGACCAAACTATTTCCTACAAAGTAGGTGGAAACTACACGATGAAAACTTCATTCGACTATGTTCCTGAAATGGCTAAGTCTGAATTGTATCTTGAATTCAACGCAAAGATCGGTAACAAAACTGTTGCTATCCCTGCTGTTAAAATCGCTGACGGTGTAATCTCTACATCTGAATTGATTGAAAACACTTTGCAAAGTGCTAACCCTGCCAACGGTGACGACGCTTTCCAACGCATCATCAAAGAAAAGCACAATGCAAACATCATGTTCCTTATCCAACAGGCCAACATCCGCACAAGCGAATTGAAGACTGCTAAAGAATTCAACAAAGAAGTAGCTGAAGTTAACGAAGCTGCCAACAAAAAGATCAGCAACATCGAGGTATCTGCTTATGCATCTCCTGATGGTGGTGTTCAGCTGAACACAGGTCTGGCTGAAAACCGTGAAAACAACACTACTAAAATGTTGAGCAAAGACTTGAAGAAAGCAAAAGTAGATGCTCCTATCGATTCAAAATATACTGCTCAGGACTGGGAAGGTTTCCAGGAATTGGTTTCTGAATCAAACATCCAGGACAAAGAACTGATCCTTCGCGTATTGTCTATGTATCAGGATCCTGAACAAAGAGAACAAGAAATCAAGAACATCTCTTCTGTTTACAAAACTCTGGCTGACGAAATCCTGCCGCAGTTGCGTCGTTCTCGTTTGACTTTGAACTATGAAATCATCGGTAAGTCTGACGAAGAAATCGCTTCTCTGGCTGCTTCTAACCCGAAAGAACTGACATTGGAAGAATTGCTGTATGCTGCAACTCTGACTGACGACAACAGCAAGAAGGAAGCTATCTACACAAAAGCTACTGAATTGTTCCCGAACGACTACCGTGCATTCAACAACCTTGGTAAATTGGCTTATCAAGCCGGTAACATCGACAAAGCAGAATCTTACTTGAAGAAAGCTGCCAATGTTCAGGCTGCTCCTGAAGTAAACATGAACCTCGGTCTTGTTGCTTTGGCTAAAGGTGACAAGAATGCCGCTGAAGCATACTTAGGCAAAGCTGCCGGTGCTAAAGAATTAGGCGAAACACTGGGTAACCTGTATGTTGCACAAGGTCAGTATGAAAGAGCAGTAAACTCATTCGGTGACGCTAAGACTAACAGTGCTGCACTTGCTCAGATCTTGGCAAAAGACTACAACAAAGCTAAAAACACTTTGTCTAACATCGAAAAACCGGATGCTTACACAGACTATCTGACAGCTGTTCTGGGTGCAAGAACCAACAACCTGTCTATGTTGACAAGCGGCTTGAAGAATGCCATCGCTAAAGATTCTTCTTTGGCTAAGAAAGCTGCAACAGATCTTGAATTTGCTAAATATTTCACAGATTCAACTTTCATGAGTATTATCAAATAAGATAATATCTTATACAGATTATAAAAAAGAGAGTTGCCCGCCAGACAAATGGCGGGCAATTCTTTTTTTTATCTGTAAAAACACGTACTTTCGCAGAAAAGAAATGGAAAATGAAGAAGATTAATATCCTGCTCATTCTGATACTCTGCATAGCAGGCTGCAAAAAGGAGGCCGAAACGACAAGTATCACCGGAGAAATAAAAGGTCTGGGTAACGACACGATCTACCTGTATGGAGTGGACGGGCTTTACGAACAGACAGACACCATCTATGTAAAAGGAGATAAGTTTTCTCATTCTCTCCAGATAGATACGATCACCTCTGCCGTATTGCTGTTTAAAAAGAATACGGAATACCCCATCTTCCTCGATAAAAAGAATAAAATAGAAATAAAAGGGGATGTAAATAATCTGAACCGCCTGAATATCAACGGGAACATCTATAACGAAGAATTCTCTGCCTTTCAAGCGGGACTGCAAAGCCCTGATACCCTTTCGGAAGAAACGTTCGAAGACAAAGCCGAAACATTTATCCGACAACACAGTACCTCCTTCGTAAGTATTTATCTGCTCGACAAATATTTTGTGCAGAAAGAAGAGCCCGATTTCCTCAAAATCAAAGAGCTGATCAATGGCATGGCCGGAATCCTACAGGACAAACCCAGCATCGGACAGCTTACAGCATACATCAACCAACTGGAGAAAGTAAATAAAGACAAAACAGCGCCATTCTTCAGTATCCCCAACGATAAAGGAGAAAAAATAACCCGTACAGGGCAATTTAAAGACAAATATCTGCTTATCAACTTCTGGGCATCCTGGTGCGAAGTCTGTGACTCTACCAATGCCGAACTGCGTAAGATAAATACCCAATACAAAAAGAACAAAGAATTCGGAATACTCGGCATCTCACTCGACATAGACAAAGAAGCCTGGAAAAACAAAATCAAACAAGACACACTAAACTGGGAACAGGTATGCACCTTCGACGGATGGGACATGGAAACAGCCAGACAGTATGCCGTTCAGAAACTACCGACCAACATACTTGTGTCTCCTAATGGGAAAATACTCGCAAGAGACATCCCGACAGACAGTCTAAGTCATAAAATAGAAGAAGTACTGAAGAAAGAAAAGAAATGACGTTTTCCACACCGCGAAGAGGATGGTATACCTTTCGCTAATGGAAATTGAAAAAACGGATACAGTCTATTCATAATCGGGGATTGATTATGAACCAATTTATGTTTATATTTGAAAACAGGATACAGGTATAGGGAGATATACCTGAATCCTGTTTCAATTTACACAAAATTTTGGACAGTGCCGTTTTCTCATTTACACAATATTATGGACACAGCCTTTTCATTTACAAAAAATTTTGGATAGTGTCACGATTTCCAAGGCACTACTCAATAATGGAAAGAATCCTGTCCTTATTCATCCACCTCAACAGAAACATAAGGATAAAGGACAGCTGCATGGGCTGCCTTTCTTGCTAACAAAGCTTCCTGCTCTGTCAATGCAGAAGGTTTATAAGAGTTCGTTTCAGGATTCTGTCCGGTTATTATCTCAAGCCAAGTACATGCCGCAGTATAACGGCCTAATCCCAAGCTCAAATGATAGCCATCACGACAAAGAGTATCTCCGACTGAAGTGTTACGCAAATTCTGAATAGCAGTTCCTGAAGGCACCACAAACACGATCTCATTAGCATGGCGTTGAACTGTCATGGAAACAGCAGTTACAATAGCTTGATACATGTTTACCTGACTGTTACCATATACAGAAAATCCAGTATGGGTCGAGTTCTGAGCGTAAGCCCAAGTTTGATGTAATCCCATTTTTACAGTAGAATTAGTAACATATCTCTTTACATATTCTAACAAATTAGATAACCAAGGCTCATAAGATTTCAGTAAACCTGAATCATAACTGGCTTGCTGGAATGTAATATAATCCCA
Source organism: uncultured Bacteroides sp. (assembly GCA_958477465.1). GTDB lineage: Bacteria > Bacteroidota > Bacteroidia > Bacteroidales > Bacteroidaceae > Bacteroides. Next base: position 11,212 of record CAUEFX010000017.1, read on the forward strand.
GTTTTCATCTGTAATGCACTCATGCATTTTCTTACGAACATTCGTTTTCTTTCCATTTACAATTTTTCTATACTCGAAAGTTTCTTCTGCAATAGCCATTTTCCAATGTGACTGTAGACTTTGCCCAGGACGATAAACATTTCCAATAATCAATGTGTCCCCACCAACAACAGCCAATTCATACAGATTCTGTTCAACTGCATCCTCAGAAAAGCTATTTCCAATAGCTAAGACCTTTATTATCCTGCCTTGTACAGAAACAAATGGCAGCAGAGAAATCCAAAATAACAGTTTCAAGATTCTCACCAGATTCCCTTTTCCCCAAACATCCATTTTCTTTTCAAGTTTTTTCTCCATACAAATATTACATTATGACCTCAACTTTATAGGTATTACCGGCCAACATTGCTGGAATGAAAGAGCCTTCCAGCTTCTCACCGTCCACAAGAATTTGCTTAACTCCTTTCATTTTTCCTTCTGGGTTATTTATTACGATATCATAAATAGCTCCCCTGAATCTGCGTTTCACCCTAAACTTACGCCATGAAGAAGGTATACACGGATCAATCAACAGACCGTCATACTCCGGCCGGATACCCAAAATATATTGCGTTATGGCAAAATAATTCCAAGAAGCTGTGCCTGTCAGCCATGAGTTTTTCGCCTCACCGGGCTTATAAGCATCTTTTCCGGCTATCATTTGAGAGTAAACATAAGGTTCCATTTTATGAAGTTCACTGATATCTTCAAGATAAGCCGGGCATATCTTTTTATAATATTCCCAAGCATTATCTCCGCGTCCACGAATGGTTTCACCTATCATAATCCATGGATTGTTATGGCAAAATATTCCTGCATTTTCCTTGTATCCTTCAGGATAAGTCGATATCTCTCCATACTCCTTATAGTACTTTGAAAAAGCCGGATTGTTCAATACTATACCATATTGGCAGTCCAATCTTTCTTTCACAGCATCCAACGCCTTCTCCACCATTCCTTCTTCCAATCCGATCTGAGCCATTGTACACCAACCATTCGATTCGATAAAAATCTTTCCTTCTTCATTCTCCTCCGAACCGATCTTCCGCCCCCAATAATCATAGGCCCGCAAAAACCAATTACCGTCCCATCCATACTTCATTACCGCCTCAACCATTTCATCCACATGCTTATACGCCTTTTCTGCCTCAACATTCTTATTTAGTATCTTACACAGCCTTGCATATTCTCGCCCATACATTACAAATAATCCGGCTATCATTAAACTCTCAGCCTTTGTACCCTCCGATTTATTTTCCGTAGTCTGAAAACTTTCATCCGGATTATTTGAGAAACAATTCAAATTTAAACAATCATTCCAATCGGCCCGACCTATTAAAGGTAACCCATGAGGTCCTAAATTATTCACAATATGCTCAAAAGAGATTTGAAGATGGAAGAAGAGCGAAGCTTCCGACCCTTTCTGATTATCAAAAGGAACCTGCTCATGCAAGATAGAAAAATCACCCGTTTCCTTTAAGTAATGTACAGTGCCGAAAATCAGCCACATAGGATCATCATTAAATCCTTGTCCTATCTCATTATTTCCTTTCTTCGTCAGAGGTTGATACTGGTGATAACAACCACCATCGGGAAATTGTGTCGATGCAATATCAATAATACGCTGACGGGCTCGTTCTGGTATCTGATGAACAAAGCCTATTAAGTCTTGGTTAGAATCTCTAAACCCCATGCCACGCCCTATACCACTCTCAAAGTATGAAGCAGAACGAGAAAAGCAAAAAGTTATCATACACTGGTACTGATTCCAAATATTCACCATTCGATTAAGTTTCAGATCCGGTGATTCCAGTATATATGTACTTAGTAAACAGTCCCAATACTCTTTTAATTCATTAAAGGCCCGGTCTACAGAATCAACAGTATTAAACCTATCAATTACTTCGTATGCATGCTTTTTATTTAAATTCTGTTCCCCATCCCACTTCTCGTTTTCACCATTCTCAACATAGCCCAAAACAAAAATCAAATCTTTCAACTCTCCCGGATTCAATTCTATTTCAATATAATGAGACGCTATTGGCGACCAACCATGTGCAATGCTGTTACCGGCTCTTCCTTGAGTTACCGCCTGAGGCTGATCAAAACCATTGTACATTCCTAAAAATGATTCCCGATCCGTATCAAACCCATCTATGGGTACATTCACCGAATAATAAGCATAATGATTCCGTCGTTCCCTATACTCTGTTTTATGAAATAGAACTGAGTTTTCTACCTCTACCTCACCTAAAGAAAGATTACGCTGGAAATTTTCCATATCACTCTGAGCATTCCACAGACACCATTCAACAAACGAAAACACTTTAAACCGTTTTATTTGGTTGGTTGTATTCCTCAACGTAACTTTCTGAACTTCTGCCCATGTGTGTAATGGTACCATATACAAGACCTCTACCTCAAGACCATTTTTAGCCCCGGTAATAATCGTATAGTTCAACCCATGTCTGCAAATATACTTATCCAGTTCTGTTTTACAAGGTTTCCAACCAGGGTTCCATATATTTTCCCCATCATTGATATAAAAATACTTCCCTCCGTCGTCTATCGGTACATTATTATAACGATACCGTGTAATACGCCTATATCTTGCATCCTTACAAAACGTATATCCTCCTCCTGTATTAGAAATTAAGCTAAAAAAATCTTCTGTTCCTAAATAGTTAATCCATGGCCACGGAGTTCGTGGGTCTGTAATCACATATTCACGCTTATCGTCATCAAAAAATCCAAATTTCATAATCTATCATATTTTATCTATCAAATTCAATTTTCCAGTTTATCAAACCAATTCCTTTTCAATATCACCGAAGTAATTATAACAATAAGAACTGCAACTATACAATAAATTAATTGCTGTAAAACGAGATAAATCGACGCTGCCACCAAAGCAGTCTGCCAGACAATCCCAACTCCAACATTAACAAAATCTCTACAACAATCAGTATTTTCCTTAAAGCCGGGAGTTTCAGCTTTAACGAGTGCATCAATAGGCTTCCAGAATCCCCATGGACGAGTTGTTTTATAAAAGCCCTTCAAAACCTCCAAATCTGTAGGAGGTGCTGAATAAGTTCCCCACACACATCCCACAATGGAACAAATGAAAATAATCGGAAAATAATATAAAGGTAACACTCCATCAAAGTAAGGAACTATCGGAAGAATCAGTGCCGGAATCATGCCTGCAGCCATGCCTAAGGCAAAACCACGTCCATTAAATCTCCACCAATGCCATTTTAAAATATTTGCCGCAATATAGCTGCCATACAATGCACTCGTAATCCATTGCAGCACACTATTCACATCCTGTGCCAATACTCCAAAACAAATACTGACAACAACGACAATTAGACCCACAATAATATTTGCACGATTGGCTTGCCCGGGTGTCGCATCTTTCTTAAAATACTTTATATAGATGTCATTAACAATATATGCCTGAACCGCATTTAGAGTTCCTGCAAAAGTAGACATGAATGCAGCCAGCAATCCTGCAAGAATCAATCCGGTTATTCCAGCCGGAATCCAAGGGTGATTAATAACCGCCGGAAGAACTAACTCAAAATCAATTCCACCGGTTGGAGTAGTAATCTGCCCCTGTATCTGATTAAACAAAATAAGCCCTAATATGGCAAAACCTGTAATCATTATATAACGAACCGGCATCAATATCAATGTGACCGATCCACTCATCAAAGCAGCTTCACGAGGAGAGCGAGTCGACAATATCTTTTGCATATCATAAGTAGGAGCCGGACCTGCAACACTGGCTAATACACCTTTCAAAAGAACCAATCCAAAGAAAAGACTGAAAAGTTGGTAGCCATCACTACTTATTTTATTGTTAAATTCAATAAACTTACCTGTCCAAGCCATGTCTAACTCTTGCCCAAACCACGGAGAGAACCAACTATCCGGTAGCCAAGAAGAAAACTCAATAATATCTAAATGCAATATCGCAATTATAGCTACAGCCACGGAAGCTAAACCCATAATGATGTATTGTGCCACATCTGCCCAAACGATACTCATCATGCCACCCATCAAAGCATAGAATACCGCAAACAAAGTAAATATAACACCCCAAACATGAGGAATATATGCATCAGGAAGAAAAGAAAAAAAGGGAAAGACGCTTTTTAATGGTATAAATATCTCCACGAATTTACCCATGCCAATAAAGCCATAAGCCAACATACCCAGTCCAACCAAAATGGCAAACACAACAATAATCCAATGGGAAGTCACAGCGCCATTATCCGTCCCGAAACGAAAACGAATCCACTCTGCTCCTGTCGTACAATTGGAACGGCGTAACCAAGCCGATAAATAAACCATCAGAAATATTTGGTTAAAAACAGGCCAAAGCCAAGGAATATAGATACTCTTAAGTCCATATACTATAGTTATAGCAACCAGCCATACAGTACCAGAAATATCAAACATGCCAGAGGCATTAGATAGTCCCAACAGATACCATGGGATATGCTTACCTCCCAACAAATACGATTCCAGATTCTGAGACGCGCGACGTTTCAAATAAAATCCTATAAAAACTAATACTCCCAGATAAACGGCAATAATAGTAAAATCAATACAAGAAAGAAAAGAATGATGATCCATTAAATTTATTTTTACTTTCAATATTTATAATAGTTTTGTACAACTCTCTATCACTTATTTCAAAGCATTGTCCAATCTCAATACCCAAGCATTTAAACACGGAAGCTCATTTATATTCAGTAACGGTAATTCAATACGTATGGAAGAATTATTACATTTATAACTAATTTTCTTATTATCAGATCCTAACAATGAGACCCGAGTAGGACTTTGAATTCCCGATATCGTCACGGGGTTATTATTCCATTCCAAGAAAACAACATACAAGTCGTGTCCTTTCCTGGTAAACCTTATAAATGGCTGATCGGCTTTTATACTGTCTGTATCACACTGACGAGTACCATAAATAGCTTCACCATTTACTCTCAGCCACTCACCGATCCCGGACAATCTTTCCTGCATGATAACCGGAATTCTCCCATCGGCAGTAGGACCGATATTTAATAACAAATTACCACCACGAGATACTTTATCAATCAATGTATGTACCAATTCTTTTGTAGTGGAAAAATCTTCCAGATTCTCATTTCTATTATAACCAAACGAACCCGCTATTCCCCGGCATTCCTCCCATGGATGTGTGAAATGAATATTCTTTGAATTTACATCATGAACCAGATCATATTCAGTTGTATAAAAACTACCGTGTTTGCCACGTGTCTCTTTTCCCCAACGATCATTCACTACAACTGTATTTCTTACGGGTGATTCATTAAACAGCCATGCAAGAAAAGCCTCACTCTTCCATGTTTCACTAACATGCTCCCACTCTCCGTCTGCCCAAAGGATCTCAGGTTTATACCGTAAAGTGATATCCTTCAGTTGAGGTAATACATGTTCATCCACATATCGATTTACATCTGTATGATAAAGTGGGTGATTCCATTCATACAGAGAATAATAAAACCCCATACGCATCCCCTTTTTTCTTACTGCCATAGAAAGTTCTCCACAAATATCACGATGGGGACCTACATCGAAGCTGTTCCAGTTTACACTCTGTGCACTTGGCCATAATGTAAACCCTTCATGGTGTTTGGATGTTAGTACAACATAATTGGCTCCCGAGCCTTTCATTATATCAGCCCACCTATCAGCATCAAACAGCTCAGCCGTAAAATCACTTACAAAGTCTTGATAATGAAAGTTTTTTCCATACTTTTCCAAATGAAATTTTCTGAATTCTTCTCCATCTTTATCTTGAGGATCAATCCGATGCCAATACCATTCAGCATAACGCGAATAAACATCTCCCGTATTGGGTGCCCATGCAGGAACGGAATATACTCCCCAGTGAACAAAAATTCCAAATTTAGCATCTACAAACCACTTCGGAATCGGCCGCTGATCCAATGATTTCCAGTTCGGTTCATACTTCTCCTGAGCCATTATCCCGGATGCAAACAATAAGAATATGTATAACAACATATTTTTCATACTATCAAAATTTAAAACAGTACTATATTCATTTCCAATGATCTGTCCTAAACGGTGAGGCCGGTAAATCAGCCCCGTTATACAAATTACATTCCGGATTAGCAGCCCAAGCATACCTCACTGCAAGTGGATAAGGAACATCAGGAGAACTAACCACGACTTCTTCTCCATCTATTTCTGCATTTGCCCAATAAAACTTGTGGTCCGGACCAGCTATTGAGAAACCTTTTATCGAATCCCCTCCTTTAACTTTCAGTCCCCCATCAACGTGATCAAACTTAATCCTCACCCGATTATCTTCAATGGTATATGAGTTATACAAAGGTCCGGAATAAGCAATGTCCTCTCCATAAGTTTTAGCCCTTGCTATTAGTGCCAACCTATCACCCACTTCTTTCTTCCTTTTGGGATGTACATTTTTGGCATCTCCCAATTCTATAGTTACTGCCATCCCAGTATTAGCCATACATAATGTTTCAAATTGAGCCTCTCTCAATTCAGCCCACTGTGCATTGGTCGGTTCCTCACTTCTTTCCCCAAAATTAGGTAACTGTACAAAATAAAAGGGTAACATTTGTTTCCACTGCTTACGCCAATCAGTAATCAGAAGCGGAAATATATCTTTATACTGTTCTGCACGGGCACAATTATATTCACCCTGATACCAAATGATTCCCTTTACTGTATAAGGAATAATAGGATGAATCATTGCATTAAAAAGTACAGAAGGAACATTAGGGCCATCTCTGTCAACGGAATATTCTTTGAGAGTATCCTTTTCACTACTTTCTAAATCTGCTATCCGGTTTATAGCCTCTTTACTAATCCACGATTCTGCAACAGTCCCTCCCCATGAAGCCGTAATTACACCAATAGGCACATTTAAATGGCGATGAAGATTCTTAGCGAAAAAATAAGCGACAGCAGAAAAGTTTGCTGCAAACTCCGGCAAACAAACCTGCCAAGTATCCTTACGTACCTTTTTCAAATCATTGAGTGGTGACAAACTGGCAGCACGTTCAACATGCAAAACACGTATTTCGGGCCATTGAGCCAAACGAATTTCTGCTTCATAATTATCTATTTTCCCCCAACCACCGATTGGCATCTCCATATTGGACTGTCCGCCACAAAACCAAACTTCACCAATTAATACATTATCCAAACGAACACTCGTTTCATCTGAAACAGTAATGTAATATGGGCCACCTGCCTGAGGAGTAGATATTTTTGTCCGCCACTCGCCTTTATCTGATGAATTAACCAAATACTCTTTATTGTTCCAAGAAGTTTTAATTGTTACAATACATCTTGGAGTAGCCTTTCCCCAAAAAGCGACTTCAGTTTGCTGTTGCAACACCATATTATCCGTAAACATAGCGGGTAATACAATTTCTGCATGCAGACGCCAAGAATAACCAGTGGATAGTAAACATATTAACAAGAAAAAAAATCGTATTTTCATATTATCCTATGATATTTTTAAAACTTATATTAATCTATTGTTCCGGGCATAGGATTGTTTCAAAAACAGCTTCCTTCCCAGCCGGAATGACAGCTTCAAATCCTATCAAAACAACATTAGGGTTTGGAGCATCATAATCAGTACCAGATTGTGCAGACCATCTTTTTATTTGAATCCGATTCTGACTTTTAATTTTCACATTCATCCTTTTTCCATCTTGCTCCAACACAAAGCCATCCTTCCATATCTCTCTTACCTGAGTGCTTGTCAACATTGTCCAACGTAAAAGAACTTGCTTTGTAACGTCTGTTTTCACACTATCTCTCACCACTACATAGGTACCGTTTACCATCGCAATTTCCCTTTGACAGAAGGACAACTCATCCTTAAAAATAGTGCTCAGATCAATCGTTGCAGACTTTAAGTCCTCACTGTCAACAAACGATTTCCAGTACGCATACCCTTTTACATCGTGTAGTTTATTATTGATCGTAAGAGTATTATGAGCATAATTATTATAACGGAAAACCTTCCATCGTTCCGAATGTTGTTCATTACTCCAGATTTGCATTTTTTTCGATTCCAAAGATTCATAGTCTTGCATTCCCAAATCCATGACCCACCGTATCCCCATAGCATCCATCACAAAAGAACCGGCATCCATATGCGAATGGTTACTACTGGAAGTTCCCCCTTTAATGCCCACATACAAAGCATTCTTATCAGTCCAGGAAGTCCGCATCAATGCAACCGGTGTAGTGCCTCCTCCTATCCACATCATCTTCTCTGGAGGAACAACTTTGTCTATTTCTACATTTCTACCCCATAAAAATATTAGTGGGAACAGTCTATTGTCCAAATAGTCAGAACATTTATCTTTTTGCATGAAGCTTTTTTCTGTCCATAGTAAAGAAAGATCCCCGATTTTTTTTGCAAACCAAAACGTAGCGGGAGCCAGTCCATGCTCATCACCGCAATCTGCATAATTAAAACTATACCCGGTTGGACCAACCATCTGCTCATAATAATAAGGGGTATTCATAAAACCTGACGACAAAACCGGTAACAAATCCCAATTGCCTACTTTCTCCAAGACACTCAATAAAAGAACATTAAAAGTCGTTCCATACCTCCAGTATGAATAACCTTCAGGATATGCTCCGTCAGGTGTATATTCAGCCATAGGCAACTTTATAGATTCTACAGCCTGGTCAATAAGAAATCTGCACATTTCCGGATTTTGTTCATAGACCGCCAAAGCTGCAATTGCTATGCCAGCATTACATACTTGATTCCAATTATGATTTGCTTTCAAATACCAATTATATCTCTCATCCTGTGCAGGCAGGAGCCCTTTCGTCATGATAGCTTCACTAATGATTCTGCGTGAATCAGCCGATAACCCGGCATATAACCAATCAAAACCAATCGCAACTCCTAAGGCCATTTCAGCCACATCCAGAAAATGAGATGGATTCCAATCTGAGAAACGGCAGACAGCAAGTAATTCTTTCTCGGCACGTTGAAAATATATTTCATCTCCAGTCATACGATATGCATAAGACAAAAATAATATTCTTCGAAGAGCTTCCCGAGAGGTAGCTAACAACCGCATGCCCACCTTTTCCCTTTCCAACAATGGCCGATTAAGCAAATCATTACATTCCTTGAGGAAATTTCGATGTAAACCAGCCCAAAGAGTATCCTTAATTAAAGCTTCTTTAATCTCTATTTCCTCTCCACCAGACATTAATATACGGGGATGCGAAGGTAATGCTTGCGCATACATGCTCGATCCCCCCTGAAAAAGTAAAAAGAATATCAAAAGAAAAATAACTCTCATACTCTCTCTGTTTTTAATAATTCCGATACCGTAAAAGTGCTTCTATGAAATAATAATCGCCATAAGTCAAAGGAGCGTCCAATTCTGAGTTCTGAGGAATATTTCCTACTCCATGTTTTAATATAAAAAAGCCATTTGTTCCAACTTCAGCCATATACTTATCAGAAGCAAGCATACGAAGTTGCTGTTCTGCTACTGTGTAGAACCTTTCACGGCGATTGCCCTCCGAATATTTACTCAATTCCAACAAAGCGGAAGCAATGATGGCAGCAGATGAAGAATCTCTATAATCATTAGGTATATCAGGAGAATCAAAATCCCAATATGGAATTTTATCACTCGGCAGATGTGGATGGTTCAATATAAAATCTGCGATATGCCATGCCAGATTCAAATAATCTTCATTTCCTGTCTCACGATACATCATCGTGTACCCATAAAGTGCCCAGGCTTGTCCACGTGCCCAGGCACTATTATCACTATACCCCTGATCAGTCCCCCGCTTCAATACCTTACCACTTTTCAAATCATAAGCAACCACATGGAAGGAGCTATAATCCTCTCGAAAATGGTGCAATTTCGTCGTATTTGCATGAGACATAGCTATGTTCTTAAAAGTATCGTCTCCCGTTCTCTTATAAGCCCACATCAACATCTCCAGATTCATCATATTATCTATAATCACAGGATAAGAATAATCACGCCATTTATTCCAAGAGCGAATGCACTTTACAACCGGATTATACCTTGTAGATAAAGCACGTGCACCGTTAATAAGGACTTTCTCTGATTCAGGTGTCGGATTCAATCTAAATCCATTCCCATAACTGCAATACAGCATAAATCCCAAATCATGAGTATTCGTATTAAACTGCTCCTTTTCAAGACGTTTGGTATATAAGTCAGCATAATCAAACAGTTCTTTATTACCTTTATCGTTTTCATACAAATACCACAATACACCGGGGAAAAAGCCACTACACCACCAATCAGAAGAAGAGGTCACCAGTTTTCCGGCAGAATCTAAAGAGCGCGGTAATTTACCTTCCTTGTCTTTCAGATGCTTGGCCATCAATAGAGCCTGTTTTTCGGCCTTTGCAAGTACTTCATCTGCCCAATGCCGGTCACTGGTAGTAAGATATTTTTCTACTATCTTCATTTGCGGAGCATCTTTTCCGCCTCTTGGGGCAAGGCTAAGAGGATATTTACCCCACCATGGACCTGCTGCCCAATAGGTAGCGTTTATACCTTCGCTCTGTAGATAATTTAAAAAGTTATCCATAGTGACCAACCAGCGTTCATCGTTACCAGGAACACCATATTCACCAATAAAACCTTTTAGCCGATTAGCTTTAAGCCAATTAACAAAAGGCTTCACCCTTTCTATCCCTCGTGTAGGAGATCCTTTCTCCACATCGTATGATCCTTTATAACTTCCCGAAGCATCTGCATCAAAATAGACATGTGCCTCATAAATCAAATTATTCCCGGGGTCCCTCAAATATTTCAATGTATCGCTCTTCTCTACCCATCTCTCCGCAGAACTCCAATCATCCCCTCCAATAATTATAGGTCGTTCCTGATCACTTTTTCTTATTGCTTCAATCCCCCTCTGTGCCATTTGAAACCAAGAAGTCGAACTCTCCAAATCATGTGGTTCGTTCATTAATCCGTAGCCATATATATTTGAGAATGAACGCATTTCGAATGAAAAGCGTTGCCAAAAGTCCGCAAAATGATCTAACGTCACTCCATTAGTACCAATAACGCATTTCACTCCTTGATGATAGCGCCGTGCATAATTATGTAAATCAAGAATTACGCTCATTCCTCTTTTCGCAGCCTCCCCCACAAAATTCTTAATCCGTTTCAGCTCTACAGAATCAAGGTCACCACTCAACTCGTGCTGCATTCTTTCCCACTTAAAAGGCAGACGGATCAATTTTAATCCTTTATCTTTAAAATAATCCAGTTCTTCTACTTTCGGATAAGTATAATGCTTATCATATTTACCTGGCAAATTTGCTTCATTAAATTCTGCGCAGGCCAGATTCACGCCAAATGGTTGACACGGATTCTGCTTATACACTGCAATTGGTTTTTCATGATCCGCCTTCATCCGATAGGGCATTTCGTATACCTGACTACCATCTTTGTCTGTAAAATAAAGTTTTGACACAGACATACTATCAGCATTCCCGTCTGCCCAGAATGCATAAAAATCATTACGGGCATATAAAGGACGACGAACATACGAATGATTTCGTGGACTATTCTTAGTAACATCGGTTATTTTAGTCCAGTGTCGTCCTTCGTCCCAACTTCTCCACAAAGCAATCTCTCCACCGGTACCATATTTTTGCGGTCCATCCTCTGTTGGCCCAATCACTGTCCAGACATCATTATCTACATAAATAGAGCCCATATCATAATTATGAGAAGAAGAGCATAACACACGTGAGTGCCACTGTCCGTTTTTTCTATGTAATATAACCCATTCCCGTGGATCTCCTTTGGGACCCGGTTGGTAATGCTTACTCACAATTGCCAGAATAATAGGATTACCGTCTTTATCAAAATTCAAATCATTCAAATACACCAACTTGTTCTCTTTCTGATAATCATATACCAAAGCTGCACTTTGCGGAGAGCTTAATGGAGTAGACAACGTCACACCATCCACTGTTTGCCAGGTTTTTCCCATATCCTCTGTTTGGACTAAATAAATATTAGTCCGGGAATCTGCTCCCCCATCAGGATGGTAATTAAAAACAGTAACTACTCTATTATTCCATACATTACTAAGCTGATAATGTCCTCCCATACCAGCCAGTTTCTTGTCTGGAGTCCAGTTTATTCCATCAGGGCTCGTCGACCAATAAAGTTCCCTGCCAAATGTTCGTTCAGCAGTATACTTCGTAAAAAGGTGAATAAATCCCTTACCTTCTATATACCAAGGCTGAGGATAAGTTATCACCGACTGGTGTTTTTTCTCAAAACGATCAATACAATATGGCATTGCGCTTTTGTATATTTGTCCCAAGCGAGTAACATTTCTTCCACTTACAAATACCCAAATATATCCATCGCTATCTATAGCAAGAGAAGCATTATCATGAGGATCATCCACTCCCATCTTATCACACACAATAACCGGGCGGGCCAATGTTCCACTTTTGTGATCATAATAAGAAATCATAATCAGTAAATGCCTGTCTTTTTCACCGGTGGTTCCTCCATAAACAAAAAAAGTTTTATCAACTTTTGAGGCATAGATAGCCACAGGAGTATGATTAGCCGTATAAGTAGCAAATCCACCGGAGTATTTGTCTCCATACTCCGACTTTTGGCCAATTGTATACCAAATCCCCTTATATCCATCGGCCCGGAGATTCTGAGCTTTAGAATATAAAGTAATACCCAATAGAATAAACAGAGAGAATAAACGAACACTTTTCAATGCCATATTATTTATATTAAATTACAAACCTATTAAAATGAGAATAGAAAAAAAGAGGGAGTACATGAGACAACTAAGGTGCCATAACAAGTATATTCCACCTTAGTGTCTCACGTATAAATTTAGAAAAAAATGACTATTCCACGATTATTTCATTCGTAACCGTTTAATGCTAACTGTCATTGTTTTCTTTACATTGTCCACTTTATTGACATAAATAAAAGCACGATATATTCCATCAGCCGTTTCAACCCATGTTCCAGCATCTTTCTTTATGTTAACAATAAAATTGGAAGCACTACTAAAATTCATCTGATAGAAATCCAGATCATCAATAAATGTTCCATATTGATCACGAGCAAGTTGTTGGTCAATAGCCCCAAAAGTTCTTTGTAATGATGTCATCCGATTCACTCCTTCCGGCAAAACTATGCCTGGCAAATACTCCGACTCGGCCCCTGGTGAAACCAATGCATGCAGAAAATCAATCCCGGAAATCCTGCGATATAGATATACCAGATCGATCTTGTCTGCTTCAGTCGGCATATTCTCATTGGTATACACTGCCATATCCGAGATAGAAAGATAACTATCCGTAGGAATTATCATATCAAGTTTTATATCCATGTTAGATATAAAATAGTCCCCCATATCGTATGAGACACTTCTGCCATTACTGTCTGTCGCATAAAAACTAAAAGAGATATTCTTACCGCGAGCTTCTTCAGGAATCACATAATAATAACGCAACGTTGCTGCACATGTATCCTTCGTAAATGTAACTTCCGTCGTCATCCCTTCTGTTACTGACGGGTTACCTATCTCAACTCCTTTATCGTCTCCACCTTGGTCCGTATAAAAAGACCTGTGTTCCAGATAAGTACCTTCTGCTCCTGCAATAGAAGCCTTTACCTTGGCTGAAACCAGTTTCCCTTGAGAAGGAGGTAGTGCCATAGCATAAGCAAATTCGATTTTCGATCCCACCAGATTAGGTCCCAATGAGCGTTTTATACAATCATTCTGTAAAGTCGTTCCTGCAGCAGGTACCTCGTATTCATTTTCACAAGATGTAAATACGAAACACAAGCCAGCAACAATCATTAAAAGATAATATTCAATAGCCTTCATCGTATTCATTTTATTTCTGTTGCACACTAACATAAACCGTATATATTTTCCGGACTTTTCTATTACCTGAAACAACCGTGTATTGTTTAGGATTTGCTAAATCCGAAAAGTCAACTTTCCCCTCTATCTTAGGTTCCAGTTTAGCATCTGTTACCAAAGAAAACTGAGGATAAAGATTCTTCAGATCAGTACCATACAGTACTTCCACATGAATGGTTTGCTCTACCGTATCAATAACGGCTGCCCCATGTCTCACCGTCTGGTAATCAACGCCCAAAAGTTCAAAATTACTTACATAACATTCAGAACGTCCGGTAATTAACAATCCATCTTCATCAATCGGAAAATTTGTACATCCGATCCAAGTCAATGCTATAAAAAGAATAACTATATATTTTTTCATTACTTTCATTATTAATTTGAATTCAACATTCCTTATAGCCCCTCTGCTATTATAACCAAGGAGTATTTTGAGTTAAGTTCGGATTACGATCACGTTCTTTAGGCGGAATCTGGAAAATATAAGCTTGTTGGTACAATCTCTCATTCAAATTCTTATACCAGCTATACACTTTATCACTATGTGTATCACCCATCCAAACTTCTTCTGATCCCGGTTCCCCCCACACTCTTTCAATAGCTCTCCATCTGCGTAAATCAAAAGCACGATGTCCTTCGGCTATCAATTCTACAATACGCTCTTGTTCGATAGCATCGAAGAAAGCTTTTTTATCAGAAATCTTGCTGGAGGCCAAAGGAGGTAAATTTCCCCTATGACGGATTTTATTAACCAAAGCAATAGCATCCTGCTGTGGTCCGTACAATTCATTTGTTGCTTCCGCATACATCAGATAAACATCAGCCAAACGGATTACCGGCCAGTTATAGTCGCCTTCATTACGATCCGCACCTTCATAATTGCGAACAAATTTACGGAAAACGTATCCGGAGTTTGTACCATCGGTGTTATACGATGTATACTGATTTCCATCAATTGTAACCTTAGCATTCCATGATTTATAGATGAATGGTACCCAATTTGTCTTCTTTAAAGATGCCAATCCTTGAATCATTTCATAATCCCACAACATTGATGCTTTCATACGATAATCACGATTCAAATAACTTTCCGAATTCACTGCTGAATTTTTAGTAGTTCTCGCATTGGGCGCATTTGGGTTCATTGGAATCAACGGATCAGTGAAATCACCTGTTATCGTAGATTGATAACGATCTGCTAAGCGAAATGTAGGTGTCACCCAGCACTGAGAATTCTGAATGTTACGCCCTGCGAAATCACGCATCAATGATTCTCCTTGTCCTGTTCCAGGACCTCCATGAGTAAATGTGAAAATAATTTCACCATCAGCATTAGCGTTACCTGTAGTAGGAATAAACAGATAGAAATAGTTAGGTAATACATTTGCATCACCCAGTTCTCCCCATTCGCCAGGTTCACCATTCCTAAACAAATTTAATCCATAGTCATTAATCACTGCACGAAAATCATCAGCGGCAACCTTATATGCCTTTTGAGCCTCCTCTTCGCTTGGGGTAAAAGTATCAAGTTCCGGCCATCCGAAATGATTCCAACAAGCCCAATAAAGTTCGAGTTTACCTTTAAACGCTAAAGCTGCAGGTTTAGACGCCCGCCCTATCTGCTCTGATTTTACCGGGAGTTTCTCAAAAGCATAGTTAAAATCTTCAATAATATAATCTTTGATTTTCGCAATGGAAGTACGTGCTATTTTATCCATTTCCGTTTGGTCGTACACCACATGATCTATATACGGAACATCACCCCACATAGAAATCAGACGGAAATAAATCATACCTCTCAGCAATCTGGCTTCACCGACAATGGTCTCAAGTTTTTTCTTTGATTCTTCCGTTTTTGCATTCAGGATCATTTTCTGTGTATTTTCTATCACATAATTGACCCGATGTATACCGCCATAACAGAATTTATAATATGTATCGAACTTTGCTCCGAAACGGTAAGACGGATCAGGGAAATAACAGCCCCCTTTATAAGCAGCCCCCTGTGTTACATTGGTAGTAGTATTACTCAAACTACCGCTACCGTCTCTGACACGGACATACTCACCTTGCCCATCAAAATAATAATCTCTATTAAAAAGACCGCGTACATCAGAATACGCCCCCATTAAACCATTCGTTGCATCCTCCTCTGTCTGCCAGAATTCCGTATTACCTAATTCTGTTGTAGGAATCTGGTCCAAAAGGCTGTTTATACAGCCCGTAAAGAGTATTGATGCTCCACCCAGTAATATACCCAATATATAATTTCTTCTATTTTTCATGATATTAAATTTAAATACCTACATTAATACCAAAAGTGAACGATTTCACCAGAGGATAACCATCATTTATATCACCTTCTTTTTCAGGGTCCAATCCACGAAATTTAGTAATTGTAGCCAAATTATCTGCAGATATATACATTCTGATAGAACTAAGTCCGATTTTTTTCAACCAGTTTTGAGGAATAGTATATCCTAATTGCAGATTTTTCAGACGTAAATAAGCCAGATTATCCAACCAGAAAGTAGATTCTTTTCGATTATTTGATCCCCCTAAACGAGTCCATTCTCCTCCTCTGTTCTCCAACGACCAAGGTTTAGTCCAATGGCCCCAAGTGGTAGCTTGCCGCGCTTCTTGCAAATCAGGATTATTATTGGCAGTTAACCAAAAAGTTTTACGACCGGCAGCTCCCTGGAACATTACAGACAGATCAAATCCCTTCCACTCAAAATTACCGCTTAATGCAAAGTTTGTAGTGGGACGATCACGCTGAATGCGTGGAAAAGCCTTCATATCATTATCGTCAATTTTCCCATCACCATTCAAATCTTTATATAATAGATCACCCGGTTGAGCACCCTGTGGGGTGGCATTATATACATCGTTCCAGCCTTGTGCAATGCCAATAGCCTCATAAGCATATACATAGTTATATGGCATGTTGATAAATACATAATCACTGCTGTTTTTCTGATTACGCCCCAAATACTCATTCCACTTTTCCAGTACCGTAGCATTATAAGAAGCATTAGCATTCACAGTATAATTAAACTCATTAACCCTTCCACGCCAGGTAATGTTAGCCTCTACTCCTTTATTTCGCAGTTCACCGATATTTTTACGGGGAGCAGAATATGCACCTGTCAAATGGATAGACATATCAGAAGGCCGAATCATACTACTAGTCAGCCGGTCATAATAATCAAGTTCAACCGATAAACGATTATTTAAAAACTTCATATCCAACCCGACATTGGTAACAGATGTTTCTTCCCAACTTAAATCACGGTTTACCATTTTCTTATTGACATACCCTTTTGATATCTTACCATCAATCATATAATTCTTGGTAGTCAAAGTCTCTTGCTGTTCGTAGCGTCCCACTCCACTATTATTTCCCAACACACCATAAGACACACGCAACTTAGCATGATCCAGCCATCCTTTCACATATTTATTAATAAATGGCTCTTCTGAAAAAATCCATCCTACAGAAGCTGATGGGAAATATCCATATTTAGAACCGTCAAGAAATTTAGATGAACCGTCGCAACGCAAATTGAATTCAAACAAATAACGTTGATACGCCGCATAATTGATACGCCCGATATAAGAAACCAACCCTTCAGCACTTGAATTTCCCCCTGTGTACTGTTTCTCTGTAAGAGCCGCATCAATTTCATGAAGAGATGAATGCAAACGGTCATTACGTCCCGACATCTGATAACGAGTATGCCAATACTCTTCGCTAAAAGCAAACATAGCATTCAGCGTATGATGTTTACAAAAAGTAATATCATAATTTAACCGTGCACTAAACTGAGTTTTATAGTTATTATTGGTATAATTATAAATCGGAGCATTATCTTCTACGAAATAGCGGGCACCAAAATCATTCGTTTGAAAGTTATAAGCACGATTAGGAGTATCTGCCTGATATCTGAAATCATTGCCGTAATTCAAAGAATAGTCCAAATGTGCAGTCAATCCTTTTACAGGACTCCAATCCCAATAGACATTACCATTCAATTCCTGTCTCTTTTTCTGTGTAAGCTGGGTATTATAAGCACTGTAAGGATTAAAGATCTGAGGGTCTTCACCATAAGCCATCACGCCTCCGTAATACCCTGTCACAGGATCATAAGGTGTTACTCCCGCAATAGCATATCTCATTTCATTGGCATCGATAGTACCGTCAAAATTACTGGTCAGTGCATACTGCAGATCCGACCAATTGCCTGCAATTTTTACTCCGATATGCATATTCGAACGAATTTTAGCATCATAATTCACACGTAAATTGTAACGAGTATAATCATTATTAATAAGAAGACCTTTCTCGTCAATAACCCCGAGAGAAATATAAAAGTTAGAAACTTTATTTCCACCCGATGCAGAAAGATTATATTTCTGGACTTGCGAATTTCTTAAAATGATATCATACCAGTCTGTATTCGGATAACGGATAGGATCAATCATTCCTAATGCCATCCACTGATCGATAGTACCATTCTTGAACCGGATATTAGCAGGTAGAGTAGAAACTGCAGCATCACGTTGCAACAAAGTCAGCGACCGTGGATAATCTGCCATAAACTCCCATGCATGGGTAGGTGTTCCTATAGTATAAGAGGCCGAAGCGTTTATTTTGGGAGCCGATTCATGCCCTGATTTAGTAGTAATCAGAATAACACCATTGGCCGCACGCGAACCATAAATAGCAGAGGATGAGGCATCTTTCAGCACAGAAACACTTTCAATATCATCTATATTAATACGATCGATATCAACATCAGGCATACCGTCAACGACAACCAACGGATCAGCATTATTCACCGTTCCCATTCCCCGAACAAGCATTTTAACATCGTTACGACCGGCCATACCGGAATTCTGCGTTATTGATAATCCCGGCACTTTTCCTTGCAAAGCCAATGAGGTACTTGTCAACGAACGGCTTGCCAATTGTTCATCCACCTTTACAGCCGACACGGCACCTGTCAGATTTACCTTCTTTTGTGTACCATATCCTACAACAACTACTTCATCTATGCCAATGGAGGCATCTTCCAGTGTCACGTTTATCAGATCTTTACCTTTAACATGTACCTCCTGAGTATTCATGCCGATATAGCTTACTACCAATACTGCATTTGAAGCAACATTGCTTAATGTATAATATCCATCTAAGTTGGTTGTAGTACCAGACGTTGTACCCTTTACTAATATTGAAGCACCAATAACAGGTTCACCATTTACATCCATTACATGACCTGTAATTGTCCCAACTTTATCCTTCTCCTCACTTACATTTTTCTGCGCATACACATTGATCCTATTCAATTGAATTAACCCAACCAATAATATCAGCAATGTAATTTTACAGCCTAAAAATGTTTTACGAGAAGCACTATAACAAATTTTCTGTATTAAACTACTTTCTCTCATAAACTTTAGTATTAGATTATTTAACGATCTTAACCACTTTCAGCAGATGATCACCGTAATATAATTTAAGAAGGTACAAACCGGATTGCAAGTCAGTCACATCTATTTCTGAAACATTTGCCTCAGCTGTTTTCACTTCTACACCAGAGGCAGCAATAAATACAACTCTATTACAATCACCTTTAACGGCAACCGTTTCTGTCTGTTTATCATAGTGAGCATAAATAGAGGATAGATCTGTTTGAGATAATCCGGAAGGAGCAGCTGCACTAAAAGTTACCACACCGCAGGCATCCATATTATTATAAGGTTCAGTAGGCCCGATATTCTTCCAAACAGCTCTTTTACGTCCTTTGCCATCATTATCATTATCAACAACTATTACATCAAACCCCATACCTTGAGGTAAAGAAGTAAGTTTATCTACATTCAGCTCTTCACCTTTATCATTAACAAATGCATAAATAGGGATCTGGCACTCTACCACATATCCTTTTCCATCGGGCTTCATAGCATAACAAACTGTAGCCATGCCACTCATAGTCCCATATAATACTCCCTCTGTTACAAACGGCTCTCCATAACCATCTTCTGTCAATGCCGGTGCTATCTGATAATGCCCCGGTGCCATTACACCACTAATGTAAGCAGGCCCTTGCCCATCTTTCAGATTTTCGTTAATATCAAAATAAATTTCCACTTTATCATATTGCCATTGATTTTTTACATCATTGGCCAACCAAGCCGGATAATGGACATCATCAGTGACATCAACCAATACATAGACATATTCATCGGTATAAAACATCTTAAAGAAAGAGGTCACCGTAGGCTCTTCATAATTAAAAACATTGGTTATATTAACAGGTGCAATATTCTCCCAAATACTATCATCCGCCTTTCCATTCGGATCAATATCTATTCCTTTATAAATTACGACATCTGAAGCCACTTGCGCCGTAAGATTTGCAGAAACGACCCATACGGCCAACAACACGAATAATAAATTTTTCATAATAATAAATTTTAATGTAAGTAAAAACAATTATTTCATTTGTAACTTTCTTTTAAAGAATTCTCCTTGTCGTGTAAGATTAAAGTCAAAATCATCCAACAGAGCAGGTGCCCAAGAAGGATCAAAGCACCACACGGTGTATGAAATCCCCTTTTTGTCAAGATAATTCATAATAGCTTCACCATATATCTCATCACCTATACATGGAATGTGTTCACCACGTTGTCCTTTTACCACATATCCCAGTTCTGTAGCCACCACCGGATAATGGTCTGCGACATGTCCCCAGTCTCTTTCCCATTTATCCTCCCAAGGTGCATCTACTTTTTGAGGATAAGGATGTGTCACATAAGCCACATTATTACGAGCTACCGGTTTCTGCACGACTTCATCAAGCAAATAAGCCCAATTCATTCCAGCCACCAGATATATCTTCTGATCATCAATCATATTGATGCTATCTATCAGCTGTTCCATTAGAGGCTGCCACACATCCCAGCTCAAAGGTTTTCCCTGATCACATGGTTCGTTAAACAACTCATAAAAAGCCACTGTAGAATTATCTTTATAATGTTCAGCTATAATCTTCCAAAAGTTTACAGTTTCTGTCCAATTGGTAGCATAGTTAAAATGAGGATAAACATCTTCCGGCAGATTACCGATAGCATGCCAATCAATAATGACATACATATTAGTTTGCTTAGCCCATTCCACTCCCTGATCCAGTATTTTCAGATAATCTTCTACTCCGTGATAGCGCCACGTATAAGGATGTATCGGTAAACGTATCACATTACATCCCCAACGCTGCGCTTCTTCAAAATAACGTAAATTCCATTGATTTTCTCTTTTCAACTTATCCGGATCCGAGAAACTCACACCACACAACCTGACAATCTTTCCTGAATCATTAATAAAAACATTCTTTTTTACTTTCAAAGCAGATGGCTCTTTAAAAGGTTGCTTAACTGTCTCATTACAAGAAGCCATTCCTACCATAAAGAAAAACAAGACAATACCTATTATATGGGAATTCTTCATCTTCTAATATTTTACGATTTTAAAGGTCCTGACACTTCCGTTTTCTATAAGAATCCGGATCAAATATACCCCCGGTACCAATCCGTCAGTTACAATTTCTGCTTCTGATGAGCCAATGCTTTCTTTCTTTACACACTGCCCGGACATAGTAAACATGTCAATACCTTTTATAGCCTTATCTGCTTTAATATACACACGATCGGCTGTTAAGTCAGAATAAACTTCCAGACCCTCAGATTCATTATGTAAAATGCATCCTGTTCCAGACGAAGCGTCATCATAATCTTTTGCGTATTTCTCAAAGATTCTCATCTGAGCCCTTTCCACTGTATAATTTTTCAACGGATGAATACTTACCTTATCATTAGACGACCATCCACCTGCTACCCAATATGTAGCAGCGACACGATTTTCTTTGAGATAAACAATAGCCTCATCCAGCAGATTCAGCCAACGAACATCATTTCCGGGTACTCCGAATTCGCCTAAAATTCCACGTTGATTATGTTCTTTCAGCCATTCCACAAATGGTTTCAAACGTTTAATATGTTGTTGTGAATCGGAAACTTCCTTGTCAAAATCTCCTAAATTATAATGCCCGCTTTTATCTCTATCAAAATAACAATGTGCTTGAAAAATCAAATTATCAGCCGGATCATTCAGTTCTATCAATCCTCCACCCGTTGAAGGCCATGTAGATGAAGATGCATAACTTTCGCCCTCTATTACTATAGGCGTTTGCATATCTACAGTTCTAATAGCATCAATAACTGCTTGTGCTGTCGAATACCACACGCCCTTATCCAAGCCATAAGGTTCGTTCATTATATCATATCCCCAAATATTCTTGTATGCCTGACACTCAACAGCTATTTTCTTCCATACATCAGCCAAATGCTCTTTTGTCAGATTTCCAGAATCAGAGATTTTGCAAGTTACACCATCAATACTCCTACGGCAATAATTATGCATATCAAGCATCACATACATACCGATACGTTCCGCTTCAGCAATTACCTCCTTGATCTTTTTCATATCAAGTTCCATATCCAACGGTCCATTTACTTCATGCTGTACACGTTCCCAACGGAAAGGAAAACGAATAAGCCGTACACCTTTTGATTTAAAGTAGTAAAGATCTTTAAATGTCGGATAAGAATAGTTCGTATCAAATACACCATGGACTGTCCCCCCTGAACCTTGCGCCAGGTTTACACCCAAATAAGCCTTCTCCTTATCAGGAAGAACATCATCAGCCGATGCCAAGTCCCAGTCAACAGAAATAGTCCCTTGTTCTCCTAATCCCAGAGTATACTCATCTTTAAAGGCAAAAATATTATCGATATAAATATTGCCCGAACCACGAAAAAGTATTTTATCTATCTTAGAACAATCCAATCCGGCTTCTTTCAACTCGTGAACCGGGATATTCACATAACTCCATTCATCTATTTTGAGGGCAGGAAGCGATGAGGAATAATAAACCGTTTCCGAACCTTGGGATTGGAATCCAATTTCAAGTGTTCCGTTTCCTCCTTCGCCATCACAGTACATACTGAAATGTATATTCTCCATATCACTGAAGTCAAGTGTAGTGGTTGTATGGAGTGCCATCTCTTCAAGAGAGCGTATTCTCAAAACTTTGTCAGCCTCCGTAAGACGGTATACAAAATCAAATTTCGTGAGACCTGTAGTACTACCTTCTTCAAGATCGGCTATATTGCTGTATTTATCCGTAAACACAGACTTAACTGTTTTAGGTGCCAATATCGGTTCCGGTGCAGATTCTATGTATACTATGGGTGTCCCCACCGGTTCACCTTTATATGCATATATATTATCAAAGTACAGTCTTGCAATAGCAAAACCATTGGCACTGAATATCTTAGAGACAATAATATTAGTTAAGTCAGCGCTCTTAAACACATTCATCGGTACATCAAAACTTGTCCATCCGGCGTTTAAGGTTAAAGCATCAGTAGTTGCTTGTGACGACCAGTTACCAAGACCGAGTTTAATAGTACGTGTATTTTCTGCCCAAACATCAAAATGGAGGTAATCCATGTCATCAAGATTCAGAGCCGGAGCAAATTTAAGAAGTACCCAATTCAATGAGGTGAACCGAAGCATATTATCGCCTTTAAAAGGGGTTACTACTGTCATTTCCGCTGTCGGGCTACCGGGATTGTTCAAAACCAAATCAGTAATGTTGTCATAGGCATCACTAAAAATCGATTTTACATCCGTATCTTTATGCTTGGGTGTAGGAGCAGGCTCTGTAGGTGCATTCGGATCTACTACCGGAGGGGTATCGCCGCCAAAATCTCCATAAGCGTAAATGTTATCAATATAGACAGTTCTATCATATCCACCGCCATTTATAAAACCTATTTTATTTATCTGGGTAAGATCCGGTACTTTTCCCGCAGGCAGATTCCGGTAATCATCCAGTTTAATCTCAACTTTATTCCATCCTTCTACCAAAGGCGTCGGTACTTTGACAGAAGCACCCTGTCCAAAATAAACTTTTAAAGTAAATCCACCTTTAACTACATAAATGTCAAAACAAAGTGCCTCGCAATCATCAAGATTTATCGTAGTGCCCAATTCGGCAAAAGACCACCCGCCGAGACCCTGCTCAAAATAAATCATATCGCTCCCCAGCACTGACTTTATTGCTGCAGTAGCGTTTCCTCGCCCACTAAAGCCTTTAATAGATGTAATATCAGTATATTCCTCACAAAAAATTGATTTAACAGAAGTTGCTTCCTGAGTTGGGGGAACAGGGAGTGCTTGGGGGGGATTACTAACCTCCGCAAAAATGTCTTGCGTAGCCAGCAATAAGATAGCTATCAGACAAAAAACTTTAGTAAAGATTCCTTTTTTCATTGTATTATTTTTAGTTATAAGTTAAAAATATATTAACAAAATATTATTATAGGACTTATCCTGGCAAATGAACGATCAATTTGAGATTACCCAACTGTTGCTTTTTGCCCATCAATACTAAAAAGACCTTTAGACAAATCAGTTATTGCATTCTCTTAATTGAATATTATTAATAATACATTCATTCAAATAGGAGATTCAGACAAAAATTCGGGTGGTTTAGTAGCCTGCGCATTCTGATTATTCAAAACAAATGCTATAGCAGCATAAAGCATCTTGATAATTGTTCCTCTTTTCATAATATTATTTTTAATGATTAATACCGGCAACAAATATATTAGGCTTTTTATTTATCACAGAACAATATCCGACAGAAAAAAAACAATTGATAACAAACTCACGGTTTATATTTCCAAAAACATACTGCATAAACGCAACGCCATCATAAATCACTATTTATCAATAAAATAACAATCACAAAAGGAATAAAACAGTAACTAAAAAGACTAAAATATAACAAGAAAAGGCAAATATATTACAACCAATAAAGTAACGCAACAAAGAAATAAATCAATCTTATCATTTTCTCTGCCAAATAGAAAAATATCTTCAATCCATATAGTATAATAGCTCACTCCCCCACGGTTCTTTCATTCAAAACGTTTTTATGAGGTAAAAAGTAGTTGGAGGGTTGGCCCGTCTACCAAGGAAAAGAACTTATTGCAGACAAAAAATAGAACGGTCGTTTGATTGTGATAGAGGTGGACAGTATTGGAAGTACACGGTCGGACTTCTCCGGAAAAAACGGGAGTGTTTTTACAAAATGTCAATATGATATTTTAGTTGATGCAGAATCTCTTTATTAAAGCAGAGGATAGTGGTAACACTGAAAATCGTCTGCATTTTCACGTTAAACACTCCAAAAAGACACTAAAATGCCTAATTAGCCATAGCGAAAGGTCATCATTTTCGTATTTTGATTGCAAATTATCTTAAAAATGTGCGAGTTCTATTCTTTATTCCATTTCAAAGCAGTCCGGATTTTGTCTGCTTCCAGCATTTAAAGTACTCCCAACAAGACAAAATTTGTTTTTCCCGTAGAGACTCTTATGGTTTCTCGTAGAGGAACGAGTCGTTCCTCTACGAGAAACTGAAGCTTTCCACCGGGGAAAAGTACATTAACATACCGGGTAAAACTGCATATCTATCCTCTTTTTCATAGAAATATGCAGAAAAAAGTGTATTTTATTCATTCATTTATGCACTTTTTTCTCTATTTGCTGCTTTTTAGCAGAAGTACATATTATCAAAATATTCAATATCAAAGAATTATGTAAGCATATTCAAATTTCTCGTGTCTTTTTATCTGTCCCCAATAAGGCCATGGGCGGGATGGATTGTTTCGCATTCCATTTCACAGGTAAATCATATTTTTATTTCCTTCTTGCTATTTCGGAATTTTCTTAATAACTTGCCACTGTGTTTTTCTAAATCCATTGAATAAATGCCATTTCAAATCGGCAACTAATTTCAAGGTAAAAAGAAATACTATTTTTATCTCAAACTTTTAAACTTAAAAACAGGTTCTAAATAAAATGTTTAATTTTGCCTGCGTTTTTCAACCAAAATAAAACTATGAAACATACGCTTCTCCTGACAATACTTTGTTGTCTAATACAATTCGATGTACAAGGTTCCTGCTTCCGAAACTACCAAAAAGAAAATGGCTTATCCAACAACTGTGTGTGGGCAATCATGCAAGATAGCCAAGGGTTTATTTGGATTGGAACAAATGACGGACTTAATCGTTTTGATGGAAAAAACTTCAAAGTATATAAAAACCGTCAGCAAGACTCCTTGTCTATCGGACACAACTTTATACATTGTATAAAGGAAGATTCAAAGCATCGAATGTTAATAGGAACACGCAGAGGATTATATTATTATGATCGGGAATACGATCACTTTCATCATATCGCTTTAAAGAAGGAAAATCAAAATAACGTCACTGTAAATGATATAATGGAAGATTCCCATGGCAACATTCTGATCGCAACTCATGGGGAAGGATTATTCCAATTAGATAATAACTTTCGTGTTCAAAGACACTTTACAGCCTCAAAAACGCCCCAAAGTATCCCCTCAGATTTTATTTGGACAATAGTAAGCGATCAACAGAACAATATCTGGTTAGGAACAGCCGGATATGGTCTTGTACTTTTCAATTCATCAAACGGCACATTTACTCCAATAAAGCATCCCCAACTCGATGTAAACAAACAATCAATATATTCCATCTATTGTGATGAGGATAATAACTTGTGGATAGGCACCTTCACAAATGGCCTTTTCAAATATAATCCTACCAAAAATGAATGTAGTCATTACCTCTCCAATATTGGAAATATAAAATCAATAACCCCCTACTCAGACAAGGAACTTATCATGGGGTCAGACAAAGGTCTCATACTCCTGAATAAATCGACAGAAAGCTTCCAAATAGTAAAAGAGGAATATTCCGATAGGAGTATTGTAGACAATTCCACATTCTGCATATCTCGTGATAAAGAAGGGGCATTCTGGGTTGGGACCTACTTCAACGGAGTCACTTATTTCGCCCCAAACGTCAACAGATTTATATCCTTCCACGATATAGAAGCAGCAACTGCTCAAAAACATTCCATTACCAGCAGTATGGTGGAAGACAGCAAACAGAATATATTATTATCTACACATAATAATAACATCGTATACCGTTACAATCCCCAAACCAAACAATTAGACAATGCCCTTACGCTGGATTATCACAACATACAAAATCTTTATTTATCGAATGACACATTGTACGTAAGTATTTACGGAAGAGGAGTGAGAATCATTTCTGCTACAAATGGTAGGGTGATTGCAACAATCCCACTCAATACGATTGAAGGAAAATCAATATTTAAAACTCAAAACGGTACTCTAATATTTGCGCTGGAAGAAGGTGGATGTGCCATCATGCCCCCCGGAGAAAAATTTAAAAGGCCGGAAGCCTTATTCGGCCGTCCGATTGCAGATATGACGGAAAGTGCATCCGGAACAATTTGGTTTGCCACACATGCTTATAGACTTTATTGCTTGTATCCCAATGGAGAATGGCAACATTTCTCCGACATTTCCAACAAAATTGATATAAATAATCTCAGTTGTTTATTATATAACAGAGAAAAAAATGATTTATGGATAGGAACTAAAGAAAAAGGAGTAATTGTTTTTAATATAGCCCAGAAGAAAATCAAGAACATATTCAATCATGAGAATGGAATGCCTTCAGACATCATTTACTCAATCATAGATGATAACTATGGTAATATATGGGCCAGTACTCCCAAGGGGGTAGCGCAGATTGTTCAAAACAGCACAACTGAATATATCAAAACATTTGACTACATCGGACAAGAAATACAATATAACTTCAGATGCGCTCTACGCGGATCTGACGGCCTGCTCTATTTCGGAGGTACAAATGGATTTATTTCAATTAATCCATCTGAATTTACAGAAAACAGCATCGTTCCTCCTATACAAATCACCAGTTTCAAAGTTTTCAATGAAGAATTACCGATCGGTCAAGATTCTCCTTTAAAAAAATCGATAAGCAATACAAAAGAAATTGTTCTCTCTTCCAAACAGACAACCTTCAGTTTTGATTTTATTGCATTAAGTTATATTTTTCCAGAAACCAATAAATACGCCTACATGCTAAAAGGATTTGATAAAGACTGGAATTACACATCAAATAATACAGCACATTACATGAATATACCTCCGGGTAAATATATATTTACTGTAAAAGGCAGTAACAATAATGGAATCTGGAATGATAATGGTTATAGCATAACACTCCGAATCAGGCCTCCTTTCTGGCAGGAGTATTATATGATTATATTCTATATCATCTTGTGTATCATCATCGTAAGCTATGCCATCAATCGATATAAAAAGCATTTGGTAATTGAAAACGAGAAGAAACAATACAAATACCAGATAGCTAAAGAAAAAGAAATGTATGAAGCAAAAATCAATTTCTTTACTAATATAGCTCACGAAATAAAAACCCCGCTCTCGCTGATTACCGGACCATTAGAAATGATTATTGCCACCAAAGACGGAAATACGCAAACACAAAAATATTTGTCTGTTATCAAACGAAATACAGACCGCCTGCTAATACTTATCAATCAATTACTTGATTTCAGAAAAATAGAAAATGATATGTTTATTCTGAACGTCAGCCAACAAAATATAACCCAAATAGTGCAACAAGTCTACAATCAGTACAAGCAAGGTTCTTACCAGCAACAAATAAAAATATCATTCGAAGCAGAAAACGAACCGATTATTGAAGATGTAGACCCTGAGGCTCTCTATAAAATAGTGAGTAACCTTGTTTCCAATGCTATAAAATTCGCCAAAACACAAATCAACATAAAACTACAAAAGGAGAATGATTCCAAAATCCTTATTTCCGTCATTGACGACGGATATGGTATCAGAAATAGCGAGTTAGAGAAAATATTTCTTCCTTTCTATCAGATACAAGAAACCAAACAGTACGTTCAGAACCTTGGTGGTACAGGAATTGGCCTTTCTTTCTCAAAAGCACTGGCCCGTAAGTTAGGAGGGGATATTCAAGTTCAGTCCGAATATGGTAAAGGAAGTATCTTCACATTAGTACTACCCGCCAATCCGCTAAAGGAAAAGCCAATAACGAAATATGAAATAATCGAAACAGAAATACCCTCTGCAGAACCTCCCCAATTAATCCATCAGAAATCAAAACAGTGCATTTTGATTGTAGAAGACAATGCAGAACTTCGAACCTTCATAAAAGATTGCTTATCAGAAAGCTATACTATTTTAGAAGCTAAAAACGGAATAGAAGCAATGAGCATTCTAAACAGCGGCAATATGATTGATATCATAGTTTCGGACATACTGATGCCCGAAATGGATGGATTGGAATTATGTAATCAAGTAAAAAGTAATATTTCATTTTCCCATCTGCCCCTTATTCTGCTATCGGCAAAGACTGATACAGGAACCAAAATTGACGGTCTGAAAAAAGGTGCAGATGTATATATGGAAAAACCATTTTCTATAGAACAATTAAAAGCGCAAATCAACAGCGTTCTTGAAAACAGACATAATATACATAAGAAATTCATCGAATCGCCTTTAGAGTATTATAAACAAAACAATGAAACAGATAGTGAAAACGCACAATTTATCAAGAAGTTGAATGAACTCATTCTGGAGAATATGTCATCAGAGGATTTTTCTATAGATAATCTGGCTTCTGATTTTGCTATCAGCCGTACCAGCTTACATAACAAAATCAAAAGTATTACCGGAGTTACCCCTAACAATTATATTAAACTCATTCGTTTAAATAAAAGCGCAGAATTGTTGGCTACGGGCAAATATAGAATAAATGAAGTCCGCTTCCTGGTAGGATTCAATTCAGCATCTTATTTCGCTAAATGCTTTTATGAGCAATTCGGTAAGTACCCAAAGGATTTCACACAAAATATCACACAGTAAAATGTTATTTTTCAAATAAAAGAAACTATTCAACACCGTGTCACTATTCTTTTCGGTTTATTTAATTACCTTTACCGAGATATTATCAAGTTCGTACAACTAAACAAAGAATATGTTAACAAAGGTTTGTGGCGCTGCCATACAAGGTGTTGACGCAACGATCATTACCATCGAAGTAAACAGCTCAAGAGGTTGTATGTTCTACTTGGTAGGCCTACCCGACTCTGCCATTAAAGAGAGCCATCAACGCATCATCTCCGCCCTGCAAGTGACCGGGTACAAAATGCCCACCAGCAACATTGTCATCAACATGGCGCCGGCAGACATTCGCAAAGAGGGTTCGGCATACGATCTCCCGCTTGCCATAGGTATCCTTGCTGCCAATGAGACCATCTCTTCCGAGAAGCTGCCCCGCTATCTGCTCATGGGAGAATTAAGCCTCGACGGCAGCATACAACCGATCAAAGGAGCACTTCCCATAGCCATCAAAGCACGCGAAGAGAAATTTGACGGCCTGATCGTTCCCCGACAGAATGCCCGTGAAGCAGCTGTCGTCAACAACCTGAACGTATACGGAGTAGAGAACATCAAAGAGGTTATCGAGTTTTTCAACGGGAAGTGTGAGTTACAGCCAACCATCGTCAATACACGGGAAGATTTTTATGCCCGCCAAGAGGAGTTTGAATACGACTTCGCGGATGTGAAGGGGCAGGAGAATGTAAAAAGGGCTCTGGAGGTAGCGGCAGCCGGCGGGCATAACCTCATCATGATCGGAGCACCCGGAAGCGGGAAATCCATGATGGCCAAGCGGCTTCCATCTATCTTGCCACCCTTGTCCATCGGCGAAAGTCTGGAAACCACCAAGATACATTCCGTAGCCGGAAAACTGAATCGGGACACCTCGTTGATTACGGAACGTCCTTTTCGCAACCCTCATCACACGATTTCACAATCAGCCATGGTTGGTGGCGGCAATTTTCCACAGCCGGGTGAGATCAGCCTTGCCCATAACGGTGTGCTTTTCTTAGACGAACTTCCGGAGTTCCAACGTAGCGTATTGGAAGTATTGCGCCAACCGTTGGAAGATCGCCGTATCTCTATATCCCGAGTAAAATGCAGCATTGATTATCCCGCAAGTTTCACACTGATCGCTTCCATGAATCCATGCCCTTGCGGGTATTACAACCACCCGACAAAAGTCTGCGTCTGCTCTCCGGGACAAGTGCAGAAATATCTGAATAAAATATCCGGACCTTTGCTGGACCGTATCGATATACAAATAGAAATCGTACCCGTTCCTTTTGAAGAAATGGCCGACAACCGGACGGCCGAACCAAGTTCGGATATCCGTAAACGGGTTATCAAAGCCCGCCAGACACAAGCCGCTCGCTTTGCCGGCCAACCGGGCGTGTACTGCAATGCACAAATGACGAGCAGACTGCTCGCCCAATATGCCCAACCCGACAACCAAGGGCTGGCTTTACTAAAAAGTGCCATGAACCGGCTCAACCTGTCCGCCCGTGCCTACGACCGCATATTAAAAGTATCACGCACCATCGCCGACCTGGAAGACAGCGAACAAATACTCCCCGCCCACCTCGCCGAAGCCATCAGCTACCGGAATCTGGACAGGGAGAATTGGGGAGGGTGACAATCAGTGTCTATTTTTCAATTCTTATCCGCGCATCCACCGCTATCACCTCTTTCTCCGTAGCCAATAGCGGATTGATGTCCATCTCCTTGATCTCGGTGGCAAAACGAAGCAGGGTGGAAAGACGGACGATAATTTCGGCAAACTTATCTTCGTTCACCCCTTTCTGCCCACGGGTTCCCTGAATAATCTTATAAGCACGGAGAGAACGGATCATGGAATAGGCCTCTTCATAAGACAACGGGGCAAGGCCGGAAGATACATCCTTCAATACCTCGACAAAAATACCTCCCAAGCCACAGAGCACTACGTGTCCGAACTTCTCTTCATATTTTGCACCGATAAAGAGCTCCGTACCTTTCAGCATGGGTTGAACCATAATGGCGTTTGCTTCGGGAATCTGCATCATCCGGTCGAACTCCAGGGCAAGATGCTGCTCTCCCTTTATGTTCAGTACCACTCCTCCTACGTCGGACTTGTGCACCGGCCCCACCACTTTGGCCACTACCGGAAATCCGCAACGACGTGCAAAAGCAATCACCTCTTCTTTATAGCAGGAGACAAACTCATCGACAAGCGGAATACCGGCAGAATGCAGCAATGCCTGTACATAATGGGGAGCGATATACCCGTCTTCGGGAATAGAGTCGATGATACGCCTGATACGAGGTACATCCACACCGAAGAGTTCTATTTCATTGGCAGCCGGCCGCGGGGCATTCACTATCCGAGACAAAGCCGTACCCAGTGTCACCTCATCGGCAAAGTTCACATGGCCTTTTGCCAGAAAAGCGGCAACCTCGGCTCCTGCCGTATTGATTGAAGGAAGAATCGGGAAAATAGGTTTATGGCAGGTCTGCATCTTTTCGTGCAGCACATCATACATTTCGAACATGGTAACCAGACCCGGAGTACCGAAAATAGCCATCATCGCATCTATATTCTCAAACTTCTCTTCGCAATAATCGATGCAAAGCCGTAAATGCTCGGGAGTGCCGGTAGCTAAGATATCAATCGGATTGCCAACAGCGGCACCGGGATAGAGACGGGATTTCAGCTCATCCGCCAACGGCCCTTCCAACCGGGGAACATTCAGTCCGCCTTTGCTCAGCGCATCGGTCAGCATCACCCCAGGACCGCCGGCATGTGTAATGATAGCAAAATTCTTCCCCTGTAGTTCCGGCAACGTGAAAATACAACCCACCGTGGTCAACTCTTCACGGGAGAAACAACGCACGATACCCGCTTTACGGAACAGAGCCTCGACAGCAGAATCGGAACTGGCAATAGCCCCCGTATGCGAAGAAGCCGCACGGCTCCCGCTTTCGGAGCTTCCCGCTTTGATGGCGGCAATCTTACAGCCCTTCTTTATCAGCGATGAAGCATGAAACAGCAACCGGTCGGGATCGGCAATGCTCTCGATATAAAGCAATTTAATCCGTGAATCCTTTTCCGGATCAAATGTACCATCCATATATTCCAATACATCTTCCACACCGATCTGCTTCGCATTGCCTACCGACCAGACGGAATTGAACTGCAACCCTTTCGTCACCGCACTCTCCAGAATAAAGACCGCCGTCGCACCGGAACTGGAAATCAGATCTACTCCCTGCAAACTCAATTGCGGGATAGGCTGACTGAATACGCTGTGATGCCAAGTATTCATCAACCCGATACAGTTTGGCCCGATCAGCGAAGCGCCGTATGTATTCACCGTTGCCAGAATCCGTTCTTCGAGCAGTGCGCCTTCATGCGTCTCCTCGCCAAAACCGGCAGAAAGAATGATAAATGCTTTCGTCTGCTTTCCACTTGCCAACGTTTCTACCACATCCGGACACAACGCTGCCGGAATGGCAAGAATCGCCAAATCGGTATCGGGTATATCCTTAGCATCGGCAAAAGAAGGAATCCCCTGTACTTCCGTCTCCTTCGGATTGACGGCACGAAGTTCACCACGATAACCACCATTGATAAGATTCTTTAAAATGGCACCACCAGGCTTGTGCACATTATTCGATGCACCCACTACGACGATACTCTCCGGATGGAGCAACTGTGTTGTAATCATACGATTGTATATTATTCGGTTATTAATGCACAAATATAGTATTTCCCGAGAATAAAAGGAAAGAACCACAAAAAAGAATCTTTCATCATCGCTTCCTTAACAGATACACATACAAACTCTACGTAAGAGGATACACTTTTCAATCCGGAGAAGCGTATACTCTTGTTTTTTAGTGTTATCTTTGCACACTACTTGAACAGATAACAATAAAAAGATACTATAACAATATGGAAAAGAACTTTAAAAGAACCACAGTGACCGCGGCTCTGCCATACGCCAACGGGCCTGTTCACATCGGACATCTGGCAGGTGTATACGTGCCGGCAGATATCTATGTCCGCTATCTGAGATTGAAAAAAGCTGACGTACTCTTTATCGGCGGTTCGGACGAACACGGTGTGCCTATCACCATCCGCGCCAAAAAAGAAGGCATCACTCCACAAGATGTAGTAGACCGTTATCACTTCCTCATAAAGAAATCTTTTGAAGAGTTCGGCATCTCGTTCGATATATACAGCCGTACTTCCTCAAAGACACATCATGCACTGGCCTCAGACTTCTTCAGGAAACTGTATGATAAAGGAGAATTTATCGAAAAGACATCGGAACAATACTATGATGAAGAAGCACACCAGTTTCTTGCCGACCGCTATATCACAGGCGAATGTCCGTACTGCCACTCGGAAGGAGCTTATGGCGACCAATGCGAAAAGTGCGGGACCTCCCTTTCACCGACAGACCTTATCAACCCGAAGAGCGCCATCAGTGGCAGCAAACCGGTGATGAAAGAAACCACACACTGGTATCTTCCGTTGGATAAACACGAAGCATGGTTGCGCCAATGGATTCTGGAAGATCATAAGGAATGGCGCCCCAATGTATACGGTCAATGCAAGAGCTGGCTCGACATGGGACTGCAACCGCGTGCCGTAAGCCGCGACCTCGACTGGGGAATCCCCGTTCCGGTGGAAGGTGCCGAGGGGAAAGTCCTCTATGTATGGTTCGATGCTCCTATCGGCTATATCTCCAATACGAAAGAGCTATTGCCCGACACGTGGGAGACCTGGTGGAAAGATCCGGAGACGCGTCTTATCCATTTTATCGGAAAGGATAACATCGTATTCCACTGCATCGTATTCCCTGCCATGCTGAAAGCCGAAGGCAGTTACATCCTGCCGGACAACGTGCCGAGCAACGAATTCCTCAACCTTGAAGGCGATAAGATTTCCACTTCGCGCAATTGGGCTGTATGGTTGCACGAATACCTGGAAGACTTCCCCGGTAAGCAGGATGTACTCCGCTATGTGCTGACCGCCAATGCACCGGAAACCAAAGACAACGATTTCACTTGGAAAGACTTCCAGGCTCGCAATAACAATGAGCTGGTTGCCGTGTATGGCAACTTCGTGAACCGCGCCTTGCAGCTTACCAAGAAATACTTCGACAGTGTGGTTCCCGCTGCCGGCGAACTGACGGACTATGACCGCGAGACACTGAAAGAATTTGCCGATGTAAAGGCAGAAGTGGAAAAGCTGCTCGATGTGTTCAAGTTCCGCGATGCTCAGAAAGAAGCAATGAATCTGGCCCGTATCGGAAACAAATATCTAGCAGATACCGAACCGTGGAAACTCGCAAAAACCGACATGCCACGCGTTGCCACTATTCTGAACATCTCCTTGCAGTTGGTTGCCAACCTCGCCATTGCTTTCGAACCATTCCTGCCGTTCAGCAGCGACAAACTTCGCAAGATGCTGAATATGGACAATTTCGATTGGGCCGAACTGGGACAAACGGACCTGCTCCCTGCCGGACATCAATTGGGAACTCCCGAATTACTGTTCGAAAAGATAGAAGATGACGCCATCCAAGCACAAGTAGACAAGCTGCTCGCCACCAAAAAGGCGAATGAAGCCTCTAACTACAAGGCCAACCCGATCAAACCGATCATCTCATTCGAGGATTTTGAGAAACTGGATATCCGTGTAGGTACAGTATTGGAATGCGAGATGGTGCCCAAAATGAAGAAGCTGCTGAAGTTCAAGATCGCCGACGGATTAGAAAACCGTACGATCGTCAGCGGTATCGCCCAGCATTACCAACCGGAAGAGCTGGTAGGCAAACAGGTATTGTTCATCGCCAATCTGGCTCCGCGCCAGTTCAAAAACGGTCTGGTAAGTGAAGGTATGATTCTTTCTGCCGAAAACTACGATGGGTCGCTGGCCGTCACTTCGTTATTAAAAGAGGTGAAGCCCGGCAGCGAAGTCAAGTAAACGGCAAAGCATCTCAGCCGGACATTCCAACAAAAAGCAAAGATACACCACCATGGGGGAATCATCACTTAAAGAGAAAACAGC
This sequence comes from uncultured Bacteroides sp., assembly GCA_958477465.1. Taxonomy (GTDB): domain Bacteria; phylum Bacteroidota; class Bacteroidia; order Bacteroidales; family Bacteroidaceae; genus Bacteroides. The sequence goes on from CAUEFX010000017.1 coordinate 47,328, forward strand.
GAAAGGACTATTCTGGGGAGGATTCAGCAACGCCGCACAGCAGTTGTTGAATCTGGGCTTCGGAATAGTCCTTGCCCGTTTACTGGATGCTTCCGACTATGGTATGATCGGTATGCTTACTATTTTCTCTGCCATAGCCAATACGTTGCAGGAGAGCGGATTTACCGTAGCGTTGGCCAATAAACAGAAAGTGAGCCATGAAGACTACAATGCCGTATTCTGGTTTAGCATACTCATGGGAGCCGGTATATATACCCTGCTCTTCTTCTGTGCTCCCCTTATTGCCGACTTTTACAACAATCCCAACCTCATACCGCTGGCACGGTATGTTTTTCTCGGTTTCCTCATATCCAGTACGGCAACAGCCCACAGTGCATATCTGTTCCGGAATCTGATGGTAAAACAGAGGACTATGGCACAGATACCCGCATTGTTGTTGTCGGGAACGGTAGGCATCCTCATGGCATACAATGGAATGTCTTATTGGGGTATAGCCACACAATCCCTGACATTCATCGCTGTCGTGAATCTCTCACTCTGGTACTTTTCTCCGTGGAGACCGACCTTTCACATTAATTTCCGGCCACTGAAATCCATATTCGGCTTCAGTAGTAAGATATTGGTGACCAACATCTTTACACAAGCCAATAACAACATCCTGTCTACCCTGTTGGGGCGTTTCTTCACGGAACAGGAAGTGGGCTACTACACCCAGTCCAATAAATGGAATACGATGGGATACACCTTCATCTGCGGCACGGTAAACAGCGTAGCACAACCCGTTCTGGCAGAAGTATCCAATGATCCGGTACGCCAGTTGGCCGTTTTGCGGAAAATGCTCCGTTTTACTGCATTCCTATCCTTTTCGGCCATGTTGGGACTGGCGTCCATCGCTCATGAATTTATCGTTATCACCATTACGGAGAAATGGCTTCCTTGTGTCCCGATGTTACAGATGCTCTGTATTTGGGGGGCGTTCATGCCCATCACCACCCTATACTCCAATCTGGTCATCAGTAAGGGAAAGCCCAATATCTACATGTGGAACACCATCGCATTTAGCCTGCTACAACTGACTGTAATGCTTGTGAGTTATCCTTACGGCATTGCAGTGATGATACAGTGCTTTGTCTGCCTCAATATTCTCTGGGTACCCGTATGGCAGTATTTTGTATGGAGAGAAATACGCTTAAGTTTATGGATGGCGCTGAAAGACATACTCCCATTTGCCCTCATCGCATCGGCAACCATGGCAATCACCTGGTATGTGACAAGCGGTATTTCAAACCTGTATCTGTTATTAGCTGCCAAAATAGGAGTCAGTGCCGTACTTTATTGCTTGCTGATGTGGGGAAGCCGTGTTGCCATTTTCAAGGAAAGCCTTCAGTTCATCGGCAAAAAACTACCCGGAAAAAAGATATAATATGAAGCAGGAAGAAAATCAGTCAATCCTCCAAAAACAGAAGAAATGAACCGGATCGCCTATATTATTTCAGTTTACAAAGACGCTCCTCACCTGTTACGCCTTATCCGGGCGCTGGATGAGGATGCCGATTTCTACGTACACATTGACCGGAAAGCGGACAGCCGACCATTCAAAGAGCTGCTGCCGGAAGGAAAGGTTACCTTTGTACAGAGCCATTGGGTGAGCTGGGGAGGCTGGGAACAAGTGGAATATCAGAAAGAGCTGCTGGCTGCCGTACTGCACAGTGGCATAGAGTACACACGTGTGGTATGCTTAAGCGGTCAGGACTACCCTCTGTGGTCGAACAGAGAAATCCACCGGTACTTCGAAGAACACCGGGATACGGAATTTATCATGGGCATGAACCTGACCCGCTCCGCCGACAAACGGCAAATTGCCAAAATCGTGTACTACCACTTTTTCCGCGACCTGAAATGGAAGAACCTTTGGTTGAAGAATAAGTTCATTGTGGCATCGCGCCACCTGATGAAATGGCTTCCTATACGGAAGTCCCCTACCGTACGGATCGGCAATAAGGAAAGTGATGTATATTGCGGCTCGGATTATTGGGGGATCACCCTGCCATGTGCACAATACGTTTATGAGAAACTGTGTACCGAGAAGGAGTTGGTACGCTATTTCAAGACAAGTTTCGTACCCAGCGAATTGTGTATACAGACGCTCGTATTCAATTCTCCCTTTGCCACCCGTGCATTGTCCGTAGAAGGGGGATATAGAGGACTCGCCTCCCTCACCCCCTTACATTATATTATATATGGGAAATCCATCAAGGTACTGACTTTGGAGGATTGGAACGCACTGCAATCATCCGGCAAGATGTTTTGCCGGAAAGTAGTGAGCGGCGCATCAGATTCTCTCGTCAAAATCATTGAAACAGAACGAAACTGAAATTGTCATGAAAATATTAGTCATCATCGTATCCTATAACTTTGAACGCTGGATAGACCGCTGCCTGAACAGCCTCCGCCAATCAGAGCAGCGGGCGGATGTCGTTGTGATAGACAATGCTTCGCAAGACCGTACCGTCTCACTCATCGAAAGCCGTTATCCCGAAGTCCGCCTTATCAAAAGCAAGAAGAACCTCGGGTTCGGACGCGCCAACAACATCGGCATGAAGATCGCCCTGGAAGAGGGGTACGATGCCGTTTTTCTATTGAACCAAGATGCCTGGATCGACCCCAAAGTACTTGGAGAACTGAGCAAACTGAGCCAGAGTCATCCTCATTACGGTATCCTTTCACCCGTGCATCTGACCGGTTCGGGAGAGAAACTGGAGCAAGGTTTTGCCGGCTATTCCGGGCTCAGCAGCCTGGAAGAGGTGAAAGAACAGGCATTGAAAATCCGGCAAAAGACAAACGGACAGTCCGGCCTCATCCCTCTGTCTTTTATCAATGCCGCTTTCTGGATGATTCCGACCTCCGTACTACGCCGGGTAGGCGGTTTCTGCCCGCTATTCTACCACTACGGAGAAGATGGGGATTATGTCAATCGTCTGCGCCACTACGGCTATCTCGTCGGATATTCACCTACCGTATTCGGCTGTCACGATCGGGAATACCGCCAGGTAAGCCATGAAGCCTGGTTGCGTTCCGAACAGATTTATCTGCTGACGGAATATGTCAACATCAACTACTCTTTTCCGAAAGCCTTCGGATATGGGGTGCTGGCCGGAATCAAGAAGTCCCTGGAAGTGCTGATGAAGAAAGACATACGGACCAGCATCGCCTACATCGGGATCACGTGCCGCCTGCTGGGACGGACACGGGAAGTGCTGCACTATCGCAAAGCAAACCTCAACCATCAGAAAAGCGCTTTATACCTGACGGATTAATGCCTGCTGCTTCTCCCCGAAACATATAAACAAAAATATCGGGACCGGCAAAAGCCTTGTAAGATAAAACAAATACGTTTTGATTTTTTATCAGAGGGGGCAAGAAGATAGTGGAGTCTACAACCTGCCATCAATTATTTCAACCGGAAGCGTTCCTTTCACGTCATATATCACACCATTCTCACGTACCAACCCTTTAATGTCGAGACCGGCAAAGGCCTTGTGAGAGACTGCTTGTATAACTGCATCGTACTTGCTTGAAGTGATACCATCCAAGGTGCTTACTATTCTGATTCCATATTCATGTGCCACAGCAGAAGCATCGGCCCACGGATCATAGACCGTGATATTAGAGGTATACTCTTTCAGAGTGACATAGATATCAATCACTTTCGTGTTACGGATATCCGGACAGTTTTCTTTGAAAGTCACCCCCCAAATAAGGATATCGGCATCTTTTACCAATACCCCTTTCTTATTCATCAGCTTTATCACCTGCCCGGCCACATACTCTCCCATGCCGTCATTCAACCGGCGCGCTGCGGACATAATGCGTGGAAGCACCCCGTACACCTGCGCTTTCTGAATCAGATAATAAGGGTCCACACTAATACAGTGACCGCCTACCAGACCCGGTTTCAACTTAATAAAGTTCCATTTGGAGGCTGCCGCTTCAATCACATCATTCGTATCAATCCCCATCGCATTGAATATCTTCGCAATCTCATTTATGAATGCAATATTGACATCCCTTTGAGAATTCTCTATGATCTTAGAGGCTTCGGCCACCTTTATGGAAGGGGCCTTATGCGTTCCGTTCACCAGTACGGAATTATAAACACGATCTACGATATCGGCCACTTCGGGAGTAGATCCGGAAGTCACCTTCTTTATTTTCTCTACCGTATGTTCCTTATCACCCGGATTGATTCTCTCGGGAGAATATCCTGCGAAGAAATCCACATTGAATTTCAGCCCTGAAACAGCTTCCACCACCGGCAAACACTCTTCTTCCGTCACTCCCGGATACACTGTAGATTCATAAACCACGATATCCCCTTTGGAGATAACCTTGCCCACCGTAGTACTCGCCCCGATCAAAGGGGTCAGGTCCGGCCGGTTGTTCACATCGACAGGGGTAGGCACAGCGACGATATAAAAATTACAATCTTTGATCATCTCGAGATCCGAAGTACAAACAAATCCGTTCGCCAACGCCTCCTGCAACAGATGATCCGGAACTTCCAATGTAGCATCATGCCCTTGCATCAACCGCTCCACCCGGCTTTGGTTCATATCAAATCCAATCGTCTCGTATTTCGTTGAAAGTAAGCGGGCCAAAGGCAACCCTACATATCCCAAACCTATCACACAGATTTTAATTTTATCCATATCGTCTACCTATCGTTATAGCCTGCCTTCGTCTGCCGGCCGGCAATCGCCCTGCAATAATCGCAAAGTTTTCGGAGATATTCAAACGTTTCTCTAAAAAAATAACTAATTTTACATCCGTTATGAAAGTATGCTGCCTCTTCAACATTGCTCCAAGCTATCGGAAAGCTATCTATAAGCTTATGCAGGCCGAACTGGATGTGGATATCTACTGCGGAGATCACTCCGTAGAAGGAATAACCTTACTCCCACTGAACAACGAACTGTCCAACGTGTATCGCGGTAAAAAACTTATATGGCAGAAAGGAGCGATACGGCGAGCCTTTGCCAAAAGATACGACGCCTATATCCTTACCGGAAATGCCGGCATCCGGTCCAACTGGATCATTGCGCTACTGGCAAGACTGACAGGAAGAAAAGTATATCTGTGGACACACGGGCCAAAAGGCAACGAGAGCCGCCTGGAGCGCTACAAAAACCTTTGGTATCTGCGCCTGGCCGGCAATGCACTGCTTTACGGCGAGAAAGCACAAAAACGCCTGGCGCAATACGGGTTCACACATACAACGGTCATCTATAACTCACTCGATTATGACAGCCAACTGGCCATACGCAATCAAATAAAGAACAGCTCTCTGCTACAGGATCATTTCAAGAACGGTCTGCCCGCAATATGCTATTTAGGAAGAGTCATTGCAAACAAAAAGATAGACATGCTGCTCGAAGCAATGAAGGGAACCGAATGTAATCTGATCATCATAGGCAGTGGCCCCGAAGAGCAGAAATTACGCGATATGGCTACTGCACTCGGCATTACGGACAGGGTATGGTTTTATGGAGAATGTTACGATGAGACTCTTATCGGAACCGTGCTGAAAAATTGCAACGCCACGGTCAATCCGTCGAGCATCGGCCTCACGGCAATGCACTCGCTCATGTTCGGAACACCGGTTATCACCCATGACGACCACATCAGCCAGTCGCCCGAAGCCGAAGCGATAGTAGAAGGAGTGAGCGGTTATTATTATCGCAACGGCAGTGTAGACAGTCTTCGCCAGACCATCCGACAGGCCATCGGCAGCCCAAAAGACAGTGAAGCATGCTACGAAATAATCGAAAAGAAGTATAACCCACACGCACAGATAGAGATACTCAAGAAGGTTTTCGGCGGCAAGAAACCACAGGAAGCCGGTTGAATCAAAAAAAGGTATTAACGGAGCATAAACTTACCGCAGGAAGAGTTAATTTCTCACAGAAAACCGCTACTTTTGCCAAAACATTCAGGCACATGAGAGTATTGATCATTAATACATCCGAACGTATCGGCGGGGCAGCCGTGGCCGCCAGCCGGCTTATGGAATCCCTGAAGAACAACGGGATTAAAGCGAAAATGCTGGTACGCGACAAACAGACCAATCAGATAAGCGTCGTTCGTCTTGAACGCAACTGGCTGACAGTGTGGAAATTTATGTGGGAGCGCATCGTCATCTGGAAAGCCAACCATTTCCGGAAAAACAATCTTTTTGCAGTAGACATAGCCAACACCGGAACGGATATTACCACTCTGCCCGAGTTTACGCAGGCAGACATCATCCATTTACATTGGATCAATCAGGGAATGCTCTCGCTGAAAGATATACGCCGGATATTGGAGTCGGGTAAACCGGTGGTATGGACCATGCACGACATGTGGCCTTCTACCGGCATCTGCCATCACGCCCGTGAATGTACCAACTATCAGCAGGAGTGCCATCACTGCCAGTTCCTGTACACCGGAGGCAGCAAGAAAGACCTGTCCACCCGGATATTCAACAAAAAAAAGGCGCTTTACCAACAAGCCTCCATAACCTTTGTCACTTGCAGCCATTGGCTGGAAGAAAGGGCGAAAAGCAGCGCTTTGCTGCGCAACCAGACTGTCATAAGCATCCCCAACCCGATCAATACCAATCTGTTCAAACCACGCAACAAAAAAGAAGCCCGCATACACTGCAAGTTGCCCCAGGAAGGGAAACTGCTCTTGTTCGGTTCTGTCAAGATCACAGACAAGCGTAAGGGGATAGATTACCTGATCGAGTCGTGCAAATTGCTCGCCGAGAAGCATCCGGAACTGAAAACATCATTGGGGGTCGTGGCGTTTGGCAACCAGTCGCAACAACTGGCCCCTCTGCTTCCTTTCCCCGTTTATGCATTCGAGTACATCAGCAATGAACACGATCTGGTGAATATATACAATGCCGTCGACCTATTTGTCACCCCTTCTCTGGAAGAGAATCTGCCGAACACGATTATGGAAGCAATGGCATGCGGCATTCCGTGTGTAGGCTTCAATGTGGGCGGGATACCGGAAATGATAGATCATCTGCACAATGGATATGTGGCGCAATACAAATCATCTGCGGACTTTGCCAATGGCATTTATTGGGCATTGGAGGAGTCGGAATATCCGATTCTGTCTGAACAGGCCTGCCGGAAAGCCGTCTCGCACTATTCGGAAAGCCACATAGCCAAAAGATACATCGAGGTTTACAATAAAATCACAGGAAAGTATGCATAGCAATCGCCATACGCCTAAAATATCGGTCATCACCGTGACATACAATGCCGGAGAGGTCTTAGAGGATACCATACAAAGTGTCATCTCGCAAACGTACCATCATGTGGAGTACATCCTTGTGGACGGTGCATCGAAAGACAATACAATGGCCATTGCAAACCGGTATGGGGAACGGATTCATAAGATTGTCAGCGAACCGGACAAAGGATTGTATGACGCAATGAATAAGGGGATTTCACTCGCCACGGGAGATTATCTCTGCTTTCTCAATGCAGGCGACAGCTTCCATGAGGATGACACCTTGCAACAAGTGGTGCACTCGATCACCGAAAGCGAATTGCCGGATGTGCTGTATGGTGAAACGGCCATCGTAGACAAGAACGGCCACTTCCTGCGCATGCGACGCCTTTCCGCTCCGGAAGTGTTGACATGGAAAAGCTTCAAACAGGGGATGCTGGTATGTCATCAGGCTTTTCTCGCACGACATACGGTGGTAGAACCTTACGACTTGCAGTACCGCTTTTCCGCCGACTTCGACTGGTGTATCCGCGTGATGAAAAAAGCACGGAGCTTGCATAATACCCACTTGACCTTGATCGACTATCTGGACGAAGGAATGACCACCCAAAACCGGAAAGCATCGCTTCGCGAACGTTTCCGTATCATGACACGCCACTATGGGATAGCAAGTACCGTGTTTCACCATATCTGGTTCGTACTTCGTGCAATCCTCAAGAAATAACAGTCTTCAGGAAACAACAATCCCTTAGGAATAAAACAGACTCTACAAGTGGTCTCATTTATGCACGGTCGTCAGCCGTCTTCCCAACGGTTGTTATTGAAACTAAGACGGTATGTGACGATGAATGACACGGTATGTCACGCTGAATGGCACGGCACATGGCAATGAACGACACGGGAAGAATCATACGCCCAATAGCTTCTGCAATTCTTCCACCCCCTCTGAAGCCCCCTTCTGAATCACATGTATCGGACGGGAAGTATGCGTATCCACCGGTTTCGGATCAATCAGATAAACTTCAGCCTCACGGGGCACATAGTTCAACAGACCGGCAGCCGGATAGACATTCATCGATGTACCGATGATAACGAATATATCGGCCTTCTCCACAAAATCAATAGCCGTCTCTATCTCCGGCACCGCTTCACCGAACCAGACGATGAACGGGCGGAGCTGCGAACCGTCACCGGCACAGTCTCCCATCCGGACTTCATATTCCTCCGGTTGAAGCTCTTTTATATAATGAGGATTGTTGGGATCGCGACTGGAGCAGACTTTCGTCAGTTCACCATGCAGGTGTATAATGTGCGTGCTCCCTGCACGTTCATGCAGATTATCCACATTCTGGGTAATCACCGTCACATTGAAATATTTCTCCAAACCGGCCAGCAGTTCATGCCCGCGGTTCGGCTTCACATCCAGCAGTTGTTTCCGCCGTTCATTATAAAAATTTATAACCAGTTCCGGGTTGCGCGCATACCCCTCCGGAGTAGCCACCTGCTCCACCGGATACTTATCCCATAATCCGCCTGCATCACGAAAGGTACTGATACCGCTCTCCGCACTCATTCCGGCTCCGGATAAAACAACCAAATTTTTCATAACCTCCTCCTTCATTAACATATACATGAATATATTGGCTACAAAAATAGAATAGAATAACCGGATATCAAAGCCCGTATCTGCATAATTCAAGTGTACCGGCAATGATAGTCGATTCATTTCTCCCCCATTGTCGCAATAAAAGTAGATAACTTATAAGACAATAAGAAATTTTAATTCCAAAAAAACCATTCATTCAAATAAAACACGTATTTTTGCCAATTGTAAATTTGCAATTGATTGAGAGTGAAAGATTCAATATCCCTCCTCCGATCGTCAACAAAAACATATATGGATAAATTTAGTTATGCAATCGGCCTCGGAATTGGCCAGAACTTGTTAGGTATGGGTGCCAAGGGCATCGCGGTAGAAGATTTTGCTCAGGCAATCAAAGATGTATTGGAAGGTAATCCGACAGCTATCAGCCATCAGGAAGCCCGCGAAATAGTAAACAAATATTTCGAAGAGCTGGAGCAGAAAATGAACGCCGCCAGCATCGAACAAGGCAAAGCATTCCTGGAAGAAAATAAAAAAAGAGCAGGCGTTGTCACTCTTCCGAGCGGACTGCAATACGAAGTTATCACCGAAGGTAAAGGCAAACTCGCCAAAGCTACCGACCAAGTGAAATGCCATTATGAAGGTACGCTGATTGACGGAACCCTGTTCGACAGCTCCATCAAACGTGGCCAACCGGCTGTATTCGGTGTCAACCAAGTAATCCCGGGATGGGTAGAAGCCCTGCAATTGATGCCCGAAGGGTCTAAATGGAAACTGTATATCCCTTCCGACCTGGCCTATGGTGCACAGGGCGCCGGAGAAATGATTCCCCCGCATAGCACATTAGTGTTCGAAGTAGAATTACTTGAAGTATTAAATAAATAAATTTTTTAAAGCAAAATGAAGAAAATTACAACGCTGGCAGCCATCGCTGCCGTAGCCGGTCTTGCATCATGTACAGCTCAGGCTCCTAAAGCAAATCTGAAAACAGAACTCGATTCATTGTCTTATTCAATCGGTATGGCTCAGACTCAAGGTCTGAAAGGCTACTTGGTAGGCCGTATGGATGTTGACACAGCTTATCTGGCCGATTTCATCAAAGGTGTAAACGAAGGTGCCAAGAAAAGCGGTAAAAAAGAGACTGCCTACATGGTAGGTCTTCAGATCGGTCAGCAGATCAGCAACCAAATGATGAAAGGTATCAACCATGAACTGTTTGGCAACGATTCTGTAAAAACCATCAGCAAAGACAACTTCCTCGCCGGTTTCATTGCCGGTACATTGGAAAAAGGCGGTTTGATGACGATGGAAGAGGCACAGACCTACACTCAGACTGCAATGGAAAGCATCAAGGCAAAAGCAATGGAAGAAAAATATGCCGACAACAAAGCTGCCGGTGAAAAATTCCTTGCTGAAAACAAAACCAAAGAAGGCGTAAAAACAACTCCGAGCGGACTGCAATACAAAGTAATCACCGAAGGTAAAGGTGAAATTCCTGCTGACACTTGCAAAGTGAAAGTAAACTACAAGGGTACTTTGATTGACGGAACTGAATTCGACAGCTCTTACAAACGTAACGAACCGACTACTTTCCGCGCCAACCAAGTAATCAAAGGTTGGACAGAAGCTCTGACTATGATGCCTGTAGGTTCCAAATGGGAACTTTACATCCCACAGGAACTGGCTTACGGTTCAAGAGACCAGGGACAGATCAAGCCGTTCTCTACTTTGATTTTTGAAGTAGAATTGCTCAGCATCGAAAAATAAGCAAAATTCCCTAATAGACAGAAAGAGGTACAAAGAAAATTGTGCCTCTTTTTTTTGCTATTTCCTATTTTTTATCCCTTTTACATAGATAAATTAAAATAAATCTCTATATTTGCTTACTATTTGATAACAACAGGAAATTATACTCATAAATTATGGAAAAGATAGACAACCTTGACAGGCAGATTCTCGAGATTATCTCTCAAAATGCCCGTATACCTTTCAAAGATGTGGCAGCAGAATGTGGTGTTTCACGTGCGGCTATCCACCAACGCGTACAACGTCTTATCGATCTGGGAGTTATTGTCGGCTCAGGTTACCACGTGAACCCCAAATCACTTGGATACAGAACTTGTACATACGTCGGTATCAAGCTTGAAAAAGGATCTATGTACAAATCTGTGGTAGCCGAATTGCAAAAGATTCCCGAAATCGTAGAATGTCATTTCACTACCGGCCCATATACCATGCTGACAAAACTATATGCTTGCGACAACGAGCACCTGATGGACTTGCTGAACAACAAAATGCAGGAGATACCGGGCGTTGTAGCAACTGAGACACTCATCTCATTGGAACAAAGCATCAAGAAAGAAATTCCCATCCGGGCAGAAAAGTAGCCAATGGAATTCTTAAATGAATATCATTTGGCAGGATTATTGATCGGCATTTGCACATTTCTGATAATCGGCCTTTTCCACCCTATTGTAGTAAAAGCCGAATATTATTGGGGCACTAAATGCTGGTGGATCTTTTTGGTATTGGGAATAGGTGGCATAGCCGCTTCACTAAGCGTAGACAACATTCTTGTCTCTTCGCTGTTAGGAGTATTCGCCTTTTCTTCTTTCTGGACCATCAAAGAGGTCTTCGAACAGGAAGAGCGAGTAAAAAAAGGCTGGTTCCCCAAGAATCCCAAACGTACCTATAAGTTTTGAAGTATTGAGGAGAATAAGAAGTTTTTTCACTCCAAAAGCTTGCATATCTCGAAGAAAAGGTCTACTTTTGCCACCGCATTCAAGAAATTGAATCCCGGACTTGTAGCTCAGTTGGTTAGAGCAACAGACTCATAATCTGGAGGTCATAGGTTCAAGCCCTATCTGGTCCACGAAAGGAAATCAAGCAGTTACGAATTTCGTAACTGCTTTTTTCTTTTTCGGGTGACCTTCAGGTGACCTTACAAAAGCCTAACCTTTCTTCGGTTACCTTCTGAATTTTCGTGAAATGAAAGATGCTTTCGTAAGATTTCGCCAAGGCCCTTTTTCTCTACTGCAATGTTTAGGTACCTATCCACACCTTGGCCTTGTAGTGTCATCAGATTGATGATCTCTTCAATTTATCGCAAATTAGCATATTTTTTTGAGAATAATTCTTTTGTTTCACCTATTTTTTGTATTTTTGCAGAGTAAGAAACCGAAAACTATTATGGGGTCAGTCCGAAAACCCTGTGGGTATGTTAAATTTACACAGTTAGCTTGCATA
>CAUEFX010000018.1 GCA_958477465.1 uncultured Bacteroides sp.
ACGAAGATTGTACTTCAAATTCATCTTTTGCGAACGGAGAATGGCAAACACGGAAGCGGAATCTGTGGATGACATCGTAGAAGCCAATAGCAACGAAGTAGTGAGCGGAAGGTAGATATTACTCCAGCCCATGCCGGAAATCCACCATATAAACAGTCCTGTAAACAGGGCGGTCAGTAACACCCCGACAGTAGACAGTACGATACCGGGAGTAAGTATGGGGCGTATATCTGTAAATTTGGTATCCATGCCTCCGGAAAAAAGAATGATACTCAATGCCACCATACCGATGAACTGTGCCGTCTGGGCGCTATGAAACTGGAAACCAAGCCCGTCGCTACCGAATACCATGCCGACAACAAGGAATAACAACAGGGCGGGCACTCCGAAACGATATCCGGTTTTTCCAACAACAATACTAACGAAAAGTAAGATAGAACCAACAAGTAGGATGTTTTCTGCAGTGAATAACATAGGCTATGTATAAGTAAGGGTTATAAATCAGTCTTTTGGGTTTCACTCTGCGAAGTTACGCAATTTAGATAACAAATGAAAGGGCGTTTTGGATGTATTTCATCTGAAAAAAATGAAGAGGTGTGTCAAGACTCATATTAGAAGTTCATCCTTGATGAATTTGAGTCTTGATACACCTCCCTCATATCAGTGCAATCTGTATGTCTCTTTCTTACAACTTACAAAACCGGAATCAGCTCAAGAATTTCATGATATCTTCATCTACAGTACTGATTGTGCCGATACCGAAGTTTTCCACCAGCACTTTTCTTACATTCGGCGAAAGGAAAGCCGGTAGGGTAGGTCCCAGGTGTATATTCTTCACACCCAAAGACAGCAAAGCGAGTAATACGATAACCGCTTTCTGTTCATACCAGGCAATGTTGTATATGATGGGCAGGTCATTGATGTCTTTCAGACCGAATACCTCCTTCAGTTTCATTGCGATGATTGCCAGCGAGTAACTGTCATTGCATTGCCCTGCATCCAATACGCGGGGGATGCCGTTGATGTCTCCTAAAGGCAGTTTGTTGTAGCGGTATTTGGCACAGCCTGCTGTCAGAATAACCGTGTCTTCGGGCAACTTTTTAGCAAATTCCGTATAGTATTCGCGACTCTTCATGCGTCCGTCACATCCGGCCATGACGAAGAACTTCCGGATGGCTCCGCTCTTAACGGCTTCTACCACCTTATCTGCCAAGGCAATGACTTGCGCATGCGCAAAACCTCCCACAATTTTACCGCTCTCTATGGCCACAGGCGGCTGACAGCGTTGGGCATGTTCGATGAGGGCGGAGAAATCTTTCCGGCCATCTTTCTCGGGGATATAAGTGGCACCCTCCAGACCACAGGCACCGGTGATGTAGATACGGTCTTTGTAGCCGGCGTCCGGACGGGGAGGAACGATACAGTTGCTGGTGAACAGTATCGGACCGTTGAAACTTTCAAATTCCTCTTTCTGTTTCCACCAGGCATTGCCGTAATTGCCCACCAGATGTTTGTACTTCTTAAGTTGGGGGTAGTAGTGCGCCGGAAGCATTTCACTGTGGGTATAGATATCGACACCCTTGCCTTCGCTTTGTTGCAGTAGCTCTTCAAGGTCTTTCAAATCGTGTCCGCTGATAAGAATACCCGGATTCTTACCTACCCCGATATTTACTTCTGAAATCTCCGGATTACCGTAGGCTCCCGTATTGGCGGCATCCAACTGCGCCATTGCAGAAACTCCGTGTCGTCCTGTTTCAAGCACGAGGCTGATAAGCTGGTCCACTGTCATGTCATTGCGTGTCAATTCGGCAAGGGCATGTTGCATGAATGCGAATATCTCCGGTGATTCGTGTCCCAGATTATAAGCATGTTCCACGTATGCAGCCATCCCTTTGATGCCGTAATGTACCAGCTCCTTCAGAGAACGGATATCCTCGTCCGGTGTACGGAGTACCCCTACGGTTTTGGCTTTCTCCTCAAATTCCTCTTCACTGCCGTTCCATGTACATTCATCGGGAGCATTCTCGATGGTAACTTCCTGCGAAAGTTTGTCTTTCAGTGTCAAACCTTCTTTGATTTTGCGGATGATGGCGGCTTTATCAAAATTGGCATTGGTAATAGTGATGAAGAGTGCCTCAAAAATAAAACGGTCCGCTTCTGCGGAAGGGCGTTTTTCCCAACGTAATTTTTGATTGTATACGGCAATACCCCTCACCACGAATAGCAGCAGGTCTTGCAGATTAGCGACTTCGGATGTTTTCCCACAGACACCTTTCAGCGTACAGCCGGTGCCTTTTGCCGTTTCCTGGCATTGATAACAGAACATATTCATAATTTCTACGTATTTATTAAGTTATTATTTGAACGCAAAAGTAGAGGAATGGTTCGAGGCAGTTCTGTAACCAATGTTACAACCGATGATTTTTATTTTGATTTTAGCCTGGGACAATGAATCTATTGAACCAACCGGATTAATTCCTGCTTGCGTAGGATGGTTACCTGTTTGCGGTCAACCGTAATCAGCAGGTCCTCTTGCATGTGCGCCAGTTCCCGTGCCAGTGACGGGCGTGATACTCCGAAATAATCGCTCAGCTGTTGTTGCGACCGGTCGAGGGTAATCCGTTCGCTTTGCTGTAGTCCGGATAGGCGAAGCAGGTAAGAAGCCAATTTCTGCCGGATTGTTTTGAAAGACATGAAGAAGAGTTTCTTGGAAAGAGTATGTGCATAGTTGGCAGATAGATTCATGTAGTTTTCCAGAAATCTCTCGTTCTTCCTGAACAGTTTCAATACACTTGTTTTGGGTATCTCGATCACTTCGGTCGTTTCATTGGCCGTGACTTCTACCGGATAGCGGTTTTCAGTTCCGAAAAGAAATAGCGGAGCGATGGCTCTTGGAGCGGCAATGTCTTCTACCTTGATCAGACGTCCGGAGTCGTCGATCATCTCTCCGCGCACACTTCCTTTGGTAAGAATGACAAGGCGGTTGCAGATGTCTCCCTGACAGGCAAGAATGTCTCCTTTTCGATAAACTTTGGTATGGAAATCAATCTCTTTGAGATCGTTGGAAAGCACTTCGGCAGAAATGCCGCCGAATAGCGGATTGTTGATGAGTGATGTCATGAGTGATGTTATTTAATGATGTGTAAAATAGAACAGATACATAAAACAGATGTATATATAGAACAGATGGCGGGGCTCTTTTGTTTGAATAACCGCTTCGTTCGAATTCTATTTCTATTTGAATTTCAGAACAAACTTCGTCTCCTTTCCCGGAGATAGGGCGATGCTTCCTCCGGACAGGCGCATGATTTGCCTTGATATGCTCAGGCCGATTCCGCTTCCCCCTTCCTTGGTGGTGAAGAAAGGAATGAAAATATGTTCGGCTACTTCCGGTGGAATAACGGGGCCGTTGTTTCTGATTTCTATCATAACCTCTTCCGACTCGTTACAGTAAGCACGAATGGAGATACATCCGTCGGGTTGATTCCCGATTGCCTGTATGGCGTTTTTCAGCAGATTGATGACCACCTGCGAAATAAGATTCTCATCAGCATATAAGATCAGACCATCCGGTGAAATATTTATCTGAAACGTTATGTTTCCATTCGAATTCAGATGTCTGCCCAGTTCCACCATTCGTTCGATAAAGGCTTTCACATAAAACAAAGAGGGCTCCGGAGACGGAATACGGGTGAAACGACGGTAGGATTCCACAAAAGAGAGTAGTCCCTTTCCGGTGGTGCTGATGGTTTGCAGTCCGTTGCGTATCTCTTCGTCTTTCGTTTTGGAGAGGGAGAGCAGTGTGTCGCTGAGTGATGTGATCGGGGTAACGGAGTTCATGATTTCATGCGTCAGTACGCGAGTCAGTCTGATCCAGGAATCGATTTCCTTTTCATCCAATTCCGTATGGATATCATTGAGGGCCAGAATGCGGAGGTGCTCTTTCCTTACCGTTATGTCCGATACGCGGATGGACAGGTTCACCGTCTCCCGTTCATTGGTGAAAGTCGTTTGCAGTTTGTCTCCTGCCCGGCAAGAAGAGACGAGTTCCATGAGTCCGTTGTCGATGCGGCTGAGTTGCCGTATGTGGGTGAACACATCGAGCCCGAGCAGGCGGAGAGCTTCATTGTTTTTTTGATAAACGGCGCCGCTGTCACTGAGAACCAGCAATCCGGTATTGACGCAGTCGAGTATGAGTTCGTAATATTTTTCTTGCTGTGCCGTTTCGGCTTTTACATTGTATAACATGTGTCCCACCCGGTTGAGAGCACGGTTTATCTGCCGGTTTTCTGCCGTATCCTGTTCTTCGGGAAAGTGAAAGGCGTTGTCATTGTTTTCGAGTGCATCGATCATGAAGAGCACTTGGCGGGTATGGTACCGGTAGAGGCGTAGCTGCCACCAGATGCTGATGATTAATGCACCTATGGCCAGTCCCATCCAGAAAAAGTTCCCGTTCACACCGGATAGCGTTACGATTACGCTCAGGCAGATACTCGTCAGAAGACGAAACCAATATCGGTTTGCCAATGATTGGAATACGGCGTTCATAGACCGAACTTTTTCATTTTGTTGTACAAGGTTTGCCGGGTGATACCTAACTGTACGGCTACTGCAGAGAGATTTCCATGGCATTTGTCGAGTGCTTTCCGGATCATTCTCATTTCCATCTCTTCAAGAGTAGATGCGGCGGTATCGGGCATTTCCGCACGACGGGGAAGTTGGAATAACTCTGCGGGGATGGAGGTGCCTTCGCTGATGATGACTGCCTTTTCGATGGCATGTTCCAGTTCGCGGATATTCCCGTACCAGGGATGAGCCGCCAGTTTGTCTTTGGCCGGCAGGCTGAGGCTGAGCGGCGCTTTATCGTATTGTTTGCAGAATCGGGCGATGAAGCGTTCGGCCAAAGGCACGATATCTTCTTTCCGTTCGCGCAAAGGAGGAATTTCAATATGAATGGTATTGATGCGGTAGAGCAGGTCTTCCCGGAATTCACCCCGGTCTGCCATCTCCTGCAGGTTGCGGTTGGTGGCACAGATAAGGCGTATGTTTATCGGCAGCGGTTCATTGCTTCCCACGCGGACGATGCTTCGCCGTTGGATGGCTGTCAGTAGTTTGGCCTGCAGGTGGTAGGGGAGGTTTCCTATCTCATCCAGAAAGAGGGTGCTGCGGTCGGCAGCTTCGAATTTCCCTATCCGGTCGGCATGGGCATCGGTGAAAGAGCCTTTCACATGACCGAACAGTTCACTTTCGAACAAAGACTCCGTGACAGCTCCCATATCGACCGCTATCATTTTCTCTTGTTACCGGGCAGACAGGGCATGTATCTCTCTCGCCAGCATCTCTTTTCCGGTACCGTTTTCGCCGGTGATGAGTATATTGGCATCGGTGGCGGCTACTTTTTCAACAAGCCGCCGGAGTTGCAGCATGGCATTGCTTGTTCCCCAGTACATGAGGGAAACGGACGCTTTCTCTTCATTTGCATTCTTTCTCCTGCCACTCTTTGCATGGGCGACGGCAGTTTGCAAGGTGTCTACCAGTTTCCGGTTATCCCAGGGCTTTACGATAAAATCCGCAGCTCCCTCTTTGATGCCTCGTACGGCAAGATCGATATCGGCGTATGCCGTAAAAAGCACAATGGGGAGAGTGGGGCGCAGTCTCTTGATCTCATGTAGCCAGAAAAGCCCTTCATTGCCATTATTGATGCCGGAAGTAAAATTCATGTCGAGAAGAACGATTTCCGGTGTCTCCTCGCGTAGAACTGCAGGCAGGGTAACGGGCGAAGCAAGTGTGATGACTTTGGTGAAATAGTTCTTGAGGAGTAGCTGAACGGCTGTCAATACCCCCTTATTGTCATCGACAATAAGAATCGTTCCCTGTTTGTTCATAGGTTTATGAATTGATAGGGAACAAATTTAGGTATAAAATCCGATTTATATGCCTGTGTGACAAGAAAATGTCAATCCGTCCCTATCTTTATGGGAGGGCTTGACATTTTCTTAGAAGAAAGAGAGGAGCATTTAACAGTTGCTCTGATTCCCGTCATTAAAAGAGTTGGAGTTTCATTCCGAAGGAAAGGCTTAGGTAGTCTCTCGGGCGGAGGTAACTGTTGGTAACGGCACTTATCAGGTATAAGTCGCAGGTGCTCAGCTCATAAAATACGGTGATTGCTTTTGCCGTATGCCGTTGTTTAGGGTCGATGTCGTAAGTTAACCGTTGCCCTAAGAAAATATGTGAACGTACTTTGCTGGAGAAATTATAATATCCTTTCGGATATCTTTCCGGTTCGCGGACCCAGAACTCGCTACCGAATACGGTATTGAAATAGCAGCCGCATGCCAGCGGTTCGGTAGAGAACCCTTTTCCCAAGTGTAAGCTCCATGGCATGTAGTTTTGTTTTAGTGTCATGGTAACTTTGGTATGTTTGGAGTCATACTTAGGTACGAATCCGAGAAAAACATCTGTCTCCCATTGGTTTCTTTTCCCGTAATCCCATCCGGTGCCGAAAGAGAGTAACCCCATGTTTCCGGCAAACTGGATTTTGGTATGTGTCGGAATCATTTTCTCCCAATTCCTGCGATAGCGGTGAACGCGTTTGTCATATTTGCTGTTCAGTTCGGTCGGTGCTTGTTGGGCCGAAATTTCGGGGAAGAACAGCAGATGCATCAGTCCTGCGCAGAATACATATTTAAAAATAGACCACTTCATAGGTATAGTTATCAGGGGTTATGGTAAATAGCAGGTAACTGCGTCGTTTCATGCAGTCGCTTCCGTAATAGATGATGCCGTCTCCAAAGAGGTCGTCTGCAGTAATTCTATGGTCGTGTGCATTGATGCAGAATTGGAGTCCGGGGTATTGGGTAATGTAGTGCTGGAATACTTTGGATACATTATTGTTGAATACATCCGACTCCGGACGGCCATGCATGGCTACAACCGTCTTTTCGAATTCATCCTGCCGTTCTTTCCATTGGCTCTCGATAAAGTTGAAATCCGGGATAGGCTCTGAATAGTCGAACTCCAGTGCATTGGTGTTCAAGCAGACGAATTTTACATTTCCTGCAATGAAAGCGAAATTGGTCGTGCCGAATACTTTCCGGTAAGTCTCCTTGCCGCTTCCCTGGCAATCGTGATTCCCTAACAGAACGATATATGGCACTTTCAGGCCGTTCATAATGTCTCGTTGCCACAAGAACTCATCGGTGAGGCCGAAATCACTTACATCGCCTCCGTGAAGTACAAAGTCAATATCTTTCATCTGATTGATGGATTCTATGCACTTTTCCGTTTCATCGTACCAACGTTGCGAATCTCCCATGGCAACGAACCGGATGGTCGTTTTGTCTTTACAGTTGGCTTCTATCTTTTCAATGTTTTTGGCATTGATATCCGTTTCTCCTTTGATACGTACATCATAAGGATGATAATCTATCATATCGCATCCGGAAAACAAGAACAGACAAGCCAGGAAGACATTTATGTTCTTTCTTTTCATAATCTATTTTGTTTATTAATTCGTTTATCTGATAAAAACTTTTCGCAAAGGTATAGTTTTCTACTGCAAGTGCAAACCTCTTTTCTCCGATTCAGAGTTATGGAACAATACTACGGAAGTATTGTCTAATTATTAGACACTCCTCGTCTAATAATTAGACAGTATCCTACAAACAGCAATTTTCTATCTCTTTGATAGTGAATAAGTTTGTGCTTCTGGCACGTTTTCTGCTTTGAAACAGACAATAAAACACAAACAATGAATCTGATTTCCTTAAGATTGACCGGTTTCATGTATAGGCCGGCAGAGAGTGAACATATAGAAACCTATAAATAAAAACAGTATGATACAAATTGAAAACATCAGTAAGGTGTTCCGTACTTCCGAGGTAGAAACAGTTGCCTTGAATCATGTGAATCTGGAGGTAGAAGAGGGAGAATTTATCGCTATCATGGGACCTTCGGGTTGCGGTAAATCTACTCTGCTGAATATTATCGGATTGCTGGACAATCCTACCGAAGGCTCATATCGATTGATGGAGGAAGAGGTGGCCGCATTAAAAGAGAAAGAGCGTACCCGTGTACGCAAAGGAAAGTTAGGCTTTGTGTTCCAGAGTTTCAACCTGATCGATGAGCTTAACGTGTACGAGAATGTGGAGTTACCGCTGACTTATTTGGGCATCAGGGTTGCCGAACGCCGCCGTATGGTAGAGGATATGCTGAAACGCATGAACATCAGCTATCGTGCCAAGCACTTTCCGCAGCAGCTTTCCGGCGGACAGCAACAACGTGTAGCCATTGCCCGGGCGGTAGTCACCAATCCCAAACTGATTTTGGCTGATGAGCCTACCGGTAATCTTGACTCGAAGAATGGTGCCGAAGTAATGAACCTGCTGACGGAGCTCAACAAAGAGGGTACGACCATCATCATGGTGACACACTCGCAGCATGATGCTTCCTTTGCCCATCGCACGGTTCATCTCTTTGATGGCAGTGTCGTGGCAAGTGTAACAACTTAAAATATAAAAAATATGATGAGACAAATTTATTATAGTATACGGACATTGCTGCGTGAGCGTGGTTCCAATCTCATAAGAGTGATCTCACTTTCGTTGGGGCTTACCATCGGTATTCTGCTCTTTTCGCAGATCGTTTTTGAACTGAACTATGAGAATTGTTACCCGGAGGCAGAACGGCTGGCAATGGTACGTGCCCGGATAACGAACCTCGCCACAGGGGAGGTGATGGGCGATGACGGTACCGATTATGACTATACGGTATTTGCCCCGACGGCTGCCGCATTGGCAGAGAGCATGCCCGAAGAGATAGAGTATGCGAGTTGTGTCCTTTCGGATAGAGAATATCATATTTATTACGAAGACAGGCTGCTTTCGGATGTGGATTATATCTATGTGGACAGTTGCTTCTTTCAGGTTTTCGGCATTCCCTTGCTGAAAGGAAACCTGAAAGATCTGATTATCCCCGGAAGCGTCTTTGTTTCCGAGCGTTTTGCCCGCGAGACATTTGCCGACCAGGATCCTGTCGGTAAAATACTTTCTGCAGACAAGCAGCATGACTTTACGATTCGCGGTGTATACAGGGATGTTCCGGAAAATACGATGCTTACCCATGATTTCGTGGTGTCTGTCTACAACAATAAAGGAGGATATCAGTCGGGAAACGGTTGGAAGGGAAATGATGTGTTCTATGCTTTTCTGCGTTTACGGCGTGAGGCGGATATGGATAAAGTGAATGGCTCTATTCAGCGTGTGATAGAAAAATACACCGAGACCACCATTGACGACTGGAAAATGGATTACAGTATCATTCCGCTTGTGAGGCATCATCTGGATTCGCCTGATGTGCAGAAACGTTTGGTCATTTATGCCTTTCTGGGCTTTGCCATCTTCTTTGTAGCCATCATGAACTACATGCTCATTTCTATCGCCACCTTGAGCCGGCGCGCAAAGAGTGTGGGGGTACATAAATGTAGCGGTGCCAGTTCAACTGACATCTTCAGTATGTTTTTGGCCGAGACGGGCGTACTTGTAATACTTTCTGTATTATTGAGTCTTCTGTTGATTTTTAATACACGGGAAGTCATTGAAGATCTGCTTTCCGTACGCCTCTCTTCTCTTTTCACTTGGGAAATGCTGTGGGTGCCGTTGCTGACCATCTTCCTGCTTTTTGTATTGGCAGGTGGAATTCCGGGGCGTTTGTTCTCGCGTATTCCCGTCACACAGGTGTTTCGCCGTTATACAGACGGGAAGAAGGGATGGAAACGCTCGTTGCTGTTTGTGCAGTTCACCGGAGTGTCTTTTGTGCTTGGGCTGCTGCTGGTCACACTGTTGCAGTACGGGCATCTGATGAACCGTGATATGGGAATCGATGTAACCGGATTGACCGAGGCGGAGAGCTGGCTTCCGAGAGAGAGGGTAGAGCACATAAAAGACGAGTTGAGACGCCGGCCGATGGTGGAAGGGGTCACTGTGGCTACTCATAGTATACTTGGACAGTACTGGACACGGGGGCTGATGAGCAATGACGGTAAACGCCTTGCCACACTCAATTTCAACTACTGCCACTACAACTATCCCGAAGTAATGGGCATCAGGATTATAGAGGGGGCTTCGATGAAGAAAAAAGGAGATCTGCTGGTCAATGAAGAGCTTGTACGCCTGATGAGATGGACAGACGGTGCTGTGGGAAAAAGGATAAACTATGTGGAAGGAACGATAGCCGGTGTATTCCGTGATATCCGCAACGAGAGTTTTTATGCGGCCCAGTCACCTATAGTCCTGATAGGTACCGAAGAACAGGCCAACCATACATTTAATGTCCGCCTGAAAGAGCCGTTTGATGAGAACTTAAAGCGCTTGAACGAATATATGGAGAAAACGTTTCCCGATGTATCCTTGCATTTCATGTCGGTAGATCACATGATAAAAGCCGTATACAAAGATGTGTACCGTTTCCGTAACTCCGTCTGGATCACTTCCTGCTTCATCTTGGTCATCGTGATTATGGGATTGATAGGTTATGTGAACGATGAGACCCAGCGCAGAAGCAAGGAGATAGCCATTCGTAAAGTCAATGGAGCGGAGGCCTTTCATGTGTTGCGCTTGCTCACGCGCGACATCTTATATGTTTCTGTTTTCTCCATTCTGATAGGTACGTCTGTCTCTTACTTCTCCGGACGGGCCTGGCTCGACCAGTTTGCCGAACAGATAGAATTGAACCCGCTGCTCTTTATAGGCACAGCTTTGTCTGTTCAATCCTTGATTATCGTTTGTGTGATACTCAGAGCCTGGCGCATCGCCAACGAGAATCCGGTGAACAGTATAAAGAGTGAATGATTAGTACATAAAGAGTGAGTAATCAGTGATAGTGATTAGCGGGTGATGAACTGTGATTTTTTAAACCTTTTCTTCTTTTTGTTTGTTATTCTTCATATAACATTGTATTTTAGCGACAGTTACCGAATCCCGTACGCCTTGATATATGAAAAATACACTTAAGAACATCCGCGACTTCTATCTTGAGGGCTTTCGCAGTATGACACTCGGTCGTACGCTGTGGCTTATTATTATAGTGAAACTGTTTGTAATGTTCTTCATTCTCAAGATTTTCTTCTTTTCAGATTATTTGGGGCATCTTTCTTCCGATAAGGAAAAGAGCGAATATGTAGGAACCGAACTTATCCGGCGGGCTATTCCTCCTTCGGATTGACGGTTGTAGCATTCTCATACCCTTTTAAATTGATTATCAATAACTAACTGCAAAATAATATGATTGAAAACATTGACATTTCATTGATCGATTGGTCGAGAGCCCAATTTGCAATGACCGCTATGTACCATTGGATTTTTGTTCCACTCACTCTCGGATTGGCGGTAGTGATGGGAGTCATGGAAACACTGTATTACAAGACGGGGCAGGAATTCTGGAAGCATACCGCCAAGTTCTGGATGAGACTTTTCGGCATTAACTTTGCCGTGGGAGTGGCCACCGGATTGATACTCGAATTTGAATTCGGAACCAACTGGAGTAATTATTCCTGGTTCGTGGGTGATATTTTCGGCGCCCCGCTTGCCATCGAGGGCATTCTTGCCTTCTTTATGGAAGCCACGTTTGTTGCCGTGATGTTCTTCGGATGGGAGAAGGTGAGCAAGCGTTTTCATCTGGCCGCCACGTGGTTTACGGGGCTTGGAGCTACGATTTCTGCCTGGTGGATTCTTGTTGCCAATGCCTGGATGCAACATCCGGTAGGCATGGAGTTCAATCCCGACAGTGTCCGCAACGAGATGGTGGATTTTCTGGCGGTGGCTCTTTCTCCGGTGGCGGTCAATAAGTTTTTTCATACGGTATTGAGCGGCTGGGTATTGGGCGCTGTTTTCGTGGTAGGTGTCAGTTGTTGGTTTCTTTTAAAGAAGCGCGACACGAAATTTGCCATGTCGAGCATTAAGATCGGGGCAACCTTGGGATTGGTTGCTTCTTTACTCTCTTTGTGGACAGGAGACGGGTCCGGCTATCTGATTGCACAGACACAACCGATGAAACTGGCAGCAGTGGAAGGTTATTACGAAGGACAAGAAGGGGCAGGACTGGTAGCTGTCGGTATACTGAATCCCGAGAAGAAATCCTATGATGATGGAGCGGAGCCTTTTCTTTTCCGCATCGAAATCCCCAAGATGCTTTCACTATTGGCTGAGCGTGAGATGAATGCCTTTGTGCCCGGTATCAACAATATCATAGAGGGAGGTTATGTGCAGAAAGACGGTACGATAGCTCTTTCCGCTGCTGAAAAGATGGAACGGGGGCGGACTGCCATTGCCGCACTGGACGCTTATAAAGCTGCCAAATCCGTGGGCTATGAGGCCGATGCGAAGATTGCCTATTCCGTATTGATGGAAAATGTGCCGTATTTCGGTTATGGATACATCAAGGATGTGCACGAACTGATCCCCAATGTTCCTCTCAACTTTTATGCTTTCCGTGTGATGGTGATGTTGGGAGGGTATTTCATCCTGTTTTTCATATTCGTTCTTTTCTTTGCATACAAGAAGGATTTGTCTAAAATGCGTTGGATGCAGTATGTTGCCCTTTGGACGATTCCGTTGGGGTATATTGCCGGACAGGCCGGTTGGATTGTAGCCGAATGCGGACGTCAGCCCTGGAGTATTCGTGATATGCTGCCCGTTTCGGTTGCAATCTCCAAATTAGATGTGGGCTCCGTGCAAGCCACTTTCTTTATCTTTGTGGTACTTTTTACCGTCATGCTGATTGCCGGGATAAGGATTATGCTCCGTGAGATAAAGAAAGGACCGCAGACTTCTGATTCCGTTAATTTCTAAATGCAAAATTCTAACTGCTAAAAAGATGAGTACATATATATTTCTTCAGCATTATTGGTGGCTGATTGTTTCTTTGTTGGGAGCCATACTCGTATTCCTGCTGTTTGTGCAGGGAGGTAATTCATTGCTTTTCTGTCTGGGGAAGACAGAGGCACACCGTAAGATGATGGTAAACTCCACCGGCCGTAAGTGGGAGTTTACGTTTACTACCTTAGTGACCTTCGGTGGCGCTTTTTTTGCTTCGTTTCCTTTGTTTTACAGTACGAGCTTCGGTGGCGCGTATTGGCTTTGGATGATTATCCTGTTCAGTTTTGTATTGCAGGCGGTCAGTTATGAGTTTCAGAGCAAGGCCGGCAACCTGTTGGGAAAGAAGACATATCAGGTGTTTCTGGTAATCAATGGGGTAGTAGGGCCGTTGCTGTTGGGCGGCGCTGTGGCTACCTTCTTTACCGGTTCCGACTTCTATGTCAACAAGGCAAACATGGGAAATGCAATCATGCCCGTCATCAGTCAGTGGGGCAATGGCTGGCACGGTCTGGACGCCTTGATTCATCCGTGGAACGTTGTTCTTGGACTGGCCGTATTTTTCCTGGCACGTATTTTGGGCGCACTTTACTTTATTAATAATATTGCCGATGAGGAACTGGTGGCCAAATGCCGTCGTTCCATCTATGGAAATACAGCGTTTTTTCTTGTCTTCTTCCTGTCGTTCATTATCCGTACGTTGCTTGCCGATGGCTATGCGGTGAATCCGGACACGAAAGAGGTGTATATGGAACCATATAAATATCTGACAAACTTTCTGGAAATGCCTGTCGTGCTGGGGATTTTTCTGTTGGGAGTCGTGCTGGTGCTGTTCGGTATCCTGCGTACGCTTTTGAAAAAGGGATTTGATAAGGGAATCTGGTTTACCGGCATCGGTACGGTTCTCACCGTGTTTGCCTTGCTGCTTACGGCCGGATACAATAACACTGCCTACTATCCCTCGTTTACCGATATTCAGAGTTCGCTGACATTGGCAAACAGTTGTTCCAGCCAGTTCACTCTTAAGACAATGGCGTATGTATCTATTCTCGTTCCTTTTGTCATTGCCTATATATTTTATGCATGGCGTTGCATCGATAAGAAGAAAATCGACGCCAATGAGATGTGATGCAGCACTTATCTGCCTTATTTGAATAAGAATTTACCCCTTTCACCCCCTTCACCCCCTTCACCTTTTTGTTCTGTCGGTTTATTTATCGGCAGTAGAAGGTGAAGGGGGCTTTTTGTCATATACCCCAAAGCATACCGGATAATGGCTGTTTTCAGAACAATTTCAGATTAGGGGAAAAGATGTTATATGTTTTTCTGAAAGACGCTACATCTTTTTTTAAAAGATGCTAAGTCTTTTTTTGAAAGATGTTATATGTTTTTTTGAAGGATGCTATATGTTTTTCGCCTCCTCCTTGCAGGCTCGAAAACAATGTGACTTTCTGCTGTAAATATCATCTTGGCTGCTTCAGTAGTTTCAGTTTATACATAATTATTTGTTGTCAAAATGTTAAAGATTAGCTATAAAATACATTTAAGCACTTGTTGTTTCTTGTTTATGAAACACAATGCCTATCTTTGTACTAAAATGAAAATGTATGGCACAAAATATCTTCCGACTTGTCTTGACTGACGAGGCACGGAACTTTGTTGAGAGTTTACCCGAAGCGGTATCTTACAAGATATACTACAACATCAAGCGTGTTGTAAGTGGAGAACGCAACAAAGAACTTTTCAAGAAGTTGGAAAACTCGGAAATATGGGAGTTCCGTACATTGTACAGCAAAACAACTTATCGCTTGTTTGCCTTTTGGGACAAGGACAAAGAAACATTGGTGATTGCCACTCACGGAATCATCAAGAAAACTCAAAAGACACCAAGCAAGGAAATAGCGAAAGCAGAAGCAATAAGAAAAGAATATTTCAAAAACAAATAATTATGGCACAGATGAATCTTACCCCATTGGACGATGTGCTCGACAAGCACTTTGGTAAAGTTGGAACTCCGAAACGTGATGCTTTTGAGAGTGATGTAGACGAAGCGTTGCATGCTTACCGTTTGGGAGAAGCCATCAAGAGAGCTCGTATAGAACAGAACTTGACCCAGGAACAGTTGGGTGAACGCATAGGTGTGAAAAGAGCGCAAATTTCTCGATTGGAAAGAGGGTATAGCATAACAATTCCAACTATGCGAAGAGTGTTCAAGGCTCTTGGTGTAACTACTGCAACAATAGATTTGGGTATTGCCGGGAAAGTGCCTTTGTGGTAAGCAAAAACAAACAAAAAACGCCCATATACGGCGGTAATTTTATCGGGTAAATAAAAAGCGAAGTCCCACCGTGTACGCCTCTCAACGATGCGTACACAGTGGGACTTGTTGTTGCAACAAATACGGCTTTTATTCAGAGTCTCCAATTGTTTTCTCGGAAATCTGCACCTCAAGCAATGTTTCTGAGAAAAAAGTTATTATTTTGCTTAGTTTTTTATTGGTCTTGACTGTATATAGGTAGTGTATGAAACAGGAAAAGGACATAGAACGGCTATTCAAAAGCCATTATGAGAAGATGTATAATCTGGCCAGATGCATCCTCTCCGATGACGATGAAAGTAAGGATGTGGTGAGCGAAGTGTTCACGAAGATTCTTATAGATGATGTAGTCCTGATGCCTGAGAGCGAGGAAAGATATCTGATGCGGAGCGTCCGCAACCGTTGTCTCAACTTGATAGACTGTAAGAGTGTCAAGGAGAGGGTGACAAAGTTGCTGCTCGATGATGCCGATGTCATTCTGTCGGAAGACACCGATGAACGGCTGGATCAGCTGATGCTTCTCATCGAAAATCTCGAACCGCCTATCCGAAAGCAAATCTTCCGCTTGCGCTATCTGCAGGAAATGTCTTATCAGGAGGTAGCCGATGAAGTAGGAGTGAGCAAGGTGACGGTGTTCAACCATCTCTCGCAGGCTTTGGACTGGATCAGGAAACAATTCAGTAAAGGTTAGAATGAGTTTCTAACACAGTAAGTACATTCTTTTTAATAAGCAAGACAATGACAAACAAGAGTAAAGAAGAAAAGCGGATGATCTTACTTGATATGCAGGAACATCCCGATTGCTATACCGATGAGCAGATAGAGAGTCTGCTCGCCGATGCAGAAATGAAGGATCTCTTTCATGACATGGCCCTGGTGAAAATGGCATTGAAGAAAGCGAATCCAAAGAAAGTAAATGTCGATGAGGCATGGAACGAATTTGCCTCAAAGCAGGGACCGGTATCCGATGGTGCCTCCCATTCATCAGGTAACCGTTTCAAGATTGCCGCCTCTGTCATAGGGGTGATTTTCCTTTCGGGCATCACCTTTGCCGCTATTCACTCGGGCATTTTCAGTCCTTCATCTTCAGAGGACACCAATCAGGTGAAGGCGGAGCAGGTGGTACCGACTCCAAAAAACGTCAGGCATGCGAATGTTGCAGAAAAAACGGATAGCCTCGATCTTAAGCCTGTGGTCTTCGACAATGCAGAGTTAGGCGATGTCGTATCGCAATTGGCAGCATTCTATCAGGTAAAGGTGGAGTTTGAAAAAACGGAGTCCCGGCATATCCGTATCTTCTTCAATTGGGATAAGGCGAAGACTTTGAACCAGAATCTCGAAATCTTGAATGCTTTCGACCGTATACAGATTACGGAGGCAGATGGAATCCTGAAAGTGGAATAGGCCATGAGGAAGTTGGTAATTTGTTTGGTACTGCTTTTGATGACGAGTATATGGGCTTCTGCTCAACGCATTACCTGTCAATATAACAATGCGTCATTCTCGGAGATACTTAAGGATCTGAATGCCCGGCAGGATAAATATGCCATCAATTTCGTATATGATGAATTGGAGGACTTCAAGGTGACGAAAAACATCCGGAATCAGAATGTACCTGATGCCATCATGCAGTTGATAGGCTTTTATCCCATCAAGATGACACGGATCGGCAATGTCATTGTGGTGGAATGTACACAGAAAGCATCCGGCAAGATGACAGGTCGCGTTGTGGATACTCACTATCATCCTGTTGACTTCGCCAATGTTGCACTGCTCAATGTTGCAGATTCCAGCTTCATCATGGGTGGCGTGACGAACGAGAACGGTCAGTTCGTGATACCTTGTGAGGCGAAGAGGGTGATCGTTAAGGTGAGCTGTGTGGGGTATCAGACTGCATGCGGCATCTATAATACAGGTAAACTCGGAACCATTTTCTTGAATGAAGCTACGATAAATCTGCAAAATGTTGAGGTCAAAGGACATCGCCGCCTGTATAAGGCGATGAATGGCGGAATCCTTGCTCAGGTAGAAGGTACGGCCTTGGGGAAAATGGGGAATGCCAATGATGTATTGAAGCATTTACCTCGTGTGATTCAGCGAAATGGAGAATATGAAGTATTGGGAAGGGGGACTCCTCTTATTTATATAGACAATCGCAAAATCAATAATTCCCTCGAGCTTGCCCGGCTCAATTCTACAGATATCAAGTCTGTGGAAATAATTACAGAACCCGGAGCGGAATATGATGCATCTTACAATGCCGTGATCAGAATAAAGACTGCAAGAAAGCAGGGGGATGGATTGGGCGTGAACTATAGACAAGTGTATCAGCGGAATCATCAGGACAGCCATCAAGAAGACCTTAACTTGAATTATCGTTATCGTGGCCTTGATCTCTTTGGTACATTGTTTTACTGCCAATTCAGGGGTTATCAGGACCAACACAATGACAATCTTATTTATGGGAAGAGACAGTTGGCCGTCAATGAAGACCTTATCATTAAGGATATGCAAAAATATCTGAGCGGCAAGTTTGGGGTTAACTATGTATTCAATGACAATCACTCTCTTGGTGCGACATACGAAGGATATATTTGTCCGAAAGCCGGAGGATATTGGAATTCGCTGATGAATGTTTATATGGATGGAGTCAAAACGGAAACCATCGACAATTACTATGTTGATACTTCCAAAAAACGGCCTGTCCATGATGTCAATGCCTATTATGCCGGCAAAGTGGGTAAGGTAAACATCAATTGGGATGGAAAGATCTATTTAATCAAAGCCGGAAATAGCCAGGTCTCTACAGAAACTACCGGAAATGCTGACTCCGACCGTCTTATCAGCACAGATTATACTTCGGATAGCAAACTTTATGCTACCAAGTTCGTCTTGTCTATGCCGATAGGAACCGGAACGGCGAAAATAGGAAGTGAATATACCAACAGTAGCCGGAGAAGTATCTATCAGGTAGATTCGGAAAAGTCTTATTCCATTCAGAATTCGGATGATAAGGTCGATGAAACTAATTTGGGAGTATTTGCTTCTTATGGCATGAAACTGAATCGGGTGGTAATGAATGCCGGATTACGCTACGAGCATGTCGGATTTGACTACTACAATCAAGGCGAAATTGTGGCGGAACAGAGTAGGACTTATAGCAACTTCTTCCCTAATGTCTCAGTGGTATTTCCGGTAAGGAATGCCAAAGTCAATTTGGGTTATCAAATGAATGTCAACAGGCCTTCCTATCGTCAGTTGAGTGGTAATGTGCAGTATAATAGCCGGTATTATTACCAAAAAGGTAACCCGCTGTTACAGCCAAGATACATCCATGCTGTAAATATGAACATTAGTTATAAGTGGTTGCAGGTATATGGAGATTTGTGGTTCAGCAAGGATATGTTTTCTCAAAGTTTGGAGCTGTACGATGAGGAACAGATGATAAGTCTTTATACCTATCGTAATTTTAAGCATAGCCATAGTTATAGTTTGGGGTTCACGGCCTCGCCGAGGTGGGGCTATTGGCAACCGATGCTGAATGCAGAATTGAGAAAGCAGTTTGTAGAGATAGAGGGTAGGTCGTATAACAGACCACTCATTCTTGCTTCGTTCAACAATACCTTTGAGTTTCCTCACGATTGGCTGTTCTGTGTTAATATGGATTACAGTTCGCATGGTCATGGCAAAACCATTGAATGGATAGCACAGGGGGGTGTGGATGTGTCATTGAGCAAGTTTTTTTGGCAGAAGCGTTTCAGTGCTAAGGTTGAGGGTTGTGATCTGTTTGCTTCAAGACGTACTTCTTACAGATTTGTGTTTAGTGGCAATGATACTTCTACGAAGAAATATATGGATACCCGTAAGTTCATTGTTACTCTCGGATATAATTTCAATGTTGCCAAGAGCAAGTACAAGGGTACAGGTGCCGGTAATGCAGAAAAAAACAGATTGTATTAGAGACTGTTTGAATTCAGTTCAGCCTTGTTGATGTCTTTCGAAAAAGAACTCTCTCAACATTAAATAGATGATTCTTTACTAACAATCAGAATTCTGTGCGATGAAGAAATTCTGAACATACCTTCAGACTCTTCATCCACAGAATTATTTTATGCGGGAATCATTCGTGAAAAGACCGGAAGAACTAAGTTATTTTACCACATTATTCACCGGCTTTCCTGCGATGTAGGCTTTCAGGTTTTCCAGCATAATTCCCATCAGCCGTTCGCGGGCAGCAGTAGTGGCCCAGGCAATGTGCGGAGTAATGTAACAGTTGCGTGCCGTCAGCAGCGGATTATCCGCACGCGGCGGTTCGGTAGACAAAACATCTACTCCGGCAGCATAAATCTTGTTGTTGTTGAGTGCATCGGCGAGGTCCTGCTCATTGACCAACGGACCGCGTCCTGTATTGATAAGTATGGCGCTCGGTTTCATCAAAGCCAGCCTGCGGGCATTTACCAGTTCCCGTGTCTGTTCCGTCAGCGGGCAGTGCAGACTCACAATGTCGCATTCATGGAATATCTGGTCGAGTTCCATCTTCTTTATTTCCGGCGGTAATTGCAGGCGCGACTTGGAAGTATAAGCCCATACTTTCATGCCGAAACCGATAGCGATGCGGGCGGTGTTGTAGCCTGTCTGCCCCAAACCGATGAGACCGATCTTCTTTCCTAACAGTTCGATGAGCGGGGTATCCCAGAAGCAGAAGTCCGCACTGTTGGTCCATCGGCCCTTGTGCACCTCTTCGGAATGGTGCTGCACTTGCTGGGTGATGTTCAGGATATGGGCAAATACCATTTGTCCTACAGAGGGAGTGCTGTATGCAGGGATATTGGTAACGACAATTCCGCGTTCGCGGGCAGCGTCGATGTCTATGATGTTATATCCGGTGGCCAATACTCCGATATATTTCAAGTCGGGTAGGGCAGCCATCTGTTCTGCGTTTATCACCACCTTGTTGGTAAGAATCGCTTCCGCACCGGCAGCACGCTCCAATACTTCTTCGGGAGCGGTACGGTCGTAAATCGTGCATTCGCCCAATGCCTTCAGACCTTCCCAAGACAAATCGCCGGGATTGGCGGCATAACCGTCTAATACTACAATTTTCATATTCGTTCGTTTTTATGGTTATTATTCAGTAGGTTCATATTCGAATTCGGACAGTGCGTATCTGAATATTGGTTCTTATCAGTTCGGGATGTTTTTCATTTATTCTCTTTGTAACGGTCGCCCCACAACTGTTGCATCCGTTCGGCATGTTTCTGCTCTGCCGGATTGCGCTGCGGTTGCCAGATGCGCTTGTCTTTCAGCTCATCGGGCAAGAACTGTTGTTTCACGAAATTGCCCTCGTAATTATGTGCATACTTGTAGTCCTGTCCGTATCCCAATTGTTTCATCAGCTTGGTCGGTGCATTGCGCAGGTGCAGGGGAACGGGGAGATTGCCGGTTTCGCGCACCAGGGCAAGGGCATTGTCGATGGCGCTGTAAGCCGAGTTGCTTTTAGGACTTGTGGCCAGGTAGATGGTGGTTTCCGCCAAAGGAATCCTTCCTTCGGGCCAACCGATTTTCATCAGTGTATCAAAGCAGGCATTGGCCAGAAGCAGTGCGTTCGGATTGGCGAGCCCGATGTCTTCCGCAGCCGAAATGACCAGCCGGCGGGCTATGAAAGCAGGGTCTTCACCGCCTTCCACCATGCGGGCGAGCCAGTAGATGGCACCGTCGGGATCACTTCCACGGATGGATTTGATGAATGCGGAGATGATGTCGTAGTGCATTTCTCCATCTTTGTCGTAGGCGAGCGGG
Organism: uncultured Bacteroides sp.; assembly: GCA_958477465.1. GTDB lineage: Bacteria > Bacteroidota > Bacteroidia > Bacteroidales > Bacteroidaceae > Bacteroides. Next base: position 20,986 of record CAUEFX010000018.1, read on the forward strand.
TTTTGCTGCAGGCGTTCGGTCACCATGGCATCGGTGATGACTACCGTCTCTTCTGTCTCCGATTCGACTACCAGTTCGAGAATATTCAGCAGTTTGCGTGCATCGCCTCCGGAAAAGCGAAGCATGGCATTCGTCTCCCGCAATTCGATACGGCGCTCTTTCAGTACTGTATCTGTAGTAATGGCACGTTGCAGCAATTCCAGCAGGTCGTCTTTTTCAAGAGACTTCAGGACGTAGAGCTGGCAACGCGAAAGGAGCGGACGGATCACCTCGAACGACGGGTTTTCGGTAGTGGCTCCTATCAGTGTCACCGTACCGTTCTCTACCGCTCCTAACAGTGAATCCTGCTGTGATTTACTGAAACGGTGGATTTCGTCGATAAAGAGTATCGGGCTTGCCTGAGAGAAGAAACGGTTGCTTTTCGCACGGTCGATTACTTCGCGCACATCCTTTACTCCGGAAGTCACCGCACTCAATGTATAGAAAGGGGTCTCCAGCTTATTGGCGATGATTTGCGCCAATGTCGTTTTTCCTACTCCGGGAGGTCCCCAAAGAATGAATGAAGAGATTCTTCCCGCATCGATCATCTTCCGCAGGATAGCACCAGGCCCCACCAAATGTTTCTGGCCTATGTATTCATCTAATGTTTTCGGCCGAAGCCGCTCAGCTAATGGTTGCACGTTGTTTAGTGATTTAAAATGTCATCATCACCATAAACCGTATACCCCATTTGTTGATGTCGGGATTGTTACGATAAGTCAGACGATGTACATATTCTATATGCAGAAGTTTGAATATATTATGAATACCCGCACTCACTTCCATGTAAGGAACCTTCGGGTCCATCACGTGGCTTGTGTATTGTCCGTCGCGCATGGGGAAGAGGAATAATTCGGGATTATCGCTCTTGAAAGGATTGTTCTTATCCGTCAGCGTTCCCCAAAGGGCACGGAAACGGAGCATCTCTCTCCATTTGAGCTTTTTCAGCAATGGTATGCGGTTGAACAGTTTCCCGTTCATGTCATACGACAGGGAGAGGGAGGCGAAACGGTCATTCAGGAACTCCATATTATTGATCAGACAGAATGTCTCACGCTGGGTTATATACGTTAAGTTGGCCTCCGGCAATATCAGCAACGGGAAAGGAACGGTGTTCCACTCGATGCCTCCCTTGAGGCTGAGGTCTATCTTTCCCCAGGAAGAGGGCAGCCAGAGCCGTTTCCAGATGCTGGCTTCCGTACGGTTGAAGGTATACTCTCCTCCAAGTACCCCTTTGAAGCCGGCGGTATGTGTCAGCGTAAAGATCGGAGCATCCAGAGACACCGGGATACGGCGTTGCTTGGAGTTGACGAACGATTCGCCCGGAGCATAGCGCAAGGTGGCGCTTACTTCGGTGGTGGTGACGTCGTGGATGGGCTGCTCATCGGGCAGTGGCATTTTATCGGCACTACTGTTGTTGGCGTAGTATTTCAGATTTCCTGCAGGCTCGTCATTACGGTGGCGCAGCATTCCTTTCACGCCGAAACCGGTCTGGGTCTCCAGCTCGTAGTTGACGGTGATGTCACGCATGTATGACATCTGGTCTACGGTAGTCGTCTTGAAAGAGAGGAATACATTGTCTTTATCCGTAAACAGGAATTTGTCCATCGGCGACATCACGTCATAGCTGTACGTGGCAGATATGTAGTGCTTGGGGAACTCCCAAATGACATAGTCGCGCTTATTGAATGAATAGGTCAGCGTTCCACTGTATTTCCAGCGATGGTCCTTGAAACCGTAGGCGCCGTATCCGCTGACGAACCAATGCGGATTAAGATTGGCGGTCGTCATACCGCTGAGTCGCAAGCGGAGTCCGTCTATGTAGTTGCTCGAGATGGTCGTGTTGATGGGACCGAAGTCGAATTTACTCGGTTTCTTGGGACCGGTAGTCTCTACGAAGTTCTCGATTAGGGCTTTGGCACCGAAGATGATATATTTGAATCCCGGGATCTGTTCAATCCGGTTCATGAACACATCCATGCTGCTTTCGGTCTTTGTCAACGGTACTTGGCGGACTTCGGCCCAGTACTCATCGCTCTTGGACAGCATGTCCGCCTCCTTTATAACCGAGCCTTTCAGTCGGAACATACGCGGTTCGATGGGGTCGAATTTGTAGTTGCTGTATTTCGTTGTCCGTTGCACTTGTATTCCTCCTGTCGATTTTACCAGTGCCAGGTCTACCAGCATGTCGTCGTCCATCAATACCCAGTTTCCGTTGGGCAATTGCTCGTATTCCTGTGTGATGTCCAGTTGGTTCACAAAGTTCACGCCTGTCTTTTTGGGCAGGTTCATGATGCATCTCTTTACGGCGTAGGTGGAATCCTTCAGCACGTACAGGTGTCCGGTGAACCCGAAGTCCTGTGAGTTTTGCGGCACAAAAGTCAGATGCACACACGTGTCCCTGTCCACCGTCAAGGTGTCCATCAGGTAATATTTGTAGAAATTGATTCCTTCTTTGGCAATGGGGCTGGTGAAGCGTCTTTGCAGCAGGCGGATTTCGTCGTCGTAGATGTTCACGTTGGTAAAGACATCCTGCAATACCGTACCGAGCATATCACCGGTAGAAAAGAATTCATTGATACCGTTGGAATTCATACCTTTGATAATGGTCTTCTTGCTTTCCGGATCTTTGCGGAACACCGTTTGTGATGCCGTCTCCTGTATCGAGATAGGAAGAATGAGGCTGTTGGTCGCCTCGGATACTTCTACCTGGTCCAGCAGGAATGAATATTTCTTGTAGATTCCTTTCTCCATCTTTTCGGGAGTGATGTCATTGAGAGACATCTTCATCTTCTCGTATTGGTCATACTGGTAATATTCGTTCTCCTCCAGCTTCTGTGCTTTTTTATGCTCGATAACTTTCCGCATGAAGTCTACGGCGGGGTTGTTCTTCTTCGAGTATTTCTCTTTCTTAGGCTTTACAACCACTTCCGTCAGCATCACGTCGTCCGGTGCCATCTGTACATCCAGCACTTTCTGTCCCGGAGTGATTTTAATTACTTTTGTGCGATAACCGATGGACGAGAATGTAACCTCGTTCCATCCTTTTCGTGTTTCAATCTGATACTCACCGTTGGCATTGGATACTCCGCCCACGCCTTTTCCTTCATAATAAACTGAAATATACATCAAAGGCTCGTGTGTAATCGAGTCTGTAATAACCCCTTTTAGCTGCGCAAAAGAAGATGCGGCAGTAAACAGGAGCAAAAATAGTAGAATGTGCTTCTTATATTGTTGTTCCATCATATACTTTAATATGAGTCGGCAAAGTTAGCAAATTGCTGTTAAACACAGTGCTAATATATACTAAGAAAAAAGAGGAATATTTAAGAATGCATTGATTAAGTGCTATATTTGCGGTAATAATTAGATAACAGATTCACACTATGAAACTTCATGTCGTTAGCTTTCAGGTCCCTTATCCACCGTCTTATGGTGGTATCGTCGATGTTTATTATAAACTGAAAGCTTTGAAAGAGGCCGGTTGTACCATCATACTTCATACCTATAAATACCGGATGAAAGAAGCTCCTCAATTAGAAGAAATTGCAGAAAAAGTATTTTATTATGAGCGGTTTACAGGAGTCTGCTCGTTGCTCTCTTTTTTACCTTATGTAGTTTATAGCCGCCGAAACCGCTTGTTGTTGGAACGTTTGTCGGAAGACGAATCTCCTATTTTGTTTGAAGGGTTGTATACTTGTTATTTTCTTAACCATGAATGTTTGAGGAAACGGATAAAGCTGGTTCGCACACATAATGTGGAGCATGATTATTATAGATATTTGGGAGAGGCTACAGCTTCATTGGCAAAACGCTGTTATTATATGTCAGAGGCATGGAAGCTTCATTCTTTTGAGAAACAATTGGAATATGCCGATGCCATTTTAGCAATAACCCCTGCTGACCAACAGTACTTCTTGAAACATTATCCCTCTGTTCCGGCCTATTGGATTCCGTGCTTTTACAACGACATGCAGTCGGATTGCGTAGAGAAAACGGAGCCTTATGTATTGTATCATGGTAATTTGTCTGTTGACGAGAATATACGTGCTGCTTTTTTCATTCTGGATAATCTCGTTCCACTTCTTGATAATAACATAAAGATTATCTTTGCAGGAAAATCTCCTGTACCGGAATTGATCCGTCGGGCGGATAAATTCCCCAATGTAAAACTGATAGCCAATCCTTCTGATGAAGAGATGAACCGCTTGATAATCCGGGCAAGGATTAATCTGCTGTTGACCTTTCAGCAAACGGGAATCAAGCTGAAGCTTATTCATGCACTTTTTAAAGGACGGGGGCACTGTCTGGTAAATTCTCTTATGCTAAGTGATGAAGCATTGCAACCCTTGTGCGAGGTGGCAGATGAGCCTGAAGAATTAGCAGATAAAATTCGTAAACTTTATGTTACAGAGCCTGATGCTTCCGAAGTAGAGAAAAGAAGCAGGCATCTGCAAATGATCTATGATAATATTACAAATGCCCGCAAAATACTATCTGTTTGTGAATCTTTGAAGGGAAATTGATGGTATCTCAGGACAACAGAATCTGCACAATTCTGTCGGCTGTCCGGCCGTCCCAACGTTCGGGCAGTTCACCGTGTTTCCATTCGCCCTGCATCAATACGTCCATCGCTTTGCCCAGTGCTGCCGGGTCTTCTCCAACCAGTTCGTTGGTGCCGACGCGCCACGTTTCCGGATGTTCGGAGTAATTGTTTAGTGTAATGCAGGGGATTCCCAGAAAAGTGGACTCTTCGGCCACGTTGCCCGAATCCGTGATGATGCCTTTGGCTTTATTCATCAGATACCCGAAAGAAAGATAACTTTGAGGGGGCATGATGTGCAGGTTCGGAGCCGAGATGCCGAGTCCCTTGATGGCATCGCGTACATAGGTATGCACAGGGGCGACGACCGGCATGCCTGCCGCCTTTTCCAAGATCGTCTCCATGAGCCGGTGCAGATTTTCTTTGTTGTTCAGAAGCACACGCCTGTTGAGGGTAAGCAGTATATAGTCTTTTTCTTTTACTTCCAATACAGAGAGCCAGAGCGGGCGGATGAAGCGGTTCCGGTTGTAGCGGATGTTGTCGATAAGGATGTTTCCCACATAATATACATTTTCCTTTTCCGTTCCTGTCTGGTTCAGGTTACGGTTGGCTACCATGCCGGCAGTAAAGAGATAATCCGATAGTCCGTCTGTTATCATCCGGTTTACTTCTTTGGGCATGTTCATGTCGAACGAGCGGGTACCGGCAACGAGGTGTGCTACCTTGATACCTTGTTTCTTGGCAACGATGGCACAACTCATTGTCGCTGTGAGGTCGTCTACCACAAGAACGATATGGGCAGGATTCTCGGTCAGTTCTTTGTCGAATGCAACCATAATGCCTGCAGCCAGTTGGGTGGCATTGCTGTCGGTCACTCCCAGATACACATCGGGTTCTTTCATCTGAAGATCGGCAAATAAAGAAGCGTCCAAGCTGGTATCCTCACGCTTTCCGGTATATACCAACCGGTAAGAAATGCTTCTGCCTTGCGCCCGTGCAGCATCGATGGCACGCGTGATGGGCGCTATTTTCATAAAGTTAGGGCGTGCCCCGGCAACAATCGTTATTTTCATTTCGTTCTTATTATCTATATTACTTTGTTCTTGTTTATCTATAATTAAGAGCCAGCCTGTTAAATTTTTCCCCTTAAAAGTTTTATCAGCTTTTATTGAGTTTATTTTTAGTCTGTTTCCCTGTTTTTACTCGTCAGATAGTCCGGCCTTTACTCATCAGATAGTCCGCTATCCTTCTCTTGGAAACAGAAAAATATCCTCAAAAATAACTCTCAAAAGAAGACTGAGCAAAATTGAAACAGACTCTTATCGTTCTTCCGGCTATCAACAACTGCCATTTTACTGTCATTCATCTATAATGATATTGTTTTCCGGCTATAATTATCTTCTCTTCTTTCTATTTTCGAGAAACAAAAGTACGCTTTCTTACGGAATTATTTGTTCCTTTGCAGACAAAAAAACTTTAGATATGCCGACATTTGTTCAGATTCTTGATTTTATAGGTACGTTCGCTTTTGCTATCAGTGGTATCCGCCTGGCTTCTGCCAAGCGTTTTGATTGGTTCGGAGCGTATGTGGTAGGGTTGGCCACAGCCATTGGGGGTGGTACAATCCGTGATGTGTTGCTGGATGTCACTCCGGGCTGGATGACAGATCCTGTCTATCTTATTTGTACCGGAATGGCTTTGTTGTGGGTTATCTATTTCGGCAAGCACTTGATTCATCTGCACAATACCTTTTTCATATTCGACAGTGTGGGGCTCGCCTTATTTACCGTAGTCGGTGTAGGGAAAAGCATCGCATTGGGGTACCCTTTTTGGGTGGCTATTATCATGGGAAGCATCACCGGTGCCGCCGGTGGGGTAATTCGTGATGTGTTTATCAATGAGATCCCTCTGATATTCCGCAAGGAAATTTATGCCATGGCTTGTGTGGTGGGTGGCATTGTCTACTGGTTGTGTCATCTTTTGGAAATGGATGTGGTGATCACACAGATTATAAGTGGATGCAGTGTTTTCATTACCCGCATTCTGGCAGTGAAATATCAGATCTGTCTTCCGATATTGAAAGGAGAGGAAGAGGGGGAATAATGTGCCAATTAGCTGCGCTATTATTCTCCTAAATGAGTGATAAAAGATATCTCCCGCATTTCGTTAAGCGTATAGTGCTTCCCATAGAAAGCAGCTGTCAGGTAGTTAATTGATTATAATAATCATCCTGATTAAATATTCCACGAGCAGTAACCGTTTTACATTCGCGTGACAAGTCGTGCCCTCTGTTATTACTTTGATGCAATATGCGGATGTTGCTGATAGTTAATCTTTTATCTTTTAACGGTACAATCACCCTTTTTACAAGTGCAGAGAAAGTGGGTGATAAATGCAATATCATTTATTCTCAATGTCTTAACGATAAAGTTGTACCGTTTCTTTTTAGCCTCCAATTGTAGCTTTTAGGAAACAAGTACAAAGCACTGAATCTGAGAAAGTTCCAACTCTTGTGTTACAGAACGCTTATCTTCGGGTGCAAAGGTACGGCTTTATCTTGGAATAGGTCGCAATTTATATCTTGAAAAATCTTATTTGTCTTGTTGTAGTTATTGATATTCAGAATATAATCATTATATTTGCACATAATATTAGTGGTGTTATTATGTGCAATATTAGATATTACATAGATGAAACAGCTACATACTTCAGTAAGACGTTAGGTGAAGATGTAGCTTTAGTACCAGCAAATAAAGATTTGTTGGGAGGGCTTCCTATGAATGTGTCTTCCAACTTTTCTTTTTATGGGGGGCATGTTTTGGGACAAAACGTATTGTTAGCTTACATAAAGGATGGTGACTCTGTACCACCTGCACAGATGAAGAAGCTGTTGGATATTATACATAGACAATCAAAACTTATAGTTATATTAATAACATCATGTATCTCGTCTTATAATAAGATTAGGTTGGTAGCACAAAAAGTCAACTTTGTTATTCCTAATAAGCAAATGTTCTTGCCATCCCTTTTGCTTGAGATAAAACCTGATAGGCATATAGGCTCAGACTTGAAAGAATCCATTCCTCCTTTTGCTCAATTTTTGTTGCTTTATCATTTGCAAATGGGCTCGATTGTTGGGGTAAATAGTTATGAACTAAGAGATATGTTTGATGTTTCTTATGGTACAGTGAACAAGTCTTTGCGTTGGCTTGTCTCCAAAGGCTTAATTAAGTTAGAAGGAATCAAGACTAAGACCATACAAATTGATTTAAGCAACAGGGAACTTTGGAATAAAGCTCTATCAATGTTAGTCTCTCCGATAGAACAAGTCTATTATACAGACGCTCTTCTTGAAGGACAGATGATAAGTGGAGTCAACGCCTTGTCTTCCTATACGATGCTTAATGAAGAATCAAAGCAGTGTTGCGCTATTTCGAAGAAAGACTTTAAGGCTTTAAATATAGTAATGGATAAGCAATTCGGTCAAAACGAGATACAGGTGTGGAAGTATAATCCACGCATGTTAAGTTCTTCGGATGTGGTTGATAAGTTATCGCTTTACCTTTCATTGAAAGACAATGAGGATGAGCGAATACAAATAGAGTTGGAACGATTAATAAATGAAATGCCATGGTAAGAGGTATTGATACATTTAAGCAGTTCTTCAAAGGTTTTGAAGATAACTATGTGATAATAGGTGGTACGGCATGTGAAATCCATGAGGATTTGTATGCCCAAGTACCTCGTGCAACAAAAGATATAGACATCATCTTGATAGTGGAGGCTTTGTCAGCAGAGTTTGTCGCAAAAATTTGGGAGTTTGTGAAGAAAGGCAATTATGAGCAGCGCAACAAGGGCGTAAATGAAAATGTGGAACCAAAGCATGAATATTTCCGCTTTATGAATCCTGCCGATTCCGCTTTTCCATATCAAGTTGAATTGTTTTCCAGATGCCTTGGTTTGATGAATTTTTCTGAGGAATCTCGTATTACACCGATTCCTGTAGATGAGGACCTTTCAAGTTTATCGGCGATACTCATGGATGACGACTATTATCGTTTTACGATAGAGCATAGCTTGCAAGAAGATGATGTGCATATCGCAAACATAGAGAGCCTTATCTGCTTGAAGAGTAAAGCTTTCTTGGATTTGAGTCAAAGCAAAGCCAAGGGTGAAAGCGTGGACGGCAAGCATATAGCGAAACATAAGAAAGACGTCTTTCGTCTTGCAGCTATGCTCGCTCCTTCCAGTAAGTATGAATTGCCTGAAACTTTAAAAGCTGATGTTGGTAGCTTTTGTGATGCTATCATGCAGGACTTGCCCAATGCCGATTTCATCAAGTCGGCAGGACTTGGCAATGTAACGAGTCAACAGATTATCGAACAACTAAAGAAATCAATGTTGTAGTTATGGTAAAGATACAGTATGCTTCAGATTCACATTTGGAGTTTATAGAGAATACTCGCTACTTGGAGAATAGTCCTATTCAACCTGTAGCTGACTTCTTGGTACTGGCAGGTGATACTGGCTATTTTTGGGGATGAAAGTTTTCTCATGCTTCCTTTCTGCGATTTGGCTTCAGAGAATTTCAAACAAGTGATAGTAATACCTGGTAATCATGAGTTTTACACGGGGTATGACTTGGGACAGCTCCATGACGGTTGGTGCTTTGACATACGTCCTAATGTGATTGAAATAGACAGTAATCGGAGAATGTTTATAAAACTCCTTTTGCGAGTAATCTCTATTATAGCTTTAAGCCAATACTCTATCTACTGTTTCTTTGAAAAAAAAGAAGCCTGCCATTGATGTGAATGTTATCAAGGACAGGCAACTTACGCTATTTTGAGTTATATCGAACTCACGTTATCATTAATCAGGTAACGCTATTGGATTTTAGAACAGAGCATCTTTAGAATTGAACAGTTTCTTTTCTGTCAGTTTTACTACTTTACCGAATTTCTTCAACTCGTCTACATTAATATCCTTGGGGTTGCCCATGATACCGATGGCGATCGGTTTGTCTTTGATGTTCTCTTTATAATATTTCATTATATCGTCAAAAGTCAAAGCGTCGATTTTCGGTACATTCTCGATAGCAGGATCCTGTGCATAGCCTACTCTCTTGAATTGCTCGAAATATTGGGCTTTATTACGGAAGTCGGGATGTGTAGTCAATGCCAACTGACGCAGATAGCTCTTTATATTATCCATACGTTCCGGATTTTCCGGCATGTTGCGCAGCAGATCCATATAGATAGCCAATGCTTCATTGGCTTTGTCGTTTTGTGTACCGATCTGTCCGATGAAAGTAGTCGGATATCCCGGAAGGGCAGGAGTGGTAACTACTCCGTATGCCGAATAAACCATGGAGCGTTTCTCACGAAGTTCACTCAGAACCAATCCATTGAAACTACCGGAGAAATACTGGTAGAATGCATCGCGCAATACGTCATCTTTCTTGTCATAATTTGCCGTCGGCATGAAGAAATAGATCTGAGCTTGCTCGGCATCCGTATTCGGCAAGAAGTATACCGTGTTTTCTGTGACCGGAGCAATCGGCTTCACTTGTGGTGAATCTGTCGGCTTCTCGTTGGCTACCAACGGAAGATTCTTGCTCAGAATTTCGTATACGTCATCGAAAGGAAGTGTACCCGTGTAATAGATTTCCGCTTCATAATTGGAGGCACGGTTGATGTCACCGGTCAATTCAGAGATCTGTAATTCCAGAATTTGCTTGTCGGTCAGTTCATCTATAAAAGGAGACTTTTCTCCGTAGCGTATATACTGACTCAATGCAGAACCTAACGTCTGAACATTTTCCTTGCGCTGCTGGCGTGATCCCAATATACTACCTTTGATACGGCTCAACTGCTTCTCGTCCAACTTCGGCATCAATATCTGACGGGCAAGCAACTGACAGGCCTCTGGAAGGTTGTTTTCGTATCCACTCATGGATATGTACAGGTAATCATCACCCGCAAATACATCACAGCTGACATTCAGTTTGCTAAGCTCCTTTTTCAGATCCTGAGGCTCATACATCCCCATGATTCCCGCATTGTTCATCAGATTGGCGGCAATACCGATTTTCGGGAAAACACGTTCGCCGGCACCGTATTTCAGGGTCAGGCTGAATACTTCATTTTCCGTGTTAGGAGTGTAATACAGTTTGGAACGGTCATTGATCTGTTTCGTCTGTATTTCACCGAAATTCATATACTTTTCTTCCACCTGTCCGATAGGCAGATTCTTGAATTGCTGTGCATAAAGCGATTGTTTGCCGACAGGAGGTTCGATGGGCTTGTATCCCGGTTTCTTTATCTTGGCATCTTTGCTCAATTTGCCTTTCTCGATATAGAGAGCCAGATAATCATTGCTTAGATATTGCTTGGCCACACGCTTGATGTCGTCGATATTGATTGCCATGATCTCATCTTTGTAGTTGAGGATCTTTCCCAGATCTTCTTCATTGATGAAAGCCTGCAAAAGGATAAGTCCCTTGTTCTCATTGGATTCCATGACACGGTCGAACTCACGGCACATGTTGCTTTTGATGGCGTCGATAATCCAGTCTTCCACTTCACCGTTGGCGATTTGCTGAATGGCTTTCAGCGCCTTTTTCTCAGCACTTTTGTTGGATTCGAAGCGTCTTTGGTTTTCGTCATACAGCGGGGTTACCGAAATCTTGCAACGGCCCTGCTCGCGGTTTGCTTCCAAAGAGGCATATCCGTTCGTGATTTCGCCGTCGATAGACAATTTGTCGAGGGCACCTGTTGCACTGCTGTTACTTAATAATGAAAGAGCTATTTCCAAAGGCTTTTCATCCGGATGGCCTGCCGGTACGCCTTTGTACACCAGGCATACGGATGGGTAACGGCCCACTTTGGCAGTGTATTGCGTACGGCCCTTGATGTCCAGATCGGGGTAGGTCTTGCGTTCGGGAGTCGCTCTTTGTGGGAGACGGCCGAAGGTGGAAGCTATCCGTCCGCTGATCTGGTTGGCGTTGATGTTACCTACCAGAACCAATACCATATTCTCTGCCGTGTACCAGTCGTTGTAGAATTTGATTAACTGGCTCAAGCGTGGATTTTTCAGATGCTCGGGCAAACCGATTACCGAACGGGCATAAGGGTGTCCTTCATAGGCTTTGCTTTGGATGAAATCGTATTGCACACGTCCCGGATTATCCTGTCCGCGGTTGTATTCTTCGTATACAGTCTCCAGCTCGGACTGGAAAGTACGGAATACCGGATTAAGGAAACGCTGTGATGAGATCTCCAGCCATTTGTTGATCTGGAAGGCAGGGAATGAGTTGTGGTAGTAGGTCAGATCCATACCGGTTGCTGCATTCAGGTTTTTGCCTCCCATGCTTTCCATCAGGTTGGAAAATTCATTGGATACGCTTACCTTTCCGGCTTCGATGGTCAATTCATTGATTTCCTTTCCGATGGCTTCTTTTTTTACCGGATCGGTTTCGCTGGCCATTTCATCGTACTTGGCGATGATTTGCTTATAGATGGGTTCTTCGGCAGCCCAATCCAATGTACCTATTTTGTCGGTACCCTTGAACATCACATGCTCCAGATAGTGAGCAAGCCCGGTGTATTCGGCCGGATCATTTGCTGCTCCCGTACGTACTCCTACCAGTCCGAAGACATCAGACTTGGTATTGTCTTCCCATATATATACAGAAAGACCGTTTTTTAGCTTGAATGCTTTCAATCCCTGTCCGAAGGACGGAATGGAAACCGCTATCGCAGCTAAAAGGATGAGAGATTTGAGTAATTTCATAAATAATAGTGTTTTTATGTATATGTTGGCAAAGCTATAAAAAAATCACAGAAGCATTTACGAAAAGTTCGGAAAAATGATATTTTGTTTGAAAATAGTTTGGCCGTACATCGCATCTCACTCTTCCCTTCAGTGGAAGAGGACGTTTAGACAATCTTATAATCCCGTTAATAGGAACAAAATACCCCTTGGAGGAGAGGCGTCCACAAAATCAGGATCTCCCCTTATTAATATTCTTTACACAGGAAGCAAAGTTACGGACAACAGGAAACAAACTATAACCAAAAGTTTTAGTTGTAAGATTGGAACTTCTGATTTTATAAACGGAAGTTCTGATTATAAAATCAGAAGTTTGGATTATATCTTTAGGAAAGGGTGAACAGTAGTTCTTTACTTGACAAAGGTAGTTTATATTAACGTGAGTTCGATATAACTCAAAACAGCGTAAGTTGCCTGTCTTTATTCAAATAGTTATCCATACATAATAATAGTTATCCATACATAATAAAAGCATCATTTTCTTACGTAAACAAAATATGTAATATATCCATGTCATATTTTGATCATAGCGGAGATTACTATACAGAAGTAATAGACGAAAAATATGATCCTTATACAGAAGCTTTTCAGCCATTGTATGAAGAATATAATTCAACCAAATATGGTAATTACAGATCGTTATCACTCAGTCTGACCAAATCATTCAAAATTAAGAATAATGAATTGATGAGTTATTTAACAACCGGCAATGTTTTAAATAAGAAAAACCAATGAAAGCTTACTATAATAGAGATTACTCGCAAAAGGAGTTTTATAAAAATACCTGTTTATACAGATAAAAATGGACTTAAATAATATTATACTATTAAGTAAATGAGCATAATTAGTTTATATAATAGAGAACTTGTAACTTTACCCATGCATCATCAAATAGCAAGTAATGGGCAAAATCAAAGTACTACTATTGACAGATACACAGCGTTTTGTATTGGAAGAGGGTTTCCGCAACGGTTGCTCTCATTGTTTTCGTATGCGTTGTCGTGCCGTACTCCTGAAATCGAAAGGTCTTTCAAGCCAAGAGATTCGGCAGCAAACGGAGATGTCACATGTATCAGTCAATTCATGGATGAATCGTTTCGAACAATATGGGATTACCGGATTGCATACCCGTTCGGGACGTGGTCGTCACCTATCATGGACTGATCGGACGAAGCCGCGGTTCGCAAGGTTATCGAAGAGGACAGGCAAAGCGTGAGCAAAGCCAGGGAAAATTGGCAGAATGCAACAGGGAAAGAAGCGAGCGGCTGGACCTTCAAACGTTTTTTTAGCATTGGCACAAGATATAAGCGAATAAGAAAACGCCCAAGGAGAATTCCCTCGCCACAGCTTTATGAGTATAAAACCGAGAAGCTGCAAGCACTTGAACAACTGGAAAGAGGCGGTAAGATCAATCTGTACTTTGCCGATGAGAGTCATGTCTGTACCGTAGGGTATGTTTCCTACGGATAGCAGTTTCGCGATGAAGATGTCTATACTCTTTTTCCCTTGCGGTACGAGAGCGGTACGAAAATAGACGCAAAAAGGATAAGCTGAAAAACATAGGTTCTGCAATAATTATGCCCCTCCATTACAGTATTTATGGTTTCAATGTTACTAATCAATGAGTTAGGAGGAATGATTTCCCTTTCTTTTCTTTTTATAGTGCATTAAATTTTATATCTTTGTAAACGAATATAATGATATACAACAATGGACACCCCCATGAATCATATTAAAAAGAGGTGCTTGAAGAAAAAGGATCAAACAGACATGGCTTGCCGACAAGCTCGGAAAGAGCTTCTGTATTACTAACTCATACGTGTGCAACAGGCGACAACCAAGTTTGGTAGTCCTGTTTCAGATAGCGGAAATTCTGAATGTGGATGTAAAGGATTTGATAAAGAACAATAAATAAAAATATTATGGCCAAGAAGAATACAGTTGAAATTGGTTTTGAAAAAGAAATATGGAAAGCAGCTGATTTGTTGCGGGGCAACTTAGATGCTTCGGAATACAAGTCAGTTGTATTGGGTTTGATATTCCTTAAATATATATCTGACAGATTTGAAGCGAAATATCAGGCTTTGCTTAATGAAGGAGATGGATTTGAGGAAGATAAAGACGAATACACTTCCGAGAATATATTTTTTGTGCCACAGGAAGCTCGTTGGGAAGTAGTTGCAGAAGCTGCACATACACAAGAAATAGGTACTGTGATAGACAACGCCATGCGGCAAATAGAAAAAGAGAATGCTCGCTTGAAAGGTGTTCTTCCGAAGAACTTTTCACGTCCTGAGCTTGACAAACGCAGATTGGGGGATGTGGTAGACTTGTTTACTAATATCCAAATGAAGGAGCATGGAGATTCTAAAGATATTCTTGGGAGGACATACGAGTACTGCTTGGCTAAGTTTGCAGAAGCTGAAGGGAAACTTGCTGGTGAGTTTTATACTCCTGCCTGTATTGTCCGCACATTGGTAGAAGTGCTGAAGCCTTTCAAGGGAAGAGTCTACGACCCTTGTTGCGGCTCAGGAGGAATGTTTGTTCAGTCAGCTAGATTTATAGAAAACCATCAAGGGAATATCAATAATATTTCCGTATTCGGTCAGGATAGTAATCCTACCACGTGGAAAATGGCACAAATGAATTTGGCTATTCGTGGTATTGAAGCCGATTTAGGCAAGTTTGCTGCCGATACATTCTTTGATGACCAGCATCCTACTCTGAAAGCTGACTTTATCATGGCAAATCCACCTTTCAATCTTAGTGATTGGGGAGCAGACAAACTACAAGACGATGTTCGTTGGAAGTTCGGTATTCCTCCTGCAGGAAACGCCAACTTTGCTTGGCTACAGCATATGATTCATCATCTTTCACCCACAGGACGCATCGGCATGGTGCTTGCCAACGGTTCGCTCTCCTCGCAAACGGGTGGCGAAGGCTCTATTCGAGAGAACATATTGAGAGCCGATTTGGTGGAAGGCATTGTCGCAATGCCCTCACAGTTGTTCTATACTACTGGTATTCCCGTATCGCTTTGGTTCCTAAATCGTGCAAAGAAACAAACAGGAAAAGTATTGTTTGTAGATGCCCGCAACATGGGAACGATGGTTACACGCAAGCTCCGCGAGCTATCCGATGATGATATTAAAAAGATAGCCGATACATTTGATGCTTTTGAAGCTGGGACATTGGAGAACGAAAAGGGCTATTGTGCTGTAACAACACTTGAAGATGTAGCAAAGCAAGACTATATACTCACGCCGGGACGCTATGTTGGCATTGCCGAAACAGAGGATGATGGTGAACCATTCCAAGAAAAGATGGAACGGCTAACAACAGAGCTTTCTGGTTTGTTTGCCAAATCGCATGATTTGGAAGATGAAATCAGAAAGCAGTTGGCAAGCATCGGCTTCACGATTAAATAGTATGGCTATATTCTTCATTATGAGACAATATCAAATAATCGAAGAATATGAAAGAGAAATTGATCCAAGAAATCAGCAACGCAATGACAGATGTATTAAGTATGGAACAGATGGCACAACTCAATGGTGTATTATTGCAGATAGTAAGCAAATACACGATTGAAGCAGATGGCGAAAAAACACAGGAAGATGTGACCAACAACGCCCGTCTGCTAGAAGTATTCTTGTCCGCCAAACAGGTGGAGGGATGCACCACGCCAACCATCAAATATTATAGTTCTACCATTCGGCAACTTTTCAAGAAGATGCCCAAAAGGGTCATCGACTATACCACCGAAGACATTCGTGCATACTTGGCTGTGTTCCAACGGAAGAATAAGTCAAGTAAAGTTACCATTGACAACATCCGCCGCATCTTTTCTTCTTTCTTTGCTTGGCTTGAAGAAGAGGACTATATCATCAAAAGCCCTGTTCGTAGGATTCATAAAGTGAAGACTGGCACACAGGTGAAAGAGGTATTAAGCGATGAAAACTTAGAACATTTGCGTGACCACTGTGTTAAAAAACGCGACCTTGCCATCATAGACCTGTTGGCTTCTACAGGTATGCGTGTAGGCGAATTGGTCAAGCTGAATCGAGAAGATGTCAATTTCAACGAACGGGAGTGTATTGTGTTTGGCAAGGGAAACAAGGAGCGCATAGTATATTTCAATGCACGTGCCAAGATACATTTACAACAATATCTTTCCACAAGGAAAGACCGTAATAAGGCATTATTTGTTTCGCTAAACAAACCGCATAACCGTTTGCAAATATCAGGTGTTGAAGTTCGTCTGCGCAAGATTGGCAAATTGGCAAAGATAGCCCGTGTGCATCCACATAAGTTCCGGCGTACTCTCGCTACTATGGCGATAGACAAAGGCATGCCTGTAGAACAGGTACAAAGGCTTCTCGGCCACGTAAAGATTGACACAACCATGCACTATGCCATGGTCAATCAAACGAATGTAAAACTCTCTCACAGAAAATTTATCAATTAGAGTATGGGATATTGCTGCTATACATATAAAACAGTAAATCATAAGCGCAAAAACAAGCGTATAAATGATAATTTAGAGCAGCAGGCACAGGCGTTGTTCAAGTCGTGGTTTGTGGATTTTGAGCCGTTTAGAGGTGGTAAATTCATGGAGTCTGAGCTTGGGATGATACCTGAAGGATGGAGAGTGGGAACTTTAGATGAAATTGCGGAAATTGTAGGTGGAGGAACACCGTCAAAGACAAATGTATCGTTTTATTGTGAGAATGGTATACCTTGGATAACTCCCAAAGATCTATCAATTAGAAAGTCCAAGTATATCTCAAAAGGAGAAATTGATATTACAGAAGTTGGCTATAACAATAGTAGTGCAAAGAAGATTCCATCAGGAAGTGTTTTATTCAGTTCCCGTGCGCCAATAGGGTATATATCTATTGCCCGTAATGAAGTAACAACAAATCAAGGCTTTAAATCTGTTGTGCCTGTAAAAGCTGGAACATGTTATTTGTATTTATTCTTAAAAGAAAATACAGAAAAAATAGAATCGCAGGCAACAGGTTCAACATTTAAGGAGGCTTCTGGTGCATTGATGAGATCTCAAGTTATTATTATTCCTCCTCAGCAAATATTTGAAATGTTTGAATCTTTGGTAAAACCAATTTTCACTGAACAATCAAGTTTAGAAACTGAGATTGAACATTTATCAATGACTCGTGATTTACTCTTGCCTAAACTTATGTCCGGTGAACTAAAAATAAATGAAGTATGACAGATTTTGAAGAATACATAAGGCAAGGAGAACCCAATAAGCAACAACGTGCCTACGCTTGGAGAACGGCAATCGGACTTCAGGCTGTTGATGGATTGAAGCCATCAGAGTATCTAAAAGATACGGCACGGAAGCATATTGAGGGTGATATTGATATCGATGAAGCCCAACGATTGATAAGGTCTTACTATCAATCAAAGACCGTCAGAACTCCTGATGATGATGAGCTGGAAGAGGCCGATGTTGTATCATCTCATATTGCAAAAATACTTGGCGAACAGTCATTTGCTTTCTCTGTTGTCGGCATTACATCCATTCACCGAAGACTATTTGAAGGTGTATTCAAGTTTGCCGGAAAGATCCGTGATTACGACATTACCAAAAAAGAATGGGTGCTTAGAGGTGGCACCGTGCTTTACGTCAATTCGGAAGATATAAAAAGAGCATTGGAGTATGATTTGGAACAAGAGAGCACATTTATTTATGCAGGGCTTACGCATGAACAAATGGTGGAGCATATTGCCAAATTTGTTTCCGGTATTTGGCAGATACATCCGTTTGGTGAAGGCAATACCCGCACCACGGCTGTATTCACCATTAAATACCTTCGCTCTATTGGCTTTTATGTGGAGAATGATTTGTTCGCCAACAATTCATGGTATTTCCGTAACGCCCTTGTTCGTGCGAATTATCGTAATGCGGTGAAGGGAATAGAATTAGATTCTAAGTATCTTGTCCGCTTTTTCCGTAATTTGCTAATGGGAGAGAGCAATGAACTGAAGAACAGATACATGGTTGTAGATGCTCCGGAAGAATGGAAAGAACAGGAAGAGAAGGTCAATACCCCCACAAGTTCCCCCACAAGTTCCCCCACAAGTTCTAAAAGCCAATTCTATACGAACAATGAGAATATCCGAAAGTTGGTAAGGACAATTGGAGAAGAAAAGAAAAGTGTAAAAGAGATATTGGAATCTCTAAATCTGCGAGACCGCAAAAATCTTATTGAGTACTACCTTACTCCTGCACAAAATGGTGGATTTGTGACGTTGCTCCATCCTGAAAAGCCACGTCATCCACGCCAAAAGTATATTTTGACGGTAAAAGGGTTGGCATTGCTGACCTCGTTTAAAAAAAACAACAGTATTTAAACAGCTAAATTCTCATTTATGGAACGAAAGAAAATATATACATTGGCTCAAATATGTTCTAAAATCGGCAGTGGTGCCACACCTAAAGGGGGAAAAGAATCCTATTTGGGAGGTGACACCTCATTGATAAGGAGTCAAAATGTATTAGACTTTGATTTCCAATATAGTGGACTTGCTCTGATAAATGAAGAACAAGCCCACGCATTAGATAATGTCTCAGTCATGGACGGAGATGTTTTATTGAATATAACAGGTGATTCAGTTGCTCGTTGCTGTAAAGTTCCTTCCAAAGTGCTACCAGCTCGTGTAAATCAACATGTTGCAATCATTCGAGCTAAAAATAATATTGTAAAATCTGATTATATTTTATACTATTTGCAGTATAAGAAACAATATCTTTTATCCTTGTCACAAGGTGGAGCTACAAGAAATGCTCTTACAAAGAAAATGATTGAAGATATTGAGATTCTGTTGCCTTCGTTATCGGAGCAAGAAAATATAGTCAATATTTTAAGTTCATTAGACAACAAAATCGAGCTGAACCGCCGTATAAATGATAATTTAAGCTTTCTGCATAAAATATACTCAAAAAGGATATGGACGACGTACTTGAATATAATGAAAAAATAGAAGACATCTCTTCATATATTAAAAGAGTTACTTTTATCAGAAATGAGATGTTAGAAGAGGGACGTTCAGAAACCTTGTTCTTTCGAGGACAAAGCAATATTAAATGGGATATACGTCCAAGTATTTTTAGAAGTTCTTTAATCAGTGTTGAAAGTGAGATAATTCAGAAAGCTATAGCAAGAGTTCCTCATGAATTTGAAAATTATTTAACCGCTTTTGAAAAGCTAACCAAGTTGCAACATTATGGTTTGCCTACGCGATTATTGGATGTAACAATGAATCCTTTAGTTGCACTGTATTTTGCTTGCTGTTCTTCAAATGTTGCAGACACAGATGGGTGCGTGTTCTACGGATATAATTATGGAGAATTTCCCACTGCTGATAGAGTTAAAATACTATCTTTGGTAGCACAGACAGAATTTAAAGGAGATATAACTTTAGGAAGTTTAAAAGACATCTCTAATTGGAAACAAGATGCTAAACCTTTCATCCAACTTTTGCAAAACAATTTATTGGTATTTCCTAATTATAGTAACGGTCGCATAATGGCTCAAAGTGGTGCCTTCTTGCTACCAGGTGCTATAACAATAAATATAGAAGAGAATAATCTATGGAATAGCAAAATTCAAAAGAGTACATATAATCTTAACTCCTCATTTTCAGATGATATCATTATTATCTCCAAAGATTCTAAATCTCAGATTTTAGATGAGTTGAACTATCTGAATATCAATGAGGAAACATTATTTCCTGAACTTGAACATCAAATGTCCTATATAAAACATGCAGGAACAAGATTGGTTAATAACATTATTCCAGAGTTTATTAGATATGAAAGTCAAATGTCATTTCCGGATAAGAAAGAAAATAGTGTTGCCCAATCTAATCATGCAGATAATACAATAAAGAAAATTGTTCAGAAATATATAAAAGAGAATATTATAGAGAAAGAGATTATATCTATAATAAATAGATATGCACAATATCCCGATTGGAATCATCGAGAAAATATAATAAGCTCCTTATTTACTGAGATTAAAAGAAATTTAAGTAAGCACAAGAAACAGAACGTAAAACAAATAGCTGATCGCATAGTGAATGAATTAAGAACAAAAATCAAACAACAATGACATATACAGAAAATAATTACGAGAAAGCACTGGTAAGCCTATTCAAAGGAATGGGTTATGAGCATGTATATGGACCGGATATAGAACGCGACTATTATGTGCCGTTCTATGAAGAGATGATGAAAGACAGCCTGTGGAATATCAATAAAGGAAAATCGCAAGTTGCTATCAACGAAGCTATTTCGAAGCTGCGGAACATTGATACTGGAAGTTTGGCACAGAAGAACGAGATTTTCATGGACTATCTGCAAAACGGAGTGGAGGTTTCTTATTTCGATGGTAAAGAACAAAGGAACGACATCATCTATTTGATAGATTATGAACACGTAGATAGAAATACCTTCCAAATAGCCAATCAATGGACATTTGTAGAGCGTTCGGAGAAACGAGCTGACATGATTGTGTTCATCAATGGGTTACCACTTGTAGTAGTAGAATTGAAATCTCCTTCAAGGGAGGAAACCGATGCTTCAGAAGCATATTTACAATTACGCAACTATATGCAAGAGATACCATCTATGTTCATATATAATGTGTTCTGCGTAATGAGCGACTTCGCTTGTTCTAAAGCAGGAACCGTCACAAGTAAGGAAGACCGATACATGGAATGGAAGACCAAAGACGGAAACTACGAAAGTACAGACTTTGCTGATTATGATACTTTCTTCGAAGGCATTTTCGTGAAGAAAAGGTTGTTGGATATCATCAAGAACTTCGTTTGCTTCTCGAAAGATGAATCTGGCACCGCTAAGATATTAGCAGGATACCACCAATATTTTGCTGTGAAAAAAGCTATCGAACGTACCAAAGTCGCAACACATGGCGATGGAAAAATCGGAGTATTCTGGCATACACAAGGTAGCGGTAAGTCCCTTTCTATGGTATTCTATGCACATCTGTTACAAAGTGAACTATCAAAACCTACGATTGTTGTGATAACTGACCGTAACGATTTGGATGACCAGTTATATACCCAATTTGCTAAATGCCAGCGGTTTCTGCGACAAAAGCCTGAACAAGCAAAAAACCGTGAGAATCTGAAAGAACTGCTGGCAGGAAGAGAGGCAAACGGCATTATCTTCACTACGATGCAGAAGTTTGAGGAATCTGATGAACCGTTGTCCGAGCGTAGAAACATTGTTGTGATGACAGATGAAGCACATAGAGGGCAATACGGCTTCGAGGAAAAAATCAGAATGACCAAAAATGAAAAAGGAGAAGATATTGCCAAACGCATTATTGGAACGGCAAGGATTATTCACGACTCTTTGCCAAACGCCTCCTACATAGGTTTTACAGGTACGCCCATTTCTACTAAAGATAGAGATACAGTGGAAGTATTCGGCAACTACATTGACGTCTATGATATGACACAAGCCGTAGCTGACGGAGCGACTTGCCCTGTATATTATGAGTCACGTGTTGTTAATCTCAATTTGGATGAAGCTACATTGAAGGCCATAGATGATGAATATGAATTATTGGCGGAAGAAGGTGCTACGGAAGCACAGATAGAAAAAAGTAAGAAAGAAATGTCGCATTTGGAGGAAATTCTTGGCGCACCTGAAACCATTGATTCACTCTGCAAAGACATTCTTAAACATTATGAAGAGAATAGACAACTCGAACTCACTGGAAAAGCGATGATTGTAGCTTATTCTCGTCCGATAGCCATCAGTATATATCGAAAGATTCTCGAACTTCGTCCTGACTGGGGAGAGAAAGTAAAAGTCGTAATGACAGGCAGTAACAAAGACCCGGAAGAATGGCATGACATTGTAGGCAACAAGCAATACAAGAAAGAACTTGCTAAAAAGTTTAAGGATGATAACGACCCGATGAAGATAGCAATCGTGGTAGATATGTGGTTGACAGGCTTCGATGTTCCTTCATTAGCTACCATGTATGTGTATAAGCCAATGAGTGGACATAACCTGATGCAAGCCATCGCCCGTGTAAACCGTATATTCAATGGCAAAGCCGGAGGATTGGTCGTGGACTATATTGGCATTGCCAAAGCCCTCAAAGAAGCTATGCACGATTATACAGGTCGTGACCGTAAGAACTTTGGTAATCCGGATATTAGAGAGACTGCATTGGTGAAATTCCGTGAGAAACTGGAAATCTGTCGCGACATCTTCCATGGCTATGACTACACTAAGTTCTTTTCAGGAACAGATGCTGAACGTGCACAGGTAATCAAAGGCGGTGTAAACTTTATCATGTCGCCTAACAAGCAGGAGAAACAACAGATATTTTTGAAAGAAGCAATGTTGCTCCATAACTCCATTACGCTTTGCCGAAGCCTGCTCAATGAAGAGCAACGCACCGAATCGGCATTCTTTGAAACCGTCCGTACCCTACTCTCCCGAATGACAGGAAAAGGCAAGGTATCAAAGAAAGACATCAATGCAAGAATCGGAGAACTATTAAAACAAAGTGTCAAAAGCAATGGCGTTATCAATCTTTTCTCTGATGTGAAAGCAGAGTTCTCCTTATTTGATGCTTCTTTCTTGGATGAAATATCAAAGATGAAAGAGAAGAATATTGCCGTAGAGCTTCTGAAAAGACTGCTGGCAGAACGTGTATCCTTGTTTCAAAAGACTAATATTGTACAAGCTGAGAAATTCTCTGATTTGCTCAACCGTTCACTATCCAACTACTTGAAAGGATTGCTCACTAACGAAGAAGTCATTCAAGAGTTATTGAATTTAGCAAAAGAAATTTCCACAACGGAAGCAACTGGCAACAACCTTGGTCTTACAATAGAAGAAAAGTCTTTCTATGATGCTCTAACCAAATCGCAAGCCGTTCAAGACATCTATACCAACGAGCAGTTAGTAGCTATGACTAAAGAGCTTACCGATTCTCTCCGCAAGAACCGTACAATTGACTGGCAGAAAAAAGAATCGGCAAGAGCAGGAATGCGCAAGATGATAAAGCGGTTGCTGAAAAAATATAAATATCCACCCGAAGAAGCAGCTAACGCTTTGGAAACAGTCATTCGGCAGTGCGAACAATGGGCAGATAACGATGATTCTACATATTCTATTGGTAAGAACACCAAACAATATAGGATACAAGAAGATTCATATTCTATGGCGGCAGAACCCCAAAGTGAATATGGAATGAAAATAATAGAAAACGAATAAATAATATGCCATATCCCATAGATAAGAAGTTCGTAATAGCTGTTGCTTCGAGTGCCTTATTTGATTTGACAGAATCAGATAGTGTATTCAGACAGCAAGGTGAAAGTAAATATCGTGAATATCAAGAGAAAAACATAGATAAACCTTTTGATAGGGGAGTTGCTTTCCCGTTTATAAAAAGATTGTTAAGTCTTAATGATTCTTTTCCTGAAGAGCAGCCTATAGAAGTTGTCTTAATGTCAAAGAATAGTCCAGAAACAGGAACAAGGGTGTTTCGTTCAATACAACATTACGGATTAAATATAAGTAGGGCTTGTTTTACAAATGGCAAGGCTAATTTTCAATATCTTCCAGCGTTTAATGCAACATTATTCCTTTCTGCAAATTCTAAAGATGTTAAAGACGCTTTAGATATGGGAAACTCTGCAGGACAAGTTCTGAATAAGCATTATATTGAAGACAATGATGATGATGAAGAGTTAAGAATAGCATTTGACTTCGATGGAGTTCTAGCCAGTGACGATTCTGAGAAAGTGTATAAAGAAACAGGTGGAAATATGGAAGTGTATTTTCAGCATGAACAACAACATGCTAATGAGGCACTTCCTCTTGGCCCAATAGGACCACTGCTACAGAAGATATCTTTTTTTCAAAAATTAGAAAAGAAAAAAGCAGAAGGAAATAAATCATATCAGCGCATATTAAAAACAGCAATTGTTACAGCAAGAAACGCTCCTGCTCATGAACGTGTAGTGTATTCTTTAAAAGAATGGGGCGTTGAGGTTGATGAGGCTTTTTTTCTTGGTGGCATTGAAAAATCAAGAATTCTAAACATCATGAAACCTCATATTTTCTTTGATGATCAAATAACTCATTTGGAACATATAGATAAAATTCCAGCTGTTCATATCCCGTTTGGTATTGCAAACAAATGACATGACTAACTTCGAAAAATAGATTTGTAACAGAGAGCTAAATAAAACAGAAAAGGCTTTAACTTAGGAAGATACTGCTTAATAAAACTATAACGTGTTTTCAAAATTGTAATCGAACATATCTAATGCTTTCAAAGAACAGTTGCTTGATGTTGTTTATTGAAGTCCCAAAACAGTAATGGAATATAAGAACAATATATTATTTAAATTCGTAAAAAAGATGGCTGTATATAATCAAGGAAAACTAACAGAAGTTGTCGGGTACAATCAATTGTACTCAGATGGAAAAATATATCATCTCGAAAATTTACTTTCTGGATTACCGCGTACATGGGCTATCTAGTTGGTTTTAAATATGCAAAACAAACTTGTTGGCAAACCATTTTACAATCCAGACTTCAGAGATGAGAAAACAACCTAGATTGACGTACCGAGATTTTTCTTTGGTCCTAGTAATTACGATCTGCTACTTGATGTAATCAACAGGTATAACTCTTATCTTGCTTTGGCATCAAAATTGTGGGACTATTCGACAAGGAGGTATGATTGATAAAAGAAAAATGGAAGAACTATGAATATGGATGTTTCATACAAAAACCTTTCATTGCTACTTTTTGCTAGTTTTCCCCTAAAATCAGTTTTCGGGCAAGTGGTGAATATTATCGTAATGAAATAGGAGATGATGAATTTAAAAATATCTTTTTCGTTGATGCCTCTGCTGTTTATCGGATAAGTAAAAAGTATGAGGTAAGTTTGGTGCAAATACAATGTAAGCATGGTGCATGCGCAGCGTAAGCATAGTGCAGATACAATGTAAGCATAGTGCATACGCAGCGTATACACTATGCTTATTACAACTATTGAATATTGTCAATCGTGTCTGGACTCAGAACTGCTCCAGTATTGCAATCCTTTTTTGAATAGGAGGGTGGGTTGCAAATAATCCGCTAAGTCCGCTGAAACCGCTTTTGGCTTGTTTCCCGGGATGTTCGATGAAGAGTTGCGCCACATCTTCCCGTGTCACAGCCTCTATATCCGGGTCTGCGGAGATTTTACGCAGAGCGCTGGCAAGGGCGAGCGGGTTCTTTGTCATTTCCGCAGCACCGGCATCAGCCATGTATTCGCGTTTGCGGGAAATGGCAAAACGCATGAGGCTCGAGAAGAAATAACCGATGGCGGCAACAATGAGCGTAATCAGAATCAACACAATGGTTCCGTTCCCCTTGTTATTGCTGCTTCTACGTACCCGCGAACTGTAATAAACAGACCGTACGGCTATCTGCGCCAACATCGAGAAGATACCTACAAATACGATGGAGACGATCAGCAACCGGACATCCCGGTTACGGATATGGGTCAGCTCGTGTGCTATGACACCTTCCAGCTCCTCGTCATTCAGCTTGTCGATGATCCCCCGGGAGAGGGTCACGGTGTAAGTCCGTTCGTTGATGCCACTGGCGTAGGCATTCAGGGAAGAGTCATTGATAACGTTTATCTTAGGCATTCGCATTCCCTGAGACATACAGAGGTTTTCCACCAGATTATATACCCGTTTGTTGTCTTTACGCTCTAATGTTTGGGCACCCGTAGCTGCTTTTATAATACTGGTATTGGCAAAATAGGCGATAATAAACCAAATCGTCACGCCACCTATTATATAAGGGATGGATTGTAGGAATATTCCGTTGACCATCTCCATCCGGTCGTAGTCTGCATATTGCTCCTGAGTGAGCATTACCAATAGATAGCAGAACAAATAGGAGAGTGCCCCTACCAGACAAGGGAAGAGCAACAACAGAAACAGAGAACGTGCATTGTTTCTGCTCTGCTGTGTTTGAATTCCGACGTATTGCATGGCTTATCTGTTTTTCCGTGAGGAATTTAGGAGTTTAGAAATTGATTTTGGGAGCTTGCTCCAGATTGGCACGCTGCTCTGTTCCTAAGTCGAACATGATTTCTTTATGGAAACCGAACATCCCTGCAATCAGATTGGAAGGAAATGTCTGAACGGCATTATTCAATTCTTTTGTTGCCGAATTGAAATAACGGCGCACGGCTGCCAGCTTGTTTTCTATATCCGAGATCTCTTCTTGCAATTGGAGGAAGTTCTGATTGGCTTTCAGGTCCGGATACGCTTCGAGCGTAATCTTCAAACCGGCAAGGGCCGATGTCAACTGATTCTCTGCATGGATCTTGTCGTCGATGGTACGGGCGCTGACGGCACCGTTGCGCGCTTGAATCACCCGGTCGAGCGTCTCCTTCTCATGAGAGGCGTATCCCTTGACCGTATCTACCAATTGTGGGATGAGGTCATGGCGTTGTTTCAACTGTACGTCTATATCCGCAAATGCATTTTCGCGGTTGTTTCTTAACTTCACCAGTGTGTTATACATGGAGGCAATCATGATTCCAAGTACAACGACGATTCCTAAAACGATTAATAGAGTCATAACTTAGTGTATTTATCGGAGTTATTAATATCCCAAAGGTAGGCGAAAGTCGTTATTCCTGCAATAGAACAGCTGATAATTTTCGTAAATACGACCTGAGAACTATCAAAAAAGCACCCGAAAACTGTTATTTGATAGTTTTTGCCCCCAAGAAAGACGGATTTTCCCCTGCTATAGTCTGAAAATACCTTTAAACTTGCAACATCGAGAAGAAACGAAATATTAACCGTAAAAACCATTAAAGTATGAAAAGTTTAAGTTTCAGAAAGGATTTGATTGGGGTTCAGGAAGAGTTGCTACGTTTTGCATATAAGCTGACTGCTGACCGTGAGGAAGCGAATGATCTGTTGCAGGAAACATCACTGAAGGCCTTGGATAACGAGGAAAAATATATACCGGATACTAATTTCAAAGGGTGGATGTACACCATCATGCGTAATATCTTTATCAATAATTACCGCAAAATTGTGCGCGATCAGACCTTTGTAGACCAGACAGATAATCTTTATCACTTGAATCTGCCGCAGGACTCCGGTTTTGAAAGTACCGAAGGTGCCTATGACCTCAAAGAGATGCATCGTGTGGTAAATGCTCTTCCCAAAGAATATAAGATTCCTTTTTCAATGCATGTTTCCGGATTTAAATACCGTGAAATAGCAGAGAAACTCGGTTTACCTCTCGGGACTGTAAAGAGCCGTATCTTTTTCACCCGTCAACGGCTGCAGCAGGAACTGAAAGATTTTGTGTAATCAATCAGGGGTAATAACGTAGTCAATAGGTGCAATTGTATAGTCGATAAATGCAATAGTGCAATCAACTGATGCAATTGCGCAATCAATGTAATCGTGTAATCAATCAGATGTAATTTAGATGTAATTGAATGTAGTTTCAAATTGAAAGACAAATGGTCGTGTAATTATCAAATTCGTGTTTTAAATGAAATGACTGCTACTTGATTGTAAGAAACGAGGAGGGGATTCCCTTTTCGTTTCTTTACTTTTGTGACAATATGATATATAACATGTCTATTCGACCTATTTTTCTTACCGAAAAGTTATCTTTATGTCAGATAAATCTATATATTTGTAAAAGAAGATGTGTTAACCAATTTTATGTGAAATCACTTTATGGCTTACGGCAATGAAAAAGGAAATTAAATTCAGTCTCGTTTACCGGGATATGTGGCAATCGTCCGGAAAGTATCAACCCCGTGTCGATCAGTTAATGCGAATAGCTCCGTTGATTATAGAAATGGGCTGTTTTGCCCGCGTCGAAACCAATGGAGGAGCTTTTGAACAGGTGAATCTTTTGTATGGAGAAAATCCGAACAAGGCGGTGCGTGCATTTACCAAACCTTTTAATGAGGCCGGTATCCAGACGCACATGCTCGATCGGGGCTTGAATGGATTGCGGATGTATCCTGTGCCTGCAGATGTGCGCCGGTTGATGTATAAAGTAAAACATGCTCAAGGCGTGGACATTACAAGAATTTTTTGCGGGCTGAACGAGGTGCGCAATATAATTCCCTCTATTAAGTATGCCATTGAAGGCGGTATGATTCCACAGGCTACTCTTTGCATTACTCATTCTCCGGTGCACACGGTAGAATATTATACCGATATTGCCGATAAGCTGATAGAGGCAGGCGCTCCGGAAATCTGTCTGAAAGACATGGCAGGTATCGGTCGTCCCGGCATGTTGGGCCGGTTGACGAAAGCCATCAAGGACAGGCATCCCGAGGTGCTCATCCAGTATCACGGGCATAGCGGACCGGGACTGTCGATGGCTTCCATTCTTGAAGTCTGCGAGAATGGCGCCGATATTATTGATGTGGCCATGGAGCCGATGTCGTGGGGAAAGGTTCATCCGGATGTAATATCCGTACAGGCCATGCTCAAGGACAAAGGATATGACGTGCCCGAAATCAATATGAAGGCTTATATGAAAGCGCGCGCCATGACGCAGGAATTCATCGACGACTTCTTGGGCTACTTCATGGATGCCACCAATAAGCATACGTCTTCTCTTTTGCTGAAATGCGGGCTTCCCGGTGGCATGATGGGGTCGATGATGGCCGATTTGAAAGGCGTGCATGCCGGCATCAATATGATATTGAAGAGTAAGGATGAGCCGGAACTAAGCATCGATGATTTGCTGGTGATGCTTTTTGATGAAGTGGAGTATGTATGGCCTAAGCTCGGTTATCCTCCGTTGGTGACCCCATTCAGCCAGTATGTAAAGAATGTAGCGTTGATGAACCTGATGCAACAGGTAAAAGGTGACGAACGCTGGACGATGATCGATAATCATACGTGGGACATGATTTTGGGTAAGAGCGGCCGTCTGCCGGGCAAGCTCGCTCCGGAAATCATCGAACTGGCACACGCTAAAGGGTACGAGTTTGTCGATACCGATCCACAGGAAAACTATCCGGACGCTCTGGAGAGCTATAAGAAGGAGATGGATGAAAACGGCTGGGAATACGGACCGGATGATGAGGAACTTTTCGAACTGGCCATGCATGACCGGCAATACCGTGATTATAAGTCCGGGGTGGCCAAGAAACGTTTCGAAGAGGAACTGCAACGTGCCAAAGATGCATCTATGGTCAAGAACGGGTATTCGGAAGAAGAGATAAAAAAACTGAAACGCGCCAAAGCAGATCCTGTCATCGCACCGGACAAGGGGCAGATACTTTGGGAGGTTTCTGTGGAAGGTCCATCCACCGCACCGTTTATCGGGCGCAAATACCAGCATGATGAAGTATTTTGCTACCTCTCTACTCCGTGGGGAGAATACGAGAAAATACTGACCGGATTTACTGGCCGTGTCGTCGAAGTCTGTGCTCAGCAAGGAACTGTCCTCAACAAGGGGGATGTGATAGCCTATATCGAACGCAGTGATATATTCGCCTGATTATCAGGTTTAAAAAATAAGGAAAGTATAAGGGAGAGTGCTAAAACTCCTTTTTTAGAAAGATTCACCCCTGCCACGAATACTTGTAGTTGCAGGGGTGAATCTTTCTATTTGGGCATTATGACATACCCTCCGCTGTTTCTTAATTCCTGAATCTGACTTGCTGCATGCCTATCAACTTGTCATACCGCTCGCCGAATGGGCGTGCATATACCAAAATCAGGTATTCGTTTTCCGTCTCATAATAATTTCCTTCCACCGGTCCGGTCTCTCCTTTGGTACTTCCATTGGGAACGTACAGATATTGGTAATTGTAAGCACCCTGCTTAAGCAGTTGCACCGATTCGTAGGTATACGTCTCCCGATTGTATTGCATTTCCGTTTGCCGGTTAAAGTTGTCATAAGTAAACTCTCCTTGCAGGTATAATTTGCCATCCGTAAAAGGCTCTTCCCACGGAAGGCTGAAATGCACAAAGAAATAATCCGCTTCGATGTCACTGTCCGTTGCATCGTCGTAACGAATCAGATAACGTCCGTTCTGATCTTCGTCATAACTGTAGTTTCTGGTGCGGGGATCGCTTGGGAAAAGTGTCGCATGGTAGTAGGGATCATGAAATTGGAGGCTTTCCACACCGATGTTGGCATAGCGCGTACTGACTGTCTCAAACCTGCGGTATTCATTTCCTGCCGGAAATATCAGAGCTTTGTTGTGTACGTAGCGCAGTTCATCCGGAGCAATGTAGGTCGGCAGTACGCCGGTTACCATATTGTCTGTCCGCCCGTTCTGCATTACCTGAATTTTTATTTCCTGTTGCGGGTTCCGTATATTGTATCCCCTGTGCCGGACGTTGAAACTTACCTGCTGATGCCCTTTGTTGCGGTCTATTTCCGTGTCGCTGCTTACCGTGGCCGATACGGTGACCTGCTTGTCCAACACCCGGAAGCAGGCTTTGAAAACGGGTTGGCTACCGTCCGAACTGTCATAAACGGTAATGAGGTAATTACCGGACAATTTCATGCGTACCTCATTGTTGGGCAATGTCAGGCGATAGTGGGTATAGGGCATCGTTGTGTTTATCGACGTTTCGTAATCTTCTATCGGATTGTTGTTGAAACCATCCAGATAGTCGATGTCTGAAAGATCGGAAGCAGACCAGTCTGCATTGCAGTGGGAGAGGGTATACTGATACCGGTGGTACTCGTGCGACAGCTCATCAAAAGAGAGCTCGATATATTCGTTGTTGTCCAGGGTGATGACAGCGGGAGCGTTGATGTCATTGTTGGCTGTCACCCGCACCGTTTGAATATGAGGTGCATAGATTTCTGTGCGTTGTGCGCTGATTGGGCCGGTCAAGCACAGCAGAGAGGAAAAAAGCAGGAAATATTTTATCATAAAAAGGAGGTTTAGTGATGAGTGGGTGGTGGAGGAAATTTAGGTACGAGATTCATTAATCTCATTATCTGTTTCTGTCTCTTCTGTATGTAAGGTGACGGATGGGCAGAATCGAAACGTATGGGGTTGGGCAGCGTAGCAGCGATTAATGCACATTGGCCTTTTGTTAAATTGGCGGCAGTGGTATTGAATTTATATTTGGCGGCTGCTTGTGCGCCGTAGATGCCTTTTCCCATTTCAATGGAATTCAGATATACTTCCATGATCCGCTCTTTCGACCAGAATGTTTCAATAAGAAAAGTGAAGTAGACTTCCAGTCCTTTCCTCAGCCATGAGGATTGGGGCCATAGGAAAACATTTTTGGCTGTCTGCTGGCTGATGGTACTTGCACCTCTTTTCCGCTTTCTTTTCTCGTTCTCTTTTATGGCTTTCTCTATCTCCTTGAAATCAAATCCGTTGTGCTCGGCAAAGCGGTTGTCTTCGGAGGCGATGACAGCCATAGGCAAATGTGGGGAGATCTTATTGAAAGAAACCCACGTGTGTTTGCACGTGGGTTTATCTCCCGATGCCATCTGCTGCACACTCCGAATCACCATCAGCGGGGTGATATATACCGGCACAAACCGGTAAATAATGACCGCAATAAGAGTTGACAGGAAGAAAAAGAGCAGCAGATTGCGTATGATACGAAATATTTTACTTACCGGCTTCCGCATTTTTAATCATCTGTTCGCTGGCGTACATGTATACTTCTACACGGCGGTTTTGAGCAGCTGTCAATGATTCGTCATACTGTGAATAACCTACACCTTCTACAGTCTTGAATTGAGAAGGCTGAACACCACAGGATTGCAGGTAATTTTCTACTGCATAAGCACGGTTGTTTGAAACTTTCTGGTTAGCTTCCTGCGTACCTACCTTGTCGGTATGTCCGATGATTGCGATATCCAGAGTCGGGTCGCTTTTCAGTACACCGGCAAAGTCACGCAAAGATTGTTTGGCTGTATTGCTCAGTGTAGAGGAGTTGAATCCGAAGAGAATACCTGAGTCGAAAGTTACTTTTACAGCGGCCAGTCCGTTGTTGTCTTTGATTTGTTCTACTTGTGCGCCTTCAATTCTAGCAGCTTCTTCTGCTTTCTTATCCATTTTACGGCCAATCAAAGCACCGGCAGTACCTCCGACAGCAGTGCCGACAGCAGCACCGATGGCAGCACCTTTTCCCTTACCGGCAATACCACCGATAATTGCACCTAAAGCGGCACCCGATCCACCACCGATAATTCCGCCTTTAGCGGTATTGTTCATTGATCCACAACTTCCGAATACCAAAGCCATACTTAAAAAGAGGGCCGTAAACTTAATTTTTTTCATACTCATTAATTTTATTTTGTTAGTGATAAATTCTAAAACGAGGACAAAGATAAAGAATTATTTAATTCCATAGGCGTCTATCCCTGACAAAAAAACAACGGACTATTCTATTTTGTTGATGGAAAGCACCTTTTTCCGTATAATGGTAAACCACATCAGCAGAATCACTCCTTTGGCAATGGTCGTTACGCTGACTGCCCACCAGATGCCTTCTACTCCCATCCCTAAACGGACAAAGAAAATGGCAAGTGGAATGCGCATGTAGTTGCAGGTGATGCTGATAATGGCAGGCGGTACGGTTCGTCCGATACCATAAAATACTCCCTGCATGGTGATTTCGAGCATCATGAAGAGCTGCGAGTATCCGTCTATCCGAAGAAAGACGCCTCCTGCCTCATAAGCGGCCTGCTCGGGTACGAAAATGGCAAATACTTCGTTGCCGAAGAAAATGAACAGAAGTGTGCAGAGTGTACCGAATATCCCTGTCATCCATAATGTGGTGTGCCATGCTTTTACAACTCTTTCCGTTCTTCCCGCTGCATAGTTCTGTGCTATGAAAGCGCTCAGTGCTGTGGAGAATCCTTGTGAGGTGTTCCAGGTGATGGCTTCTATCTGTCCTCCGGTGGTGAATGTCATCAGTCCGATGTGTCCGCCTTGCTCTGAAGCCGTACGGCATAGGAACATATTGACGAAAGCAAACAGTGTGTTGAGGGTGGCTACCGGAAGTCCCAATTTCAGGATGCGGTGCGTATATTTCTTTTTCAGTTGAGTGAAAAAAGGGAAACTGCCTAAAAGCGCGTCACGAAAACGTAGTTGATATATGAAAATACCGCATACGGTTGCCTGGGAAATCCAAGTTGCATAGGCGGCTCCATTGGTACCCAGTCCGAACCCGAAAATAAAAAGCGGATCGAGTACGATATTCAGTATCAGTCCGGTACCGCTGATGTAGAAAGGTACTTTACTCCGGCCGGCAGCATTGTAAATGCCGGTGAAGGCAGCCGAAAGAAAAATGAAAGGCATCGCCGTGGAAACGATGCGGAGGTAGGCTACCGCATTGTCGGTAATGTGCGGGGCGAGTTCGTAGATGCGTATGATGGGATGGGCCAATAGAAACAGCAGTGCTCCCCAACATACGGATATAAGAAGTGCGATCGTGATATTGTGTGAAGCGAAGTGGCGGGCATCTTCCTGGCTCCTTGCTCCGATGGATTGCCCGACGCTGACTTCCGATCCCACCTTATTTAATAATGAAATAGAACCGGACATCCATGTCAGGATACCTACCGAACCGATTGCTGCTACTGCTTCACTGCCCAAACGTCCTACCCATGCCATGTCTGTCAGGCTGTAGGCCATTTGGATGAAAGAAGTTGCCATAATAGGCATGGCCAGATTAAACAATTGGCGGTTGATGGATCCGTTGGTTAAGTTTTTTATTCCTTGCATGAATGATTCTTTTTTACTTGTTTTTTATGTTGAGGTGCAGCCTATCTCCGCTATCGGTACAAAGGCTAAAGCACTTCGTATGTGTATTTCGGCCAATGTTCTTTGATCAGATCGACTTTATTGTCTTCCGTGACGATGTAGTCCACTTCGGCAAGCGAGCCTACATGGTAGTTGCGGGCAGTGCCTAATTTTTCGCTTCCGGCAATCACTACGCACTTGCCTCCCTGTTTTATCATACACCGTTTGATGATGGCTTCCTCCCGGTCGGAGGTGGTGAGCCCTTTCTGCGGATGGAGGTCGCTTACTCCGACAATCACCCAATCTGGGTAGACGGTCTGCAATGCATGAAAAACGGAGATACCCACCGTCACTTGCGATGGGGCGAATACCTTACCGCCCAGCATAATCAATTCGATGTTGGAGTGCGATGACAGTTCGCTTGCGATGGGCAGGCAGTTTGTATAGACTGTGAAATGTTTGTCGACAGGCAGTTGCCGGGCTACTTCAAGGTTGGAAGTGCCGCCGTCTATCAGAATTACGTCACCGTCACGGAACAGAGGTATCAGCTTTGCCGCCATCCGCTGCTTGGTAAAGATGTCGGTGTTCAGCCTTTCTGTAAACTGCAGGGATATGTTCGACTTCAGCACGGCTCCACCATGTACCTTGGTCAGTAGCCCCAATTTGTCGAGTTCTACCAAATCTCTGCGAAGCGTATCGTCCGATACATTCAGTTCTTCGCTCAGCTCAGTGACGTAGACCCGATTGTCCTTGTTTATCCGTTCGATGATGTGTCGTTGTCTCTCTTCTTTCAGCATAAATCCGCATGTTATCAGCTTTATTTTCCGCAAATATACTTATATTTGGCAAGAAAACGCAGAAGTTAGTGCCAATTTTTTGCAAGGTTTTCGGATTTGTTCGGCTTTTTAAGCATTCGGCATGCTCTACGAAGCATAAAGGCAAGAAAACCGCATCGTTGGCAAGAAGACTATCGGGCGGAGGAAAAAATAAATAATGTTAAATAGAAGTCGTTATGGTTACAAAAAATCAAGCGCTCGGACGGTTCCGTACTGCAGTGAGTCTGTTCTTTTTTCTACAGGGCATTGTGTTTGCAACATGGGCAAACCGCATTCCGGATATTAAGAAGAATCTGGGGCTGAATGACGCTGAATTGGGGAATGTCCTGTTTGCCATTCCTGTGGGGCAAGTGGCTGCAATGGTACTTTCGGCATGGCTTGTCAGTCGTTACGGAAGCCGGAGAATGTTGGTGCTGGCATCTGTCCTTTATCCTCTTTTTCTGATTCCTGCCGGCTTTGCCGACAATCCGTATTTCCTGATGGGAGGGCTTTTCTTTTTCGGGATGAGTACCAATTTGTTCAATACTGCATCCAATACACAAGGAGTAAATGTGGAGAATCTCTATGGAAAAACCATTATGGCCTCCTTTCATGGATTGTGGAGTCTCGGTGGCTTTTTGGGTGGGCTTATCGGCATGGGATTCGTTGGTATGGGGATTCCGCCCACCTTCCATTTCATTTTTATTTTTGTATGTGCTGTCGTATTGATGGCCTTTACCCGCCGGCAGTTGGTGAAAAATGACCGGAAAGCCCGGAATGTTGCGGCAAATGAAGGCAACGTGCAGCCATTTTATAAAAGATTCGACCCGTATGTTGTCGGGCTCGGTTTGATGGCATTTGCCGCGATGGTGTGCGAGGGGTGTATGTACGACTGGAGCGGCGTCTATTTCATGCAGGTCGTTTCGGCTCCGGAGAAATTGGTGCAATTGGGCTATGTGGTCTGTATGTGTACCATGACTGTGGGGCGGTTTCTTGCCGATTGGTTCGTGACCCGTTTCGGAGCCAAGAAAGTCATTTGTGTCAGTGGACTGCTCATTTTTTCGGGGATGATGCTGTCGGTTGCACTACCGAGTCTGCTGTTTGCGACGATCGGTTTCTTCTTTGTCGGTTTCGGTATATCGTCTACCGTACCGATATGTTACAGCATGGCAGGGCATTCCGATAAGATGGATTCGGGATTGGCAGTCGCCACGGTGTCATCTATCGGATATTTGGGATTTCTCATCGGTCCTCCGCTCATAGGACATATATCTCATGCCATTTCATTGCATTATACATTTGCCGTGATAGCCTGCGTCGGGGTGATTGTTGCAGTTGCAGCTACCCGGTTGCCCATACATAAACAGTAATAATCAAACAAAGAAAACCTTATGGAAATAAAAGCGATATTTTTGGATGTAGACGGCACATTGGTAAGTTTTGATACCCACCGTGTGCCGCAATCTGCAATTGACGCATTGCGACAAGTGCATCAATCCGGTATTAAAATTATAATAGCCACCGGCAGACCGTTTACAGACCTTCACGAGCTGGAGGAGATTCACTATGATGCAGTAGCTGCACTTAATGGCTCGGACTGTGTATTGAGAGACGGAACCACGGTTGCCCGCAAATCGATAGGGGTAAATGACTTCCTGAAAGTGCAGGCGCTTGCCCGGCAGTACGGGTTTCCTTTGGCTATTGAGACCAACAAGGGGGTCTTTGTCAATGAAGTCACCCCGATCGTTGTTCAATTGGCCGAGTTGGTTGCCCATCCCATTCCCTTGGTGGTAGACATAGAAAAGGAGTTTATGAAAGAAGGCGGTTGCCAGCTCTGTATTTATTGTGATGAAGCAGTAGAAAAGGAAGTGATGGCACAACTTCCCGGACTTTCAGTATCCCGTTGGAATCCGTTCTTTGCGGATGTCAATGTGGCCGGTGTCGATAAGGCTGTCGGAGTCCGTGAGTTCTGCTCTTATTATGGTTTTGACATATCACAGACCATTGCTTTCGGTGATGGTGGAAATGATATTCCTATGTTGTGCGCCGCAGGAATGGGTGTTGCTATGGGGGCGGCTTCCGACACCGTGAAGGCTTCTGCCGGCTATGTGGCCGGCACGGTGGATGAAAACGGTATAAGGAATGCTTTGGTTCATTTCGGGATCATTCCGGAATGCTATTAATGCAGTTCCGGTAAAATAAAATGTATCAGAATGAGTTTCTTGGGGTTATTCATTCCTTATACTTGGATCATTCATTTTCTATATTTCCTGACTTCGGGAATATCCTTTTGTTCTACTTATATAAAACATTTTTCCGTC
>CAUEFX010000019.1 GCA_958477465.1 uncultured Bacteroides sp.
TAAAAATATTTTATATTTTAACAAGGATTATACTGTAAGATTGTATATAGTTACCCTTCATTTCTCAGTGAGCCGTTTTTAAGAAGTGGAAGTGGACAAAATAAAAGCCCCCGTAGAAGGACGAGGGCAACCTAAATGTTTTCACAACGGAATAATCCTTATTGTGATTTGCTTCAAATTAGTGCTGTAAAGATAAGAAAAAATAGATACAAAAAGAAAATGCTGGATAAATAGACTATACATTTGTATTTTTTTAAGATAATAGTATGAAAAAGATAGTCGGATTGGATTTGGGGACGAACAGCATAGGTTGGGCTGTAGTAGATTCTTCGTCAGAAGAAGTGGTGAAGGGCAGACTAAAAAGTAGGTAGCT
The DNA here is from genome assembly GCA_958477465.1 of uncultured Bacteroides sp. Lineage (GTDB taxonomy): Bacteria > Bacteroidota > Bacteroidia > Bacteroidales > Bacteroidaceae > Bacteroides. The sequence continues at coordinate 374 of CAUEFX010000019.1, forward strand.
GAACTGTTTTCAATGGACGGTTGTACCTTTCAAAAAACATGTAACATCTTTCAGAAAAAGACTTAAGTCTTTCAAAAAAAGATATAGCATCTTTCAAAAAAACATATAGCATCTTTCCGAAAAAGATGTAGTATGTTTCTACAACCGTCTGCAGTCGTGCAAAAATGAGAATCAGATGCGGCTGATCACTACGATGGAAACAGTAACAAACCGACAAGGATGATCATCAGAATGAGCCAAAAAACTTTGGCCGGTAATGATTTACAAGCCTTGCAAAAGGAGAGACAGAGGGTTATGGTACCTCCCAAACACAATACAAAGAATATCATGGCGTATCGTTATTTTCAGGTTTGGGTACAAGATAGGAATTAATTCCGAAAGTCGGGTTGTTGCGTGCCATTTTTCACCAATATAGAGTAACTTTGCAGAATCATTCCTCTATGAGAGGGAGAAAGTATTTATTCAAGTACAGAAAACAATAATAAAACGATGAAGTATATTATATTCGATTTCGACGGGACTATCGGCGATTCACAAGGTTTAATTGTTAAGACATTTCAAGATACCATGCGCAAGATGGGCAAGGAGGTGAAGTCAGCCGAGGCATGTGCCAAAACAATAGGTATGCGCCTGAATGAGGCTTTTGCCTTGCTTTACAACACTTCCTTTGAGGAGGGAGAAGCTTGTGCGCAAGTATATCACAAGATTTTTGAGGAGAACAGAGAGAAGTTGGGTATGAATCCCTTTCCCCATGTGATTGAGACAATCAGGGAATTGCACCGGCAGGGATATATATTGGCTGTGGCAAGTAGCCGTGGGCGTGATTCGTTGGTGGGCTTCATCAAACAGATGGGGTTTGCTGATTGTGTCTCTTCCGTAGTGGCTCAAGAGGATGTGATACACGTAAAACCCGAGCCGGACATGGTTTTCAAAGCATTGACCGAAGTGGCAGGCAGAGAGGTTGGTAAGGAGGATTGCAACATTCTTTCCGATGACCTGAAGGGGATGTTGCCGGATACATTGGTGGTTGGCGATATGACTTTCGATGTGGATATGGCGCACAATGCAGGAGCCAAGGCTTGTGCCGTAACTTATGGCAATGGCACTCGTGAACAGTTGGCCTCGGCGGAATGGATCATTGATGATTTTGCAGATTTATTGGAAATAGTAAAATAAAGATGGAACAGGCAAATATCAGGAAAGCCTTTTTTCAACTGCACTTGAGTGTGGTGCTGGCTGGATTTACCGGTTTGTTTGGCAAACTGGTGACACTTAATGAAACTACGCTTGTGTGGTACCGGATATTCTTTACCGCACTTATTCTTATCGTATTCACCGGTTTTCCCCGTGTGAGCTGGAAAAAGTTGTTGCAGATAGCCGGTTGCGGAAACTTGTTGGGGTTGCATTGGCTGCTTTTTTATGCCTCCATCAAGGCGAGCAATGTGTCCATCGGTGTCGTCTGCTTTGCCAGCATGTGTTTCTTCACATCCATATTCGAACCACTCATCTTTCACAAGAAGTTCTCGTGGGTGGAAATGCTGTTAGCGCTCATCACGGTGGCAGGGCTGGTCTGTATATTCTCATTCGATTCACGCTATCGCTTGGGCATCGCCATCGGTATCCTGTCGGCTGCAGTTTGCGCACTTTACGCTACTACCAGCAAAAAGGTGAGTGCGGATGTGAAAGCCCGAACGATGTTGCTCTACCAGATGTTGGGAGGGCTCATCGGCGTTTCCATCATCATTCCGTTTTATCTGATGCTCTATCCCTCTTCTCAGCCGGTATGCGTCATACCGGAAGGAGCCAACCTGTGGTGGTTGTTGAGTTTGGCCCTGTTTTGTACAGCCGGCCTTTATCTGCTGCAAATCATAGTACTGAGAACGTTGTCTGCCTTTACGGTCAATCTCACTTACAACCTGGAACCTTGTTATACCATTCTCATTGCCTTCATTGCCTTTGGAGAAGCAAGAGAACTGAGTGCATCTTTCTATGTGGGTATCGCTATGGTGATATTGAGTGTGGTGCTGCAAACGATACGATCCATCAAAAAGAAAAATTGATCCGATATAAAGTCCGGGTGTTCTTATAAAAGTTTTTCATAAGCCATGCGGTTTCCTCTTTGATATGATATTTCACCACAATAGCTGAATCCTAATTTTTCCAACATTTTGTGCATATAGAAATTGTCGAAATTGGTATCTATCTTGAAACTGTGAATGCCCAGACTACGGCTCAGTTCTTCTATTTTCTGCATAAATAGAGAGGCGATTCCTTTTTGTTTCATTTCATCCGCAACGGCCAGTCGGTGAACGACTACATAAGGTTGTTCACTCAACCATCTGCCGTCAATGGAGTTATAGGCCGGTTCACCGTCAAAGACCACTGCGGCATAAGCTATGATCCGGGATTCATTGCATAACACATAGGCATATCCATTGCAGATGTCACTGTTGATATTCTCGGGTAGAGGATACGTCTCGTCCCATTGCTGTTTGTTCTGCCGGAGCATTTGTGCTTTGGCTTGCAGGATGATTTCCCATATTCTGGCAGCATCTTCGGCGGTAGCTTTTCGGAATGTCAGTTGCATGTTGTCTCTTGTTTTATGAATATCGTTTTACTGTGATAATTCCTTGGAACGGAAAAATCTGACTGCAAAAATAGAGAAAAAAGTCCGGTTCGAAAACTCGTCTCCAATCATCCTGGCGATAAAATTCAAGATTTCCGGTTTTAATCGAATGTGAATAATTGGTTCAGGGCTTCACTCATACTCGGATGCGTGAAAATGAAATCACGCAGGAAACTGTAATGCTGTCCGGACTTCATGGCCACATTGACAATGTTGATCATTTCCGATGCATCTGCACAGAATAAGGTACATCCCATGATTTTGCCGGTGTTCGCATCTACGATTGCCTTCAGCATGCCGTCTATCTTTTGCAATGTACGGGCACGTGTTACAGCCGTTGCCGGCAGACGGGATACTTTGAATGAGTAGCCCTTTTTCAGAGCTTCCTCTTCCGTGAGCCCGATGTGTGCCAAAGGGGGCTCCATGAATATGGAGTAAGCTATCGGATTGCGGTCTTCCGTTGTCCGTTCCTTGTCACCGAATAGCTTGTTGCGGATAATCCGGTAATCGTCCAGAGAAACATAGGTGAATTGCGGACCTCCTTTCACATCTCCCATTGCCCATATATGCGGAGTGGTAGTATGCAGATGTACATCTGTGATGATTGCACCTTGCGAATCGACTTGTACGCCAGCTGCTTCAAGATTCAATCCGTCTGTCATCGGTTTGCGTCCGGTTGCCAATAGGATGGCATCTCCGTCTATAAAATAGGGAGTACCGTCCGAGGCATCCGTATAGGCCAGTGTAACTCCGTCGGCCGTATCGTGAATGGATTGCGAACGGGCATTCAAACGGATTTCGATACCTTTTCTTTCCAAGGATTCCCGTACACAGTTGGCTATGTCCCGGTCTTCACGCGGCATGAAGAGTCTGCCTCCTTCCAGGAGGGTTACTTTACTTCCGAATTCAGCATACATGGATGCGAATTCGAGTCCGATATATCCGCCGCCTACAATGATAAGGTGCTTAGGGAGTACTTTCATATCCGGTAAGGTCGAACTGGTATACACCCGTTTGCTGTCGCGCAGACTATCGATAGCAGGGATGATACTTGTAGAACCGGTGTTGATGAAGATCTCTTTTCCTTGCAACTCTATTTCTTCGTCCGGAAGCGTTACCTTGACTGTGTCAGAACTTATAAAGGAGGCGGTTCCGGTATAGATGGTTATATGGGGATGATTGGCAAGGTCATCGAAATTCTTGTCACGCAGGAATGAGACTAACTTGTCTTTGCGGGCAATGGCCGACTTATAAAAGTTACTTTGCTTTTTGTAATCCCACTGATACATGATTCCGGACATCTCCGCTTCGTGTATCAGAGTTTTGGTCGGTATGCAGGCAGTGTTTATACAGGCACCGCCATACATATTTTCAGAGCGTTCTATCAAGGCAGTTTCCCACCCGCGCTTGGCCAGTTCGGCTGCTAATTCCTTTCCCCCTTTTCCGAAGCCTATAATAATTGCATCATATTTTTTCATGATCCTTGTCTTTTAAAAAGTTATTATTGGGCTACATAACATTTGTAGGACAGCATTTGTTCCGCTTGGCGAATGAGAACGGTGAGTGCGATTGATTTTGGCTCGATGAATAAAAGGTATTTTAAATCATAATAAATTAATTTCATTAAATAACTGTGTATCAATAATAATTGAGAATGTAAAAAAATGAGAGGTTTTGGCGTGCCGAAAAACTCCTGCATGAGACAACTGAATAGTTAGAATAATATACAAATATAGGTACTTGTAATACATTGGTTTACAACGAGTTATATTATTGGTTTTTTTCTCGTAGAGAAACGGGTCGTTCCTCTACGAGAAACCTTCCGATTCTCTACGAGAAACGAGGTGTTTCTCTACGAGAAAACGATCGTTACTTTATAAAGTTTTACAATATGTGTGAATGCAATACAAAAGGGGAGTTTTGAGTTGTATGATTTGTTGAATGCCTGCAAGTCGGTTCCGGTTTCTTTGTTTGTGTATTTTCTATTCTACTGTTTTTTCTTGTCTTTCCGTCTCATTGCGGAATTGCACGGTACTTTGTCCGGTCATATTCTTAAAAAAACGGCTGAATGAAGACTGGTCTTCAAAACCTAATAGGATGGCTATTTCTTTAGAACTTTTTGTGCTGTACAATAAGAGGCGTTTGGCTTCAGTCTCTATCCGTTCGTGTATGATGCGGAGTGGAGAGGGGAGTTTACAGATTGAAAAAATATTCGATAGTGTTTTCGGAGATTTATGCAACATATTTGCATAATCCTGCACTTGTTTTTTTTCCCGGTAATGGGTGTCTACCAGAATAAAGAACTGGCGGATGATTTCGAAACTCTGCTTTTTTTCCTGGGTAATATTCAACCGATGACGTGCAATGCGCGTACTTTGAATGATAAAACGTTTCAATTGTATGCGAAGCATTTCCTCCTGCAGATTGTCTGTAACGGAAAACTCCCTGCAGAGGGTATCGGCAATGTCATTCAGTGTTTTCTGTTCCGCTTCGTCCAACGTGAAGCGTATCACATGTGAGGAGCCGTTGAATAAGAATCCGCTGCAGGATACTTCACTTTCATTGCCATAGATGCAGTAGAAGTTACTGTTGAACAGTAAAGTCAGGTAGTCTCCGTCAATGGATTTAAACTCCAGATGCTGCAAGTTGGAAAGGGAGATTATCTCATTTTTCACAAGCATTATTTCCTGGTGGTCTATTTCCAGCGTTATGCTTCCGCTTTTTACCCAGACAAATTTGTAAAGACTCTTTTCCTTTTGCAGAGCTTTCTCTGTGTGATAAGAATCGGTAAGAACGAGTTTCCCTTTTAGTTTGGTGTTGAATTGTCGGGTTGTCATACTTCCATCGCTGAGGCGTCAAATGAAAGCGGCAGTAGTGCACCGATACTTTTTACCTCGTAAATGGCTTTTTTTCCATAAAGAAGAATACGGATAGGTTGCTTGTAACGTTTTTCTGTTTCCAATATAACCTGCCGGCAGGCACCGCACGGCGGAATAGGGAGGTCTATAAAGTCCTTTTCCGTTCGGGCGGCAATGGCGAGCGTGGTTACCGGCTGATCCGGATATTGTGAGTTGGCATAGAACAAAGTCGTGCGTTCGGCACACAACCCCGATGGGTAAGCTGCATTTTCCTGATTGGTTCCGGTCACTACAGTACCATTGGCAAGAAGAGCGGCGGCACCTACGGAAAACTTGGAATAAGGAGCATAGCTACGGCCGGTTGCTTCCATGGCTGCCGTCATCAGAGTCTGATCCGCTTTATTAAGTTCATTAAACTCGTATACTTTAATAATACTGGTGATCGTCAGGTCTTTCATCTTTATCAAGGTTTTGTTCTACAATTAATGTTACAAAGTTAGGAAAGAGATTGATAATCCCAATTATTTTTATGATTTTTGTGGCATTTAACTCACATTATATATTTATCAAATGGACAAAAGACTTCTCAGACTTATCGTGATGGCTATTGCGCTTGTCTGCTCTGTGGGTGCACAGGCTCAACGCCGGAATTCACGTTATGTGGCTTATATCGATAAATACAAGGAACTTGCCATCGAGCAGATGAAAGAACACAAAATACCTGCCAGCATCACATTGGCGCAAGGGCTGCTCGAGAGTGGTGCGGGGATGAGCGAGTTGGCGCGTAAGAGCAACAATCATTTCGGCATCAAGTGCGGTGGAAGTTGGAAAGGCCGTACGGTGCGACATGACGACGATGCCCGTCAGGAATGTTTTCGTGCTTACAAAAATCCGAGGGATTCTTATGAAGATCACTCCACGTTTCTTACCCGGGGGGCTCGTTATGCTTTTCTTTTCAAACTCGATATTACCGATTATAAAGGGTGGGCGCGCGGATTGAAGAAAGCCGGATATGCCACAGATCCTTCCTATGCCAACCGTTTGATTACGATTATCGAAGATTATGATCTGTATAAATATGATTCGGAGGGAGTTTATTCAAAACGGAAAATAAGAAAGCATCCGTGGCTGTTGAATCCGCATCCGGTATATATCGCCAATGACATTGCTTATGTGGTTGCCCGTAACGGAGACACATTCAAGGAATTGGGGGATGAGTTCGGAATCAGCTGGAAGAAGTTGGTAAAATACAATGATCTGCAACGCGATTATACACTGACACAAGGAGACATTATCTATCTGAAAGCGAAAAAGAAAAAAGCTTCGAAGCGGTATAATGTATATATCGTGAAGGATGGAGACTCGATGCATATCATTTCGCAGAAATACGGTATTCGTCTGAAGAATCTTTATAAAATGAATCGGAAAGACGGTGACTATATCCCGGAAGTAGGCGACCGTTTGAGGTTAAGATAGGGAAGGATTTATACTCTTTGATTCGCTGAATTCGTACAGGGTGTCCGAAAACGGACACCCTGCGTTTTTCTTTTCTTCCTTGTTTTCAGTAGATTACGGATTTGGCACGGATTTGGTATTCCTGATAACGGATGATGGTCGATGATTCATAAGCCATCATTCATAAATCGTCATTCATAAATAAATATAAGATGGACAGAGAAATTCCCAAAGAGATACGCAAGAAAGAGCGTAATAAAAAGATTATCCGTTTTTCAGCTATTGCTGTCACGGCCGTTGTGGTTATCAGTATTCTGATTTCTTTGATGCGTACGGGAGTGAAGAAAAAAGACATTATACTCTCTGCCGTTGATAAAGGAACGATTGAAGTCAGTGTCAGTGCATCGGGGAAGGTGGCACCGGCTTTCGAGGAGATTATCACGTCTCCCATCAACAGCCGTATCGTTGAAGTCTATCGTCGGGGTGGCGACAGTGTGGATGTGGGAACTCCGATTCTGAAGCTTGATCTGCAAAGTACTGAAACGGAGTATAAAAAGCTGCTCGATGAGGAAGAAATGAGACGTTATAAATTGGAGCAACTTCGTGTCAATAGCCAGACGAAACTCTCTGACATGGTTATGCAGATTAAAGTATCTGCCATGAAGTTGAACCGGATGAAGGTGGAACTGCGTAACGAACATTATCTGGATAGTCTGGGTGCCGGTACTACTGATAAAGTGCGTCAGGCCGAACTGAGTTATAATGTGGCTCAACTCGAATATGAACAGCTCAAACAGCAATATGATAATGAAAAGGAAGTGGCTGCCGCCGAACTGAAAGTGCAGGAACTCGATTTCAACATTTTCCGGAAGAATCTTGCCGAGATGAAACGTACCTTGGATGATGCGCAGATTCGTTCGCCGCGTAAGGCCATTCTTACTTACATTAATAATCAGGTGGGAGCTCAGGTGCCTCAAGGCGGGCAGGTAGCCATTATTTCCGATTTAAGTCATTTCAAGGTAGAGGGCGAGATTGCTGATACTTATGGCGACCGTGTGGTTGCCGGTGGAAAAGCAATCGTGAAAATCGGTACGGAAAAGCTGGAGGGAGTGGTCAGTAGTGTGACTCCCTTGTCTAAAAACGGGGTAATTTCTTTCTCTGTACAATTGATGGACGACAACAACCGCCGCTTGCGTTCGGGATTGAAGACGGATGTATATGTAATGAATGCTGTGAAAGAGGATGTGATGCGCATTGCCAATGCCTCTTATTATGTGGGACGCGGTGAATATGATCTGTTTGTGATGACATCGGATGATGAAATCGTGAAACGCAAAGTGCAGCTGGGTGATTCGAATTTTGAATTCGTAGAGGTGGTGAGCGGATTACAGCCGGGCGATCGGGTGGTGGTGAGTGATATGAGCCAGTATAAGAATAAAACGAAGCTGAAAGTGAAATAAGAACTTGTTTCATGGCAGGTGTGTTAAAGGGTTATTTTCCGAATGCTTATCATGTCTTTTACAGCTATTCTCACGATGTAGTTTCCCGAAGGTAAGTCGAAAGAGGCCTCCGTACCGGATGCTTTGTATTTGCGGATCATTGTTCCGGTATAGGTGTATACTTCGATATAACTGTTTCCGGAGATACCTTTCACATAGACCGTAGGGGCCGATGCATAAACGGTGATTTCATCTGTCGTTTTTTCTCCGATGCCGATACCGGTGTCGGTGCCACTGTCGCCTTCTTGGTTTTGTTTTTCTGTAATGTCTGCCACAAGGCTGTTGAGATATACTTCAAGATTGGTGTAGCCTTCTTTGCTGAGCGTGGATGTTTTTCCGTCGGAGGGGTCATTGGGGTTCAGTCCGTTGGCCGTTTCCCATACATCGGGCATACCGTCTCCATCCGTATCCTTGAGTTGGCTGGCTGTCACGCCACCGTCACTCAATTCGGGCCAGGGGCTGGAAGCTCCGGCGGGCATTACGTCGGTAGGCCGGTCGATGAGTCCCGGTTTCTTGGAGGCATCCGATGAAACACTGCCTTTATAGGTGGCTGTGCCTGTTTCTGTCTCTTTAATGATACGTTCGTCAATGATGTCTCTTTCTTTCGAACATCCGGCATAAAGTAAAACTTGCTTGAAAGCCTGTTCTGCGGTGTGGGTGGTCACGAATTCGGTTTCGAGCGGAGCAGTCAGCTTCATCTCCGCTTTTACCTGATCGTTGAATGTATTGTCACACTCTTTGTTGTTGATCTGTTCGTAGATACCTTTGGTCCAGTTGTCGGCGGTGACGTTTGCGTTTCCTTCTATCACATTCCCATCTACGTAGAACTGTCCCCATACGTGCTCCATCGGTTTCCATGCGTTGGGAGTACCGTCGGAATTGGTACAATAAGCGGTTGTTCTTACACCGATTTTGGCTATGCGGTAACGTACGGCACTATTGGGAGTGGCCGGTCCAGGCTTGTAGTAGTTATTCACGATATTTACTTTCATGCCTTCACCTCCATAACATCCGTTACCGGCCCAGTTATAGAATACATTATTGCGCAGATCCATATATTCACGTTCCTGTGTTCCGGGACGCGGACCGAGACGGGGAACACGGCTATCGTGATGGGCCATCAGATTGTGGTGGTAGGAAGCACGGGCGCCTCCCCAGTTACCGCCATACCCATGTGTACCCTTGCTGTGCCCCGAGCTGCGTAAACTTTCGGATACGATACACCATTGCACAGTAGTGTTTTCCGAACCGTATACGGATAAGCACTCGTCTACCGACCAGCTGACAGAGCAGTGGTCTACGATGATATTCTTTCGGTCCATGCCGCCGAGTCCGTCGGGCTCTCCACCGCTGGCAATACTTTCAGTACCTACGCGGAAACGCAGATAGCGTAGAATAACATCGTTGGCTGAGATAATGACGGGATAGTCGGCTATGCAAATACCTTGTCCCGGAGCGGTTTGGCCGGCAATGGTAATGTAGTCGTTGGAGATTTTCAAATTGCTTTTCAGGAAGATGGTTCCTGCTACGTCGAAAACGATGACGCGTGCTCCTTTTTGTTTAACGGCATAGCGGAGGGTACCTTTGGCTTCGCTGTCTTCAAGAGTTGTCACGTGATAAACATTGCCACCCCGTCCGCCGGTCGTATAGCGGCCGTGTCCTTCGGCGCCCGGGAAAGCGATCGGGCGATTATCGGTCTGTGAATATACAGGCGAAAGAGGAAGTAATGCTATGCAGCCCAATAGGGTATGTCGTAAAATTTGTTTAAGAGTAATGTTCTTCATTATATTTCTCATGTTTTAGTTAATGATTGGTGATTGTTTCTATTTTCTTGCAATATTACCCGGTTTGTGTTAATCGCATGTGTAATATCTGTTGTAAGTAGATGACAACCAATTATTGCTCATGGATAATCAATAATTCCACATTCATGCATGGTGACCGTATGCTGGCGTTGGCATATAAAAAATTACCGTTGTGTTCGTTTTTGCTTCTGCAAATAGTCCGCCTTTGAAAAATGTGTTCATTTTCGGACAGCTATGCTTTTTCTTAATATGCAGAATATAAGTGATTTATGTTTTTGGCATATCATTTGAAATATTTTTAGCGATAAAATACGAAAATGAAAATTCTATTAAATACAAAAGGTTATGATTACATTGACTTCTCTTTCTAAAGTTTACCGTACAAACGAGATTGAAACGGTAGCCCTCGAAAACGTGAACCTGACAGTGGACCGTGGCGAGTTTCTCAGTATCATGGGGCCTTCCGGCTGTGGAAAATCTACATTACTGAATATTATGGGATTGCTTGATACACCGACAACCGGCACAGTCGAGATTAACGGTACCCGTACCGAAGGGATGAAAGATAAAGAGCTGGCTGCTTTCCGTAACAAGACTTTGGGATTTGTGTTTCAGTCTTTCCATCTGATAAATTCATTGAATGTATTGGATAATGTGGAACTGCCGTTGCTTTATCGTCATGTAAACGGCAGTGAACGCAAGCGCCTGGCACAAGAAGTGCTCGAGAAGGTAGGGCTGAGTCATCGTATGCGGCATTTCCCTACGCAACTTTCCGGTGGACAATGCCAGCGTGTAGCTATTGCACGCGCCATTATCGGCAACCCGGAGATTATTCTTGCCGATGAGCCGACAGGTAATCTGGACTCAAAGATGGGAGCGGAAGTTATGGAACTTCTTCACCGCTTGAATAAGGAAGACGGACGGACCATTGTGATGGTAACTCATAATGAAGAGCAGGCCAGACAGACTTCGCGTACCGTACGTTTCTTTGACGGACGTCAGGTGCAATAAGGATTTACCGGATTTTGTACAGGTTATTGTCAAATTGTAAATGATCTCAAGATGATTAAACTATATTTCAAACAAGCATTGGCTCAGTTGCGCCAACAGCCTATTATCAGCCTTGTCAGCATACTGGGGACGGCACTTGCCATCTTTCTCATAATGCTGGTGGTGATGATTCAGCAGGTGAGGGTAGCCCCTTTCTCTCCCGAGAGCAATCGCGACCGTTTTCTGCATGCGCGTTATATGAGTATTACCAATAAAGAATGGGGAAACGGTTCAAGTAACGGACCGATGAGTGTACAAACGGCTAAGGCGTGTTTCAAGGCGCTCACTACTCCCGAAGCTGTGACGATTTATGGTGTGGCTGCCATAACTACTCCGGCTTCCATACCGGGTAAACCTGCCATCAGCATAGATATGCAACAGACGGATGACACTTTCTGGAAAGTCTTTGACTTTGCATTTGTCGATGGCAAACCTTACGATCGGGCCACCTTCGAATCGGGACGTCCGGTAGCGGTTGTCACCGAAAGCGTAGCGCGCAACCTGTTTGGCACCACAAAGGCTGCCGGACACGAATTTTTGTTGAATCATGCACCTTATACGGTAGTGGGAGTGGTGAAAAATGTTTCAACTTTGGCGGATGCCGCTTATGCACAGGTATGGATACCTTATACCTCCACTGACTTGGCTCAAGATACATGGTGTGACAATCACATGGGAATGATGAGTGTAACCATTCTGGCGCACAGCCGTGACGATTTTGATGCCATTCGTGAAGAATGCAAGAAAGTTCTCCTGCAATATAACAGTCTATTGGCTGAAGACGGGTATGAGCTGATTTCCCGTAACCGTCCTTACGATCAGGAAAAGCAGGCGATAACTTATGCCGCCAATTGGGAACCGGATGTGCCGGCAGCCCGGCGTCAGCGGGTAATCATTTTCATCATACTGTTGCTGGTACCTGCTATTAACTTGAGCAGTATGACACAGAGCCGTTTGCGTCAGCGTGTTTCCGAGATCGGGGTACGCCGTGCTTTTGGCAGTACCCGTACGGAGTTGATCGGACAGATTGTGATGGAAAACCTGGTGGTCACTTTACTGGCGGGTGCCTTGGGATTAATTTTCAGCATATTGTTTGCCTATCTCGGCAACGAAGTGCTGTTTGCCCAGAACTATAGCACTACGCTCAATCCGCCGGAAGTAAATGTCTCCATGTTATTGCAACCTTCCACTTTTATGTATGCGTTGCTTTTCTGCTTTGCACTCAATCTTTTAAGCAGTGGCCTTCCTGCCTGGAAAGCGTCACGTACCAGTATTGTAAATGCGTTGGGAGGTAGAACCCACTAAATCGAAAGAATGATGAATAAGAAACTTTTTACACAGATAAAAAATGAATGGCGCTCCAATCTTTGGATAGCAACGGAGTTGCTGTTGGTGAGTGTGGTGATGTGGTATGTTGTGGATTATATATATGTGGAGTATAAGGTGTATACCGAACCGCATGGGTTCGATATCTCAAACTGTTATCTCGTGAGCATGGGGCAACTTACCGATAAGAGTCCCGACTTCATACCGAATGATACACTTATTGCCGAAGAGATAAACGAATTGGCCAACCGCATTGCCCACCGTCCGGAAGTGGAAGCGGTGAGCCTGTCGCAAAATTCATATCCGTATAACGGGAGCAATAGCGGAACGGAAGTGAGGTACGATACTTTGCAGTCTTATGGGTATGTGATCCGTCGGTTTGTGACACCGGATTTCCTGAGGGTGTTTCGTTATCAGGGAACGAGGGGAGAGACTCCGGAACAGTTGGCAGAGATGCTTACGAGAGAGAATTTTCTCGCATCGGATAATCTGTATGAACGGAAATACGGTGTGAAACTGACTTCATTGGTCGGTAAGCAATTTTATCTGTTTGGAGATTCCATGAAGACATATAAGCTGGCTGCTTCCTTAAAACCGGTACGCTACTCGGACCATGAACAAGCTATTTTCTCTTATTGCATGGTTTACAATTTAGACTGTTTAGACCGCAGTTGGTATGATACTCATCTTGAGCTCTGTGTACGTGTGAAAGAGGGACAGGATGTAGGTTTTATAAACCGGCTGAAAGCGGACAGTGAGAAGCAGCTTCGGATAGGAAATGTCTTTATCGCAGATATTCGTTCGTTTGCCGATATCCGGCATAATTTCGAACAGTCTTCTATGAATACGCTTCGTAATTTCATCTTCGGTATGGCCTTCTTGCTATTGAATATATTCCTGGGATTGCTGGGAACTTTCTGGTTCCGTACGCAACAGCGCCGTAGTGAAATAGCCCTGCACAAAGCATTGGGAGGAACAAATTATACGGTATTCAACCGGCTTCTCTCCGAAGGTCTGTTATTGCTTCTGATAGCTACCGTACCTGCCATTGTTATAGATTGGAATCTGGCTTATGCCGAACTGAACTCCTGGATGAACGGAACCACATTGGAGACCGGCCGTTTCATAATTACCGTTGTTCTGACCTTTATTCTCATCACCCTGATGATTGTGACCGGTATCAGTATTCCGGCATATAAAGCCATGAAGATACAGCCGGCAGAAGCCCTGCATGAAGAATAGAGTAACTTTAACTGTAATTCGTAAATCGTCAAATCGTAAATAGTCCTTTATGTTCAAACAATATTTTAGACAAGCCTTTCACCTGCTGATGGAGAATAAGTTACTTTCGGTCATCAGTATTGCCGGTACGGCACTTGCCATTTCGGTAGTGATGGTGATTATCATTCTGCTGTATGCAAAAACGGCTAATTACGAGCCGGAAACGAATAGGGACCGTACGCTTTATGTAAAGTGGCTGAGTGTTTGTGAAAAAGGAAATCAGGGCGCACGTAATTACAGCCGTCTGTCTCTTTATGATATACAGCAGATTTTCTATCCTCTCACGACAGCTGAAGCCGTATCTGCCATCTGTGAATACGGGCGTATACTCGCTATGGTTCCGGGGGGAGGAGAAGAGCTCAACACCCAATTGCTGTATACCGATGCTGATTTCTGGCGGGTATTTGAGTTTGGATTTCTTGCCGGAAAGCCCTATGATGAGGCAGCTTTCAAGGCCGGTCTGAAACAGGCTGTGATATGCGAGAGCGTAGCCCGGCGTCTGTTCGGCGGGGTAGAGACGGCGGTAGGACGTCGTCTGGAACTTAATTTTGTAGAGTTTACGGTCTGCGGTGTGGTACGTGATGTCAGTAAGTTTGCCGAACAGAGCTATTCTGAAATATGGTTGCCTTATACCACCAATACCGATATCAGCCGCATTGATCTTTCCGGATGGACCAAAGGACATACGGGTAGCTTCCAATGCTTTATCCTGGCTCGTTCTTCATCCGGATTTCCTGAAATTCTTGAGGAGGTGAATACGAATTTGGCAAAAGTGAATGCAAATGACCGGGATATACAACTGGATTTGCTGGGGCAACCCGATACGTTTTTTGTTCAGATGCTTCATCGGTATGCCAATGGCGGTACTCCGGCAAAAGAGGTAATTATCCGCTATGCGGTTATTATTATCGTTATTCTTCTTGTGCCGGCCATCAACTTGTCCGGACTGACGCAAAGCCGCATGCGGAAACGGCTTTCAGAGATCGGGGTACGTAAAGCTTTCGGGGCCAACCGTTCGACTTTGTTGAAACAGGTGCTTTTCGAGAATCTGTTGCTTACGCTGATCGGTGGTGTAGCAGGACTTTTGTTCTCTTATTTCGCTCTTTGGCTGTTGTCAGATTGGTTGCTGGCATCTGCATTGTCTGGTACAGCCACCATGAATGCGTCCATGATAAGTCCGTGGATATTTATTATTGCCCTGGCTTTCTGCCTGGTTCTTAATTTGCTTTCTGCCGGTATTCCGGCAGCCCGCGCGGCCCGTACAACAATAGTCAATGCACTAAATGAAAGGTAATTAATATGTTCAGACACATTTTTACAATTATATGGAATAACCGTCATCACAACGGATGGTTGATAGCCGGTTTGTTCGTGATGTCTACTTGTATGTGGTATTCGGTAGATTATGTTTATACAGTAGTGGTCAATCAGACTCGTTCTTTGGGATTCGACTGGCACAATGTGTATGCTCTCAATATCGGGGTACTGACTCCCGAAAGCCATAAATACTCATCGGAAGAACTTCATACCAAGAATGCTACGGGCGATTTCCACACTTTCATGGATCGCTTGGAACATCATCCGGCTGTGGAATCTGTTTGTTATACAAGCATGCATAAACCTTATATGTGGATGAATCAAAGCGCCTCGCTTATTTACGATACAATTACTTGTTACAGTTGGATGCGTTCCGTCAGCTCCGGATATTTCCGGGTATTTCGGGTGAAAGGGGCGGATGGGAGTTCCCCGGAACAGTTGGCAGACAGGGCCAATCTCACCGATATTATCATTACGGATAATCTGGCACGCCAGCTTTTTCCCGATCGTTCTGCCGTGGGTGAATGGGTGAAAAATACTTTAAATGATGACAGTGTACGCATTGCTGCCGTATGCGAGAATCAAAAGTATAATGAATTTACCTCTCACCAGCGGGCTACCTATATACCGTTGAGCTTTACACAAGAGCATCCTCTCTACTATCTGGAAGCTCCCTATTTAGGGATATATATCCGTGTGTATCCCGATTCCGACGGTGATGATTTTATCCGCAAATTTCGTAAAGAGATGCGTGAGCAGTTGATGATCGGCAACTTTTATCTTGAAGATATGCGTCCGGTGGCTGATTATCGGAACGAGCAGTTGAAGGAACCTCGTAATGATTTGTACACTTATCTTTCTGTGGCGGTATTCTTTTTATTGAATGCTTTTTTGGCAGTGTTGGGTACTTTTTGGTTTCGAACGCAGCAACGCCGTTCCGAACTCGGATTGCGTGTAGCATTGGGCGGTTCAAAAATCAGTCTGTGCAGGCTTCTTTGGGGAGAAGGTGTGGTACTGCTCACATTGGCATTCATTCCGGCGATAGTCGTGGCGGTAAATTTGGGATTGTCAGAAACCGTGTCCGGTTATCCGGTCGAGTTCACTTTGCTTCGTTTTGTTACCGGTATTTTTATCACTTATTTATTGTTGGTGTGTACAGTACTTCTGGCTGTGTGGATTCCGGCACGTCAAGCCATGAAGATACAGCCGGCAGAAGCATTACGTGAGGAGTAAAAAATAAAATTGGATATCATCTGTGTTGCATACGAATATGGCACTGAATCAAACCAATAAGCTCGTGTGGATTGTTACAAAGCACGCAAGATTTCCTTCGAGGAACTGAACCGACGTTGGATGGACAATGTGGACTTGAGCGCTGGTGAGGAGACACCGTCTTCTATCGAAGGCATATACTTAATATATTCAAAGAAGGCGAACTGGATCGTGATGAGAATAACGTGTATTTTTTACACGTTAATGGAGTCAAGAAACCCGTACCCAAGGTTAGTACACCCTTGATATTATCGCTGCCCGCTGCGGCTATGATTTGTTAAACCATCACGTTTTGGCCGATGCAGAAGCCTGCGCCGCCATCGCGTTGGAGATACTGTAAACCAAATTTAATGAATAAGTATACAAAGATGTCATAATCCATATCGTCTCGGCTTTAGCCGATAATAATAAAGATAAATGGGACAAGATTGCTAATAAACAAGTAAAGGTGAGTCAGAATATTTCACTTAAAACAGATAAAACAGGGACAATCAGTCGTAAAATTTTAATAAACTTGAATAATCGAAAACTATGTCACCTAATGACACTTTTTTCGATTAACTTTGGGCTGCCTAAGGAAAAACAACTACCTTTGTAATCGAAAACTCCGTCACCTGATGACATAAAATTCGATTAGCGATGAAAAGTATTGAACGAAAAAAATATCTGGACGAACTCATTTCTCTGCGAAATAACGGGATGATTAAGATTATAACGGGAATGCGTAGATGCGGTAAGTCCTATCTGCTTTTTGAGATATTCACTTCGTATCTCGAAACAGGTGGCACAGCTCCGGATCATATCATAAAAGTAGATTTGGAAGACTATAAGAACCGGAGCATGAGGAATCCCGATAACCTTTATGCTTTTGTGGAGAGCCGTGTCATTGATGATGGAATGTATTACATCCTGTTGGACGAGATTCAGATGCTCGACAACTTTGAAGATGTGCTGAACGGTTTTTTGAAGATGCGGAATGTAGATGTCTATGTTACCGGAAGTAATGCGAAGTTTCTGTCCAAGGATATTATTACGGAATTTCGCGGACGCGGTTTTGAGGTGAAAATGTACCCGTTAAATTTTAAGGAGTATATGTCCGCTTATTCCGGAACAGTGCAAGCCGGATTCAATGAATATATGTTGTATGGCGGACTTCCGCAGATATTGTCGTATGAAACCGAAGAGCAAAAAGTACGCTTCCTGAAATCACTGTTTGACGAAACCTACATTAAGGACATCAAGGATCGCTATGACATACGTAAAGACGATGACTTGGAAGAACTCATCAACATCATGGCCTCCGGTATCGGTGCTTTGACCAATCCGAACAAATTGGCCAATACGTTCCGAAGCGAAAAGAAGTCAGTCATATCCTACGATACGGTCAAGGATTATATCGACTATCTCTGCGATTCGTTCCTGATTGAAAAATCCACCCGCTACGACATCAAAGGAAAACGGTATGTCAATTCCCCCTACAAATATTATTTCATGGATTTGGGATTGCGCAATGCACGTATCAATTTCCGCCAGTCGGAAAAAAGTCATCTGATGGAGAATATGATTTACAATGAATTGAGAGCGCGTGGATTCAATGTGGACGTGGGGGTCGTTCCGGTCGTGACAAAAGATGAAAACGGAAAACAGCAGCGTTCCAGTCTTGAAGTCGATTTCATCTGTAACTTGGGTAGCAAGCGTTACTACATCCAGTCGGCATACCGTATGGAATCTGACGAGAAAATAAAACAGGAACGGGCTTCTTTGCTAAAAGTGGATGATTCATTCAAGAAAATTATCGTTATCGGAGAAGAAAGTCCGGTGACAAGGGACGAATCCGGTATTACGACCATAAGCATTTATGATTTCCTGCTGAAAGACAATTCGTTGGAGCTGTAAACCTAAAATATTTTGTTGCAAAAACAAGTGTGAGTACATGGATATGTGGAGCAGGTTCTATGCGGACATTATCAACCTCTCTCTCATAACTCCTCCATAGATGGTTTAAAAGACCCGATGGACGAATATGGAACAAAGTCACATATCTCTTTTGTTTTCAAACAGTTTGCATTATTCCTCCGAAATCCATCCGTATGTGGGCGAGTTTTGCTATATTTGTGCGCACATTGTGAAACAACACAGTTATGTAACTTATGATCCGACAACGCTATTATATACTTCTACTCCTTTTGTTTGTAACATTTTGGGAGGCAGTTGCAGCCGAGCAGGCTTATAATGTACTTTTTATACAATCATATACGAATCAGATACCTTGGCACAATGACCTGACCCGTGGATTGCGTGACGGTTTCGACAGTGAGAAAATGAAAGTCAGGATCACGACAGAATATCTGGATGCCGATTATTGGACTTTTCAATCCGAGCAGGTCATTATGAAGCGTATCTGTGACCGGGCAAGAGAACGGGGTACCGATTTGATTGTGACATTCAGCGATGAGGCTTTCTATACTTTGTTCAATTGTGGAGATTCCTTACCCCTTCAGGTGCCGGTTGTCTTTTATGGCGTTAAATATCCGAATCTAGCGTTGACCTCTGCTTATCCGAACGTTTGCGGCTTTACCTCCAAGCCCGACTTTTTTCATTTGTTGGAACAGGTTCAAAAAATATTCCCGAAGCGTAAGGAGGTTATTTGTGTGAACGATGACAGCTATCTGAGTCTTGTCGGAAAAGAGAGTTTCATAAATGAATGGCAACGTTTTGTGAAGTGTTATCCCGATTATAAATTGCAGACTTTCAACATACAGACGGAGAGTATGAGCAGCATAATTTCTTCTGTCTGCTATTCGCGTAATACTCAGGAGCGTATTGTAATCGTTCCGAAGTGGTCTCCTTTCATGGCGTTTGTCGGTAAAAACTCGAAAGCTCCTTTTTTCTCCTGCCAAAGTCTGTCTTTGACCAATGGTGTATTCTGTGCCTATGATGATGATCCGTATATCTCTTCGCGCATGGCGGGTGTGCGGGCTTCCAAGGTGTTGCGAGGAGCTTCTCCGAAGGAGATTGGAATAGCTGAGGCACCGACCGTTTTTTTATATGATTATAAGCAACTTGACTTTTTCGAGGTAAGCAAAGACCGGGTGCATCCGGGAGTCATACTCAACGAGCCTTATTGGGAAAAGTATAAGTATTTCTTTATCCTGATTTATATACCTGTTCTGATCTTGCTGATTTCGTTGGTTATCTGGCTGTTTCGGGTCAACAGACGGGAGGCGAGACGCAGAATACATGCGCAGACCCGTCTTTTGGTACAAAGCCGTCTGGTTGCGCAGCGTGATGAGTTTGACAATGTTTTCCATTCTATTCATGAGGGAGTGGTAACATACGATACGGATTATCGCATCCACTTTACCAACCTCTCTTTATTAAAGATGCTGCATCTCCCTACCGATATATCTGTTCGCCCTTACGAAGGATTGCCGGCCGGTTCTATTTTTAAGATATATTCGAATGGGAAGGATATTGTGCGGGAGATGTTGGATGAGGTGATCGAGAAGGGGAAGAGTTGCATGATCCCTCCCGACTCTTTCATGCAGGAAGTGCACAGCGGCAGTTATTTTCCCGTTTCGGGAGAGATGGTTCCTTTGCATGCGAATGGAGAGTTGACCGGAGCTGCTCTTTCCTGTCACAATGTATCCGATGAAGAGATGAGGAAGCGGTTTTTTGATTTGGCGATAGCAGAGAGTTCTATCTATCCGTGGCAGTTTGATATTCGTACGAATGTCTTTACATTTCCTCAGGGATTTCTCCAGCGTTTTGGCTTTGATGATTCGGTTGTAACCATTTCGCGTGACGATATGGAAAAGACGGTTCATCCCGAGGAACTGGCGTATATGCAAGAACAGTTCGATCTGGCATTGAAAGGAGGGCATAGTGTCCGTCTCAATTTCCGCCAATGCAATAAAAACGGTGAATACGAATGGTGGGAGTATCGGACTTCTGTGCTTGGAGGGCTGACAGCAGATATTCCTTACTGTATTTTGGGAGTTTGTCAGAGCATCCAGCGGTATAAAAAGACCGAAGAGGAACTGACAATTGCCCGTGATAAAGCATTACAGGCCGATAAACTGAAGTCGGCGTTTCTGGCCAATATGAGTCATGAGATCCGTACCCCGTTGAATGCCATTGTCGGCTTTTCCGATTTGCTGAGCGACACCAGCGCTTTCACGGAAGAAGAGGTGGCGCAGTTTATTACTACCATTAATAAGAATTGCAGTCTGTTGCTGGCGCTGATTAATGATATTCTCGATTTGTCGCGTATTGAGTCCGGAACGATGGACTTCCAGCTTTCACGGCATAGTCTTCCTTTGCTGTTGAAGAATGTACATGATTCACAACGGCTGAATATGCCTCCCGGCGTGGAGTTGCTGTTGGATCTTCCGGAAGGCAGTAAGAAGTATATAGTGACGGATAATGTGCGTTTGCAGCAGGTGGTAAATAATCTTATAAACAACGCGGCTAAATTTACGACGAGCGGTTCAATTACTTTCGGCTATACGGAAGATGAAGACGGATATATATCCTTGTTTGTGGAAGATACCGGTAAAGGAATTTCTGAAGAGGGGCTGAGCCATATCTTTGAACGTTTTTATAAGGAAGACAATTTCACTCAGGGAGCTGGATTGGGATTGAGTATTTGCCAGACGATCGTAGAACGCCTGCACGGAACAATCAGCGTCACATCCGAGGAGGGAAAAGGCACCCGTTTTACAGTCCGCTTGCCTGATATCAGCGAATAAGCGGAAAGTGACGTTCACTTGCGCACAAAGTGTCCGTTTTCGAACAGTAGGGGAATGAAGTAATGTCCCGAAAATAAGCGACTTATCTTTTTGGCATACCGTTTGGACTCTTTGCTCATAGAAAATAATACTTTTATGAGAAAGAAGAATATACTGCTTGTTTTAGCGGTTTTTGTGTCTCCATTGATTCTTGAAGCACAGAACGAACGGGAAATAACACTCGGTGAGGCAATTGCTTTGGCTCGTACACAGTCTGTTGATGCTGCTGTGGCCTTGAATGAATTGAAAACATCGTATTGGGAGTACCGTACATTTCGTGCTGATCTTTTGCCGGAAGTCAATCTGACGGGAACCTTGCCCAATTATAACAAATCATACAACTCTTATCAAAATTCGGACGGTACGTATGGGTTCGTCCGAAATAACTATTTGGGGCTTAGCGGTGATTTGTCTATCGACCAGAATATCTGGTTTACAGGCGGAAAACTTTCTCTTACCACTTCACTGGATTATATCAAGCAGTTCGGCGGACTGGGAAAAGAACAGTTTATGTCTGTGCCGATCAGTTTGGAACTGACACAGCCCATCTTTGGCGTGAATAAGTTGAAATGGAGCCGCCGTATAGAACCGGTACGCTATGAAGAAGCGAAAGCGGCTTTTATTTCTGCTACAGAAGATGTGACCCGGAAAACCATTACTTATTTCTTTCAGTTGTTACTGGCCAAAGAGGTATTGGCTACTGCCCGGCAGAATCAGTTGAATGCAGAGCACCTTTACAAGGTGGCGGGAGCCAAGCGGGAGATGGGACAGATTTCTGAAAATGAGCTGTTGCAACTGAGACTTTCCGCTTTGAATGCTAAAGCTGCTGTTACGGAAGCTATGAGCGATCTCAATGCAAAGATGTTCCAGCTTCGTGCCTTCCTCGGAATGAGTGAGAATGAGAAACTGGAACCGGTATTGCCCGAATCGGTTCCGGAGGTACACATGGAATATGATGTAGTGCTTAATAAGGCATTGGAACGGAATTCTTTTGCACAGAATATCCGCCGTCGGCAACTGGAAGCGGATTATGAAGTAGCTACCGCACGCGGCAACTTGCGGAGTGTCGATCTTTTTGCAAGTGTCGGTTATACGGGGCTGGATAATGAGATTGCCGGTGCTTACAATCATCTGCTCGATAATCAGATTGTACAGGTGGGGGTGAAAATCCCACTTCTTGATTGGGGAAAACGTCGCGGTAAAGTGCGTGTCGCCAAAAGTAACCGGGAAGTAGTCCTTTCGAAAATCCGTCAGGAGCAGATGAATTTTAATCAGGATATTTTCCTGCTTGTGGAGCATTTCAATAACCAGGCACAGCAATTGAGCATCGCCAAAGAAGCGGATCTGATAGCCCAGCAGCGTTATAAAACGAGCATTGAGACCTTTCTGATTGGCAAAATCAATACACTGGATCTTAACGATGCACAAAACTCTAAGGATGAGGCGCGGCAGAAGCATATATCGGAACTTTATAATTACTGGTCTTATTTCTATCAGATTCGCAGCCTCACCTTGTGGGATTTTGAAAGGGGGACGAAGTTGGAAGTTGATTTTGAGGAGGTGATGAAATAATTTGCCAACATGGCAGTGTGCCAGTTAGCTATACTATCATTTAGAATGGCAATTGGCGTATTGATACATGGCATATTGAATAATTATCCCTATTTTTGTTCCGATAAAACCACATACATATATGATACTGATCATTGATGATGACAATGCTGTCCGTTCTTCTCTCTGCTTTATGCTGAAACGGGCCGGATATTCGGCTTTGGCAGTTCCGGGACCACGCGAAGCAATGGATGTTGTTCGTTCTGAAGCTCCGGATCTTATTTTGATGGACATGAATTTTACCCTTTCCACTACCGGAGAGGAAGGCTTGACATTGCTTAAACAAGTGAAAATATTCCGTCCCGATGTGCCTGTTATCTTGATGACGGCATGGGGGAGCATTCAATTGGCTGTGCAGGGAATGCAGGCGGGGGCATTTGACTTTATAACAAAGCCTTGGAACAATGCCGCTTTGCTGCAACGTATAGAGACGGCATTGGCGTTGTCTGCTGCACCTGCCGAAATACCGCAGGAACAGAGTGCTGCACTGAATCGCAGTCATATTATAGGCAAGAGCAAAGGATTGATGGATGTTCTGAATACCATTGCCCGGATTGCCCGTACCAATGCTTCTGTGCTTATCACAGGAGAGAGCGGAACGGGCAAGGAACTGATAGCCGAAGCGATTCATATCAACAGTCAACGTGCGAAGCAGCCGTTTGTAAAAGTGAATTTGGGCGGTATATCCCAAAGTCTCTTCGAGAGTGAAATGTTCGGCCATAAGAAAGGGGCTTTTACGGATGCAAGTGCCGACCGCATCGGACGTTTTGAAATGGCAAACAAGGGTACTATTTTCTTGGACGAGATCGGTGATCTGGACCTGTCGTGCCAGGTGAAGTTGCTTCGCGTATTGCAAGATCAGACATTTGAGGTGTTGGGAGACAGCCGTCCTCGAAAAACGGATGTCCGTGTTGTTTCTGCAACGAATGCCGATTTACGCAAGATGGTGAGTGAACGCACTTTTCGTGAGGATTTGTTCTATCGTATCAACCTTATTACGGTAAAACTACCGGCTTTGCGTGAGAGAAGGGAAGATATTCCTTTATTGGTCCGGCATTTTGCCGATCGTCAGGCAGAAGCAAACGGCTTGCCCCGCACTGAGTTCACAGCCGATGCGTTTCAGTTTCTTTCCCGTTTGCCTTATCCGGGAAATATCCGCGAACTGAAAAACTTGGTGGAACGCACGATTCTGGTGAATGGAAAACCTGTACTCGATGCTTCGGATTTCGATGCGCAGTATCTTCGGCAAGATGAACCGGAAGCTGCCGGGGGTAGCACCCTTGCCGGTATGACTCTGGATGAAATTGAGCGTCAGACCATATTGCAGGCGTTGGAACGCTATAAAGGAAATCTCAGTCAGGTAGCTACGGCATTGGGCATCAGCCGTGCGGCGCTATATCGGAGGTTGGAAAAATATGGAATCAGTTATTAGTGATGAATTCTTACTAACCCACTAATCATTAGTCACGTGCGTCTTAAAGGATACTTTTTTATACTTACTTGTTTTCTGATCATTCTTGGTGGAGTGATACTCTACTTTGGCGGTTGGATTTATCGGCCTTTACTATATGTATCGGAAATATTGATTGTTTTCCTGCTGATTTATCTGATTCTGTTTTACCGGAAGATAATCAAACCGTTGAATACCATTGGTAGCGGTATGGATTTGTTGCGTGAACAGGATTTCAGTAGCCGCCTGAGTCTTGTGGGGCAATATGAAGCCGACCGTGTGGTGAATGTTTTCAATCGTATGATGGAACAGCTTAAGAATGAACGTCTCCGTCTGCGTGAACAGAATTATTTTTTAGACTTGCTGATAAATGCTTCTCCGATGGGGGTAATCATTACCGGTCTTGACGGTGATGTGTCTCAACTGAACCCGATGGCTATGAAAATGTTAGGTGTCTGCTATGAGGAGGTACAAGGAAAGAAACTCTCTTCCATAGAATCTCCGTTGGCAGTGGAACTGGCTGCTATTGCTCAAGGAGAGACCGTGACCGTTCGGCTGAATGACTCGAATATTTATAAATGTACACACTCGTCATTTATAGACCGGGGATTTCATCATCCGTTCTTTCTCATCGAAAGCCTGACAGATGAAGTGATGAAAGCGGAGAAGAAAGCCTATGAGAAAGTGATTCGTATGATCGCGCATGAAGTGAATAATACAACGGCCGGCATTACTTCTACGCTCGATACGGTGGAGCAGGCTCTTTCCGAATCGGAAGGGATGGAAGATATCTGTGAGGTAATGCGGGTGTGTACGGATCGTTGTTACTCGATGAGCCGCTTTATTACCCGTTTTGCCGATGTGGTGAAAATCCCGGAACTTAATTTGGCTCCCGTCAACCTTAACGATCTGGCATTCTCTTGTAAACGGTTTATGGAGGGAATGTGTACGGATCGCAATATTACCATCACATTGGATCTCGATGAGAGTTTAGGTGATGTCAATCTGGATCGTGCTTTGTTCGAGCAAGTATTGGTGAATATCATCAAAAATGCCGCCGAGAGTATCGGAAAGGATGGGGAGATACAAATACGTACCTCTTCTCCTGCAAGCATCGAAATAGTGGATAACGGTGAAGGAATAACAAAAGAGACTGAAGCTAAACTCTTCAGTCCCTTCTTTTCAACCAAACCGAACGGGCAGGGAATCGGTCTGGTGTTTATCCGTGAAGTATTGATGCGTCACGGATGTTCGTTTTCACTCCGTACGTATGCCGATGGGCTGACACGGTTCAGGATAGTATTCACTAATCACTGATTCTATCTCTCTTTCCATTCTTTGGCATATTCTTCCAATATGCGTTTGATGCCTTGACCTATCTTTACGTAATCGGCTTCGTTTAAGTTGGCAAGAGAAACGCGGACGCTCCATTTGGGACCGGAAAAACCGCCACCATTCAGTAATACGAGTGATGTTTCGTTGGCAAGACGGAATACCACATCCAATGGGTTGTAGGTCTTTTCCAGATAGGTGACAAATTCGTCACCGTAGAATTTCCGTGCCCATACCAGCATGTCTATTTCTGAGTAGTAGCCGGCTCGTAGCGGATCTTCTACCAATGAGAAACCTGTGTTGTCCCACAAGGCGTTCAGACGGCGGCGGATGATACTCTGCATCTTGGTTTTATAATAATCACCTTTGTCTAATAGGGCAAAAGAGGCAAACAGGCTCATTTGCATCTGCTGCGGCAATGATAATCCGGCTGTATGATTTAGGGCTACCTGGCGGCTGTCGGCTACCATACGGTCGATGAATTTCATCTTTTCCGGATGTAAGTCGAGGCTGGAATAGCGCTTGGATAATATGGCTTTCTGTTCTTCCGGCAGGCGGGCAATCATCTTGTCATAGATATTATCCTCATGCAAGGCAGTAACGGCAAGTCTCCATCCGGTTGCCCCGAAATATTTCGAGAAAGAGTATACGCACAGTGTATTGTGCGGCAGTTCTGCCATAAATGAACGGAAGTGCGGTGTGAATGTGGCATACACATCATCCGTGATGATCATCAGATTGGGATTATCATTTTTCACGATATTGACGATACGGGCAGTTGTTTCCGCACTTAATGCATAGCTGGGTGGATTGCTCGGATTGGTGATAAAGAGCGCTTTTATCTCCGGATTTTTTAGCTTATCGATATCTTCATCCCGGTATTGCCAGGTATGGAGACCGTCGGCTGTCATTTTATCGGCTGAAATCTCTGTGACGTTAAACCGGTAACGGCTGAGTCGCGGTATTTCTATGTAAGGGGTGAATACGGGTACAAGCAAAGCGATGTTGTCTCCTTGGTTCAACAGGAAATTTTCCTGTAAGGAATCAAAAATGTAACACATGGCGGCTGTACCTCCTTCGGTAGCAAAAAGGTCGAATGTGCCTTTGGGAGAGCGCCGATCGCATAGTTCCTGAACCAGATAGTCCTGTACAAGGAGTTCGGTGAAATGCAGAATACGATCCGGTACGGGATATTGGTCACCGATGACAGCTTCTGCCCATTCATGAACGAGCGTATCCGGATCGGCAGCATGTTCCATCAGTAAATAGTTATAACTGTCTTTTAATAACTTTACTCCCGGCTCTTTGCTGTTGTCTTTTAAGAAAACTTCAAAACGTGCGGCAATGCCCTCTTTTTGTGGTATTCCCGCAATTCCTTCAGGTAAAGATTGTACACGTACGCATTCGCTAAGCCCGAATTTTCCTAAAAGAAAGAAGGCTTCTCGTGGCTCTGTGGCTATCCAGTTCGGATTACCACGCCCGGCATTTAGCATGGTATGAGCCATTTTTTTTACACTTTCGCCTGCCATATCTATGAGGCGGTTCTTTAATTCAAATGGACTGATAGATTCCATTTTCTTGGCAAAACTTTTAGTGATGCCTGTGGCGTTTGATTTCTTTTCCATAATTTTAGGGCCTCTCCCCAACCCTCTCCGGGGAGAGGGAGGAAAGATACTGTGGCTTATAATTTAATTGTAATTTAACTTTTCTCCTTATTCTTGTGAAAGAGGAGAATGATTTCTATGTTCTATAAAATGAATACTTTAGATAAATATTTAAATGATTTGAAATAAATACTGCCTCCTATAATGTAGCAACAAATTCCAACTTTATTTTCTCTCCATAAAAGAGAAAGATAAATGTCATCATCTTATGATATTAGCAACAAATTCCAACTTAACTTCCTCTCCCCAAAAGAGTAAAGATAAGTGTCATCATCACTATAATATTAGTAACAAAATCTAACTCTACTCCCTCTCCCACGGAGAGGGTTGGGGAGAGGCTTTTACATCATCAACACAATAAACACCCCCCAAATAATCAGTAGCGTATTCCCCACTGCATAAGTTACCGTATACCCCAAAGCAGGTGTTTCGCTTTCCACGGCATCCTGTATGGCTCCCAACGCAGCGGTAGTCGTCCTTGCTCCTGCGGTACATCCGAGGGTCAGTGCCGGGTGGAATTTGAACAGGTATCTTCCCATCAGCAGACCGCTGATCAAAGGAATGGCGGTAGCTGCCGCTCCGACAAGAAACAGGCTTGCGCCTACTTCTTTAAAGCCGGTCACGAAACTTGGTCCGGCAGCAATACCCACTACGGCGATGAACATGTTCAATCCGACATTGTTCAGTACCCATAAAGAGGGTTCGGGGATGCCGCCGAAAGTCGGATGTTTGCTGCGTAGCCATCCGAATAACAGACCGGCAATCAGTGCGCCTCCGCTTGTTGATAAGCTTATCGGGATGCCACCCAAATGAATGGACAGTGCACCTACCAATCCACCGATGAGAATACCGAGTCCTACGAATATCATGTCCGTCTGATTGGTAGGGCGATCAATGTATCCCATTTGTTTGGCGGCGGTTTCCACTTCATGCTTCATACCGGTCAGTTCGAGCATATCTCCGGAATCTACTACGGTTTGTGCCAGTACCGGTATATGGATACCTGCTCGTTTGATGCTGCGGATACTGACACCGTGCATGAATTTTTGCGAACGGATGGCTGAGATGGTTTCTCCGGCAAACGTTTTTCGCGTCACCATTACCGGGAGTGTTTCGGCGGGAAAGTCGAGCAACTGTGCATCTATTACTTCCGGTCCGATCCAGTCTTCTTCACCAATCACAAATTCACGGCGGCCGCTAAGTACTACTTCATCGTTTTCTTGCAGAATAAGATTGGGCGTTACTTCTTTCACGACTCCTTTTTGACGGATACGTTCTACGAAAAGACGTTTTCCTTGTTCGTTCAGATAGCTTTCAAGGTCGGTAACACGCTTTCCTTTTCCAAACCATTTATTGGTTATTTTGTAGGCGCGGAATACGACAGGACGTAGGGCAGGGGCAAATCCCGGTTCATCGGTTTCCGAACTTCCCATTTGAGTCTCCAGTTCCCGGCAGTCGGCTTTTACTTTTTCAAGTCCACCCAGAAACTTCGGACCGAGTGATGCCAGTATCCAGGCAGAGCCGGCTGTACCGAAAATATAGGTTACGGCATACGCAACGGGAATTGCATTGATGAAAGTGGCTTTCTGTGTATCACTGATGTTAAGTCCGTTGATTGTATCTTCGGCTACTCCGATAACGGCAGAAATCGTTTGTGAACCGGCCAACAGTCCGGCAGCTTCCCCTACGTGATAACCCATTATTTTGGCCAATGCCCAGGCGGAAACGAGGCTGACAATACACATCAGTACGGCAAATCCCACTTGCGGCAAACCGTCTTTCTTCAACCCGCGGAAGAACTGCGGTCCTACTTTGTAGCCCACTGCAAAAAGAAAGAGCAGGAAGAATACTGCTTTCATAGGTCCGTCTACTGTAATGTTTAATTGTCCCACCAGTACACCTACCAGCAGGACGCTTGTGACGGTGCCGAGTGAGAACTTCCCGATTTTCAACCGGCCTATCCAGAATCCCGCAAAAAGTGTCAGAAAGATGGCTAACTCAGGGTGTACCCTCAGTTGATCTATAATCCATTCCATAATTAAATAGTTTAGGTTTATATATAATAGTTTGAACAATTCATGAGCGGTAGCAACCTTTATTGCCCGACTACCGTATACGAATTATTCCGGTTCGTTTTAATACTTAGTACAACAGTATTTCGTGAAAAGTGTTTTGTTAAACCTCCATTCGTCATGTTAAACTTTCTGTATGACAGAGTGTCTGCGTACATCGTATTTGGGCATATATTGATGTGTCTATTTCTGAAAATGCTGACGGGCAGGGTTTGTTTAATAATTGATATAGAACAATATATCTGACATTGGTAAATTCGAAATACATGGGCTATAAGTACTCTTTAAAGGGATAATATGTCAAATAGAACAATTAATCCGACTATTAGAACTTCTTTAGGTATGTAGGAGAACCTAACTTTGTAGGCAATTTTAATTTATCTAAAACAACAGAAATGGAACAAGAAATTAAACCGGCATCAGGACGCCTTGGTGTCTTGGTTGTAGGTGTTGGTGGCGCAGTTGCTACCACTATGATAACAGGAACACTTGCTGCTCGTAAGGGATTGGCAAAACCAATAGGTTCTATTACACAGATGGCTGCAATGCGTATGGAAAATAATGAGGAAAAACTCATTAAAGACATCGTACCTTTGACAGATTTGAACGACATCGTGTTTGGCGGATGGGATATTTTCCCTGACAATGCTTACGAAGCTGCTATGTATGCTGAAGTGTTGAAAGAAAAAGACCTGAATGGGGTGAAAGAAGAACTGGAGGCCATCAAACCGATGCCTGCTGCTTTCGACCATAACTGGGCTAAACGTCTGAACGGAACTCACATCAAACAGGCTGCTACCCGTTGGGACATGGTAGAACAACTTCGTCAGGATATCCGCGATTTCAAAGCTGCTAACAACTGCGAACGTATTGCAGTGCTGTGGGCTGCAAGTACAGAAATCTATATTCCTCTGTCTGAAGAACACCAGTCATTGGCTGCATTGGAAAAAGCCATGAAAGAAAACAACACGGATGCCGTTTCTCCAAGTATGTGTTATGCGTATGCTGCCATTGCAGAAGGCGCTCCGTTCATTATGGGTGCTCCTAACTTGTGCGTAGATACTCCGGCTATGTGGGAATTCTCCAAGAAGATGAATGTGCCTATTGCCGGTAAGGACTTCAAGAGTGGTCAGACACTGATGAAAACAGTGTTGGCACCGATGTTCAAAACTCGTATGTTAGGTGTTAGCGGTTGGTTCTCTACCAATATCTTGGGTAACCGTGACGGTGAAGTTTTGGATGATCCTGCAAACTTTAAAACAAAAGAAGTCAGCAAATTGTCTGTAATCGATAACATCTTCGAACCGGAGAAATATCCTGACTTGTATGGTGATGTATACCACAAGGTACGTATCAATTATTATCCTCCCCGCAAAGACAATAAGGAAGCATGGGATAACATCGACATCTTCGGATGGATGGGCTATCCGATGGAAATCAAGGTAAACTTCCTTTGCCGTGATTCTATTCTTGCTGCTCCTATCGCACTCGACTTGGTGCTGTTCAGTGATCTGGCTCTTCGTGCCGGCATGTGCGGTATACAGACTTGGTTGTCATTCTTCTGCAAGAGCCCGATGCATGATTTTGAACATCAGCCGGTACACGACTTGTTCACACAATGGAGAATGGTAAAAGAAACATTGCGTAATATGGTCGGTGAGAAAGCACCGAGCTATCTTGATTGATACTGATAGAATGAAATATGCACTTATTGCAGCCGGACAAGGTTCGCGTTTGGTCTCAGACGGAATCCAAGTGCCTAAACCTTTGGTGAGGGTAGGAGGCGAACCTTTGTTGGGGCGCTTATTGCACATTTTTCTTAATAATAATGCAGACTCGGTCTGCATTATTATTAATGAAGAAATGACAGAGGTCCGTGATTTTCTGGAACAGCAGCGTTTGCCGATACCGCTTCACGTAGTGGTGAAGTCCACTCCCGATTCTTTTCATAGCTTTTATGAACTGATGCCTTATTTGAAGGGAGAGGGTAAATTCTGTCTGACTACGGTAGACCCGATTTTCCGTGAACCGGAGTTTTCTGATTATATCCGTGCTTTTCAAGAGAATGAGGACGTAGATGCCTTGATGGCGGTGACCGACTTTATCGATGACGAACGTCCGTTGTATGTCAAGACCTGTCCTGATGATCTGAAAATTGTGGGGTATGCCAGTGAATCGTATCCCGGTAACCGATATATTTCCGGTGGAATTTATTGTATGAATCAAAAGGCTCTTTCTCTGCTGCCTGCTGCCATGGAGAAAGGAGTTTCTCGTATGCGTGGCTTTCAGCAGTATTTAGTAGACGCTGGACTGCAGGTACAGGCCTATCCTTTTTCAAAGGTGATAGATATCGATCATGCAACAGACGTTGAAAAAGCCGAACGCTTTTTAGAAGAACAGACTATTAAATGAAATCATATACTTTTGCGGGAATACAGCGATATTCCCTTTTCTCTCCCAATCATGTCGGGAACGATGCTG
The DNA here is from genome assembly GCA_958477465.1 of uncultured Bacteroides sp. GTDB lineage: Bacteria > Bacteroidota > Bacteroidia > Bacteroidales > Bacteroidaceae > Bacteroides. Next base: position 32,263 of record CAUEFX010000019.1, read on the forward strand.
CTGTCTTTTCTGCTGTGGCCCAGTACTTGGAAGAAAATGGGCATAGGGTCAATCTATATACCGAGCAGGAGTTTCTGACCAATCCTTTAAATGAGAAGTTTGTTTTCACAATGATGCGTAGCAAAGCTGCTGTCCGTAACCTGCAAAAGGCTGAGAAAAAAGGAGTGGTAGCTGTCAATTCTGCTTTCGGTATTGAAAACTGTACGCGCGAGCGGATGACTACCTTGTTGTTGAAATATCAGGTTCCTCATCCCGAAAGTCTTATCTGGGATGTGCAGGAAGAACTTCCGGTCAGCCTTATCGAGTCGGAGTTTGAGCCCTGTTGGGTGAAGCGTGCCGATTTTCATGCCATTCATAAAGAAGATGTGACGTATATCCGGACTTGTAGCGAGCTGCGGGAGGTGATGTCTGAATATGCATTGCGCGGTATAGAGCGTGTGGTGATTAATAAGCACCTGGCCGGCGACCTGATTAAGTTCTATGGTGTTTCCGGTACCGATTTTTTCTATTGGTTTTACCCATTGGAGGGGCATCATAGCAAATTCGGGTTGGAAGCCATCAATGGTGCTCCGAAAGGCATCTCCTTTTCACTGGATGAGTTGCGTCATATTTGTGACAAGGCGGCGAAGGTGCTGCAAGTCGATGTATATGGCGGTGATTGCATTGTGTCTCCGGATGGCAGCATCCGTATCATCGATTTTAATGATTGGCCGAGCTTTGCCCCTTGTCGTAAAGAAGCGGCCATAGCCATCGGGCAGGTTGTGTTGCAAAAAACTAAAAATGCGGATTTATGAGTAATGAAATAAGTAAAAGCGGATTGGAGGCAACATTGAAATCGACAGATACCGAAGAGTGGATCGATTTGCTGTTTTACCGTCCTATCGGCTACCGATGGGCGCTTCTTTTTCAGAAATTGGGAGTTACTCCCAATGCGATAACGATTGCTTCCATCTTTTTGGGAGTTGCGGCAGGAATAATGTTTTATTACAATGATCTATTGCTGAATGTAATAGGCATGTGTCTGCTGATTTGGGCCAATATGTATGACAGCGCCGACGGGCAACTGGCGCGTATGACCGGACAGAAGTCCGAAATCGGGCGGATATTGGACGGTGTGTCCGGTGATTTCTGGTTTATCTCCATCTATGTGGCCATCTGCTTGCGCCTGACTCCGGAGTGGTCATACTGGATCTGGATATTGGCAGCCGTGACCGGTTTGTGTCATAGCAAGCAGGCAGCCATGGCCGATTATTACCGGAACATTCATCTTTTCTTTTTGAAAGGAAAATCGGGTAGCGAACTCGATAATTATGTGCAGCAAAAAGCCATTTACAACTCTTTGTTTTGGAAAAAAGATTTCATCCGGAAACTCTTTCTCTGGTTTTATTGCGATTATACCCGTTCGCAGGAGCGTCTTACTCCGGCTTTCCAGCGCTTCTTCGCTTTGTTGCAGCAACGATACGGTGCAGTGGCCCCACAGGAAATCCGTGACGAATTCCGTCGGGGAAGCCTGCCGTTGATGAAGTACACCAACATCCTCTCTTTCAATACCCGGGTGATTGTACTCTTCATCAGCCTGTTCATCAATGAGCCGTGGCTGTACTTTGTTTTTGAATTTACGGTGCTGAACGGACTGCTGATTTACATGATCCGGCAGCACGAGCAGTTGAGTAATAAGTTGTATAAAGAAATACAGATGGCATAATGAATAGCAAATTCCGAAATATCTTTCTGATCTTTGGAGTGGTGGCTGTGGTTATCATGCTTTTCACGTTCGATGTGTCGTACGATGATTTGTTGAGTAATTTAAGGCGTGCCGGATTTTACCTCCCGTTGGTTTTATTACTTTGGTTGTTTGTCTATTTGATAAACACCCTTTCGTGGTATATCATTCTTCGGAGTGGAGGAAAAATTTCTCCATTAAGTTTTATGCAGTTGTACAAGTTTACGGTTTCGGGATTTGCCCTCAATTATGTCACCCCGGTAGGGTTGATGGGAGGAGAGCCTTACCGGATTATGGAGTTGACTCCGTTTGTAGGGATGGAGAGAGCCACTTCATCGGTTATTCTCTACGTGATGATGCATATCTTCTCTCATTTCCTGTTGTGGCTCAGTTCTGTGTTTATTTATGTATGCTTTTATCCGGTAAACTGGGAGATGGGGATTGTCTTGGGGCTGATCACGCTTCTCTGCCTGTTTCTCGGTACTCTATTTATTAAAGGCTATCGCCACGGTATGGCTGTGGCATGTGTACGTATGGGAAGTCGCATTCCTTTCTTGAAGCACCGTGTCATTCGTTTCTCGGAAGTCCATAAGGAGAAATTGGAAAATATAGACAAGCAGATTGCCTTGCTCCATCAACAGAAAAAGAGTACTTTTTACAGTGCTTTATTCCTGGAGTATCTGGCGAGAATCGTCAGTTGTCTGGAAGTATGGCTCATCCTGAATGTCCTGACCACGAATGTCAGTTTTGTAAGCTGTATCCTCATCGTGGCCTTTTCTTCCTTACTGGCCAATTTGTTGTTTTTCCTTCCCATGCAGTTGGGAGGGCGCGAAGGCGGTTTTGCTTTGGCTGTGGGGGGGCTTTCCCTGTCGGGAGCCTATGGCGTGTATGCGGCACTAATCACACGGGTACGTGAGTTGTTCTGGATCGTTATCGGTCTTGCATTAATGAAAATAGGAAATAAAAAATGATACATACGGAAAAAGTAAAAGCACTTGCTTTCGATTTTGGCGGTACACTCGATTCGCCGTTTATGCATTGGATGAAAATTTATCTGAAACTCTATAACGAGGAGTTGCACTTGCCGCTTACGGGAGAGAATTTCAGAGACTCTTATGTGTATGCCGAACAGATGATGGAGCGCTTGCAGTTGGTGAAACCCTCACATTCATTGCTTGAAACACAGTCTTTCAAAACCCGCCTGCAATTTGAAGATCTGATCAGACGGGGAATTCTGCCGGATACACAAGAGAACAGAGAGGTGCTGCCGGAGCATGCGGCACGTCTTGTGACCGATTTTTCTTCCCGCTATGTGGCTCTTTCGAAAGAGGTGTTGGAACCGTTGTCAAAACGGTATACGCTGTTGCTGGTATCCAATTATTATGGCAATTTGAAGAAGATAGTAACCGATTTGAGTATTGTATCTTATTTCTTTTCAATAACCGACTCTACACTGGAAGGAATCCGTAAGCCGGATGCAGCTTTATGGAAATTGGCTATCGACCGTGCCGGATTTACTCCGGACGAGGTAGTCGTGATAGGAGATTCGACAAAGAATGATATTCTTCCGGCTTTGTCTTTGGGGTGTCAGGTGGTGAAAGGATGTCCTTCTATGGCCGATGTAACCGAAGAGGTGCCCTGCATAACTTCCTTAAAAGAACTGTTGGACATTTTCTGACAATTTCTTCTTTTTGGGGAAGGGGAGGACTCATAGCTTGCTTGCTTTACTCTTTTCCGGAGGATGTTCTTTTGGGGGGAAGAGAAAGAGTTGTACAGCATGATTCTTACATCGGATGAAAGTGAAACAGATTATAAAAAACAGAAGTCGATGAATAATTTTATCTTTTACAGTCCCACCGAATTCGTATTCGGTAAAGGTACGGAAGCGCAAACAGGTGCTTTGGCCGTTAAGTATGGCGCCAGAAAAGTGATGATAGTCTATGGGGGCGGCTCGGTGATACGCAGCGGCTTATTGTCGCGTGTGGAAAGTTCGCTGAAAGAAGCCGGCATTGAGTATTGCATGTTCAGCGGCGTACAGCCCAATCCGATAGATACCAAGGTGTATGAAGGCATCGGTCTCTGCCGGAGTGAGAAAGTTGATCTTTTACTGGCTGTAGGGGGTGGATCGGTGATCGACACAGCCAAAGCGATAGCTGCCGGCGTTCCCTACTCCGGTGATTTTTGGGATTTCTATATCGGCAAAGCCAAAGTGACGAAAGCCCTGAAAGTAGCGGTGGTGCTCACCATTCCTGCCGCCGGTAGCGAGGGTTCCGGTAATACCGTTATCACCAAAGTTGATGGTTTGCAAAAGCTTAGTCTCCGGGTGCCCGAACTGTTGCGTCCTGTTTTTGCCGTGATGAATCCTGAACTTACTTATACGCTTCCCCCCTTTCAGACGGCTTGTGGCATTGCCGACATGATGGCGCATATCATGGAGCGTTATTTCTCCAACACGAAAGAGGTGGAAATTGCCGATCGTCTTTGTGAAGGAACCCTTCTTGCCATTATCAAAGAAGCGTCTACGGTGATGAAAGAACCGGAGAATTACGGCGCCCGCGCCAACTTGATGTGGTGTGGAACCATTGCCCACAATGGTACATGTGGAGTCGGTTGTGAAGAGGATTGGGCTTCTCATTTTCTGGAGCATGAGATCAGTGCCATTTACAATGTAACGCATGGTGCCGGTCTTTCCGTAATTTTCCCTGCCTGGATGACTTGGATGACAGAACACAATATAGATAAGGTCGTTCAATATGCTGTTCGTGTATGGGGTGTTCCGGAAACAGAGGACAAAAAAACTGTTGCTTTGGAAGGAATTGCCCGGTTGAGAGCCTTCTTCAAATCCATTGGTCTGCCTGTTACTTTTAAGGAGTTGGGCATCGAGCATCCGGATATCGACCGTCTGGCTGATAGTCTTCATCGGAATAAAGGAGAACTGGTCGGTAATTATGTGAAGTTGAGAAAAGAAGACAGTAAAGAGATCTACCGGTTGGCTTTGTAAGGAAAATACTAATATCAATATACGTACTGCCCCGTTACATATATCCTAATTTATCGTTAGGTATATTGTAACGGGGCAGTACTATTGTATAACATTTTGAATGGGGTAAAGGGATATATTGAAATTGTCTGATTTTTTTGTAAGTTTCACTAAGACAAAACTATCTATCCCACCCATGGCCTTATTGGAATTGGTATACTTTTTCGGGCGAAGTCCGGTCATGTACTTCTATAATAGTGTTCATCTCAGTCATGATTAAACTGCTGTTCCATTTTTTTTGTCTGCAATGAGTCCTTTTCCTTGGTGAACGTGACAAACTCCCCAATACACTTTTCATTTAAAGGCGTTTTAAATGAAAGAGTTATTATGAAGAATAGATTGAAGAAAGGACAGTATTTATATCTTTTGTGCCAAATCTTGTACTGTTTAGATAGGGAAAATGCTCTATTTTTGATTTCTGTAAATCTATCTATTGGAGATGAAAAACTTATATCTGATACTATGTGCCGGTTTGATAATGTTTCTGTCCTTTTCGGCAGGAAGATCTTTTTATCGGGCAAATGTGGATACAATGCGTTCACAAGCAGAGATTGCTTTTATTCATGTGTTGAAGCAAGAGTTGGAGAAGAAAAATAGGAGCCTTAAAATTTCATATACAACTTACAATAAGATAGGAGTAGATACTATTCCTCTTCATGTTTATATAACTACTGCAAGTGGCAAACGGAAATATAAAGTTAATGCAGAAAAAAGTAAGAAGAACCTGTCTCAGAACTTTACAGAACGTTCTCTGCAATCTATATGTTTGAAAGATAGTCCTTTGTCTATTGATGCATTATGGAAATCTTGGCAAGATACGCTTCGCGATTATCGAATCTATGGTACCATTGTAGTGAAGATCTTTACAACAGATTTGGAGGGATACTTGAATTGTGTTGAAAAAAGTGGCTTGAGTCCAGAATCTGTTCCTAATCAAATTACTTTTGTTTCTTATATTGGTAATAGATGCGAAGTAGAGGTTATAGGTAAGTTACAGTATACATGGTGGTCGGTATGTTTGTATCATTGGCCTCCTTTTTTGGGGAATATCGTGATTACCTTAATTATTTTTGTTTTTCTATTTTGTTTATTTAGGCTAAAAGATGGAGCAAGTCAAGTTGTATTTGTAGAAAAAGAAGTTATTCGTGAAGTTGTTAGTCTTGTTAAAGAGGTAGGAGATATGAAACCGATACTTTATAGCTTGAATGCTGATCTGTTTTTTAATCCTAAAAAGCAATTATTGATTTATCAGGGCGGTGAAATTAAACTCTCTCCTCAATCTACTGTGATTTTAAAATATTTCTTGGATGCTCCTGAATATACAGTAACTGATGATGAGTTAGTGAAAAATATTTGGGGAGTGAATCATGGCGCAAGCATTAAAAACTTTCGTTCGGCATCTCAACGTATCTACAATGTTTTTGATACGGTGGGCTTCTCTATAAAATTTGTGCGTGTAGGTACGGATAGGTATACAATGGTATTTGTTGATAATCAGTAGAGTATGGCTTGTAGAATATTAAAGTTATCGGAAATGAATATTGATTGGTAAAATTGATAAATGGTATGGGAGAGTAAGTAAATGAAAATAATGGTTATGAATGAAATGTATCGTCTTTTATTGGGAGAGCCTAAAAAAAGGTATTGGATGTGTAATGGTAATTTTGTGTTTCAGTTTGTCTGTTTGGGAGTAATAGGTTACGTATTATATTCATGTCAAATGAATCAGTGCGAGAGTAATGAGGTACAAAAGATAGATATTCCTACAGGATCTTCTACTCATGTATTGAAGTTGTCTGAATTTGCTGATGATGTAGAGTGCATTCCATTAGAAACGAATGATTCAACTATTTTGGATAAAATTATTCGTATAATAGATGAGGGGGATTATTTATACGTAGCTGATAAACACTCATTGTATAAATTTGATAAGTTTGGAAAAGTATGTGGAAAAATTACTAAAGAAGGTGTAAGCCACAATGAATATATACAGATATCCGACTTTCAAGTGACAGCGGGTGGAGCCGTATGGATTTTAAGTCGAAAAAACAAATGCTTGTATCACTTTGAATGGGATGGTACTTTAATTCATAAGATTGAATTGAATTTTTGGACTTCTAAGATCTACTTGATTGATGACAATACGATGTTATTGTACATAGGGAATGAAAAAGATATGAATAATTCTCATCAGGTGAGACTTTTGGATCTGAAGAGCGCTCATATTAAAAGAAATTATTTGCCGGTTGATGATAAGAAAAGTAGTTATATGCATGTGATGTCCGATAACTATTTCTATAGAGAAAACGATAGCATCTATTTTTTTCAAGTGTTTTGTGATACTGTCTATTCGATTACAAAAGATACAATAGCCCCTAAGTATTTTTATAATTTGGCGGATAAGAATATTCCGAAATCCTTTTTTAGTGTAGAGTATAAAAATGTGATGAATTTTTTTCAACATCTCTCGAAAGAAAGATATGCGTATGGAATCAATTTCTTTTTAAAAAGTCTGAACTATTCTTTGATGTCATACTATTATGATGGCGAATGTTATTTAAGTGTCATTTCAAATAATAAGGGCAATTCAAAAATTGGGAATCAGATATCAGCAGATCTTGTTTTTTCTAATTATCCGATAACACTAAATGAGCAGGCAGTCTTTTTGTCTCCCAATCAAAAACTGATTATTACATTAATTCCGGATGATATCATAGAATATGCAAGAAACACATTAGACGAGAAAGAACAGGCCATTTTAGAAAACAGAATTAACTATTCTGGAAGTGATCAGAATGTAGTGTTATTGAAAATGAAAATAAAGTAGGAATAAACTGATTTGCTTATCTTTTGATAATCAGTTAGATATGATTTCGGTTATAAATGGTTATTCTTGAAATTTCGTGAATCAAAGAAAGTTGTTCACTTTTGCTATTGGTGATATTAAAATTTTGTCGTATAACTAAAAAAAAATAATAATGAGAAAGAAATTATCAGTAGTAGTATGTTGTGTACTTTTTGTTGCATTACTAGGGTATAATGTGTATAGTATCCAAACTAAATATGCTTTGTCGGATTTAGTATTAGCAAATATAGAGGCATTTGCTGACGATGAAGTAGATGTTGCTGATTGTGTACCTGACGACAGGTACTCATGCGAGGCGTTGCATCCAACGGATTCTTCAAAAGATCAGCATAGAAGTAATGCTGTGTGGAAATAAAAGATACAAATGATTGAGGGTGTGCCAAAATGTCCTTTTCAAAGAATTCACCTCTGCTATAAGCATTTGTGGCAGGGGGAAATTCTAAGCCTTGTTCATTTTGACACACCCTCTTTATAATTCAATAGTGAAATGAGATATAATTATATTATTATCGGATTAATATTATGTATGTGTAATGCTTGTAAAGAAGAAGTGAGTATGGCCATTGATTCTTTCGATGTTGTGGAGAGAATAGTTGATTATGATAGTATCTATTCAGATAAAAATGCCCCTTTGGGCACAGTAACTTGTATTAGATTAGTTGATGACATATTGATAACTAAGCACTTTAATGATGATTATAACTTTTCATTTATTGATATAAACGATGGTCACATGTTGTGTCGGTGGGGGATTAAAGGCGAGGCTCCTAATGAATTTATTGATTTTGGTTCTGATTTTACTGTCGTTGGTTCGCAACTTGTTTTTTTAATCGGATGAAAAAGGAAATAAACTATGTTTTGATTTCTGATATATTAGAAAACAAGAATATTTTGGATGTTCGGAAGGAACATTACCCATATACAGTTGATTTTAGGCCAGTAAAATTGTGCATTGTGAAAGATAAAAAGATTCTTCTTGGAGCATTTAAAGAAGGCCGTTTTGGAGTTCTTGATTCAGCAAATACTATTGTAGATTGTTTTTCAGAATATCCTTTTGATTGTGGTGAAGTCACAGGTATATATAGGGGTAGTGTTTTTCAAGGTAAAATAGAGACAAACAGCAAGCAAGAGAAATTTGTAATTTCAATTTTTTCATCTGATGTTTTCGAAATTTATCAAGTTTCTGATTCTGGTATGCATAAAGTTTACGTAAATCATTTTGCTAATGCCCCACAAACTTGTAAAAAGGGAGGGCGCTATACTGTTGACTTCAATAAAAGTATTGTTGGCTTAATGAATATGGCTGTTTCTGATGATTTTATTTGTTTTACATATTCTTCCCTATATGAAAACGAAGCAGGTGATTTAGATAAAATGTCAAGTGAAATTCTTTGTTTTAACTGGGAGGGCAAGAAAGTGAAAAAATATCTATTGCCTTTTGGTATAAATAATTTTTGTATCGATAAAAAATATATTTATGGCGTTAAATATGATGATGATGAAACTTCTTTTTATCGATTTAAACTATAATCTATGAATATTTCAAGCTTTGGGATTTATTTTGATTTTTCTACTTTTTCACTTAATGTTTATATAGTAGACTGGTATTTGAGAAGTATAGTATTGCAGGAAATATATAAATAACATAGTTGATAAAGTTTAAGCCTTAATATAGAGATGGGAAAAAGAATTATTAATTAAAAAAGGAGAGTGAACGGGCCGGGGGGCAGTGATTTCTTTTTATGTTCACTCTGTAACCTTAGTCCGTGGAGGGGACTTTGACCAATACAAGTGTAAATATAGTAAATGTGTTTTGCTTTTCAGTAAAGGGATATATCAGAAAGATGTATAAAAGTTATATAACTTAATTTTTAATAAAAATGAAAAAGAAACTTTTGATTGTAATGGCTGTTTCTGCTGTTACTATTATGGCAGGTTATAATGTATATAATATACAAAAAGACAGACCTTTATCGGTTTTAGCATTAGCTAATGTAGAAGCATTGGCTGGATATGAATCTCCTGATTTTGAAGTTATTTGTGGGGAAGAAGATGGTGATTGTTGGGTTATGTCAGGCGAATGTCATGTGTCTTGGTTTATTACTTATGATGATTGTGCTTTCTCTGGAAGAATGCAGGATTCATGTGTTACTCCATGTGATGATTAAAAAAATAATAGCACTGACCCAAAAATGAATTGTCTATCGACATTCTTTCTGTGACTATTTGAATAATGAGCGAAATCTGCTTTTCAGATTTTGGGTCAGTTCTAAAAAATAATGTTATGAATAGGATTTATATAATTTTATTGTTAGTAGTTGTTTGTGCATGTTCCTCGGGGGAGAAGACAGTTCTTGAGAATATAGAGCAAATACTAGTTGAAGTACATAATGCATCTCTGGATGCTTCATCATTTATAGAGAAAATAGAGATTATTCCTTTAGAAACGAACGATTCGTCTTTAATAGCTAATTTAAAAAAAGTGATGTACGATAAAGAGATGGATGTATATGCTATCTATAGTCGACATCAAATTGTTTCTACGTTTTCTGGTAATGGTGATTTTATAGGTAGTTCAAAGAAAATGAAAGGTAGAGGCCCACAAGAATATTATATGGCAGTGGATATAAAGTTCAATTCTTATTTGCAAGGAATTGACTTTTTGAATCCTTATGGAACTGTATATACATATAGTTTAGACTTTAAGTTTTTAACTAAAAGAAAAGTCAACTCGAAGATAGTTGTTAATTCTCTAATGGCTTTAAGTCCGAATAATTATATTTTTACTTATCCATCTCTTTGGACAGACCAAGAAGTCTTGTTTGCTAATTTAGAAACACAGGAGATGAATAATGCCAGTTATAGTGGTACGATATCTTCTAGAAATACAATGGATAAAGAATGCTTTTATAAAGAGGGGGATAAACTTTATTTTGTCCCTACTGGCATTAATTATTATTTCTATCAAATAGATGCTGAAAAAATGAAACTTACTCCAATTATATATCTTGATTTTGGGAGTTCGGAAATAAAAGAGAAAGACTTACCGGGGCGTGCATCTGGGAAAAGGAGCGGTTCAGATGAAGATATTTCAAGATATTCAGAAGAGATTGGTGAAAGATATTTATTTCTAAGAAAATCTGATTATATCATTCCCTTAGTTAAATTTTTCAATGAAGATTATGTCTATGTCTTCTTTACAAAGAATAGTAGAAATGCTAGTAGTTTTATTTTCGATAGAAAAAGGGAAAAGGGTTTTTTATTAAAGGTTGGAAAGCCTTTCAATATGCAGTCTTGTTTTGCTATAGTTGATAATATATTATTGGCTATTTGTAAACCGGATGAGGTGTATGGATATGTAGATGCTAATTTAATGTCTTTAGAAGAAAGACACAAGATGGAGCAGTTGAAGGAAGATGATAATCCTGTAATTTTGAAATATTATTTAAAAAAATGATTCGTTTAATAAGCTTATTCGCAATATTTACTTTGTTGGTTTCATGTAGAGAAACAGAGATTGAAAGGATTACTCTTTTAGTAAATGAATGGAATGGAAAGACCATATATTATCCAGATAGTATGTGTTTGATTTCTTATAATGTTGATTCGGTAATAGTGAAACATGATAGAGATCAATCTTCTTATACTATATTAAACTACGTAGATTCTACCGGTTGTATGAGTTGTAAACTTCAATTGTCAAGATGGAAAAAGATGTTAGAAGATTTTGATTCTATTTTCCCTAACAAAGTGACATGTTTATTTACTTTTTATCCCAAAGATAAAGAGAAACTCATTAAGCATTTGAAAAAGGTGAAATTTGATCGTTTTGTCTATATTGATGAAACTGATACTTTAAATCGGATGAATAAGTTCATAAATGATGAAAAAATTCAGACATTTCTTCTTGATAAAAATGATCGAGTTGTAGCTATTGGAAATCCTATTCATATTCCTAAAATAAGAAAGTTGTATGAAAATATAGTTTCAGGGGATGATATATCTAAAAGGACAGAAATTCAAGCAAAGACTACGGTAGGATTAGATAGGTCTTTTATTGATTTGGAGAAGTTTAATAGGCAACAAGAAATGCAAACAGAATTTATTCTTTCGAATACCGGCAATGTCCCTTTAGTAATCATGGATGTAACGACCTCTTGTGGATGTACTTCCGTTGAATATGACAAAGAGCCTGTTAAGCCCGGTGAAGAAATGAAATTGATAGTGAAATACAAAGCTGATGAACCCGGATATTTTAGTAAAAGCATCAAGGTTTTCTGTAATGCAGATGAATCTCCTTTGTTATTAAGAATAACAGGAGAAGCATTGTCAGATTAAGAATATATGGTAAGAGTGAAGAAGATGCTATTGTTTATAGAAAATAGATTTTGGAATCTTTCTTTCTATGTATGCCTGTTATTGTTGATAGCATTTATATTGCAAGTATTCTGTTTCACTTCATTCAAGATACCTTCTGATTCAATGGTGCCCACTTTATATGTCGGTGATAAGATTTTAGTGAACAAGTTTTTGATGGGCGCACGTCTATTTAATGTTTTTGCTTCTTTGAAAAATGAACAAGTTGATATTTACAGAATGCCGGGAGTGAGAAATGTGGAACGTAATGATGTAGTGGTGTTTAATTTCCCTTACAAGAAAGGACGTAAAGATAGTATCCGCATGGATGTGATGCAATATTATGTGAAACGGTGTATCGCTTTGCCCGGTGATACATTGGAGATACGGAATGGAATTTTCAAAATAAGAGGAGTCGATGAGAAATTAGGAAATATAGAAGCACAAAGAATGATTTTTCAACTGACGGATGCCGAAAAGAAGCGAGTAGGGATGCGGGCATTTCCCAGAGATAAAAAGATGGGGTGGACGATTTTAGAGTTCGGGCCGCTTGCCGTACCTGCACGTGGGCAAAAGGTGGTGTTGACACGGGAGAGTGGATTACTGTATAAGCAATTAATAAGTTGGGAACAAAAGAAAAGACTGACGATTAATGAGGATACGATAATGCTGGGAGACAGTATAATTACCGAGTATTGTTTTCTCAAGAACTATTATTTTGTAGCAGGAGATAAAGCGGAGAACTCACAGGATTCCCGTTATTGGGGGATGTTGCCTGAAGAATATATCGTAGGAATAGCTACTTGGGTATGGTATTCCGAAAAAGGAAAGGCAAGACGGATTACGGATAATAATTGTCAGTAAGGTAAGGATGAAGAAGATAAGTTATTTGATAGGAATGTGTATGTTGTGTGCTTGCGCTCCGAAAGATGGAATACAGGTAGCTTTGGAATATGCCGGAGGGAATCATACAGAGTTAGAGAAAGTATTGGAACGATATAAAGCGGCGGAAGATTCTTTGAAGTTGGAAGCGGCCCGGTTTCTTATTGCCAATATGCCGCTACATGGCTATTCATGGAGTAAAGGTATGGAGATGTATCGTGAGAAAATAGCCGTTTCGGGAAAACAGTTGGGAAGAGGAATACTTAATGAATACTGGGAAGAGACAAAAAACTATGGAAGTTTGGAAAGGGTACAGGATGCTCATATTGTGACAGCTGATTTTCTGGTTGCCAATATAGAGAGTGCTTTCAAGGTATGGAAAGAGGCTCCGTGGCATAAGGAAGTGGATTTTGATGCTTTTTGTAACTATATCTTGCCATATAGATTGTCGGATGAACCTTTGGCCGGACATTGGAGAGATAGTTTATATTTGTATTTCCATCCTGTGATAGAAGGAGAAAAGGACATGAAGCGGGCATTTGTAATACTTAATCAATATGTGAATAAACAAATGTCACAATCGGTATTGGGTTGCCCGCATGTAATGGATGTACTGTCACTGAATAAGTATGGATTTGGGCTTTGCCGAGACCGCTCTTTACTTTTGGGAAATGCTTTGCGGGCTGTAGGAATACCGGCTATGTACGACTATATACATTTGTGGACAAATTATAGTAAAGTGGGGCATACATGGATTGCCCATCCGGATAAGGGGGAGATATATACATTACTCGAAAAGGATTCGGTGCTTCGTAAGGGAAACCGGATAGATGCTTCTATGTTTGTACCGACTTACGCACCCGAAGAAGAGTATCCCTTTTTGATAGATTCTATAAAACGCGTTTGTAAGGTGTGGCGTAGCCGGTATAAATGTCAATGGGATGTTGCCCCCACATTATTAGCTTATATCCCTTGGAAACTTGCTAATCCGTTTACTGAAGATGTTTCTGCACAATATACCTTGACGGATAGTGTATCAGTTAAGGTTGAAACGAAAACTAATGTTGCTTTTCTTTGTGTTTTCAGAACCGGAGATAATTGGCAACCGGCTGCATGGGCTTGTAAGGAAAAGGAAGGTTTTGTTTTTCGTAATATAGGTTCGTCCATTGTCTATCTGCCGGCAGAGAATAAGAATGGAAATTTTTCTCCATTGGGAAACCCGTTTATATTAAGGGCTGACGGACGGAAAGAATTGCTTGAACCTGATGTGCGGAAGAAACGAAAAGTAATGCTTCATAGAAAGTATCCATTGTTTTCCCGATGGACCAACCAATGGGGGAATATGCTGGATGGCCGGTTTGAAGCAAGTAACCGGAGGGATTTCATACAAGTAAAAGTATTGGGTAAGATAGAATCTACTCCATTGTATTGTAATACGATAGAGGTGGAGGAGAAAGGAACTTTCAAGTATGTCCGTTATTTGTGTCCGGAAGATTGCCGTACACCGATGGCTGAGATTGAATTTTGGAGTGATGGTGAGATTGTGAAAGGAGAGGTAATAGGAGAGAAAGCTATAAAGTTGGAAACATGCTTTGATGGAAAGACACAGACCTGTCCGGGATGTAAAGTGACAAAATATTGGGTTGGACTCAAACTGTCTGTGCCAAGGAGAATAGAGAGAATTGTATATTACCCGAAGAATGATGATAATTTTATCCGGACAGGACAAGTTTACGAATTATTATACTACAATAAAAAGTGGATTTCTTTAGGAAGTCAAACAGCAGGTGGTACAGCTTTGGAGTATGCGGATGTTCCCGAAAATGCCTTATTGCTTCTGAAAAATCATACGGAGGGGAGTGAAGAGAGAATTTTTACATACGAGGATGAGCGACAGGTCTGGTGGTAGTTATGACAAGGAAAGACGGAATATGCAAAATAGCTTATGGTTGTCTGCTGATACTGCCTGTTTTTTTCTCATTAGGTTTAGTAACAGTTGAAACACCGGGAATATTGCGTTCCGGTGATTTGTCTTATCAGTGGTTATGTTTTTCCCGACTAGGATTTCTGTTTACCGCTTGTGCTTCCTGGTGGGGAATATCAGCAAAGTGTGGAAAACAGACTAACTTGCCGGGGCTTTATGTAATTGTGGTATGGTCACTTATCATTTGGGGTGGTGTAGAGGCTGTTTGGGGGTTGTGTCAGATATATGGTTTTGTCCCTTCAAATCATTCTCTTTATGGACTGACCGGTTCATTCTTTAATCCGGGACCCTATTCCGGTTATTTGGCAATGGTATTTCCTCTTTGTTTGAATGAGTGGTTGTTATTGAAAAGGAAAAGAGAACGGAATTATATAGGGCACGTCGGATATTATTTATCCGGTTGCGTGATGTTGCTGATTGTTTGTTTGCTGCCTGCCGGTATGAGTCGTTCGGCATGGATGGCGACATTTGTCTCCGGAGTATGGGTATGTAGCATGCGATATCCGTGGAGGGATAAACTGCGGATTATATGGCAAGAGCATCGGCAGAAGATGATAGGGATGGCAGGGCTGGTACTGTTCGGTTTTGTGTTTTGTGGAATTGCGCTGTTTGGTCTGAAAAAAGATTCGGCGAACGGACGTGTATTCATGTGGAAAATGAGCTGTTGTGCAATAAAGCAAAAGCCAACGGGATATGGAAACGGTAAGTTTGCATTTGCTTACGGCAGGGCACAGGAATGTTATTTCTCAAAAGGGGAATATTTTCCGCAAGAGGAACAGGTGGCAGGCTGTCCGGAATATGCTTTTAATGAGTATTTGCAAGTGGCTGTTGAGTGGGGAATTATAGGTTTGCTTTGCGTGATGGCAGGGGTGGGTACATGTCTTTGGCAGGGGATAAAGAAAAACAGGATAAGTGCCTGTGGAGGAGTTATTGCATTACTTGTATTTGCTTTCTCTTCTTATCCGATGCAGATACCGGCATTTGTCGTTTCGTTTATCTTTCTTCTTGCGGCATGTGTAGTAGGGCATTCGCCTTTGAGGTTACTGGTTTTTGCTTTATGTATAGGGAGTATAAGCTATTATATTCGCATATAAAGCGGGTAAGGAGTGGGCAAGTGTGAAGATGCTTTATAAGGTGGGAGCGTATGAAGCGGCAAAAGAGAACTATGGGAATTTGTATACGGAATTAAAGAATTGCGGAAGTTTCTTGTTTGAATATGGACATACATTACATAAGTTGGAAGAATACGATTTATCTACCGGGATACTGGAAGAGGCGGAACAACTTAGTTGTGATCCTATGATACTGAATATCATTGGGAAGAATTATCAAGGGAAAAAAGAATATGAAAAGGCGGAAGAGTACCTGATTCGTTCTACTCATCGTCTTCCCGGGCGGATTTATCCGTATTATCTGCTTGCAAAACTTTATAGTGAGTGGGGAAAAGAGGAGAAAATGCAGGAAATGGCTGATATTGTATTGACGAAAGAACCGAAAGTTCAGTCGGCTGCCGTAAGAGAAATGAGAGTGGAAATGAGAACATTGATAAATAAATGAAATATGAGAATACACAATCTTGTTTATGGTTTTAGTCTGATATTAAGCCTGTCAACAGCTTGTACTGACAGTACTAAAAAAGAAATCTCTGAGAAAGGGGTAGAAACGGTATTACCTGATACGAAGAATGAGGTATCTGCTATGATATTGAAGAAACGGGATTTTCATCATGAGCTGGTAAGTAATGGAAAAGTAAATGCCGGGAAAAGGGCCGATCTGAGATTTGAGAGCAGCGAGGTGATTGCCTGTATTTATGTGAAGAATGGAGACAAGGTATACAAAGGGCAGAAGTTGGCGGAGCTGGACAGGTTTAAGTTAGCCAACAAGTTGTTGCAGGCAGAAAATTCATTGGAAAAGGCAAGGCTGGATTTGCAGGATGTATTGATCGGTCAGGGATATACGGTGGATGATTTCGACCGGGTACCTGAAGAGACCATGAAACTGGCAAAAGTAAAAAGCGGATACGACCAGACCAAGGCACAGTATGAACTGGCTAAACGGGAAGAAGAACGGGCGGTATTGGTAGCTCCTTTTGATGGGATAGTGGCGAATTTGTTTGCGAAATCTTATAATATAGCAAGTACTTCGGAGGTGTTTTGCTCCATCATGGATATGAAAGATATGGAGGTGGATTTCAGTGTGCTCGAAAGCGAATTATCGTTATTGAAAAATGGCGATCGGGTTACTATCATTCCGTATGCCGATAGCGGTTCGAAATATGAGGGAAGTATTTCTGAAATTAATCCGTTGGTCGATGAGAAAGGAATGGTGAAGATAGGAGCGCGCGTGAATGGCGGGAGCAGGCTGTTCAGTGGAATGAATGTACGGGTGGTTGTACGACGGGCTTTGGGCAGTCGGTTGGTTATACCCAAAAGCGCCGTAGTGCTCCGCTCGGGGAAACAGGTGGTTTTTACATTGAAAAATGGAGAAATAGCACAATGGAATTATGTGCAGACCGGACTTGAAAACATCGATGGTTGCGTGGTATCGGACAAAATGGAACCGGGAGTAACAGACGGGCTTCAAGAAGGGGATACGGTAATCGTTTCGGGAAATGTAAATATAGCTCATGAAGCGCCGGTAAAGGTAACTGGGCGACTGGACGATTGATGATTTGCAGTTGGCTTTATTGAAAAAAAGTAATTATGAATCGTTAGATCGTAAATAATAAAGATGATAAAATTTTTGATACAACGGCCAATTGCCGTGCTGATGGCATTCACGGCCTGTTTTATAGTAGGGTTGATTACTTACTTTACATTGCCGGTATCCCTGTTGCCGGACATTGCCATTCCGGAAATAACGGTACAGATCTCCGCCTCGAATACTTCGGCGCGTGAATTGGAGAACACGGTAATCAAACAGATACGACAGCAGTTGATACAGGTGTCGAGTTTGAAAGATATGACGAGCGAAGCACATGACGGGACGGGGATCATCCGGCTGAGTTTTGATTATGGTACGAATACGGATCTGGCATTTATCGAGGTGAATGAGAAGATTGATGCGGCCATGAATTATTTGCCGAAAGATACGGACCGGCCTAAAGTGGTGAAAGCGAGTGTTACGGATATTCCTGTGTTTTATTTGAATCTGACATTGAAGAGTGACAGCGCGTATATGCCTACCGACCAACAGGCATTTCTGAAACTGTGTGCTTTCTCTGAATCTGTGATAAAACGTCGGATCGAGCAGCTACCTGAAGTGGCAATGGTGGATGTCACGGGGTTACTGGAGCGGCAGGTGCAGGTAATACCCGACAGGGATAAGATGGTACAGATAGGGTTTTCCATATCGGATATCGAGACGGTTTTGAAGCGGAACAATGTGGAGCCGGGGAGTATGACGGTACGTGATGGATATTATGAATACAACATCAAATTCTCTACATTGCTGCGCACAGCGGAAGATGTGGAGAATATCTGTTTCCGTAAAGAAGGGAGAATAATCCGGTTGAAAGAGTTTTGCAGGGTGGCGGTGGTTCCTGTGAAGGAGAACGGGGTTTCCGTGTCTAATGGGAAGCGAGCAGTGACACTTGCCATTATAAAGCAGGCAGATGAGAATATGGATAATATGAAACAGGCATTGGACCACACGATGAGTTATTTCAAAAGGGTTTATCCGGATATTGAGTTTAGTGTCAGCCGTAACCAGACGGAATTGTTGGACTATACAATTTCCAACCTGCAACAGAACCTTTCGTTGGGTTTTGTTTTTATCTGCCTGGTGGCTGTATTGTTTCTGGGTGATGTGAAATCTCCGTTCATCATCGGAATCAGTATGGTAGTATCTATCATTATCAGTTTTTTCTTTTTTTATCTGTTCAAGATGTCGCTGAATATAATTTCTCTTTCGGGATTGATTTTGGCATTGGGAATGATGATCGATAATTCGATTATTGTGACAGAAAACATATCGCAGTATCGTGAACGGGGATATTCGCTCCGGCGGGCTTGTGTGGCGGGAACCACTGAAGTGATTACGCCTATGTTAAGTTCTTCGCTGACAACGGTTGCAGTATTTGTTCCATTGATATTTATGAGTGGGATTGCCGGTGCAATCTTTTTTGATCAGGCTTTTTCGGTAACGGTGGGGCTGATGGTCTCTTATTTTACAGGGATCATACTTTTGCCGATATTGTATGTGTTGGTGTATCGGACTGGAATGAAAACCCGTAAGTGGAAGTGGCTTTCATTGAAAATAAACAATCCGTTTAAGGCACATACATTGGATCGCTTTTATGACAAAGGGATCGATTGGGTGTTCGGTCACAAGACATTGAATGTTATATTTTGTATCGTTTCTTTTCCTCTTTGTGTTTTTTTCTTCTATTTTATAGATAAGGAACGGATGCCTGAGATTGATGAAAATGAATTGATAACCCGTATCGAATGGAATGAGGATATTCATTTGGAGGAGAATCAGAGGCGCGTGGATGAACTGTTTTACGAATTACAGCGAAAAACTGTGGAGCAAACTGCTTCTATCGGGCAACAGGATTTCATTCTGAACCGGGAGCAGGAATTATCGTCTTCGGAAGCGGAACTGTATTTTAAGACGGAACGAACGGAGCAAATTGTTCCGTTACAGCAGATGATTTACCGAAAACTGAAGGAGCGTTATCCGTTGGCAGTTATTTCATTTTCTCCTCCGAAAACGGTTTTTGAGAAATTATTTGTAACCGGTGAAGCGGATATAGTGGCGGAACTTTACGCCCGGAACAAAAGTAAGGCAGTGGAAGTCGGTACTTTGCGGGATTTAGAGAGAACATTGGGACAACGTACGGGAATCGCTCCTACCGGCATTGCTTTTCAGAATCAGTTGAATATCAGTATAGAAAAGGAAAAACTATTGCTATATGGCATCTCTTACGAGGAAGTGGAACGGGTATTGAAAACTGCTTTTAAAAAGAACAGTGTGTCAATGTTGCATTCCTTCCAGCAATATTTACCCATCAATATAGCCGGGGAAGAACGTACGATCAATACCATGCTGCAGGAAATGCTGATTGAAACGGATGCGACTAAAGGTGATACTAAAAGCTACGTTCCACTTCGGGAAGTGATAAAGGTTTCTTTCTCAGAAGATTTGAAAAGTATCACCGCCGGACGGAATGGAGAGTATATTCCGTTTCGTTTTTATGGTGTGAAAGAGGGAGAGAAGTTAATGTCGGATGTGAAAACTGTGGTAAATGAAACCGGAGAATGGGAAACCGGCTTTTCGGGAAGTTTCTTTTCGAACCGGAAAATGCTGGACGAACTGTTGGTTATCCTGTTTATTTCCATTTTGCTGATGTACTTCATTTTGGCAGCACAGTTCGAGAGTTTTATACAGCCTTTGATCGTGTTGCTGGAGATTCCGATAGATGTGGCATTTGCCCTGATGCTTCTGTGGATATGCGGGCATACGCTGAATTTAATGTCGGCCATCGGATTGATTGTGACGTGCGGAATCATTATCAATGACTCTATTTTAAAGCTGGATGCCATTAATGAATTGCGAAAAGCTGGAACCCCTCTGATGGAGGCAATACACGAAGCGGGGAGGAGAAGGCTCCGGCCTATTATTATGACTTCACTGACCACAATATTGGCTATGGTCCCGCTATTGTTCTCTTTTGATATGGGATCGGAATTGCAAAAGCCGTTATCAATAGCCATGATAGGGGCTATGTTTATAGGTACACTGGTCAGTTTGTTTTTTATTCCGTTGGTTTATTGGTTTATTTATAAGGAGAAGAAGATATGAGGAAAGTGATGATATATGCTGTTGTGTGTGTTTTGGGGTGTATGTCGGTACAGGCGCAAGAGAAGATAAAACTGGATTTGCAGCATACCATTGAATTGGCAAATGACAGTTCGCTGGAAATGTTTCGTACACATAATATGTATTTGTCCGGTTATTGGGAGTATCGCACTTATAAGGCCAATCGCCTGCCCAGTCTGACATTGAGTCTGACACCGGCGGAGTATAACCGGGATATTACGAAGCGTTATGACTCTGGACAGGATCTGGATATATACCGTAGCCAGCAGTCCTATTCCGCTTCCGGTGGATTGGCTGTCAGGCAGAATTTTGATTTGACAGGCGGTACGTTTTATTTGGAATCCAAGTTGGGGTATATGCGTAATTTCGGTGAAAAGACTTCGACTCAGTTTACCAGTATACCGGTGAGGTTGGGATATTCGCAAAGTCTTGTAGGGTATAATTCCTTTAAATGGGAACGGAAGATTGAACCTTTGAAATATGAGAAGGTGAAGAAGGAATTTATTTATAATGTGGAAGCTGTGTCGGAAAAGGCTACTACTTATTTTTTCAATCTGGCAATGGCACAAGTTGAATACGACTTGGCACGGGAGAATCTGCTATCTTCGGATACGCTGTATCGTATTGGAGTGCAACGGCTCAAAATTGCTGCTATTTCACAAGCAGATTTGCTGACACTGAAATTGGATAAGGTAAATGCCGGGAATACTTTACAGGCGAAAGCAAGTTCGTTAAAGCGTGCTATGTTCTCATTCGCTTCGTTCCTTAATATAGACAAAAATATACACATAGAACTGGAATTACCTGTACGGGCACAGGAGATAACGATATCGGTGGATAAGGCCTTAAGATTGGTAAGGGATAATAATCCGGAGCTACTGGAATTAAAGCAGAACATATTGGAAGCGGAACGGAATGTAGATAAGACGAAAAAGGAATCCCGTTTCAATGTCAGCCTGAATGCCAGTGTCGGTTTCAACCAGGTGGCGGATAATGTGGGAGATGTATATCACCAACCGTTACAGCAGGATTTGGTAGCTGTCAGTCTGTCTATTCCTTTGGTAGACTGGGGAGTTAAGAAAGGGAAATATAATATGGCACGGAATAATCTGAATGTGGTGAAGATCTCGGCAAAACAAAGTGAAATTAATATAGAAGAGGAATTGATTATGACAGTGAATGATTTTAATATTCAGCAGGCTTTGGTCAACAGTGCAGAAGAAGCGCTGGACTTGTCCGTGTTGGCCTATAATGAAACCCGGCAAAGGTTTATTATCGGTAAAGCGGATATCAACAGTCTGACATTGTCATTGAACCGTCAGCAGTCGGCACAACGGAATTATATCTCTGCTTTGCAGAACTATTGGCTGAATTATTATAAGATACGCAAACTGACTCTGCATGATTTTGCTTCCGGTTTTTCATTGGCCGATAAGTTTGACTTTGCCGGAGGAAAGCTGGTGAAATAGACAATGTTCCGATGGAACGGATGTCGGTGTGTCATAAAAATGTAATGGATATTGTTTCTAAAACAGAGTGAATACAATGAATCGAAATGCGAAACAGGGTGCTTCCGCCTTTACACTGATTGTTGCTTTTATTTGTGTGGCATTGGTGGGAGTGGCCTTGCTGCCGTTATTGCCCGTTAAATTGAGTCCTTCTCATACATTACCCGGATTTACGGTGAGATTCAGTATGCCGGGAACCTCGGCACGGGTGGTTGAAATGGAGGCCACCAGCAGGCTGGAAGCTATGTTGGCAAGGATTCGGGGAATTCGGAAAATAAATTCTACTTCGGGTAATGGTCGGGGGAGTATTACTATCGAACTGGATAAGCATGCCGATGTGGATGCCGTTCGTTTTGAGGCTTCTACTGTGATCCGGCAAACTTGGCCGGAACTTCCGGACGGGGTCAGTTATCCTTATTTGCAGATGAAACGGACAGATAGCAAATCGTCGGGACCGTTTATTTCATTTACTCTGAATGCTCCTTCTACTCCTATCTTGATTCAGCAATATGCCGAAGAGTATATCAAACCCCGGTTGGCACGTATTCCGGGTATTTATAAGATTGATATCCGTGGGGCTACTCCGATGGAGTGGCGATTGGAATATGACAGTGAGCTGTTGAGGCAATCGGGCGTAAGTTTAGGTGAGATCCAGCAAGCTGTGAACCGGCATTTCCGAAAAGAATTTTTAGGAACTTGTGACTGGGAGGCGGCTGAGGGGCAGGAACAGTGGATACGTTTGGCGATCGTGCCGCAGTACGAGAACACAGAATTCGAACCGTCGGCTGTATTGGTAAAATCATCTCAGGGGAAACTGATATCCTTGAATGAATTGGTAAAGATGACGTATATGGAGGAAGAGCCTCAGAGTTACTATCGGATCAATGGGTTGAATTCTATTTATCTCTCTGTGACAGCGGAAGAGACAGCCAACCAGTTGCAGGTGAGTAAACTGGTAAACGCTGAAATGCAGGAGATTGAAAGTGTGTTACCTGTCGGATATGAGGTACATATCGGATATGATGCCACAGAGTATATTCATGAGGAGTTGGATAAAATTTACTTGCGTACAGGATTGACAGTATTGATTCTGTTGATATTCGTGTGGCTCATCACTTTCAATTTCCGCTATTTGTTCCTGATCGTTGTCAGTTTGTGTGTGAATATGGCAGTTGCCGTTATCTTTTATTATTTGTTCGGATTGGAGATGCAACTGTATTCACTGGCGGGCATTACGGTTTCATTGAATCTGATTATAGATAATACAATTGTGATGACCGATCATTTTCTGCGCCGACGGAATCTGAAAGTATTTATGTCTATTTTGGCGGCTACTCTGACAACGATGGGAGCGTTGGTGATTGTCTTTTTTCTTGATGAGAAGATACGGCTGAACCTTCAGGATTTTGCAGCAGTGGTGATGATTAACCTGGCAGTATCCTTGTTTGTTGCACTGTTCTTTGTACCTTCCCTGATCGGGAAGATCGGATTGAAAAAAAGAGAACGTAGAAATCGGAATTCTAAACGGCTCCGACGAATAAGAAGGGGAATACATCGCTTCCCTGTATATTTCAGTCGTGTTTACGGAGGATTGATACAAGGATTGTGCCGTTGGCGTGTCGTTGTCTGTGTTTTACTGATGTTACTTTTCGGGCTTCCGGTCTTTCTGCTTCCCGAAAAGCTGGAAGGAGAAGGTTGGGGAGCGCAAGCCTATAACAAGACTCTGGGCACTCCCACCTATAAGGATAAGATAAAGCCGGTAGTTGATAAGGTATTGGGAGGAAGTTTGCGCTTGTTTATCCAGAAGGTGTACGAGGGTAGTTATTTTACGCGTAAAGAAGAGGTCGTTTTGTATGCCAATGCCACCCTTCCTAATGGGAGTACTCTCGAACAGATGAATGTCCTGATGAAAAAAATGGAAACTTACCTGAGTCAGTTTAAAGAAATCAGACAATTTCAGACTAATATACAGAACGCCCGCCGGGCCGGTATCAGTATCTCTTTTACGAAAGAGCATCAGAACAGCGGTTTTCCCTATATGCTGAAAGCGAATATAATTAGTAAGGCTCTTCAGTTGGGAGGTGGTAGCTGGGGTGTTTATGGTTTGGAAGATCAGGGGTTCAGTAATGATGTGCGCGAGAGCGCCGGTTCTTTTCAAGTCAGGATGTATGGTTACAACTATGACGAGCTTTACCATTGGGCGGAACTGTTGAAAAAGAAACTGTTGGCGCACCGGCGTATCAAGGAGGTCATTATTAATTCTGAGTTTTCTTGGTGGAAAGATGATTATCAGGAGTTTTATTTTGATTTGAATAGAGAGCGGATGGCGCAGGAGGGCATTTCGGCTGAGTCTTTGTTTGCTGCCATTCGTCCGGTATTTGGCAAGAATGTGGAGGTAGGAGCGGTAATGACCGAAAACGGGAGGGAGAAAGTTTGTTTATCATCCCGGCAGTCTGATGAATATGATATATGGGCAATGCGGCATTTTCCGGTTGTGATGGGAGATAAAGTTTGTAAACTTTCTGAGCTGGCTACTGTGGAGAAAGGGCAGGCACCGCAACAAGTGGTGAAAGAGAATCAACAGTACCGTTTATGCCTGCAATATGAGTATATCGGTTCTTCAGAGCAGGGGCGTAAAATCCTTAAACGCGAATTGGGGGAGTTTAATGAGCTGTTGCCTATGGGCTATACAGCTGAGGATGTCGGTAGGGATTTCCGATGGGGAGAAAAGGATAATAAGCAGTACTTGCTGTTATCAATAGTCATTTCGATCATTTTCTTTATTACCGGCATTTTGTTTAATTCTTTAAAACAGCCGTTAGCGATTATATTTGTGATTCCGATATCTTATATCGGTGTGTTCCTTACTTTTTATTGGTTTAAGCTGAATTTTGATCAGGGTGGTTTTGCTTCTTTTGTCTTATTATGCGGTATTACGGTGAATGCCAGTATTTATATACTGAATGAATACAATGCCATTTGTCGTTGTTTTCCGGCTATGCCTCCTCTTCGGGCCTATGTAAAAGCCTGGAATGTGAAGATCATACCTGTTTTTCTGACTGTAGTTTCCACTATCTTGGGATTTATTCCTTTCATGATCGGTACTGATAAAGAGGCATTCTGGTTTCCTTTGGCTGCTGGTACGATAGGTGGGCTGGTCATGTCTGTGATAGGGATCTTTATCTTCCTGCCGATATTTACTTTGAATTTTAAACACAGAATACACAGGTAATTCCGCTGATTCCTTATGTGAATGGCACTGGATGGGGGGATATAATTCTTGATGTACTATTGTATAACAAAGAAAGGCAACTGAACAGGTTGCCTTTCCTCTATCACTTAATCTCGATTTCTTCCTTCATGTCGATCTCCTCTCCGTTGGAATCATAGAATACGTATTCCAGGAAAGCGAGTTTCTGACTCGGAATAATCTTAATGCCGAATCCGTATTTCATCTGCCATTTGCGTTTCAGAGAGACGAGTCCCTGATTGACATACGCAGCGATGTACGGGTGGATGTGTAACGAGAATTTCTTTATCTTCAATTTGTTGACCA